>NZ_JBITJA010000001.1:250171-702324 GCF_044459545.1 Micromonospora sp. NPDC050276 | reverse complement strand
GTGCCGTTCCAGGAGGCGAAGTGGGCCCGGTTCGGGAATCTGGTGATGTCGCCGACCTCGACCAGGAGGCGGGCGGCGCCGGAGGGTCCGATGCCAGGAAGTGGCAGAACTTCGACGAGAACACCGGAGACCCAGACTTCGTCGGCTTGAGCCGTGCGACCACCTCGGGAAACGCCCGCACTTGCTCCCAGGTAACGCCGGTGATGTCCATGTCCTTCGCCGGCGCGCACGCTTGCTGCCAGGCGCTGGCCAGGTCGTCTCGGTTGGCGACCAGTAGGCCGGTCACGTCGACCCGGGAGAGCGGTCGCAACGCCCCCCACCTGGTCAGCCGTCGAAGGAAATCCGGCCACCAGTCGTCCAGAAACTCCCCATCCGGGTTCCGGGCGGCCAATTCCGCATAGGCGCTGTTGTGAAAGTCGTCTCGCCAGCGCGTCTTCGTCTGCCACCACCGGACACCGGCAGCGAATTCTTCCCTCTCGATCGGTTGCACGCGCGCATCCTATGACCGGGCCGGAATCATCGATACCCGGCGAACGACGCCGAGCCCGGCCGCCGACGTCCGCGTACGCGCCATCGAATCCCACCGGACACGAACCAGTCCAACGGCTCCCGAGCACCCACCGAGCGACCACCCACCGCTCGCGTACGCGAAAAAGGCCCCGGCCCGGTGTGAACCACCAGGTCAGGGCCTTGATCGTTGGTGCGCCGCCAGGGACTCGAACCCCGAACCCGCGGATTAAGAGTCCGCTGCTCTGCCAGTTGAGCTAGCGGCGCTCGTCGGCAACGGAGAGAACATTAGCACCCCTCCCGAGCCGGCTCCAATTCGGTTACCCGGGTCCCCCCTTCGGTCGAGCTTTGCCGGCAAAAACCCCAAACCAACCACCGCCGCCAAGATCGGCGGGTGGGTTGCGGCGGTGATGCGGCACGATGTCCGCCAGGTACGCGAGAACAGAGGTGGGCATGGCACGGTTCACGCGAGCCGGGGCGGTGGTGGGCGCCCTGACTCTGGTGGCGTCGCTGGCACTGACCGGGTGCGGCGGCGACGAGAAGAATCCGGAATTCGTGGGCGGGGCGTCGTCGGACGTCAGCGCCTCCCCTGACTCAGCCGCGCCGTCGACGCCAAGCACTCCGAGCGGGCCGGCGCTCACGCTGAGCCCGGCCAACGGCGCGAAGAACAGGCCGGTGAGCACGGAGATCAGCGCGAAGCTCCCGGACGGCGGGAAGGTGTCCGCGGTCACCCTGACGGCGGACGGCGGGGGTTCGGTGGAGGGCAAGTTGCGCACCGACGGCTCCTCCTGGGTGCCGTCCGCCCCACTGAAGTACGGCACCCGCTACACGGCCACGGTGACGGCGAGCGGGTCCGACGGCACGAGCAGCCAGGGCACCAGCAGCTTCACCACGATGGCCAAGCCGAAGTCGACCATCGGGTCGGGCCTGTACCTCTTCGACGACAAGAGCTACGGGGTGGCCATGCCGGTGGTCACCGAGTTCCACCCGGGCATTCCGAAGAAGGACCGGGCGGCGGTGCAGAAGCGGATGTTCGTCCGGACCGACCCGCCGCAGCCGGGCGCGTGGCACTGGGTCGACAACGGCACCCAGGCTTACTACCGGGCCCCGGAGTACTGGAAGCCGGGCACCACCATCAGCGTGCGGATCGCTCTGGCCGGGGTGCCGCTGAGCAACGGCAGGTACGGCGACATCGACCGTAAGGCCACCGCGAAGATCGGCCGGGCGTTCGAGATGAAGGTCGACAACGCCAACAAGAGGATGACGGTGCACGAGAATGGCGCGCTGATCCGCACCATTCCGGTGAGCCTGGGCAAGAAGAGCACACCGTCGTCGAGCGGCACGATGGTCGTGATGGAGAAGAAGGAAGCCACGGTCTTCGACACCCGCGACGACCCGGACCCGGCCAACCGCTACGTCACCGACATCCAGTTCGCCCAGCGGCTGACCTGGGGTGGCGAGTACATCCACGCCGCGCCCTGGTCGGAGCACGTGCAGGGGCGGCAGAACGTCTCGCACGGCTGCGTGAACGTGTCGATGGCGAACGCCAGGTGGTTGTTCGACAAGACCCGGATCGGTGACCCGATCACGATCAAGGGCACCGAGCGCAGGATCGCCGCCGGCAACGGCTGGACGGCGTGGAGCCTGAGCTGGTCGGAGTTCATCAAGGGCAGCGCGTTGCCGGTGCCCCCGGGCGGGTCGGGGCCGGCGGTCTGAGCCGTCCCGCCTCATCGCGCCGGCCCTGCCGTTGGCCGGGCCGGCGCGTACCCTTGCACTCCCATCGCGCATCGACGGCGCCGCGGCCCCCGCAGTCCCGGTACCGAGATGAGCCAGGCTCACGAAACGCCGGATAGTAGCAGAATTCGGGCACAATTGGCGGCGTGTTTCGGTTCACCCTCGGCAACCGGGGCCGGCTCTGGCGCGTCAGTAGGAGACGATGGGGCAGCGACCACGACTGTGAGGGAATCATGCGAGCTAGCCAGCACCAGCTGATCAGGCCCGGTGGGCGACGCCGTGTGTTCGCGGCGGGGCTTCTCGCCGTGGCGCTGGCCTTCACCTCGGCCTGCACCGACGGCGACGGCGGCAAGCCGTCCTCGTGGCACGGCGGCGGGGAGAATCCGGCACCGAAGGCGGCGGCGACGATCAGCGAGCCGGCGGCCGACGCCAAGGACGTCCCGGCGTCCACCGGCATCACCTTCACCACGAAGGACGCCGTGGAGACCGCCGTCGAGCTGAAGGACGCGGCCGGCAAGCCGGTCGAGGGCGCCCTCGCCAAGGACGGCAAGTCGTGGCTGCCGGCCGGCGCGCTCGACTACGGCACCAGCTACACGGCGACCGTCACCGCCACCGGCGACGACGGGCGTCCGGCCACCGCGACCAGCACCTTCACCACCATGGCCAAGCCGGGCAATCAGGTACGGGTGAGCAGCTTCCTCGGTGACAACCAGGTGGTCGGCGTCGGCATGCCGCTGATCGTGAAGTTCAGCCGGGGCATCCCGGAGGACTACCGCGACGACGTGCAGCGCCGGATGACGGTCACCTCGACGCCGGCGCAGGAGGGGATCTGGCACTGGGTCAGCCCCACCGAGATCCGCTACCGACCGAAGGAGTTCTGGAAGCCGGACAGCAAGGTCTCCTACCGCGTCCAGGCCGGCGGCCTGCCGATGGGCGAGGGTTGGTACGGCCGGGCCGACCTCTCGGTGGACATCAAGATCGGCGCGTCGGTGGTCATGACGGTGGACAACAAGACCAAGCGGATGACGGTGACCCGCAACGGCTCTGTGATCAAGACCATTCCGGTCAGCCTGGGCAAGAAGAGCACCCCGTCCTCCAGCGGCACCATGGTCGTGATCGAGAAGCTGCGCAAGACGGTCTTCGACACGTTCGAGGAGCTGGGCCCGGAGGACGGCTACCGCACCAAGATTGACTTCGCGCAGCGTCTGACCTGGGGCGGAGAGTTCATCCACGCGGCACCCTGGTCCGAGGGTCAGCAGGGCAGCGTGAACGTCTCGCACGGCTGCGTGAACGTGTCGATGGCCAATGGCGACTGGCTGTTCAAGAACACCCAGATCGGCGACCCGATCACGGTCAAGGGCACCGAGCGCAAGCTGCAGAACGGCAACGGCTGGACCGACTGGAACATGAGCTGGGACGAGTACGTCAAGGGCAGCGCCCTCCCGTACGAGCCTCCCGCCGACCCGGACACCACCCCGACCCCGGACGGGGCGGTCACCCCGTCTCCCACGCCGACCGCCTGAGCCAGCCGACGGAAGCCCCCTCCTCGGAGGGGGCTTCCGCGTGGGGCCCCGATCTCGCCCCCGCCGAGCGTGATCGAGCGGCCGGCCGGGCACACAACGACTCAGGCCCCCTCCGAGGAGGGGGCCTGAGCAGTAAAACCAGCTGGGTGACTGATGGGAATTGAACCCACGACAACCGGGACCACAACCCGGTGCTCTGCCAACTGAGCTACAGCCACCATGCCGCCGTCGCCCGGTTGATCGCTCCGGGCGGGGTGCGGACCAATAATAGCCACATCGCAGCGCGCCTCGTCCAGCGGGTTCCCTGCTCCCCCGGGCACGAGGCTGCCGCGGGTCAGAGTTCGGCGGCGATGGCCTTGGCGGTCTCGACATCCGGGCCGGGCAGCGGGACGAAGAGCGTGCGCCGGTAGTACTCCAACTCCCGGATGCTCTCCCGGACGTCGGCCAGCGCCCGGTGCGCGAGACCCTTCTGCGGCTGCCCGAAGTACACCCGCGGGTACCAGCGCCGGCAGAGTTCCTTGATCGACGACACGTCGATCATCCGGTAGTGCAGGTGCGCGTCGAGGCGGGGCATGTCCCGGGCGATGAAGCCCCGGTCGGTGGCGATCGAGTTGCCACACAGCGGCGCCGTACGCGGTTCCTTGACGAAGGTGCGGACGTAATCCAGGACCTGGTCCTCGGCCTCGGCGAGGGTGACCGCCGAACGGCGGACCTCCTCGGTGAGGCCGGACTTGGCGTGCATCGTCTGGACGATCTCCGGCATCCCCTCCAGCGCCGCCTCGTCGGCGTGGATGACCACATCGACGCCGTCACCCAGCACGTTGAGGTCGGGATCGGTGACCAGTGCCGCTACCTCGATCAGTTTGTCCCTGCCGAGGTCCAACCCAGTCATCTCACAGTCGATCCAGACAAGAAGATCAGCCACCGGGACAGCCTACGCGCAGCCCACGCCCTGCGGCTGCGCGCTCTCGGCGCACCGGCCCGCTAGGGTTTCGGGGTGCCAGCAGAACCCGTAGCACCGCCCGCCGTCACGGACGACGATCCCGGCGGCCGTACGGTCCGTCGCCTGGTCACGGTGGTGGCCCTCATCGCCGTGCTGCCAGCGCTCTACCTGCCGGGTCTGAACCACAAATTCCTCGACCTCAAGATCTACATGTCGGCGGTCGACTGGTGGCGCGTCGGCCACCCGCTCTACGACTACGTGCAACCCGATCGCGTGCAGGGCGAGCTGTACTTCACCTACCCGCCCTTCAGCGCGCTGCTGCTGTGGCCCTTCGGGCTACTGAAGCTCGGCGCCACCGTGACGATCTTCACGGTGCTCACCGTGCTGGCCGTGGTGCTGACCACCCGATGGCTGGTGACGCCGGTCATCGACCGGCACGACCTGCCACGGGTGTTCACCCTGACGGCCGCCGTGCTGCTGGTGCTGGCGGTGGAGAGCACCCGCGAGACGATCACCTTCGGACAGATCAACATGCTGCTGGTCGTGCTGATCCTGGCCGACCTGCTGTTCGCCGTACCGCAGGCGCGGCGCTGGGCCGGGGTCGGCGTCGGGCTGGCGACGGCACTCAAGCTCTTCCCCGGCATCTTCATCGTGTACCTGCTGGCCACCCGACGGTGGCGGGCCGCTGCGGTGGCCAGCGCGACCGCTGCGGCGGCGACCCTGCTCGCGGCGGCGATCGCTCCTGACGATTCCTGGCGGTTCTGGACCCAGGAGCTGTGGGACAACGACCGGGTGGGACGCACCGACTACGTCGGCAACCAGTCCCTGTTCGGCCTGCTCAGCAGATTCACCGCACCGGAGAAGCCGGACCGGCTGCTCTGGCTGCTGCTGGTCGCCGTGGTCGCCGCCTACGGCCTGTGGCGGGCCGCCCGCGCAGCGCGGGCCGGCGACCTGTTGACGGGCCTGACGTTGACCGGGCTGGTGGGTTCGCTGGTCAGCCCGATCACCTGGACCCACCACATCTACTGGTTCGTGCCGGCGGTGGTGCTGCTCGCGGACGCGGCGTTGAGTGCCGACCGCCCGGACGAGGCACGCCGGCGCCGGTGGCTGGGCGGGCTCGCACTGGGCACCGCCGCCCTGATCATCTATGGCGTGGTGACGTTCCAGGACTGGGGCACGGAACCCGTGCGTACCCATGGCCCGGTGGACTTCGTCCTGCAGAACACCTACGTGCTGCTCAGTCTGCTGCTGATGGCGACCCTGCCGGTGCGCTCGGTTCGCCGCCGCCCCGTCGACCAACCGCACCCTGAGGAAAAATCGCACCAAATGGACAGACATCCCCAGTAGCCGCTATCGGCGCTAACCTGTCCTCATCTACCTCAAGCGTCGCTCGGGTAGCACCGATCCCCCGGTGAGAGTGGCCCTCCGCGTCGGCAGCGCGGAGGGCCACTCGCCGTTTCGCCCGCTGCCGGCCGCGCCGCGACCGGTGAGACCGCTGCCGGCCGCGCCGCGACCGGTGAGACCGCTGCCGGCCGCGCCGCGACCGGTGAGACCGCTGCCGGCCGCGCCGCGACCGATGGGACCGCCGCCGGCCGGTCCGTCACCCTGTGGGACGGCCACCGGGCGAGCCGCCACCGGCCGGGCAGTCACCCGGTCGCGCCGGCACCGGTCGGGCCGTGGCCTCGTCCGCACTGGCCGGCGGCCACGCCAGACTCAGGGTCACCTCCGGTGGGCGGGGCAGTCGGGCCGGCTCGTCCAGGTCGGCGAGGGTGGTGGGGCGCGCCGGTTCCGCGCCGATCGCCGACCGGGGCCGCTCCCGCGCTCCCGCACCGACCGGGGTGAGTTGTCGTGCCGGTATCGGCGGGGCCGGGTCGGGTTCCCGGGAGCCCAGACCGCTCAGCGAGGTGACCCCGAGCCGGCCGGCGAGCACCGGCACCTGATCCGGTTCGACCACGAAGATCACCTCGCGCGGGCGCAGCGGTCGCAGCAGGAGCAGTACCGCACCCACCACCAGCAGGACGCCGACGGTCAGCAGAGCCCAGGCGGCCGGAGTGGTCCATCCCGCCCGCAACTCGGCGCGCAGGTCCAGGGCCAGGTCGGCAGCGCCGTCGGGGCGCATCACCACCAGGCTCATCGGTTCGCTGGCCAGGTCGTCCGCACTCCACTCCAGCGAGCCGATCCCCTCGCGTACCCAGAAGGGCCGGCCCAGCGGCGTGACCGGCCCGGCGGCGGCCGGAGGCTCGACGGCCGGTCCGGCCGGATCCAGTCGGACCGGCAGCGGACCCCGGGCCAGCGCCACCCGGCGGACGGCGGCGTGCGGCACCGCGTCCAGCCAGCCGCGCACCTCGGCGGTCGGCGCCAAGCCGACGAAGGCCGGGCCGTCCGCGGTGCGGGCGTCCAGTCGCAGCCGGGTCTGGGCGGTACGCGCGAAGGGTGCCTCCTGCCGCAGCAACCGGTCGAGATCGGTGACCACGACCGCGTGACCGGGCGTGCGGACCGTCTCGAAGCGGGCGGCGAAGACGCCACCAGGGTCGGCGTGTCGGGACACCAACCACAGCCCGCCCCCGGCGAACAGCGCCGGAATCCCCACGACCAACAGCAGCACTCCGGCAATCACCCGCACGAACCGCATCCGCACCGTCCCCTTCCGTAGCCAAATACCCGGCCGACCTTACCGACGTACACCGTCTGATCAGGGGATATCCACGGCACCGTCGGTACCGACTGCGGAAAGCGCGCTGGCCCGCCGGATGATCCGGCGGGCCAGCGGGCGTGTCGAGGTCAGGCCTTCGCGGTCGGCTCCCGGCGGGTCCGCGCGAACGCCAGCCCGCCCAGCACCAGGCCGGCCAGACCGGCGACGAGACCGGCCACACCGAGGCCGACCGCGAGCCCGTTGCCGTCGTCGTCGTCATTGTCGTCGGGTGATGCGACGGCAGCGGTCGGCGGGGCCGAACCCGCCGGCGCCGCTGCGGCGGCCAGGGTGAGCACCGGGGCCGGGTGCTCCGGCTCCTCGCCGCTGGCCACCGGTGGGTCGATCCAGCGCACCACCGTGCCGTCGGAGTAGGTCTGCAGGCTCTTGAAGACCATCGAGTCGACCTGCGGCAGCGGCCCCAGCGAGACCGGGAACTCCTGGAACTGCCCCGGCTTCACCCCCGCGTCACCGGAAGCCGTCCAGGTGATCTTGGAGACCGCTTCGGTGAGCTGACTACCGTGCACCTCGATCGGCGGGTCCACCTTGCGCTTCTCCGTGGTGACCGTCCAGCCGGGCACCGGCATCGTCGACACCGAGCCGACCGGGGCGTTCTCCGGGAGCACCACCTCGAGCTTGGTGGTCGACGCGCTGTCGCTCTCGTTCGGCACCCGGAACGCCACCCGGGCGTAGCCGCCCTGGGTCGCCTCCTTCGGGTTCACCGTGACGTGGGCGGACGCCGGTCCGGCGAAGCCGAGCACAGCGGTGGCGGCGGCGGTAAACGCCAGGGCGGCAGCGGCGGTTGCGGTACGCCGGAGTCGGGTCATGGGTTTCGCGAACCTCTCTAACGGAGGGGCACGGTGGCGGTCACCGTGGCCTGGTCGATGTCGGTCGTTCGGGCGGTGATCTTCAGTTGCCAGTCACCGGCGGCCGGCAGGCTGATGTCGCCGTAGGCGTGACTGTCCGTCAACCGCAGCAACGGCACCTCGATCGGCTCGATCCCGGCCGAGGGCAACGCGACAGTCGCCTTCCACTCCGCGATCAGCAGAGGCTGGTTGTCCTTGCCGTACGCGTAGAGGTGGATCGAGTTGTTGCCCCGCTCGGCCGGGCTCACCTCGACCTCCATGGAGAAGAGCGAGCTGGTCAGCCTCGTGCTGAAGAGGCCGGCCTCGGCCCCGGCGGACGGGCTGGCCGCGGCGGTGCGGGCGGGCGTGGTCTGCACGAGCGTGGCGGACACGGCCAGCACCACCACGGTGACCGCCAACTCCACCAGGACCGCCCGGCGCACCGGTGCCGGGCGCTCTGCGGCGACGCGGCGACGAACCAACTGCCGGGAGTACGCGGCCACGGCGATGACCAGCGCGAACAGCCCGATCTTGGCGAGCAGCAGGCGCCCGTACGTGGTGTCGAAGAGCGCCTGCGGGGTGGCCACCTCGATCAGCGCCTGGACGGTGCCGGCCAGCAGCAGCGCCGAGACGGCGAGCGCCGCCCAGCGCGACCAGATCGGCAGGATCGCGCCCAGCTCCCGCTCGTCGGCCTGCCGCAGCAGGAAGACGGCGAGCATGAGCAGACCGCCGAGCCAGACCGCCATGCTGCCCAGGTGAACCGCGTCGACCACCACGGAGACCGCCGGCGCCGGGGAGGCCGCCGGGTGCCCGGCCAGCGGCCAGGTCAGCAGGGCGGCGCCGCCGAGCACCGCCAGAATGATCGCGTCCGCCCGGCCGACCGGCCGGGCCAGCAGCGGCCGGAGCAGGAAGACGGATGCCGCCAACAGGCCGAGTCGGACCAGGTGGGCGGCACCGAAGGCGCTGCCGAACACACTGCCGAACCCCTCGCCGGTGACCTCGAAGAGACCGCCGCCGGCCGTGTACGGCACCTGCAACCACAGGTCGGCGAGGGTGGCGACGGCCACCAGACCGAGGCCGGTCCAGGCCAGCCGGGCCGGCCCGCGCCGGGAGAGCCGTCGGGGCCAGAGCGCGGCGAGCACCAGCACCGGCCCGACCAGCAGCACCAGGCCCGCGTAGCCGAGGAACCGGGCCACCTTGACCACCGTGCCCACGACCGGGTTGGCTCGGCTGTCCCCGCCGGAGTCGACCGGTGGCGTCGAGGGCGCGCCGACCGAGTAGGTGAACGCCCCGGAGACCGGGTGGCTGTCGGCGGAGATCACCCGGAAGCTGACCAGGTAGGTGCCCCGTGCGCCGGCTGGGTCCACCTGGATGGTCACGACCCCGCCGCTGAACGACGGTTCGCCGCGGTCGGCCCGGGACCCGTCCGGCGCGATGACCCGGATCTTGCCGGGGACCTTACGGACCGACTCACTGAACGTGAGCACCACCTCGGACGGCCCGCTCGGCACGATGGAGGCCGCGGCCGGGCTGCTGCTCTCCAGCACCGCGTGAGCGCTGGCCGGGGTGGCTGGCGCGATCAGCAGGGCGACGACGGTGACCAGGAGGCCGGCGGCTGCGGCCAGCCGGGCGATCCAGCGGCGGGGGGCGACAGTCATGCGGGCCATGGTCGCCGATGGGTGTCCCTTTCGGCGACCCGAGGAGGGTGGTCGCGTCTGTGGTCGCACGTCATGACCGGGTAGTCGGCCGGTGGCCGGGAAAAGTTCCCGACGTGGCGCAGACCATCCAAGGGCCGAACGGCCCTGACGCCCCGCCGGCTGCCGCGTAACCTGGTTTGTCGTGATCCCTGTCCCGCGTGACACCGGTGCCGCCGGTCCGGCAGAGCCGGTCGACGAGGTCGCCCGGGACCCGGCAACCGAGTGGGCGCTGACCGCTCGCGACGGTGACCCCACCGCCCAGGCGGCGTTCGTCCGGCTGACCCAGGCCGAGGTCTGGCGCTTCGCCGCCGCCCTGGTCGACCCGGACAGCGCCGACGACCTGACCCAGGAGACCTATCTTCGGGCGTTTCGGGCCCTGCCCGCATTCGAGGGTCGCTCCAGCGTCCGCACCTGGCTGCTCGGCATCGCCCGGCGAGCCTGCGCCGACCACCTCCGCACGGTCGTCCGGCGTCGACGACTCGACGAGCGTCTGACCGCGAACGCCTACACGGACCATCCGCACCCGGACCCGGCCGGCCAGCTCGGGGCCGCCGACCTGGTCCGCCGGCTCGGCGCCGAGCGGCGCTCCGCGTTCGTGCTCACCCAGCTGCTCGGCCTGTCGTACGCCGAGGCCGCGGCCGTCGAAGGGGTGCCGGTAGGCACCATCCGTTCCCGGGTCGCCCGGGCCCGCGACGAGCTGGTCGAGGCGGTCGGCGACGCCCTGACCGGGTGAGCGCGGAACTTCCGACGCGGACGGGACGACAAATGAGCGTGACAGCACCTTCCACCCCGGGCGGCCGTTGGCCGAGGCTTCGGCCCTGGCTCGGCACCGCGGCCCGGCTCGGTCTGGCCGCCGTGTGGCTGGTCGCCGGCGCGTCCAAGGTCAGCGACCTCGCCGCCTCCGGGCGGGCCGTCAACGCGTACCAGGTGCTGCCGTACGACGTGGCGACCGTGATCGGCGCGGCCCTGCCCTTCGTCGAGCTGGCGTTGGGCGTGCTGCTGCTGCTCGGGCTGGCCACCCGGCTCGTCGCCGGGGTCTCCGCCGCGCTGCTGGTGGTGTTCATCGCGGGAATCGCCTCGGCGTGGGCGCGCGGGCTGGCCATCGACTGCGGCTGCTTCGGCAGCGGCGGGCAGCTGGCGGCGGGGCAGGCCCCCAGTTACCTCCCGGAGATCCTCCGGGACCTGGGATTCTTGGTGCTGGCCGGATTTCTGCTGATCTGGCCGCGTACGCCGGTATCGGTGGACGGGTGGTTGTCGGGCGAACCCGTTGTGGAGGACGAAGATGAGTAGTCGCAAGGGGCAGCGGGACGCCGCCCGGGTGGTCCGCGAGCAGCTGGCCCGCGAGCGGCGTCGCCGCCGCACGATCTGGGTCTCCGCCGCCGCGGTCGTCGTCCTGGTCGTCGCCGGCGTCGTCGGTTGGGCCGTCTGGTCCAACCAGCGCTCCGACGACTTCACCACCCCGCCCGGTGCCAACGCGGCCGGCACCGGCATCGTCACCGGCGGCGGACCGGTCACCGTCGACGTCTACGAGGACTTCCTCTGCCCGGCCTGCAAGCAGTTCGAGCAGACCAGCGGGTCGACACTCGAACAGTTGGTGGCCGAGAACAAGGCGACTGTGGTCTACCACCCGGTCGCGTACCTGAACCGCTTCTCCACCACCGAGTACTCCACCCGGTCCTCGGCCGCCTCCGGCTGCGCTGCGGCGGGCGGCAAGTACCACGAGTACGCCAAGGCGTTGTTCGCTCAGCAGCCGCCGGAGGGCAGCGCCGGGCTCACCGACGACCAGCTGATCGACATCGGCGTCGGGGTGGGCCTCGACCGGGGCTCGTTCGGCAGCTGTGTGAAGGACGACACGTACCGGACGTGGACCGAACACGTCACCGACGACGCCAGCCGCAGCAACGTCACCGGCACGCCGACCGTCAAGGTCAACGGTCAGCCCCTCGACAACCCCACCCCGGACGCTCTCACCGCAGCCGTGGCGGCGGCCGGCAAGTGATTCGTACCCTGCTGGGCCGCGCCGGGCTGGTCGCCGCCGCAGCCGGCGTGGTGACCGTGCTCAGCGCGGCGCCCGCCGCCGCGCACGGCGCGGACGCGCCGGACGGCACCGACTACCGCACCCGGACCACCGGGGTCGCGCCGGCGCGGCCAGGGCTGGAGGTACGCGTCATCGAGGCGGGCGCCCGCCTGGAGCTGACCAACGGCACCGGCCGCCCCGTCGAGGTCATCGGTTACTCCGGTGAGCCGTACCTGCGCGTCGGCCCGGACGGGGTCTTCGAGAACAGCCGCTCCCCCGCCACCTACCTGAACCGCACCATCACCGGGGACACCGCGCTCCCCGCCGAGGCCGACCCGGCCGCCCCACCGGCCTGGCGGCGGATCGCCGACGGCACCACGGCGCGGTGGCACGACCAGCGCGCGCTGTGGCAGGAGTCGGCACCACCGGCCGCGGTACGCGCCGCCCCGGACCGCGAGCACCGGGTCCGGGACTGGACCATCCCGCTGCGCGACGGCGCCGACCCGGTGGTGATCGGCGGCACGCTGGACTGGGTGCCGCCGCCGGACGCGTACACCTGGTGGGCGGTGACCATCGTGGGGCTGCTCGCGGTGGGCGCGCTCGGCCTGGTCGCCGCCACCGCCCCGGCCGGCGCCCGCGCGTTGTCCGCGCTGGGTGGGTTGCTGATCGTCGGCGGGGCGCTGGCCGTCGGGTACCCGGTGGGGCGCGAGCTGGACGCGGGCGCCCAGGGTGTGGGCGGGGTGCTGGTCGGGCTGCTGTCCGGGCAGGTCTGGTCCCTGCTCACCGGCCTCGGCGCGATCGCCGCCGGTTGGTACGCGGTGCGCCGCCGCCCGGCCGCCGACTTCGTGGTCGCACTGGCCGGGGCCTGCCTGGCGCTCTTCGCCGGAGCGGCGAACGCCGCCGTGTTCGCCCGCGCCATCGCCCCGGTGCCCTGGTCGCCGGCGATCGCCCGGGTGATGGTGGCGCTCTTCCTGGTCATCGGCACCGGCGCAACCTTCGCCGGCATCCTGCGCCTACACGCCGCCGCCCGAACCGCCATCCCAACCCCAACCCCCTAACAGCCCCCGCCGCCCCCCGCCCCCCGCCGCCCCGCAGCCCCGCCGCCCCCGTCGATCTTGCACTTTGTGTTGGGATTATGCGGCTTTCGTACCAAAGGCAGGGACAGAAAGTGCAAGATCGCGCGAAGGAGGGGTGGGCTACGGCTGCGGGGTGAAGCCGTAGGGCAACTCCAGGCGGTGCCGGGTCAGCAGGGGGGTGTCGCGGAGCAGGGTGTTGGTGGGGGCGTCGGCGACGATCCGGCCGTGGTCCAGGATCACCGCGCGCTCGCACAGCTCCGCCGCGTACGGCAGGTCGTGGGTGACCATCAGCAGGGTCACCGGCAGGCCACGCAGGATCTCGGCCAGCTCGCGACGGGCCGCCGGGTCCAGGTTCGACGACGGCTCGTCGAGCACCAGGATCTCCGGGTGCATGGCGAGCACGGTGGCCACCGCCACCCGGCGGCGCTGCCCGAACGACAGGTGCTGCGGGGCCCGGTCCCGGTGCTCACTCATCCCCACCGCGGCGAGCGCCTCGTCGACCCGGGCGGCCAGCTCGGCCCCGCGCAGGCCCAGGTTCGCCGGCCCGAACGCCACGTCCTCCGCCACCGTGGGCAGGAACAGCTGGTCGTCCGGGTCCTGGAAGACGATGCCCACCCGGCGACGTACCTCGGCCAGGGTGACCCGATCCGGCGTGACCGTCAGCCCGCCGACGCTCACGCTGCCCTCGGTCGGGGTGAGGATGCCGTTGAGGTGCAGCACCAGGGTGGTCTTGCCGGCGCCATTGGGCCCGAGCAGCGCCAACCGGTCGCCGCGCGGCACGGTCAGGTCCACCCCGTGCAGGGCGACGTGCCCGTCCGGGTACGCGTAGCGAACGCCCCGAACGTCCAGCGAGACAGCGGTCTGCACGACACCGATCATGACAGCACGACGGCGGTGGCGGCGATGGAGGCCGCCAACACCGGCACGGTCGCCGCGACCAGCCACTGGCCGGCGCTCGCCGCACCCTCGCCCTGCCACACGGCGGGCATCCGCCCGGTGTAACCCCGGGACAGCATGGCCAGATAGACCCGCTCGCCGCGCTCGAAGGCGCGCAGGAACAACGCCCCGATCCCGGCGGCGAAGCCCCGCAACTGCCACAGGAAGCGCGGGTCGTCACCCCGGGAGATCCGGGCCACCCGCATGCGCCGTGCCTCGCCGACCAGCACGTCGAGATAGCGCAGCATGAACGTGGCGATCTGGGTGAGTACCTGCGGACAGTGCAGCCGGTCCAGCCCCACGATCAGGTCCCGGGTGGTGGTGGTCGCGGCGAGCAGCAGCGAGGCGAGCACGCCCAGGGTGCCCTTGGCCAGGATGTTCCATGCGCCGTGCAGCCCATCCTCGGACAGCCGCACGCCCAGCACCTCGACCCGATCACCGCTGCCGAGGAACGGCAGGGCGACGGCGAACAACACGAACGGCACCTCGATCAACGCCCGGCTGAGCAACCAGCGCGGCCCCACCCGGGCCAGCGCCGCCACCGCCGCCACCAGCAGGGCGTACCCGCCGAAGGCCCAGAACGCCTCGCGTGGAGTGGCCACCACGGCGATGGTGAAGACCACCATTGCCACGATCTTGACCTCGGGCGGGAGCCGGTGCACCGGCGAGTCCGACTCGCGGTACAGCACATGCCCGTGACCGGCACCCATCCGCGTACCCCTGCTCAGCTCGCCGTGCCGGCGCGCGACGGTGTCGCGTCACCCTCGGCGGGCGTCGTCGCGTCACCGTCGGTCGGCGTGGTGCCACGACGGCGCAGCAGCCAGAACCCGCCGGCGCCGATCGCGAAGGTGACCAGCACCCCGAGCACCCCGGAGAGACCGGTGGAGACGAAGCTGTTCTGCACACCCCGTACGCCGTAGTCGGCGAGTGGGCTGTCGGCCAGCTCATGGTCGCGGGCCTGCTGGGCCGGGCAGCTCCCGCCGACGATGTTGTCGTCGGCGTCGACGGTGCAGCCCTTGAGCAGGGACGAGTCCAGCCCGTCCGGGTGTGACGAGGCGTAGTTGCTCACCACACCGGCGAGCAGCAGGGCGACCAGCAGGCCGCCGGCCAGGAAGGCCCAGGGGCGGTTCTTCATCGGACACCTCCAGCGACCGGGACGGCGGGGGCGGCGGGCGCGCGCAGGGAACGCAGCGCGTAGACCAGGTCGGGGCGCACCTTCGCGACGGTGAGCACGGTGGTCGCCGTGATCAGGCCCTCGCCGATGCCGATCAGCAGGTGGACGCCGGCCATCGTGCCGGCCAGACCACCCAGGTTGTTACCCAGGTCGGTGGTGCCACCCAGCCAGTACTGCAGGACGAAACCCTGCGACGCGACCACCACGCTGATCATCGCGGCGACGAACGCGGTCACGGCCAGACCGGCCCGCGTGCGGGGCAGCACCCGCAGCAGCACCGCGATCAGCACGTACGCCACGGCGGTGCCGAGCAGCGCCATGTTCGTGATGTTGAGGCCGAGCATCGCCACGCCGCCGTCACCGAAGATCAGTGCCTGCACGACCAGCACCACGGCCACGCAGAGCGCGCCGACCCACGGGCCGACCAGCATGGCGGCGAGCGCACCGCCGAGCAGGTGGCCACTGACGCCGGCCGTGAAGATCGGAAAGTTGAGCATCTGGACGGCGAAGATGAACGCGGCCACCAGGCCCGCCATCGGGGCCAGCCGGTCGTCCAGGTCGCGCCGACCGCGCAGTACGCAGACGGTGAGCGCGGCGAGAGCGAGCGCAGCGAAGACCGCTGCCACGGGACCGTCGATGATCCCGTTCGAGATGTGCATCGCCAGTGTCTCCACGCGACCTCCCACGCGTCAGCGGCCCCACCGGGCCGGCGTGGGTCAGCCTATTTCCCAACCATCGTTGTTGCCAGAGCCTGGCAACAACGGATGGTCTTGATCACTTCCAGGTCGGGCTCCACCGGCCGCCGACGCGCCACACCCGCCCACGCTCCCCACACGCCGACGCGCCTCGCCGTCGGCGGCGCCCGCTGGCCCGGCGGTAGGGTCGGGTTATGACCGCGCCCGACCGTCTCTCCCCCGGTGACCCCGCGCCCGAGTTCACCCTCGCCACCGACACCGGTGACCAGCTCTCCCTCGCCGACCTGCGCGGCCACAAGGTCGTCCTGTACGCCTACCCGGCCGCGATGACCCCGGGCTGCACCAAGCAGGCCTGTGACTTCCGCGATTCGCTCGCCTCGCTCCAGGCCGCCGGCTACGAGGTCGTCGGCATCTCCCCGGACAAGCCGGAGAAGCTGGCGAAGTTCCGCGAGCGCGACGCGATCACCTTCCCGCTGGTCTCGGACCCGGACAAGGCGGTTCTGACGGCCTACGGCGCGTACGGCGAGAAGCAGCTGTACGGCAAGACCGTCACCGGCGTGATCCGCTCGACGTTCGTGATCGACGCCGACGGCAAGGTCGAGCGGGCGCTCTACAACGTCAAGGCGACCGGGCACGTCGCCAAGCTCCGCCGCGACCTCGGCCTGGATTGATTGTCGTACCGGGCCATTACGTTCTGTCAATGACCCGATACAAGTACACGCCGCAGCCGCCGCTGCCCGCAACATCACCGAGGTGATGCGGCTGCTCGGGGTGCGCGTCAGCGGCGGTTCACATGCCCACATCAGCCGCCAGCTCAAGAGGTTCGGCATCGACACGTCGCACTTCACCGGGCAGGCACACAATCGAGGTGTGCGTTGGCGGCGGCTGCCCCCCACAGAGCTGCTGGTGGTGCTGCCGGCCGGCTCTCGCCGAATTCCGGGCATCCGGCTCAAGCGCGCCTTGGCGACAATCGGCCTCCCGGAGACCTGCGAGGTGTGCGGCACCGGGTCAACGTGGCAAGGCGCCAGATTGACGCTGCACGTGGACCACATCAATGGTGACTTTCTCGACAACCGGCCACGCAACCTTCGCCTGCTCTGCCCTAATTGCCACAGCCAGACCTCCACGTACGCTGGTCAACGACGGCCTGCACTCGTCGAGCCCGAGGTGGTCTACGATCCTGATGCGGTTACTCCGACCGGCTTCCCGATAGGCAGACGCCTGCCGCGTCGGCTGGAGTGGCCGTGGACGCTGGTGGAGTACAGCTTCAAGGGGCCGTAGCCCAACGGCAGGAGGCATGCGGTTTAGGTCCGCACCAGTGCGGGTTCGAATCCCGTCGGCCCCACATCGCCTTTGAGCGACGACGGATCCTGGCTCGGTCAGAGCCAGGACCGGTTGTCGGGCGCGTCACTGTCGCGGGTCGCGGGCCTGGTCGTCGGGTCAGGATGGCGAGCGTGAGTCTGCGCTTCGTCCTCGACCCCGACCTGACCCCACAGCTGCGCGCCGAGATCGTCGACCTCTGGGTGGACGTCAGCAACGCCGGCGGCGCGGTCGGTTTCGTGCCACCGGTCACCGCCGCCGACGTGCACGTCATCGCCGACCCGACCTTCGCCGGCATCGCCGACGGACCGGACCGACTGTTGGTCGGCTACGCCGGGGACCGACTGGCGGCGATGCTGATCTTCGGGGACAACCGGTTCCCGCTCAAGGCGCACTGGTGTGTGTTGAAGCGGGTGATGGTCCACCCGGACACCCAGGGCTCCGGCTACGGCTCGGCGCTGATGGAGCAGGCGGCTCGGTTGGGCCGGGAGTTCGGTCACGAGGCGCTGCACGTCACGGTCCGCGACGGGCTGGGGTTGGACAAGTTCTACGGCCGCCTCGGGTACCGGGAGATCGGCCGACTGCCGAGCGCGTTGCGGGTGGCCCCCGATGACGACCGCGACGAGATTCTGATGTGGCTCGACCTGACCGTGGTCGACTGAGCGGTCAGCCGGCGCACCACCGGGCGTTCGCGCGAGCTGAGCTGGTGGTCGGCGCGGCGGTGGGTGGCGCGCTGGTCCTCGCCACCTCGACCGGGCGACGAGTCGGCGTCGGCGTGCCGGCGGGCCGGTTGCTCGGCGGGCGGGCCGACGCGGACCGGCGCGGGGCCACCCCGCCGCCAGGTGCGTACATGTGGACCGTGCTGTTCTGCACCTGGCCCGGCGCCATCCGAATGCCGCCGACGGTGACCCGGTTGCCGTACACGTCGCTGATCCGGAGGTTGAACGGGCCCGGCCCGGCGCCGGAGGCGATCAGCCAGTAGTTGTAGTCCTGCCGGGCGGTCGACTGCCACGGGCCGCTGTCCCCCTGCCGGACCTCGACGGACCGCAGCGGGTTGCCGTGGTTGCCGACGCGGACGGCGAACCACCACTGCGACGCGCCCTCCTTGATCCGGAAGGTGAGTGGTCCGGGCAGCGGCGGGTTGACCACCGCGCGGTAGGTGACCGGAACGAGGCCCTGGGCCGGGTCGGCGATCCGGGCGAACGCCTCGCGGGACAGGTCGAGGTGGCCGGGCTCGCACTCCGGGCACTGGTCCATGATGAGCACCCGGACGGTGCCCTTCGGGCCGACCACGTCGAGAAAACCGCCGCAGGCAGCCCCGGCGGAGTACTCCGTCGGACCGAGCGCGACGTAGAGCCGGTTGGCCGGGGCTGCCGGGTTCGAGCAGTTGCCGCCGGCGCCGTTGGAGTCGTAGAAGGTCGCCTTGCCGCTGTGCGTGGCAGTGCCGGTGGGCGGCGCGGCGGCGAGCGCCCGACCGGCGGCGCAGGCCGGGGTGGAACCGGAGCGCAGGGTGAGGGTCAGCCCGAGCGTCGCCGCGAGGACGGTGACGCCAGCGGCGACCAGCCAGGGCTTCGCACCGGACGACGGCGCGGGCCGATCCTCCGCGGGATGGTCCAGGTCGATGGTGATGTCGACAGCGCTTCCGTCCGTCACGACGGCGATGCTGCCGGACCCGGGCACACGCCGACAAGCGGGCTAAGCCAAAGCTAAGACAGCATCGACGGACGGTGATCGGAGGGTGTCGATTGCCGGTCGGCGCCCCGGTCAGGGCGCGATGACGATTGGGGCGCCCACGGTCAGGGGTCCACTGTCGATCGGCACCAGGTGCAGTCCGAAGAGGAGCTTCTGCCGAATGTTGCGGTACCGTCCGAGTGTGCGCAGCGGTTCCTTCGTGCGTACCCCGGTCTCCTGGTCGGTGGTGGTCACCACGCAGCGGTCGCACGGCCCGGCGGCGCGGAACCGCCGGTCGCCGATGCGCATCGACCGGCCCACCCAGTCGTCCTCGGCCCAGGCCGGCGCACCGCCGACCACCAGGTTGGGTCGGAACCGGGCCATCGGCACCGGCTCCTCCCCCGCCTCGGCCAGCCAGTCGTTGAGGACGGCGAGCGAGGCGGTGTTGGCCAGCAACAACGGGTAGGCGTCGGCGAAACTGACCTGGTCACCGGTGTCGTGTTCGCGGGTCCCGGCGGCCAGGTGGCGGGTCGGCTGGGCCAGCCAGACCAGCCGGACCGGTCGGCCGAGCAGGGCGCCGAGCCAGCCGTCGGCCGCTTTGCCGGCCGGCAGCGCGGGGACCGGGAAGGCACGGCTGCGGAAGGTACGCACCCCGACCGGTTCACCGCCGGACGGCTCCGGCACGTCGAGGTCGGGCTGCCCGTCGGCGCGCAGCGACAGCCCACCCGGACGCACCGCGGCGCGCAGGCCGACCAGCCGGGTCGTCTCCCGCTGGGTGACGCCGACACCGTCGGCGTCCACGACCATCCAGCGCCGGTCGCCGGCCAGGCCCCACGGATGCACGAACGCGCCGTCGTGGTCGAGCCGGTGACAACCCTTGACCGGGTACGTGTGAATCGAGGTCAGCCGCACCTGGTCACCATGCCACGCCGATCCCGTCGCCTGGATACCAGTGGTTGGCCGGGCTCTCCCGGTAGGCGAGGAACCGCCGGCCGGTGCGTTCGGCGTGTTCGGCGAGCACGGTGGTGCTGGTGACGTTGTCGGTGAGCAGGATCGCGCCGGGGGCGAGCTTGGGCTCCACCGCGTCGAACTCACGCTTCTCGTGGGCACGGCTGTGGTCGCTGTCGTGCAGGAACAGGTCGACCGGGCGGTCCAGTGCGCCGATCGAGGCGATCGAGTCGCCGATCACCAGGTCGACGACCTCCGACCAGGGCGCGACCCGGGCCAGGTAGCCGGCCTCCGGGTTGATGTCCAGCGAGGTGACCCGGCCCGGGTTCCCCTCCTGCGCGTTGCGCAGCAGGGCGGAGGCGAGGACGCAGGTGCCCAGCCCCTTGTCCACGCCGGTCTCCACGACGTGTGTGGGGTGGGTGGCCCGGACGATCGCGTACCAGCCGACGCGTCGGGCGTAGCGGACCTTCTTGTCGGCGAGACCACGGCGGGCTGCCGTGGCGGTCGCCTGCTCGATGTGGTGTCGCAGCACGTCGTCGGACTCGATTTCGGCAACGTAGGCACGGACCTGCTGGACCGGGATGTCGCAGACGACGCTGACGAACCAGGCCAGGTGATGCCGGCTGAGCTTGGTCAGTTCGTACGTGTAGTTGTGATGTTCACGGGAAGTGACCAACCACCGGGCCGAGGCGCGCAGCACCTTGGCGTCGTGGCGGGCGACCCGCGCGAATCGCTTAGGGAATGCGGCGATGGGCGCGAGTGGGGTACGGGCGATGGCTCGGCGCAGCTGGATGGCGTCCACCGCTGCTTCATACCAGGTTCAGGCGAACGTCAGTGGGAGAAGTTTTTTTGGTCAGGATGTAACACCCGTATGGCCCGGACGGGGGTACGTGGCTGTAACCGAGAATCAGTAGCATCTCGGCATGCAGTATCGCCAGGAGTACGCGGAACCCCAGACCCAGTTCATTGACGCGCAGTCGCCACCTGAGCCGACTGAGGCGCCCCAGTCGCGCCGTCGCCGCCCCCGGTGGCAGAAGGTCGCCCTGATCACCTTTCTGGTGGTGGCGTTGCTCGGCGGCGGCGGTCTGATCGCAGGCGGGCTTTACTTCCGGTCGATCAATTCCGGGATCGAACGTGTCGACGCGTTCGCTGACGTACCCGAAGAGGGCCGTCCGCAGGCAGCGGCCAAGGGCGCTCTGAACATGCTGATATTGGGCAGCGACTCCCGTGATCCAGAGGGCACTGCCGGCTCGCGTACCGACAGCATCATCCTGGCCCACATCCCGAAGGACCGATCCAGCGCTCAGCTAGTCTCGATCCCCCGCGACACCTGGGTGCCTGTGCCGCGGTCCAAGGACGGCAACAACGGCGGCCGGGATGCCAAGATCAACGCAGCCTACGCCTGGGGCGGCGTGCCGCTGATGGTGCAGACCGTGGAGAAGTTCACCGACGTCCGGATCGATCACGTCATGATCATTGACTTTGCCGGATTCGTCGAGATCATCGACGCACTCGGTGGCGTCGACATCGACTCGGAGAAGTCGTTCACCTCGATCCACCCGCCGTTCCGCACCTTCAAGCAGGGCATGCAACGGATGGACGGCGAAGCTGCGCTGGACTATTCGCGGCAGCGTAAGCAGTTCGCCGACGGCGACTTCGCCCGTATCCGGCACCAGCAGCAGGTCATCAGGGCAATCATGGACAAGGCGGCCTCCGGCGGCATCCTCACCAACCCGACCCGGCTCAACTCCTTCGTCAAGGCCTCGTCGAGCGCGGTTTCGGTGGACCAGGAGATGTCCCTGCTGGACATGGCGACCGACCTGCGCAACCTGCGCGGTGGCAACATGACCTTCCTGACCAGCCCGACGAAGGGCACTGGCCGGGTCGGCAGCGAGAGCGTGGTCTTCGCCAACACCGAGCAGGCCAGGACGTTCTACGGTGCGGTCCGACGCGACGCGGTGCCGGAGATCCTCGCCGCCGGGAAGTAGGCATTCAATTGTCCATCCGGCTCTGGTGGCGCGGCTGAGCGGCTCATATCCTGCGATCGCCCGAAGGCGCGACATGTAAGGCCGAGGGTAGTCACGGGGAGGAATCGATCATGTCACGCCATTCGGCGGTCAGTTATTCGAGCACGCCTGACGCGGCCGCGCAGCAAGCGGTGCCGCAGCAGCAGTCGGCTTCACAACAGACGGTGGCACCAGAGGACGTGCTTGCGAACGACGCGCCAACCGTTGCCGCGATGCCCCGAGTCGAGCGGCCCGACCCACCGGTCAAGGCAGCTACGGTCCCTGGTCTAGACACGACCGCGGTGCTGCCCTACGCCAGTTCCAAGGCCTCGACCGGCACTCGTTTCCTGCGCGCCTGGATGATGACGGTTCCTGTTGATGTCGTGGCGCTGCTGGCTCCGTTGCTGCTGACCCAGAACTACTGGCGCGGGACGCTGGCCAACGCCGCCCTCACGGTGGCGATCTTCGCGGCGGGCGGGCTCTACCGGGCCCGCCGGCACGTCAGCATTCTCGATGAACTGCCAATCCTCTGCGGCCGGCTGCTGGCTTCGGCCGCGGTGGTGGCGATCATCGCGGCCGAACGGCACGCCTCGGTGGAGTACGTGACCAGCTTCATGCGCGGGGTCGCGCTCTCTGCGGCGCTGGTGATCGCTGGTCGTGCGCTCAGCCGAAAGTTCACCATCGTCGCACGTCGGCGGCGGTGGGTGGAGCACAACGCCATCATCATCGGCAGCGGTCCGATCGGCGTGGAGCTGGCCCGGCTCTTGAGGCGCTACCCCCAGTACGGGCTGCGCTTTGTCGGCTGCGTCGACGCAGCGTCCAAGCAGGACACCGGTGCGGTTCCGCTGCTCGGCACCCTCGACAACGTCGAACAGTTGGTCCGGCTGCTGAACTGCGACGTCCTGGTCATCGCCGACCCGGACTGCACGGAGTCCACCCTGATCGCCACCCTCCTCCAGCCCAACACCTCGCGCTGCGACCTCTGGGTGGTGCCGCGCCTGTGGGGGTCCCGGTCCCAGGCGGGATACCCCGACCACATCGGTGCCATCCCGATCGCCAAGATCGGCGACACGACGCTGACCGGGCCACGCTGGGCCATCAAGCGGGCCTCCGATGTCCTCGTCGCCACGCTGGCGCTCATCCTGCTGAGCCCGGTGCTGCTGCTCTGCGCGATCGCCACGTTCATCGACGGTGGCCCCGGCATCTTCTTCTACCAGGAGCGGATCGGCCGATACGGCAAGCCGTTCAAGGTCATCAAGTTCCGGTCGATGCGCCCGGTGGACGAGCAGGAGTCACAGACCAACTGGTCCATCGCACACGACCGGCGGGTCGGCCCGATCGGGCGGTTCATGCGCCGCACGTCCCTGGACGAGCTGCCGCAGCTCTGGAACATCGTGCGCGGTGAGATGAGCGTGGTCGGGCCCCGGCCGGAGCGGCCGCACTTCGTGGAGAAGTTTTCGGCCGAGTATCCGAACTACGGGATGCGCCACCGGGTGCCCGTCGGCCTCACCGGGCTCGCGCAGGTCAGTGGTCTCCGCGGCGACACCCCGATCTCCGACCGGGCGAGATTCGACAACTACTACATCGAGAACTGGTCGCTCTGGCTCGACGTCAAAGTTGTGCTCCGTACGGTTGCTGAGGTGTTCCGCGGCGGTGGTCGCTGACCCCCAAGGTCGGCGCACGGTCAAGCAGGCGGCTGAGCGGGTGGGGCCAGGTCAACGGTTGTCCTGGCCCCGCCCGCCTCCACCAGCGCCAAAACCGCCTCAACCGGTGCCGGTCACCGGCAGCAGGATTTATCGCGCTGCGGGTGAACGATGCATCGTCACGCTCTGGACGTTCTCGGCCTCGTCACCACTGAGCTCATCGCTGAGCTCATCGCTGAGCCGCGACGAAGACTCGGCCACGGGCGCGCGCGGGGCGGGCACGACGGGTGCCGCGTCGGCAGCGCGCATGCTGTCGAGCGACTGGACAAGGGCCCGCCGGAGCCGCCTCGCGGCTGGGCGTTCGACCAGCCGGTGCACGAGGTACGAGAGCAGTAGCAGCCCGGCGACCGTCGCCCCCAGCAACGCCCAGGCGGGCAGGTACTGTCGGGTCGCGGCGATGACCGTCAGGCCGATCTGCGCGTGCATCAGGTACAGCGGGTAGGTGAGGGCGCCGGCGGTGGTGAGCCACCGCCACCGGATGCGGTTGGACTTGTGGTTCGCGATGAGCGCCATGACGACGAAGAAGACCGTGACGCAGGCCGCCGCCGGCATGAAGGTGCTCGTCTTGTACGTCTCGATTTCCGACCACAGGCGGGAAACGGCGATGATCCACGAGCATCCAACAATGGCCCAGAGCAACACGTTCGCCCCGAACCGGTACATCAGGTAGAAGGCGATTCCGGCGATGAAGTACTGGGCGTAGCCGCGCCCGAGGAACATGAATACCATCGGGTTGTTCACCCAGGGAGCGACCAGCGACGCCAACGTCCACAGCGCACAGAACGCCACCACGCGCTTGACGGTGACCCCGCGCATCACCACCACGAGGGCGAACAGCACGTAGAAGAGCAACTCCACGGACAGCGTCCAATAGGCCTGCTCGACGTCGGGAACGCCCATGAGTGACTGGAGCATGGTCATGTTGACCAGGACGTGGGTCCAGTCCCGGTGCGTGGCGAAGACCGGAAACAGGACGAGGACCGCGGTGGTCGCGACGACAGCGAACCAGTACGCGGGGTAGAGCCGCACCACCCGCGCTACCGCGAACTCACCGACGGTGCGACCCCAACTGCTCATGCAGATGACGAAGCCGCTGATGAGGAAGAACAGCTCCACCCCGAGCCAGCCGTACGCCGCCACGCCGGCCAGCCCGGGGAAGAGCTGACCGGCCGGAGCCCCCCACGCCTGGTCGCGCACGCCCTCCCCGTGTAGGAGGTGGTACACGACGACCATCAGCGCGGCGAACAGACGCAGACCGTCGAGTACGACGAGGCGGTCGTTCCCGCCGGGCCTGACCGCACCGTGAGACTCCATGGCTTCCTCATCTAGCTAGCTAGAGCGGTCCGGCGGACCGCGACGAGCGCTGAAGGTGCGATGCGGTGCGGTTTGGCAGGCTAGCGGCGGGACTGGTCGGCGTTCGGCCACACGGCTGCGTACGCCGTCGCAAGCTGCTCACGCACGGCGTTCGAGCTGTGGAAGTCCAAAGCCCACCGTTTGCCGGCGGCAGCCAGCCGCTGGCCTCTGGCCGGGTCGGTGAGCAAGCTGCTCAACTCGGTCGCCCACGCCTGCGCGTCCGCTCCCACCACAACCTCGTGATCGTGCCGCACATCCGCCCGACGGGCAACCTCCGGCGTGGTCACCGTGGGAACGCCCGCCGCCAATGCCTGGATCAGCTTCATCTGCACACCCGTTCCCCGCCAGACCGGCACGATGGCCGCCGAGGCCCGCGGGTAGTAGGGGGCGACATCCGGAACGTTGGCGTGGATCTCGACGCCGTTGCCTCGGAATGCCTGAACGGACGCGGGCGGGTTGGTTCCGACGATGTCAAGCACCGCGTTCGGGACGCGCTTCTTCACCTCGGACCAGCAGTTCTTGAGGAACCACAGCAACGCGTCGACATTCGCCTCGTAAGTCAATCTCCCGACGAAGAGCACCCGCGGCTCCGACGCTCGGGGGATCGTGATCTCCGGGTGGTCGTAAGGGCTGCGAACGACGTACGTGTTGGGTCGCTCCTCGCCCGGCTCGAACGGCGCCGACACCATCAGCGGCACGTTGTGCGCCACCAGGGCGTCCTCCCGTGCCTGCATACGGGGAGCCTCGATCTTGCCGACCAGCTTCCACTTCGGACCGCCGGTCTCGGCGAGCTGGCTGTAGTACTCGCTGCGAAACTCGTCGAGGTCCACGATCACCGGCACCGGGGCGCACCGCTCTACGAGGTGGGCCGTGCGGAAGACGTTGAGGTGCACGACGTTCGGCCGCCACTGCCGAAGCTCGTTGTCGAGCGCCGTCGACATCTCCGGCACGTCGGCGTAGGCCTGCTGGAGCGACGTGCCGGTCGGCAGCGCCGTGGCACAGCGCAGCATCGACGCGATCCGGTTACGCGGCACCAGCACGGTGGACTCCACCGGCAGTTCCTTGGCCTGCTGCACCTCCTCGTCCGAGCTGGTCAGGCCGAGGAAACGGATCTGGTGATCCCTGGCGAGAATCTCGAGCAGGGCCAAGCTCCGTGGACGGATCTTCGAGGGAATCCAGGGAGCGACGAATAGAATCTTCATAGCGGAAGCCTCCTGAGGGCGCGGGCCGAGAACCTGTCCATCGCGGTGCCGTACTTTTCGACGTACGTGACCAAGCCCGAGCGGTACAGCCGGTTCTTGCCGACCGCACCGGTGCTCGTGCTCTCCCGGTGCATGGCCGATGCGGTTCCGACCGACACGACGCGCCAGTCGGCATCGCGAAGACGCTTGCAGAAATCGACATCCTCGAAGTAGAGGAAGAAGGAGGGATCGAACCCGTTGATGTCGCGGAAGGCGGTGGCCCGGACCAGCATGCAAAAGCCGGACACCCATGCGACGTCGGCCGCCGCTGCCGATCCGCTCTTGTCGAGGTAGTCCAACATTGGAAGCCGGCTGCGGAGCAGCTGCGACTTGGCGAGTTCTCGCTTCACCGCAGGGGGAACCATGTGGTCGACGCGCAGCGCGGCGAGCCACTCCTTGGCCAGGCTCACGTCCGGGCCCGACGAGATGCCGGCCTCGCCGTCCGCGTACCGCATCTGCGGCGCGACAACGCCGATCTTTGTGTCGCCGTGAAGCGTCCGCACGAGTTCCGCGTACGCGTCCGGCGTGAGCGCGGCGTCCGGGTTGAGTAGGAGATATGCCTCGGCGTTGGGAAATTGCTCCGCCGCCGCGTTGATCGCCTTTCCGAAGCCCACATTGGCCGACCGGATGACGTGCGAGGTGTATTGCGCCGCCACTTCGACACTGTCGTCGGACGACCCGTTGTCCACCACCACGATCTCAGCGATGGGGAGATCCCGCAGGCTACCCAGACTCATGGGCAGATCTCGGGCAGAGTTGTAGGACACGACGATGGCTACTGTTTTCACATTTCGCTCACGATCCTGAGGAGTTCGTCGGTCACGCCGCCGACGTCGAAGGTCGGGCCGCGTTGGGCACGACCGGTATTGCCCGGTCGTGCCGTAGCACGGCATCACCCACGACGAGCAGCGTCGCGTGCTTGAAGAGGTACGTCAGGGAAACCGCTGCGGCGGCACCGACAGCGCCGAACAGCGCCGCGCCGCCGGCCACCGTGATGAGTAGCGCGGCGGCGCTCATCACGCCGACCTTCGCCACCAGCGCCCCCCGCCCCACGCCTTGCAGCACCGCGCCGCAGGGTGAACTCGCGCAGAACGAGGGAACCCCTGCGAGCATTACGGCGATGACGACACCGGCCTTGGAATAGACCTCGCCGAACAACAGTTCCGCCACCCACGGCGCGGCAGCTATGCCGACGGCGCTGATCGCGCCGACTGCCAGCACCACGACGAGGTTCGTTCGCCAGAAGAGGCGTCGTGCCTCGCTGGCCCGCGCCGTCGCCGAGTGCGGCACCAGCACTGCGCTGAGTGCGGACGGGATCGACACGAACGGCGAGAAGATGCGCGACGCGGCGGCGTAGAGCCCCGCCCCGGCACCCGGCACGACGAGAGAGACGATCGTCGCGTCCAAGACCCGAGCCTGTGCCGAAACGTTGCTGACCAGGAATGCCCGCGAGTCCAGGGCCGCCCGCCACACGTCGGCGGCGGGCGCCGTGCCGGAGATCCGGACCACGAGACGCACGTGGACCAGGCCCAACAGGGACGCGGCCAGCAGGCCGTACGCGAGCGACGCGAAGGGTTCGCCGCCAAGTTGGACGGCGGCCACGAAGATCGCGACGCCCACTGCCTTTCGACCCAGGATCGACACGACCGCGTGCCGTATCCGGCCGTCGGCGATCGCGAGCGACAACATCGTCTCGACGTTCTTGTCCAGCATCCAGCCGGCCGCGAGGAGCACGACGATCGACGGTGACATGGTGCCGTGGGTAAGGCCCAGGCCCAGTGCCGCGGCGATGACCAGGCCACCGATCGTGGTGAGGACGTTCAAACGCAGGCCCGCACTGACGGCGGTGTCGCGCCCGAGGGCCCGCCACCGCAGTAGGGCGGTCGAGACACCCGCGTCCGCGACGACGGCCAGGAAGGCCACCGCGCCGAAGTACCCGCCGAAGGCACCGAAGCCCTGCGGGTCCACATACCGCGCCAGCAGCACCATCGAGACGGCCTGCAGCCCGCTGCCAGCGATGCGGGAGGCGGCCAGTGCCGAGGCACCGCCCAGCACACCGCCCACCTTCGAGCGCCCGGACGAAGCCGCCTGCACCGGAATGACCAAGGTGGCCTCGCCGTGCGGCTTCTTCTCGTCACCCTCGGGTGCCCCGCCGCCCTGATCGGCGCTCCCGTGGCCTTCGCTCGTCAGGGCAACGCCGCCGGGGCCGCCGCGTCGCTGGTGCTTGTTGTCCCGGATCAGCATCATGGTCGCTACACCCACGACGAGGAACCACAGCGGCAGCATGGACTCGGCCAGCACGCCGTACGTGGTGGCCGCGATCCCGAAGTAGGCCACCGTGAAGGTGAGGCAGAAGGCCGGGATGAGGGTCGGCCAGAAGACGCCCCGCCACACGCTCAGCACGGCCAACGCCGAAGCTGGCGTGAGGAGGATGACCGCACCCGGGATGCCCAACTCGACGGCGGCGAGCAGAACACCGTTGTGCACCGGCACCCCGCCCGCCACGATCGGGTCCATCCGGCCTACGACCTCCACGTAGTTGTTGGGGCCGATGCCCCACCACGGTTTGTTGACCATGAACTCCAGTGCGCTGGACATGAGCTGCGCCCGGGCGCCTCCGGCCGGGTCGGCGATCATCCGGACGATGAACACCGGGGCCACCGCGAGCACGCCGACGCCGAGCAGAATCATCCCGATGAGAGTTTGCCGGTTGCCACGACCGGCACGGACCTCAGTCGCGGTCAGCCTTTGCAGCATCAACTCGCCCGCCACGATCAGCATCAGCACTGCCAGCAGCCCAGTCCGACTGCCCGTCAGGGCGGTCGTCGCGAGCGCGGCGGCGGGGATCCCGTACCGCCCGACGATCACGGGAAGCTGAAACCGGCCGAAGCGGTTGTCCGGCCCGGTCGTCAAATAGTAGAGCGCGAGGACCAACACGATGGCCTTCGCGAGGTTGACCGGGTGGTTCAGCGTGCCGTTGGTCCGGTCGCCGAGGAAACGGGCGGCTTCGACGGTCCCCATGGGGTTGAGTGGCACACCGAGCCACTGCAGGGCCGCACAGCCGAACTGGGCGACGATGATCCCGGCGGAGACCAGTCTGAGCGCCGCGAGGGCGGACCGGTACCTGGCGAACAGGCATCCCACCGCGTAGGCGACCGGCGCGGATAGGTACTGCACGGCGCCGACCACTTCACGGGTAGAGGCGCCACCGCGGACCGCGCTGCCGATGCCGATACACAGGACGAGGGCACCAAACCCAGACATCGCCACGGCCATCCACCGCAGCCGCCGCCAGCTCCTGGCCAGCAGCACAACGGCGGCCGCGACAAGTGCGGTCAACCAGGTGGATGGCGCGAAGACGGGCAGCGCGATGCCGACGTGCCACGGCGCACCACCCTGACCGAACGACTTGGGTAACAGGGCAAGGCAGATCACCAGGACTGCCGCGCTAAGGGCTACCGGCCATTCGGTACGAGGGATGGCTGCGGCCGACGAGCCATTCCCTGCCGAAACCGTTCGACCCACTAACTTGCTTCCGCGCCCGCATCGGCCTCCGTGCTGCGTTGCCGCGGCTGCCGCACACTGGCCGCCACGGCCTTCACGAGCCCCGCAGCCATGGCCCCGGCGGCATAGCCGACGGCGGCTGCGCCCGGTCGCCCGACCCGCAGGCCTTCCGAGAGAACCCCGACCATCCCGCCCACCGTGCCCTGGCGGCGGGCGTAGGTCATGACCGATCCCAGGTAGTAGTCGCCCCGGTCCCTCGGGGTCGCCGAGCTGAGGTACTCACGCGCCCAGGTGAGCTCGCGGGCCAGCGAGATCGAGCGCGAGATGCCGTCACCCACCGCGTCGTACTTCGTGAGTGCCTCGTCCACCTGTCGGACCACCAGGTCGGGCAGGCTTCGGGAGAGCTGCAGGAGCCAGGTCAGGTCCTGGTGCAGACTCAACTCTTCGTCCAGGGGCACGGTCATCGGAAGCGACCGCGGGAAGAGAAGCGTGGAGGACGGGAGGAACGCCTGCCCGCGCTGGACCCGGTGCCGCCGCAGCAGGTTGTTCTCCAAACTGCAGCTAGGGTCGTACGGCGCGCGGGGCCAGGTCTCGGAGCCATGCTCGAACTCCACCACTACCTTGGTGGAGGAGATCCAGGTCGACGATTCGGCGAGGCCAGCGTCGGCGATGTCCTGCACCTGCCGCTCGATCTTCGTCGGATGCCAGAGGTCGTCATCGTCGAGGAATGCGACCAAGTCTCCGATGCACCTCCGGACGCCAGCCATCCGGGCGGCGTTCCCATTGCGGCGCTCAAGATAGCGGATCAGATGAACGCGCGGATCGCCAGGAATGTCCACATCGGTCTCGGAGTTGAGCACGACGTGAACTTCGGTAACCGGATGCGTCTGAGCGAGCACGGATTCGATGGCTCGGCGAAGTCCCGGCTTGCCGACTGAGGGAATAACGACGCTGACTGTGGGACGCCACGTCGCGGATCGCGTCGGCACTGTGGGATCCACCCGACCCTTTCATACCAGTTTGCTAAATAGAACCGAATCGCGCTCAGCTCGCTGCTGACCAAACGCGGGGACCATATATTACCGGGGGCCGGCTTGACGCGACGCCCCCTGAACGGCACCGTCTTGGCCGGTGAAATCACCGCTAAACATCAGAAGGACAGGCTTGTCCGGATGCCGTTGGCCACCTTGCGCACATCACTGACCTGCGCCCCGGTCGCGGTCATGCGAATGATGATCTGGCGGTCGAGCACGCCGTCGGGGACGCTGCGCCACCAACCGATCACCACCAACCCGTACCGATCCCCACCGCCGACCTGCGGCGCCTCGGCGAAGGTCGCGTTACCTGCCTGCACCCATTGCAGGCCCCACGCCTCTTCTGCCCTCCGGTACGCGGCCTGCACCTCTTCGCCGCAGGGCTTCGGGCAGTTCCGGACGATGACCTCCCCGCCCACCTCGGGGACGCCGGGGCGCGAGATGCCGCAGAGATACCTGCTGAAGCCAGGACCGCGCTGGCGTGCGTCGCAGGACCACGAATCGGGCACCTTGACGGTGAAGCCGAAGCCAACAGGGCTTTCCACCTTGACCCGGTCGGCATCGCTGAACTGCGGCTCCGTGGGCCAGGAGCCGGGCTTGGGCGGTTCGACGCCCGGGTTACGCGGTACGCCTGTCGGAAGGGCGATCGGCTCGGGGCTGCTGGACACGGCCGCGGACGGAGAGGCGTCCCTGGCGGTTGGGCCCGGTGGGCTGTCGCCAGGCTGCCACACGAAGAAACCGACAACCGCGCCGAGCGCTACGACGACCGCGATCGCGATGCCAACCCAGAGCCCGGTGCGCCGGGGCGGCTTGCGCACGGTCGACCTGAGCGCTGGATAGCTGGACGAGTACGACTGGCCCCACGACGACGGCGAGGTCGGGGAGTCGGGCGGAACCGATACTGGAGTGGCCGGAGAAACCGACATGGGATGTTGCGTCGATCCAGAAACCCCGGCGCCAGAGGTGGGTTGGTGGTCCTGCCCGGGCCCATCGACGCTGACTGGCGTCGCACTTGTGGCATTCGGCATGCCCTGAACGGGTTCGCCACTGGCCAGCGTCGCCCACGGCGGCTCGGCCTGGCCCTGCTCCGTCTCGGAGGTCGGACGGTAGCTCAGGCCGAGGGCAAGGAAGACCTGTTCGGCCTCGGTGCCGCTGCCGGCGGCATAGGCGACCCAGGGCGCCGGAGCATGGAAGTCGGCGTGCAGGAAGCTCGGCCTGCCGTCGCGCGCCCGCAGGGCGTTCGCCATGGAGGCAAAAGATGTCCTCCACTGCTGGTCAGCGGCGACGGTGGCATCGAGAATGGCAACCGTCAGAGCCTGGCCCTGAGCATCGATGGCCGACCATACTTTGCCTTCCTGGCACGACCCCAGGGTCTTGAGCAACTGGAACGGACCGCTTGGCTGCATTCCACCCTCCCCAGAGCGACGGTGTGGATACTAGCGAGAGTGTGCACAGCGATCGGGGGCGGCCCGCGTGCCCATGTCAGAGTGCCAAGATTGCCCCCGTGAGGATGAGACGCTGGCTGACCGCCGCAATCATGCTTCCGTTATTGGCTGGGTGCGGCCCGTCCGGCGGCGGCGGCTCGTCGGGCCCGACGGCCGAGTGGCGTCCTCCGGTGGCACCGGGCACCACCGGAGCCATCGCCCTGGACAGCCGTCCCTTCCAGCTTCATGTGCCGGTCGGCTACGACCCCACCAGGAAGGTCCCCCTCGTCGTACTGCTGCACGGCTACGGTTCCAGCGGCGCCCAACAGGAGCGGTACTTCGACCTCCTCCCCGAGTCCGACCGTCGCACGTTCCTCTACGCCATGCCGAACGGCACCACCGACCGGATCGGCTCGCGGTTCTGGAACGCGGCGGAATCCTGCTGCGACGTCGACAACAGCGGGGTCGACGACCTGGCATACCTCGAACGGCTGCTCGACTCCGTGGAGTCGGCGTACTCGGTCGATGCCGCACGGGTCTATCTGGTGGGCCATTCCAACGGCGGTTTCATGGCCTACCGGATGGCCTGTGAGCGGTCGATGCGCATCACCGCGGTCGTCTCCCTCGCCGGCGCCCTCGACAGCAACGCACTGTGCACACCCCAGCGGCCGGTCAGCGTGCTGGAGATCCACGGCACCGCCGACGCGACAATCAAGTTCGACGGCGGCACGAGAAACGGCCACCGATACTCGTCGGTCGACACCACGCTCGCCACCTGGCGACGGATCAACAACTGCTCGGCGAAGGCCGATACCTCGGCTCCACCCATGGACCTCGAGCCCCGACTGCCCGACGCGGAGACGGGCGTGACGTCCTACTCCGCCGGTTGCCGTGATGCCACCCGGGTCGAGCTGTGGGACATCAGAGGTGGCAGCCACGCGCCCACGCTCAACGCGATCTTTCCCCGGAGGGTGACCGACTTCCTCTACGCCAGCACGTCCCAATCCTGACCGTTCCCTTCCTGCGCGGCGGGGTCGACTCGGGGTCGCACACCCTTGCGTCTGAATAGTTTCATGCATAGGCTCACCCAGTGAATGAAGAGGTGCTCAACCTGGTCCAGGGAGTCCGCCTCACACCGACCCAGCGGCGCATCGCGCACTGCCTGGCGCAGCATGCCGGCGCGGCGGCGTACCTGTCGGCGGCCGAGGTGGCCGACCTCGCCGGGGTCAGCCAACCCTCGGTCACCCGGTTCGCCATCGCGCTCGGACACGACGGTTACCCGGCGCTGCGTCGCCGACTACGGGAGCTGACCGTGACCGCGACGGCCCACCCCGACGACACCGGAAACGAGCTCCAACGGGCCGTCCGGGCCGAGATGGACAACCTCGACCGGTTGGCCGGTCAACTCGCCGACCGCGCCCGGATCGCCAAGGTCGGCAAGCTGCTGGCCGGCAGCCGGCCGCTACCCGTGCTCGGGCTACGCGCCGCCGCGCCGCTGGCCGCGTACTTCGCCTACTTCGCCGCCAAGGTGCACCCGGACGTCCGGGTGCTCGACGACGGTGGCAGCCTGCTCACCGACCGGCTGGAGCAGGCGGCGGCGGCCGGGGCGACAGCACTGCTCGCCTTCGTCCTGCCCCGCTACCCGCGGGAGACCCTCGACGCCCTGCGCGAGGCCCGCGACGCCGGCCTGACCGTCGTCGCTATCACCGACTCGCCGGTCAGCCCCGCGACAGACCACGCGGAGCTGGTGCTGCCCGCCGCCGTCGGCACCGATCTGGTCTTCGACCTGCACACCGCTCCGATGACGCTGGCCATGGTGGTCCTCCAGGCCATCTGTGACGCCGCACCGGCGGATACGCAGACCCGCTTGGAGGCGTTCGAGTCGTCGGCCGCCCGCCGACAGTTGTTCCTCGGTTGACCGGAGGAGAACCAGAGATGACCCAGCCGATCCGTGCCGCACGGGGCAGCCAGCTCACCACCCGTGGGTGGCAGCAGGAGGCCGCCCTGCGGATGTTGATGAACAACCTCGACCCCGAGGTGGCCGAGCGCCCCGACGACCTGGTGGTCTACGGCGGCACCGGCAAGGCGGCGCGGGACTGGCCGTCGTACCACGCGTTGGTTCGCACGCTGATCGACCTGCGCGAGGACGAGACGATGCTGGTGCAGTCGGGCCGCCCGGTCGGCGTCATGCGCACCCACGAGTGGGCGCCCCGGGTGCTGCTGGCCAACTCGAACCTGGTCGGCGACTGGGCGACCTGGCCGGAGTTCCGCCGCCTCGAACAGCTCGGGCTGACCATGTACGGGCAGATGACGGCCGGTTCGTGGATCTACATCGGCACGCAGGGCATCCTCCAGGGCACCTACGAGACGTTCGCGGCGGTGGCCGCCAAGAGGTTCGACAGCACCCTCGCCGGCACACTGACGCTGACCGCCGGCTGCGGTGGGATGGGCGGCGCGCAGCCCCTCGCGGTCACCATGAACGGCGGCGTCTGCCTGATCGTCGACGTGGACCGCACCCGGCTCGACCGCCGGGTGCACGACCGCTACCTGGATGAGGTCGCCGACTCACTGGACGACGCGATCGATCGGGTCCGCGCGGCGAAGCGGGAGCGTCGGGCGCTGAGCGTCGGCGTGGTCGGCAACGCCGCCGAGGTCTTCCCGGAGCTGCTGAACCGGGGCGTCGAGATCGACATCGTGACCGACCAGACCAGCGCGCACGACCCGCTGGCGTACCTGCCGGTGGGGGTGGAGCTGGCCGAGGCCCGGGACTACGCCGCCGCAAAGCCGGCCGAGTTCACCGATCGAGCCCGCGCGTCGATGGCGCGGCACGTCGAGGCGATGGTCGGTTTCCTCGACGCCGGCGCCGAGGTGTTCGACTACGGCAACTCGATCCGGGGTGAGGCGCAGCTCGGCGGGTACCAGCGCGCCTTCGACTTCCCGGGCTTCGTGCCCGCGTACATCCGGCCGTTGTTCTGCGAGGGTAGGGGCCCGTTCCGGTGGGCGGCGCTCTCCGGCGACCCGGCCGACATCGCGGCCACCGACCGGGCCATCCTCGACCTGTTCCCGGAGAACGAGTCGTTGGCCCGCTGGATCAAGCTGGCCGGCGAGCGGGTCGCCTTCCAGGGCCTGCCGGCCCGGATCTGCTGGCTCGGCCAGGGCGAACGGGACAAGGCGGGCGTGCGGTTCAACGACATGGTGGCCTCCGGCGAACTCTCCGCCCCGGTGGTGATCGGCCGGGACCACCTGGACACCGGCAGCGTCGCGAGCCCGTACCGGGAGACCGAGGGGATGGCCGACGGCTCCGACGCCATCGCCGACTGGCCGCTGCTCAACGCCCTGGTCAACACGGCCAGCGGCGCGTCCTGGGTGTCCATTCACCACGGTGGCGGGGTGGGCATCGGCCGGTCGATCCACGCCGGGCAGGTGTGCGTGGCCGACGGCACCGCCCTCGCCGGTCAGAAGATCGAGCGGGTGCTCACCAACGACCCGGCGATGGGCGTCATCCGGCACGTCGACGCCGGCTACGAGAGCGCCCGCGAGGTCGCCGACCGCACCGGCGTGCGGGTCCCCATGACCGAGGGCGGAGCCGCGTGAGCGCGAGGAGTGCAGCGCAGCGGAGCCCCGCAGTCGCGAACCACAGAGGTGCCGCGTGAGCGCGAGGAGTGCAGCGCAGCGGAGCCCCGCAGTCGCGAACCATAGAGGTGCCGCGTGAGCGACGACCTTTCCGCCCGGTTCCGGGCGCTGTGGGACGAGATCGCGCCGGTCGGGCGGGACGCCGACAGCGGCGGCTACCTGCGGTACGCGTTGACCGAGCCGGAGCAGGAGCTGCGGGCCTGGTTCCGCGCGCAGGCCGAGCGCCGCGCCATGCCGGTCACCGAGGACGGCAACGGCAACCTCTTCGCCCACTGGGGTGACCCGGAGGCGTCCGACGCGGTACTCACCGGCAGCCACTTCGACTCGGTGCCACACGGCGGGGCGTACGACGGGCCACTGGGCATCGTGAGCGCGTTCCTCGCCGTGGACGAGCTGCGCGCCGCCGGCGTCACCCCGGACCGGCCGCTGGTGCTGGGTGCGTTCGTCGAGGAGGAGGGCGCGCGCTTCGGCGTACCGTGTCTGGGGTCGCGGCTGCTCACCGGGGCGCTGTCGGCCGAACGCGCGGCCGGTTTGCGCGACGCGGCCGGGGTGAGCTTCGCCGAGGCGCTCGGCGACCGGCCGGCGGGCGCCCGCCCGGAGCTGCTGGGCCGGTTCGGCGCCTTCGTGGAGTTGCACGTCGAGCAGGGCCGCGCGCTCGTCGACACGGCCGCGCCGGTGGGCGTGGCCAGCGCGATCTGGCCGCACGGCCGCTGGCGTTTCGACGTGGTCGGGGAGGGCAACCACGCGGGTACGACCCGGATGGCCGACCGCCGCGACCCGATGCTCACCTACGCGTTCACCGTGCTGGCGGCCAACAAGGAGGCCCGGCTGCGCGGCGCGCACGCCACCGTGGGCCGGGTCGCCGTCGAACCCAACGCCACCAACGCCATCGCGTCGAAGGTGACCGGCTGGTTGGACGCCCGCGCCGCCGACCCGGAGACGCTGACCGGGCTGGTCGACGCGGTGCGCGGCAAGCTCGCCGAACGGGCCCGCCGCGACGGTACGGAGGTGACCGTCACCGAGGAGTCGGTGACCCCGCTGGTCGCCTTCGACGGTGCCCTGGCCAAGCGGATGGCCACGCTGCTCGACGCGCCGGTGCTGCCCACCGGGGCGGGGCACGACGCCGGGGTGCTCGCCGCGCATCTGCCCACCGCGATGCTCTTCGTGCGCAACCCGACCGGGGTGTCGCACTCCCCCGCCGAGGCCGCGACCGACGACGACTGCGCGGCCGGGGTGCGCGCGCTGGCCCGGGTGCTGGAGGAGCTGACATGCCGGTGACACCGACCCGCTGGCTCGCCGAGTACGCCTGGCTGCCCGAGCACGCCGAACCCACGCCCGACGTGCTGATCGAGGTCGAGGACGGCCGGATCAGCGTGGTGACGCCGCTGACCCCCGGGAGCCGGCCACCGGCCGGGGTCGAGGTGTACGGAGACGCCGTTCCGCTGCCCGGCCTGACCCTGCCGGGGCTGGCCAATGTGCACTCGCATGCCTTCCACCGGGCTCTGCGTGGGCGTACCCACGGTGGGCGGGGCGACTTCTGGACCTGGCGGGACCAGATGTACGCCGTGGCGGACCGGCTGGACCCGGACACCTACCTCGCGCTGGCCCGGGCGGTCTACGCCGAGATGGCGCTCGCCGGGATCACCTGCGTGGGCGAGTTCCACTACCTGCACCACCGGCCGGACGGCGGCGCGTACGACGACCCGAACGCGATGGGCGCGGCGCTGGTGGAGGCCGCCGCGCACGCCGGGATCCGGCTCACCCTGCTGGACGCCTGCTACCTGTCCTCCAGCGTGGACGGTCAGGCCCTCACCGGGCCGCAACGACGCTTCGGCGACGGCGACGCGGCCCGCTGGGCCGAACGGGCCGCCGCGTTCCAGCCGGCGGACTCGCACGCCCGGGTCGGCGCGGCGGTGCACTCGGTGCGGGCGGTCCCGGCCGACCAGCTCGACAAGATCGCCGAGTGGGCCCGCGACCGGCCGGCGCCGCTGCACGTGCACCTCTCCGAGCAGCCCGCCGAGAACGACGAGTGCCGGGCCGTGCACGGCCGCTCGCCCACCGCCCTGCTCGCCGAGCACGGTGTGCTCGGGCCGGGCACCACCGCCGTGCACGCCACCCACCCGACCAGCGTGGACCTGACCCTGCTCGCCGACAGCCGGACCGGGGTGTGCCTCTGCCCGACCACCGAACGGGACCTCGCCGACGGCATCGGCCCGGCCCGGCTGATGGCCGACGCGGGGATCGGGTTGAGCCTCGGCAGTGACAGTCACGCCGTGATCGACCTGTTCGAGGAGGCCCGCGCGGTGGAGCTGGACGAGCGGCTGCGTACCCGTCGGCGCGGCCACTTCGCCCCGCTCGACCTGCTGACGGCGGCCAGCGTCGCCGGGCACGCCGCGCTGGGCTGGACCGACGCCGGGAGGATCGCGGTGGGCGCCCGCGCCGACCTGGTGACGGTACGCCTGGACAGCTCCCGCACCGCCGGGGTGCCGCCGGTGGGCGCGTTCTTCGCGGCCACCGCGGGTGACGTCGAACAGGTCATGGTGGACGGCCGGGTGGTGGTGGCCGATGGCCGACACCTGGGCGTCGACGTGCCGGCGGAGTTGTCCGCGGCCATCGAGGCGGTGATCGCCTCATGAACAGTCTGCTGGTCGACAACATCGGGGAGCTGGTCACCAACGGTGCCGGTGAGGGCCCGCTGGGCATCCGCCGGAACGCCGCCGTGCTGGTCGAGGAGGGCCGGGTGGTCTGGGTCGGGCCGTCCGCGTACGCGCCGGCCGCCGACCGGCGGGTCGACGCCGGTGGGGCCGCCGTGCTGCCCGGCTTCGTGGACAGCCACGCCCACCTGGTCTTCGCCGGAGATCGGGCCACCGAGTTCGCCGCCCGGATGGCCGGTCAGCCCTACACCGGCGGCGGCATCCGGACCACTGTCGGTGCGACCCGGGCCGCCACCGACGCCGAGCTGCGGACCACCGTGCGCCGGCTGCACGGGGAGGCGCTGCGCCAGGGCACCACCACCATGGAGATCAAGAGTGGGTACGGGCTGACCGTCGCCGACGAGGCCCGCTCGCTGCGGATCGCCGCCGAGACCAGCGCCGAGACCACCTTCCTGGGCGCCCACGTGGTCCCCGCCGAGTACGCCGACCGTCCGGACGACTACGTGGGGCTGGTCTGCGGGCCGATGCTGGCCGCCGCCGCCCCGTACGCGAAGTGGATCGACGTGTTCTGCGAGCGGGGTGCCTTCGACGTGGACCACGCCCGCGCCATCCTGGCCTGCGGGCAGGCCGCCGGGCTGGGCGTCCGACTGCACGCCAACCAGCTCGGCCCCGGCCCCGGGGTGCAGCTCGGCGTCGAGTTGGGCGCGGCCAGCGTCGACCACTGCACCCACCTCAGCGACGCCGACGTGACCGCGCTCGCCGACACCGCCCACAGCGACGGGTCGGGCACCCGCACGGTGGCGACCCTGCTGCCCGGTGCGGAGTTCTCCACCCGCTCGCCCTACCCGGACGCCCGCCGGCTGCTCGACGCGGGTGTGACAGTGGCGCTGGCCACCGACTGCAACCCCGGCTCGTCGTACACCTCGTCGATGCCCTTCTGCATGGCCCTCGCGGTCCGCGAGATGCGGATGACCCCGGCGGAGGCGGTCTGGGCCGCCACCGCCGGTGGCGCGCGGGCGCTGCGCCGCGACGACATCGGTGTGCTCACCCCCGGCGCACGGGCCGACCTCGTGGTCCTCGACGCGCCGTCACACCTGCACCTGGCCTACCGGCCCGGTGTCCCCCTGATCCGCCAGGTAATACGCAACGGAGTTCCGCAATGACGAACGTGACCATCCAGCCCACCGGGATCAGCGCCGACGACGTGCTCGCGGTGGCCCGCGGCACCGCCACGGTCGTCCTGGCCCCGGCCACCATCGACGCGATGGCGACCAGTCGGGCCATCGTGGACGGCATCGAATCGTCCGGCCGTCCCGTCTACGGGGTCTCCACCGGTTTCGGGGCGTTGGCCAACACCTTCATCGCCCCGCAGCGGCGGGCGGAGCTGCAACACGCGCTGATCCGCTCGCACGCCGCCGGGGTGGGCGGCCCGATGCCGCGCGAAGTGGTCCGGGCCATGATGCTGCTGCGGGTCCGGTCCCTCGCCCTGGGCCGTTCCGGGGTCCGGCCGCTGGTCGCCGAGGCCCTGGTCGACCTGCTCAACCACGACATCACTCCGTGGGTGCCGGAGCACGGGTCGCTGGGCGCCTCCGGCGACCTGGCGCCGCTGGCGCACTGTGCGCTGGTGCTGCTCGGCGAGGGCTGGGGCCTCGGCCCGGCCGGTGAGCGGCAGGACGCGGCCGAGGCGTTGACCGCCGCCGGGCTCAAGCCGATCGAGTTGGCCGCCAAGGAGGGGCTGGCGCTGATCAACGGCACCGACGGCATGCTCGGCATGCTGCTGCTGGCGATCCACGACGCGGCGCACCTGTTCGCCATGGCGGACGTGACGGCCGCGCTGGCCATCGAGGCGATGCTCGGCTCGGAACGGCCGTTCCTGCCCGAGCTGCACGCGATCCGGCCACACCCCGGCCAGGCGGCGTCGGCGGCGAACATCCACCGGCTGTTGCAGGACTCCCGGGTGATGGACTCACACCGTGACGACCTGGCGCATGCCGTGCAGGACGCGTACTCGATGCGCTGCGCTCCGCAGGTGGCCGGCGCGGCCCGCGACACCCTGGACTTCGTCCGCACGGTCGCGGCCCGGGAGCTGGTGTCGGTGGTGGACAACCCGGTGGTGCTGCCGGACGGCCGGGTCGAGTCGACCGGTAACTTCCACGGCGCGCCGCTCGGTTTCGCCGCGGACTTCCTCGCCATCGCCGCCGCCGAGGTCGGCGCGATCGCCGAGCGGCGGGTGGACCGGCTGCTCGACGTCACCCGATCCCGGGAGCTGCCCGCGTTCCTCTCCCCCGACGCCGGGGTCAACTCCGGGCTGATGATCGCCCAGTACACGGCGGCCGGCATCGTCGCCGAGAATCGTCGGCTGGCCGCCCCGGCGTCGGTGGACTCGTTGCCCACCAGCGGGATGCAGGAGGACCACGTCTCGATGGGCTGGGCGGCGGCGAAGAAGCTGCGCACCGTGCTGGACAACCTGACCAGTTTGCTCGCGGTGGAGCTGCTGGCCGGCGTACGCGGCCTCCAGCTGCGCGCCCCGCTGGCACCGTCCCCGGCCGGCCGGGCGGCCGTCGCCGCGCTCGGTGCGGCAGCCGGTGAGCCCGGCCCGGACGTCTTCCTCGCCCCGGTGATGGAGGCGGCGCGCGCCGTCGTCGCCGGGCCGGAGTTGCGCGCCGCCATCGAACGAGAGGTCGGCCCGCTGGGCTGATCTCGATCGGGTCGCTGTCGTCCGCCGCGGGTCAGGCGGCGGGCGGCAGCACCTTGGCGACCGTCAGGTGGCGGGCGGCAGCACCTTGGCGATCAGCTTCGCCAGCTCGCGCAGCGCCTTGCCCCGGTGGCTGATCGCGTCCTTCTCCGCCGGGGTCAGCTCGGCGTTGGTCCGGTCCTGGCCGTCGCCCAGGAAGATCGGGTCGTAGCCGAACCCGCCGTCACCGCGCGGTGCCCGCAGCACCCGCCCGGACTGCCGGCCGTCGACGAGGTGCTCCTTACCGCCGGGCAGCACCAACGCCACAGTGCAGACGAACGAGGCGGCCCGCTGCTCATCGGGCACGTCGGCGATCTGATCCAGCACCAGCTGAAGGTTGGCCCGGTCGTCGCCGTGCTGGCCGGACCAGCGGGCGCTGAACACCCCCGGCATCCCGTTGAGCGCGTCGACCGCGAGCCCGGAGTCGTCGGCGATGGTCGGCAGTCCGCTCTGCCGGCAACCCTCCCGCGCCTTGATCAGCGCGTTCTCGCCGAAGGTCAGGCCGGTCTCGGGCAGCTCCGCGTACTGCTCGACGTCGTCCAGCCCGAGCAGGGCGATCCGGTGCGCGCCGAGCGCGCCGTCCAGGATCCGCTGGAGTTCGACCAGCTTCTTGCGGTTACGCGTGGCGAGCAGGACCTTGTTCATGCTGAATCACCTCTGTTCGCGACTGCGGGGCTCGCAAGCTCACTCCTCGCGCTCACGCGAGAGCCTTCCGCTGGGCTTCGGCCAACTCGGCGCAGCCGGCGACGGCCAGGTCGAGCAGGGCGTCGAGCTGGTCGCGGGCGAACACGCCCGCCTCGCCGGTGCCCTGTACCTCGACGAAGTCGCCCGCGCCGGTGCACACCACGTTCATGTCCACCTCGGCGGCGACGTCCTCCTCGTAGCAGAGGTCGAGTCGGGCCTCGCCGGCGATGATCCCCACGCTGACCGCGGCCACCGAACGGTGCATCACCTTCTCCGGCTTGCCGGCCAACGCCTTCCGGGCGGCGAGCCAGCCCACCGCGTCGTGCAACGCGACGTACGCGCCGGTGATCGCGGCCGTGCGGGTGCCGCCGTCGGCCTGGAGCACGTCGCAGTCGAGCACGATCGAGTTCTCGCCGAGCGCCTTGAGGTCGATGCTGGCCCGCAGGCTGCGACCGATCAGCCGGGAGATCTCGTGGGTGCGCCCACCGACCCGACCCTTGACGCTCTCCCGGTCGGAGCGGGTGTTGGTGGCTCGGGGCAGCATCGCGTACTCGGCGGTCACCCAGCCGAGCCCGGAGCCCTTGCGCCAGCGGGGCACCCCCTCGGTGACGCTGGCCGTGCAGAGCACCCGGGTGCCGCCGAACTCGACGAGCACCGAGCCCTCCGGATGGGTGCTCCAGCCACGGGTCAGGGTCACCGGTCGAAGTTGAGAGGGCCCTCGCCCGTCAGGTCGCGCCATGCCTGCACCCTATGCGGTGCGACGTTCCACCTCGCTCCGGGTGCCCCGGGGCGCGTTCGCGCCGTGCACACCGAGGAACCCGGCGACCGCGGCCGGCCAGCCGAACTCCTCGGCCCGCGCCCGGGCCGCCCGCCGCCGCTGCGCCTCCGGCCGGGCCGTCAGGCGGGTCACCGCCGCCGCCATCGACACCCCCGAGCCGTACGCGGCCAGCCCGGCCTCGCCGACCACCTCGGGCAGCGCGCTGGCCGCGTTGACCACCACCGGAGTGCCACAGGCCAGTGCCTCCAGGCCGGCGAGACCGAAGGTCTCCACCGGGCCGGGCGCCAGCACCACGTCCGCGCTGGCCAGCAGCGCGGCCACCGCGTCCCGGTCCGGCAGGAAGCCGGTGAAGGTGACCGGCAGCCCGGCCGCCCGGCGGGCCAACGCGTCGCGCAACGGGCCGTCGCCGGCCATCACCAGCACCGCCGGTACGCCCGACCGGCGCAACTCGGCGAGGGCCTGCACGGCCAGCTCCGGCCGCTTCTCCGGGGACAGCCGCGCGCAGTGCACCAACAGCAACTCGGTGGGGTCGGCGTACCGCTCGCGCACCCGCGGGTCGGCCCGGTGCGGGGAGAAGGTGTCCAGGTCCACGCCGAGCGGCACCAGGTCGACGTTGCCGGCCCCGATCCGGTCGAACTCCTCGGCCGCCCAGCGGGTCGTGCAGACGATCCGGTCGTACGCCCGGCTGGTCGCCCGGTTCAACCGGTCGGCGGTCGGCCGGCGCAGCGGGTCCGGCACGCCCCACTGCCCGAGCAGCCCGGTCAGCGACTCGTGCGACACCATCACCGACGGCACCCCGTGTGCCCGCGCCCACCGGCCCGTCCAGCGCAGCGACGACCGGTCGGAGACCTCCAACCGATCCGGTGCCAGGTCGGTGAGCAGCCGGGCCAACCGACGCCGGCCGGCCAGGATCCGGTAGCCGCCGCTGCCCGGCAGCTCCGGCCCGGGCAGGGTGATCACCCGCCCCCACGGGTACGTCTCGTCGGCGGCACGCCGGCCGGGTATCACCAGCACCGGCTCGTGCCCGGCCGCCCGGTAGCCCGCACCGAGATGCCGCAACGCGGTACGCAGGCCGCCGGAGCGTGCCGTCACGAAGTTGGCGAGCCGCACGATCCGCAGCCCGGCGCCGGCCCCGGTCACGACGCGGCCGGCAGGCCGACGGTGGCGGCCACGGCGCGTACCGCGTGGTAGTGCCCGATCAGCTCGTCGCCGACGGCCGCCCAGCTGCGGCGACTGACCGCGACCCGGGCGGCCAGCCCGTAGGCCCGCCGCCGGTCGGTGTCGCCGGCCAGCGCGGCCACGGCGGCGGCGAGCGCGTCACCGTCGTTCGGCGGCACCAGCAGCCCGGTCACACCCTGGTCGATCAGGTCCACCGGGCCGCCACTGGCCGGTGCCACGACCGGCACCCCCGAGGCCAGCGCCTCCTGGATGGTCTGGCCGAACGTCTCGTGCGGTCCGGTGTGCACGAACAGGTCCAGGCTGGCGTAGAGCCGCGCCAGGTCCTCGCCCTGCTGGACCCCCAGGAAGGTCACCCCGGGCAGTTCCCGGGCCAACTGGCGGCGGGCCGGGCCGTCGCCGGCCACCACCACCCGTACGCCGGGCAGCCGGGACGTCGCCGCCAGCAGCTCCACCCGCTTCTCCGGGGCGAGCCGGCCGACGTATCCGACAAGCAGCTCGCCGTTGGGTGCCAGCCGTTCCCGCAGCTCCGCGGAGCGTTTGGCCGGATCGAAGCGAACGGCGTCCACACCCCGACGCCACAGCCAGATCCGCTGCACCCCGTTCGCGATCAGGTCGGCGGCGGCCCGGGTGGAGGGGGCGAGGGTGCGCTGCGCCGAGTTGTGGATCTCGCGGATCCGGCGCCACGCCGCCGCCTCGCCCCAACTCACCCGGTACGCCCGCGCGTACGCCGCCACGTCGGTCTGGTAGACCGCCACCGTGGGTAGCCCGTGTCGGCTGGCCAGCGTGGCCGCCCGTGCGCCCAAAATGAACGGACTGGCCAGGTGGACCACGTCCGGCTCGGCCGACAGCAGCGCCCCGGTCAGTCGGGTGGTGGTAGGCACGCCCAGCCGGAAGCCCTGATAGCGGGGCAGCGGCACGCTGGGAATGCGCACCACCGGGTACGGCAGCCGGTCGATGCCCTGCCGGCCGGCGCCGGGCGGGGCGGGCGCGATGACCACCGGCTCGTGGCCCCGGTCGAGCAGGTGCTCCGCCGTCCGCACCACGGAGTGCGCGACGCCGTTCACATCCGGTGGGAACGACTCGGTCACGATGGCGATCCGCATGCCCACACCGTGCGGGTGCCACGGGTGCGCCAGACGACCGGCCGCTGACCGGCCGGCGAACAGTACGGCACAACACTGCGCCCGGCCTCGCGAACCGGACGCGCTGCGTCAGATGTCGTAGCTGGCGCCGGGCCGGACCACCTCGAGCGGCCCGGCGTACGCGGAGGCGGCCGACTCCAAGGTGTGGGCCTCGCTGCCCCAGGCGGGCACCAGGTGGGTGAGCAGCAGGCGGCCCACCGCCGCCTTGGTCGCCGCCTCACCGGCCTCCCGACCGGTCAGGTGCAGATCCGGCGGATTGTCCATGCCGTCGAGGTAACTGGCCTCGCAGAGGAACACGTCGGCGCCCTGCGCCAGCCGCAGCAGCGCCTCGCACGGCGCCGTGTCCGACGAGTAGCACAGCGAACGACCGTCGTGCTCCAGCCGCACGCCGTACGTCTCCACCGGATGATTGACCCGGTCGACGGTGACCGTGAACGGGCCGATCGGGAACGTGCCTGGCTGGAGCGCGTAGAACTGGTAGACGTCCTCCACCGAGCCGTCGTCGCCGTACGCGGCGCTGAGCCGGTCCGGTGCACCGGCGGGCGCGTACACCGGCAGCGCCGGGTAGGGGCCGTCCGGGGCGTACCGGCGCACCACCACGTACAGCACGGCGTCGAACATGTGATCGCAGTGCAGGTGGGTCAGCAGGATCGCGTCCGGCGCGTGCAGGCCCGCGTACCGCTGAAGGCTGGACAGCGACCCCGAGCCGAAGTCGACCAGGAGCCGGAAACCGTCGGCCTCGACCAGATAGGCCGAGCAGGGCGACTCGGGGCCAGGGAAACTGCCGGCGCTTCCCAGAACGGTCAGTCGCATCGAGTGGTCTCGCTGTCACTATCAGTAGCACCCGTGCCGGCGATCGTCCCGGCCATGATCTCTACCGACGCGTACGCCACGCTGCGCAGCCTACGCTGGCGCACCCGGCAGCAAGAATCATCCAACGGAAGTTGTCACGAACGTGACACCGGCTCGCGGTACGCCGAGCAGCCAACGGGCCGTCGACACAGGTCGACGGCCCGGTGTCGGGAACACCAGATCGGTCAGGCCCAGAGCTGCCCCTCCAGGGCGTCCTCGGCATCGGCGAGCGTGCCGCCGTACGCGCCGGTGGACAGGTACTTCCACCCGCCGTCGCACACCACGAAGGCCACGTCGGCCCGCCGGCCGTCGCGCACCGCCTCATGCGCCACCGCCAGCGCGGCATGCAGGATCGCACCGGTGGAGAACCCGGCGAAGATGCCCTCCACCTCCACCAACTGGCGGGTGCGCAACACCGCGTCCCGGGTGCCGACCGAGAAACGCCGAGAGAGCACCGAGGCGTCGTAGAGCTCCGGCACGTACCCCTCGTCGATGTTGCGCAGGCCGTAGACCAACTCGCCGTAACGCGGTTCGGCAGCCACGACCTGAATGCCCTCGACCTTCTCCCGCAGGTACCGCCCGGTGCCCATCAGGGTCCCGGTGGTGCCGAGCCCGGCCACGAAGTGCGTGATGCTGGGCAGGTCGTGCAGCAGCTCCGGCCCGGTCGTCTCGTAGTGCGCCCGCGCGTTGGCCTCGTTGCCGTACTGATAGAGCATCACCCAGTCGGGGTGCTCGACAGCGATCTGCTTGGCTGTGGCGACCGCCTGGTTGGACCCGCCCGCCGCCGGCGAGAAGATGATCTCGGCACCGTACATCCGGAGTAGCTGGACCCGCTCGGTGGAGACGTTCTCGGGCATCACGCAGACCAGCCGGTAGCCGCGCAACTTCGCCACCATCGCCAACGAGATGCCGGTGTTGCCGCTCGTCGGCTCGAGGATGGTGTCACCCGGCCGGAGACGGCCAGCCTCCTCCGCCGCCCGGACCATGAACAGCGCCGCGCGGTCCTTGATGCTGCCGGTCGGATTGCGGTCCTCCAGCTTGGCCCAGAGCCGCACCGGAGGTGCCCCGTCGGGCACCGTCGGGGAGAGTCGGGGCAGGCCGACCAGCGGCGTACCCCCGCAGGCGTCGAGCAGGCTGTCGTACCGCGCCATGGCGGCCGACCTCAGCGAGCCGCGACGGCGCCGCGGACCACCGCGGTCGCGGCGCTGTGCGAACTGATCGCGGCTGCCGCCGCGCTGTGCGAACTGATCGCGGCTGCCGCCGCGAAGCCGAACGCGCCGCCGGCCACGGCCGGCAGGATGGTGACGCTGTCGCCGTCGGAGAGCTTGGCGTCCAGCGCGCCGAGGAAGCGGACGTCCTCGTCGTTGACGTAGACGTTGACGAAGCGGTGCAGCGTGCCAGTGTCGGTGATCAGCCGGCCGCGCAGACCGCCGTGCCGGGAGTCCAGGTCGGTGAGCAGCTCGGCGAGCGTGTCGCCGGTGCCCTCGACGACCTTGGCGCCGCCGGTGTAGCTGCGCAGGATGGTGGGGATGCGAACCTCAATGGCCATGATGTCGAACTCCTCGATCGGGTGTGCCTACGGTGACGGGACGAGACGGGTGCGGCGCTGACAGGTCAGCGGCCGGAACACTCGTAGTCGACCGTCGCCGGGCTCTGCCCGAACATGTAGGACTGGACGGCGTGCGGGTCGACGCCGGCCTCCACGACACGGACCGGCTCCTCGGTGACCACGCCGTCGACGATCCGGAACGACCGGATCTCCTCGGAGTCGGGCTCACGGGTCGAGACGAGCAGGTAGTGCGCCCCCGGCTCGCCGGCGAACGAGACATCCGTCCGGGACGGGTACGCCTCGGTGGCGGTGTGCGAGTGGTAGATGACGACGGGCTCCTCGTCCCGATCGTCCATCTCCCGCCACACGCGCAGGTGCTCCATCGAGTCGAACTCGTAGAAGGTCATCGACCGGGCGGCATTGTCCATCGGGATGTGCCGGGTCGGGGTGTCGCTGCCGACGGGACCGGCGACCACGCCGCACGCCTCGTCGGGGTGATCCCGGCGCGCGTGGGCGACGATCGCGTCGATGATCGACCGGTCGATGCTCAGCACGTGCACCAGCCTAACGCCTGGCGCGCACGGGCCGAAGTGGTGCCGGTCACCCCTAATCGATCAAGGCGTTGAGCAGCGACTCCTGTAAATACCCGAGATAGGCGTAGACCGAAAGCTGGAACACCCGGCTGGAACCCGGGTCCTCAGCGACCGCGTCGTCCAACTCCGCACCGAGGTCGGTGCCGTCCTTGATCTCCAGCCGGACGCCCATCGCGAGCCGAGCGTCGTTCAACGCCCGCAGCCACGCCTCGGCCGCCTCGGCGTCCAGCCGCACCTCACCGCCGGCGTCATCCGGCAACGCGGCCAGGATCGCCCCCGCCTGATCGATCTTCGCGGTCTTCAGGTCGCCCTCGGTGTAGCGGCGGAACTCGGCGGTGCCCGGAGCATCCTGCGGGTAGACCGCCGGAAAGAGTCGACCGACGACCGGGTCGGTGTGGTCGAAGCCATCGGTGAGCAGACCCACCACCTCGGAGGCGACCTTGCGCAGCACCCGCACCTCGTCGACGGCGAAGATGGCGACGTAGCGCCCGGCCTGGCGATGGAACATGCTCATGACCGGTCCACCGTCGCCCACAGCCCGTACGCGTGCAGCTGCGACGCGTCGTGCTCCATCCGCTCCCGAGCACCGGTGGAGACCACGGCACGCCCCTTGTGGTGCACGTCCAGCATCAGCTGCTCGGCCCTCTCCCGGCTGTAGCCGAAAAGCTTCTGGAAGACCCAGGTCACGTACGTCATCAGATTGACCGGGTCGTCCCACACGATCGTCACCCACTGCCGGTCGGACGCCGGCACCTCGTCAGTGTCCGGCGTCTCGACCGGTGCAACCTGCGGAGCCGCCATGCCCCCCATCGTGCCACCGGTTTCCCGGAACCGAGGAACCGGAACGCCGGCCCGGCGCGGATCGCCTACCCCGGGCACCCCCGACCCGCCTCGGACCTCGTCGGACGCGCGGTGCGGCACGGAGCCGGAGCGACCGGTGGGCGGGCCGTCAGGCGAGCAGGATGCCGTGATCGACTGCATCGGAGAGCACCGCGCCCAGCGAGAGGCGGATCACCTCGAACCGTCGGGAGACCTCCCTGGACAACCCCAACTCGACCTCACGCACGGCCCGCTGGGACCAGGCCCGCGCCGCGTTGTGGTCGTCGTTGCCGGGGGTACGCCACTGCTGCCAGCACCCACCGGAGAGCGCCACCGCGACCGGCGGGAGCAGCTCGTCGCGGGACGCCGCTGGATAACTGGCGACCGCGTCGATCGCCTCCGAACCGGTCAACCCGGCCACGCCGGCTGTGCTGGTGACCAGCAGCACCTTGTCCAACTCGCGGCCGGGCCGGTGGTCGGCCAGGCCGTACTGGACGGCGGTGACGATCCGGCGTCGCACGCCTTCGGTCGGCGGCGCGCCGAGCACCCGGGACGCGAGGTCGGCCACGATGCCGCGCACCGCCTGATCGCACTGTGCGGTGGCCAACAGTGACAGCGCCGCCATCTCCCGGTCCAGTAGATCCGGTAGGCCGGCACAGCCGACTCCGAACACGATCTCCTGAACGGCCCGCAGGTGGATGTTCGCCAACTCCAGGGCGAGGTGCTGACGGATCCGCTGAGCGCAGGAGCGGGTGTGGCGGTCGAGTCGTTCGGACCAGTCGCCCGGATCGGCGGCCACCGCGACGCGGCCCTGTTGGCCCGGCAACACCGGTGGGACGACGCTGGCCCGCTGCAACCCCTCCCGCGACGACCAACCCACCAGCGCCCGGCGCAGGTCGGCGGCCGAGTCGGCGCCGTCGACCGGGAACCACCGCGCGCCGGCCAGCGCCGGCACCGCGGCCAGGAGCGCCGCCCGATGTGCCTCCACGGTCACCGCGATCGCATCCACCTCGGTCTCCGCACCCCCGACCGGCGGGACGGACGCCCCCGCGCCCTCCGTAGTCGCCGAGCCGTCGGGCAGCGGCGCCCAACCCGCCGCGCCGGGGGTGACCGCGAACACGACCTCCACCGAGGTCGGGGCGACTTCGGCGAGCAGGTTCAGCTCAGCGGCGGTGAACGCCTGATCGGCGGCGATCACGAAGAGCAGCGCGCCGGCTCGGCCGGCCGCTTCCAGCAGCACCCGGGTGCCGGCCACGCCCAGGGTGGCGGTGTCCGGAACGTCGATCAGGGTGAAGTGCCGCAGCAGAGGCTCGGGCACGCTCAGCTCGACCCGCCGGGGCGGACGGGCCAACGCCGGACCGGCGGCGTCCCGGTCCGCGCCGTACGAGTGCGGCTGGCGGTAACCCGGCACGAACGCCGCCCGGGTGGGCACCTTGGCGTTGCGCACCACCAACCAACTGCCGGCCGGCACGGTGAGCATGACCGGGTCGAGCCCGAGCAGGGTGGCGAGCACGGCGCGCCGCTCGGCACCGGCCGGGCCGACGGCGACCACACCGAGCGGCTCCTCCGGGCTGGGGGCGGCAACGCCGACCCGGCTGGGCAGCGGGCCGCAGGTGGGCAGGTCGGTTGGGCCGGTCATGTCGCCCGGCGAGTCGACCGAGGGGAGAGTGCCCTGCTTCATCAGGTACCTCCCGTTGCAGGTGACCGGGGTTCCGGCCGCGAAAATTCCGGTGCATAAATTCGGATGTCGGAAGACTACGGGCGGGCCGACGACCGGGCGGAACACCCCGAATACTCACCGGTAATTGTGCGATTACTCAACTTCGTACGGTGACGGTACGGGCGCGGACGGATTCCGATCGATATGCTGCGCGAATGAGTCGATGGGAGTTCGTCGGCCGCACGGATGAGCTCAACCGCCTGCTGGCGGCGGTGACCGGTGAGGCCGGCCGAGGGCTCTTCTTCAGCGGCAGCGCCGGCATCGGCAAGAGTCGGCTGCTACGCGAGGGCGTGGGCGCGTTGCCCACCGACCGGTTCGCGATCTGGTCAATCGCCGCCAGCGCCACCACCGCGGCACTGCCGTTCGGCGGGCTGGTCCAGGTCCTCCCCGCCGAGCAGCCCCAGGGCCTCTCCCCCGCCGGCGTCCTGCGCTGGGCGCTCAACGTCCTGCAACAGCAGGCGGCCGGCCGACGGATCGTGCTCGCCATCGACGACGCCCACCTGCTCGACCCGCCCTCGGCGGCACTTGTGCACCTGGTCGCCCGCGCGGAGAACGCCACAGTGGTCGGCACCCTGCGCGACGGCGAGCAGATCCCGCTGCCGATCCGCGCACTCTGGACCGACGACCTGGTCGAGCACGTCGAGCTGACCCCGATGCCGCAGTCGGAGACCGCCGGTCTGCTGGCGGCGATCCTGGGCGGCCCGGTCGACGCCGGCTCCGCCGACCGGCTCGGCCGGCTGTCGGCGGGCAACCCGCTGCTGCTGCGCGAGTTGGTGCACGCCGCCAACGGCAGCGCGGAGCTGAAGCGCACGTACGGGATCTGGAAATGGACCGGTCGGCTGGAGCTGGCGCCCAGCCTGACCGACCTCATCGACACCCGGGTCGGCAAGCTCACCGACGGCGTCCGCGCGGTCGTCGAGCTGGTCGCGTTCGGCGAACCACTCGGCCTGCACCTACTCAAGCAGGTCGCCGACCAGTCGGACGTGGAGACCGCCGAGGAACGCGGGCTGATCACCGTGGTTCAGCACGACCGGCGCACCAACGTCCGGCTGGCGCACCCGCTCTACGGCGAGGTGATGCGCCGTCGTTGCCCGGTCAGCCGCACCCGCCGACTTCAGGCAAGCCTCGCCGAACTGCTTGAGCAGGTGGGCAAGCGCCGCCGCGACGACCTGCTGCGGGTGGCCGTCTGGCGACTCGACTCGGGCACCGCACAGAACCCGGCGCTGCTGCTGGACGCCGCGGTGCAGGCATTCACCCGCTACGACGTGCCGCTGGCGACCCGCCTGGCGCGTGCCGCGCTGAACGCCGAGGGCGGCTCCGACGCGGCGGAGCTGCTGGCCACCATCCTGATGTTCGCCGACCGACCCGAGGAAGCGATCAACGTCCTCGACGCGGTCACCCCCGAGCCCGGCGACGAGCGGCGGCTCTGCCGCTGGCTGACCGTGCGCGGGATGGTCAGTTACTGGGGGCTGAGCCGGGAGTCCACGGTGGAGGAAATCGCGAGCCGGGTCGAACAGCTCAGCGACTCCGCCGACCGGTCCCGGGTGCACGCCTTCGAAGCGATCATGCGCCTGCACCGACTGGACACGGCCACCGCGGTACGGCTCAGCCAACGCGTACTGGACCGGCCGGCGGCCGGCGTCGCCGCCCGCGAGCTGGCCCGTTCCACCATCGCGTACGTCCAGGCCGCGCAAGGCGAGCTGACCCGCAGCGGTACGGCGATCGCCCAGGTGCACTCGGCCGCGGCCAGCTGGCGCACCGACATGCCGTACCTCCAGTTGGCACTGGAGCTGGCTCGGGGCACCCGGCTCATGCTCACCGGCGACCTGGCCGGGATCGACGCGATCGTGGCCGACGAGTTCGCCGACCTCGCCGGAGAGGGCGACTTCCGCCTCGGCACCGGCTATCTCGCCATTCTCCAGGCGTACGCGGCCCGGCTGCGGGGGCACAGCGACGCGGCCCTGCGGGCCTCCCTCGGCGCCTGCGCGGTGCTGGCCACGAGTCGGGTCTACGCGGGTCTGGCCCAGGCCGAACGCGCCCAGTCGGCGGCGCTACGCGGTGACGCCGCACAGGCGGCTGCGGCGATGGCCGAAGCCGACCGCACCCACGCGCCGGGCATGGCGGTGCTCTACCCGTGGCTGGAGCAGGCGCGGGGCGCGTCGCTGGCCGCGTCGGGTGACCTGCCGGGCGCGGTCAAACACCTTGGCGACCTGGTGGATCGGCTGCGCTCGGACGGTTTCGCCGGGCACGAGGTGCACGTTCTGCACGACCTCGTCCGACTGGACCAGGCGGGCATGGCGGTCGGGCCCACCTGCTCCGACGGTGGCCGGCGCACGGTCGCGCAGCGCCTCGCCGAGCTCTCGGAGCGGGTCGACGGGGTGCTACCGCCGCTGTTGGCCCGGCACGCCCGCGCCTCGGTGACCGACTCCTCCACCGATCTGCTCGCGGTCGCCGACGACTACGCGGCCCTGGAGTTGACCGTGTACGCCGCCGAGGCCACCTCCCAGGCCGTCCAGCGGTTGCGCCAGCAGCACTCGGCTGCGGCCAACGACGCCCGGGAGCGCCTCGCCGGATTGTTGGGGCGCTGTGACCTGATCCGGACACCGGCGCTACAGGCGGGCGCGCCGGTGCTCACCGAACGGGAGTGGCAGGTGGCCCGGCTGGCGGCGCACGGTGCGCCCAGCCGGGCCATCGCCGAACGGCTCTACCTCTCGGCGCGCACGGTGGAGAACCACCTCCAGCGGATCTACGCCAAGCTCGGCGTGACCGGCCGGGCCGAGCTGTGGGCGGCGTTGCGCTCGATCCCGGGCCACGACGGCGGTGACGCAGGCTGAACCTTAGGCTGGGCCGGTGAGCACCCACCGCCCCGCACTGCTGACCGACCACTACGAGCTGACCATGGTCAGCGCGGCACTGAAGGACGGCACCGCCGACCGCCGCTGTGTCTTCGAGGTGTTCAGCCGCCGGTTGCCGAGCGGCCGCCGGTACGGGGTGGTCGCCGGGACGGCCCGGCTGATCGAGCTGATCCGCGACTTCCGGTTCGACCCCGCCGAGGTCGAGTTCCTGCTGCGGACGGGAGTGGTCGACGAGACGGCGGCGGCGTGGCTCACCGACTACCGCTTCACCGGCGACGTCGACGGGTACGCCGAGGGTGAGCTGTTCTTCCCCGGTTCACCGATCCTCGCCGTCTCCGGCGGCTTCGCCGAGTGCGTGGTGCTGGAGACACTGGTGCTGTCCGTGCTCAACCACGACAGCGCGGTGGCCGCTGCGGCGGCCCGGATGGTGACCGCCGCGCGGGGCCGGGCTCTGATCGAGATGGGCTCGCGTCGGGCGCACGAGGAAGCGGCGGTGGCCGCCGCACGGGCCGCGTACCTGGCCGGGTTCCGGTTCACCTCCAACCTCGCCGCCGGTGCGCGCTACGGCATCCCGACGGCGGGCACGGCGGCGCACGCGTTCACCCTGCTGCACGACGACGAGCGGGCGGCATTCGCCTCGCAGGTCGCCACGCTGGGCAAGGACACCACGCTGCTGGTCGACACGTACGACATCAGCCAGGGCATCCGCAACGCGATCGCGGTGGCCGGACCGGAGCTGCGGGCGGTGCGGATCGACTCGGGCGACCTGGCGGTGATCGCCCAGCAGTCCCGGGAGTTGCTCGACTCGCTGGGCGCCACCGAGACCAAGATCATCGTTTCCGGTGACCTGGACGAGTACGCGATCGCCGCGCTGGCCGCCGAACCGGTGGACATGTACGGCGCTGGCACCGCCGTGGTCACCGGCTCCGGGGCACCGACCGCCGGGCTGGTCTACAAGCTGGTCGAGGTCGAGGGCCGTCCGGTGGTAAAACGCTCCGAGCACAAGGCGACCATCGGCGGCCGGAAGGTCGCGGTCCGCCGGCACAAGCCGACCGGCACCGCCACCGAGGAGATCATCGTTCCGCAGGGCGTTCCGGATCGGCAGCCCAACGACCGCATGCTCCAACACTCGTACGTGGTCGCCGGTGAGCCGGTGGCGCTGCCCACCCTCGACGAGTCACGGGAGCACCTGCGCGAATGCCTGATCTCGATACCGTGGGAGGGGTTGAAGCTCTCGGCCGGCGACCCGGCCGTGCCGGTCACCGTCGTACCCGCCGACTGAGCCTTCCGCCCGATCCGATCCCGAAGGGAGACGCCCGATGGCCAACGCGCTGATCATCGTGGACGTGCAGAACGACTTCTGCGAGGGCGGCTCGCTGGCCGTCGCCGGCGGTGCCGGGGTGGCCGCCGGCATCTCTCGCCTGCTCGCCGCGGAGCCGGACCGGTGGGCGCACGTGGTCGCCACCAAGGACTACCACGTCGATCCGGGTGCCCACTTCGGCGACCCGCCGGACTTCGTGGAGTCCTGGCCCCGGCACTGCGTGGTCGGCACCAGCGGTTCCGAGTTCCACCCGGAACTGGACACCGCCCGGGTCGAGGTGATCTTTCACAAGGGCGAGCACGCCGCGGCGTACTCCGGTTTCGAGGGGCACGCCGACGACGGCGAGTGCCTGGCCGACTGGCTGCGCCGGCACGACGTGGACCGGGTCGACGTGGTCGGCATCGCCACCGACCACTGCGTCCGGGCGACCGCGTTGGACGCCGCCCGGGAGGGTTTCGCCACCACCGTGCTGCTCGAGTTGACCGCCGCCGTCGCCCCAGCGACCACCGACGTGGCCCTCCGGGCGATGGAGGGCGCCGGGGTGATCCTGCACGGTCAGCCTGTGATCAGGGCCGCATGAGGCAATAATTGGTTGGCCAAAGGGCCGCCGCCGGTCAAGGATGTCGCCGGAGGTACGGACCCACGTGAACATGAAGCCTTACCGGCGGGCACTCGCCCTGCCCGGCCTGCGGTCGCTGCTGCTGGTCGCCGTCCTCGCCCGCATCCCGCTCACCGCGACCGGGGTGACGCTGACCTTCCACGTGGTGCTCGACCTTGATCGGGGCTACGGGGCCGCCGGCCTGGTGGGTGCGGCCGTGACTGTGGGCGCGGCAATCGGCGGACCGCTGCTCGGCCGACTGGTGGACCGGCGTGGACTGCGCCCGGTGCTGGTGCTCACCGGGATCGCCGAGGCGATCTTCTGGTCCACCGCGCCCACGCTGACATACCCCGTACTCCTGCCGGCCGCCTTCGTGGCCGGCTCCCTGGCGCTGCCCATCTTCTCCGTGGTCCGTCAGTCGATCGCCGCGCTGGTCCCCGAGGACCAACGCCGCCCGGCGTACGCCCTCGACTCGATGTCGGTGGAGCTCTCTTTCATGATCGGCCCGGCGTTGGCGGTGGCCCTGGTCACCGCGATCTCGGCGCAGACCACCATGTATCTGGTCGGTGGCGGCATCGTCGCCGCCGGGATTGCCCTGTGGCTGGTAAATCCGCCGATCCGCGGGGCCGCCGAGCCCCCTGGCCCGCAGCGCCGGGTGCCGCGCCGGGAGTGGCTGACGCCCCGACTGCTCGCCGTGCTGGCGCTCAGTGCCGCCGCGACACTGGTGCTCGGTGGCACCGACGTGGCGGTGGTCGCCGTCCTGCGGGCCAGCGGCGAGGTCGGCTGGACCGGTGCGGTCCTGGCCATCTGGGCGGTCGCCTCGCTGGCCGGCGGTTTCGCCTACGGGGCGGTGCACCGCTCGTTCTCCCCGCTGGCGCTGACCGCCGCACTGGCCGTGTGCACCATTCCGGTCGGGCTGGGCGGTGCGCACTGGTGGCTGCTGTGCCTGGCGCTGATCCCGGCCGGCGCGCTCTGCGCACCGACCATCGCGGCCGGCTCGGACGCGGTCAGCCGCCTGGTCCCGGCCGAGGTACGCGGTGAGGCGATGGGCCTGCACGGCTCGGCCGTCACCGTCGGTATCGCGGTCGGCGCCCCGCTCGCCGGCGCGGTGATCGACGCCAGCGCGCCACTCTGGGGTTTCGTGGTGACCGGCGCGCTCGGCGCACTGGTCACCCTGGTGGTGCTCCCGATCGAGCTGCGCCGCCGCCGCACCGTCGACGCGGCCACCCCGCCGCCCGTCGAGGCCGACCTGACCCCCGCCGTCCGCTGACGGCCCGCCTACGCGGCGCAAGTGAACGTCGCGTCCACGCCGGTCCCGCGCGGCGCTGTGACCGCGGCGGCGGCACGCCGGAGCGCCCCAGCTCGGGGGAGCAGCCTGCGCCGGCGCGGGCTGCTCTGGACCGGGGTGCTCTGCCCCGAGCGGGCGAAGCGATCTTCCATCGGAGCAGCCGGGCTAGACGGAGCCAGGCCAGGCCAGGCATACCTGCTGATGAGCGACATAGCCCCGAATCCGGGCCGGACCACAATGCCACGCCGGGCCAAGACCGGGCCGGGCCAAGACCGGACCGAGCCCAAGGACGCCGAGCCACACCGGGGCACGCCGCTAAAGCCAGCCGCCGGCACGCGGCGCGTGGAGCGGCCGGGACGAGGCGAGACGCAGGAGTGACAGTGCGCTGGACATGGCGACGGGCGCCGCTCCCGGTGGTCCCGGGGACGGCGCCCGTCGTACTGCTGAGGTCGAGCGTCAGTGCCGGTCGAGGTCGCTGGCGGTGTCCTCGCGGTAGCTGGCGCCGCCGTCCGACTCGCTGGTGAGCGGCTTGGCGCCGCCCTCCGGCGGGCCGGCCAGGCTCTGGCCGGCGGCCAGTTCGGGGAACTTCATGTCGAACGCCGGCCGCTCGGAGCGGATCCGCGGCATCCGGTCGAAGTTGCGCAACGGCGGCGGGCTGCTGGTCGCCCACTCCAGCGAGTTGCCGTGACCCCAGGGGTCGTTCACCTCGACGACCGGGCCGGTCTTGTACGACTTCCAGCAGTTGTAGATGAACGGCAGCGTCGAGATACCGGTGATGAACGCGCCGATCGTGGAGATCGTGTTCAGCGTGGTGAAACCGTCACCGGGCAGGTAGTCGGCGTACCGACGGGGGAAGCCCTCGGCGCCGAGCCAGTGCTGCACCAGGAACGTGGTGTGAAAACCGATCATGGTGAGCCAGAAGTGCACCTTGCCCAGGCGCTCGTCGAGCATCCGGCCGAACATCTTCGGGAACCAGAAGTAGATGCCCGCGAACACCGCGAACACGATGGTGCCGAAGAGCACGTAGTGGAAGTGTGCCACCACGAAGTACGAGTCCGACACGTGGAAGTCGATCGGCGGGCTGGCCAGCAGCACACCGGTGAGACCGCCGAAGAGGAAGGTGACCAGGAAGCCGACCGCCCAGAGCATGGGCGTCTCGAAGCTGATCTGGCCCCGCCACATGGTGCCGATCCAGTTGAAGAACTTCATACCGGTCGGCACGGCGATCAGGTAGCTCAGGAAGCTGAAGAACGGCAGCAGCACCTGGCCGGTGGCGAACATGTGGTGCGCCCAGACGCTCATGGAGAGCGCGGCGATCGCGATGGTCGCGGCGACCAGACCCTTGTAGCCGAAGATCGGCTTGCGGGAGAAGACCGGGATGACCTCGCTGATGATGCCGAAGAACGGCAGCGCCACGATGTACACCTCGGGGTGCCCGAAGAACCAGAAGAGGTGCTGCCAGAGCATCGGCCCGCCGGTTGCCGGGTCGTACACGTGCGCGCCGAGGATGCGGTCCGCGGCGAGCGCGAACAGCGCGGCGGCCAGCAGCGGGAAGACCAGGATCACCAGGAGGCTGGTGACCAGGATGTTCCACGTGAAGATCGGCATCCGGAACATGGTCATGCCGGGCGCGCGCAGGGTCAGCACCGTTGTGATCATGTTCACCGCGCCGAGGATGGTGCCCAGACCGGAGATGGCCAGACCCATGATCCACATGTTGGCGCCGACGCCGGGCGAGTGCTCGACGCTGCTCAGCGGCGCGTACGCGAACCAGCCGAAGTCGGCGGCGCCACCCGGGGTGATGAACCCGGCGGTCGCCATCGTCCCGCCGAACAGGTACAGCCAGTAGGCGAAGCTGTTCAGCCGGGGGAAGGAAACGTCGGGCGCGCCGATCTGGATCGGCACGATGTAGTTCGCGAAGGCGAACACGATCGGCGTCGCGAAGAACAGCAACATGATCGTGCCGTGCATCGTGAAGAGCTGGTTGTACTGCTCCGGCGACAGGAACTGCAGCCCGGGTCGGGCCAGCTCAGCACGCATGACCAGGGCCATCAGGCCACCGATCATGAAGAACACGAACGCGGTGACCATATACATGATCCCGATTTGCTTCGCGTCCGTGGTTCGCAGCAGCCGCGCGATGGCCGACCCCTTGACCGGCTCCCGGACCGGCCAGGGCCGGGTCACGACCGGCTTGGGTGCGACGGTGGTCACGAGTGGCCTCCGGTTCTCGGTTGTCCCGCTCGGCACACGCTGGTTATCGGCGGGCCGTCATCCGCAAGGAGGATAGTCCCCGGCAGGTCGCAGCGCCGCGTGGGGTGGCGTGACACGATCTACAACGGGCCTACAGCGGGCCGAGCAGGAGCCGGTAGTGCTCCCCGAAGATCCGGTCGCCGCGTCCGCGCAGCAGCGGGTCGCGCAGCGCCGGCGGCACGTCCCTGGTCCGGTTGCGGTCCCGGGTCCGGTCGCGCACCCATCGGGTACGCGGACGGCGACGACTCTCGTACGCCACGAGCGCGGCCTCCACGCTGTTCGCGGCGCGCAGCGACTCGGCCAGCACCACGGCGTCCTCCAACGCCATGGCGGCGCCCTGGGACAGCGTGGGCGCGGTGGCGTGCGCGGCGTCGCCGACCAGCAGGATGCGACCCCGGTGCCAGCGGCCCAACTCCACCTCGTCGGTGATCCCGACGTGCACCTCGTCGAGCGCCGCCAGCACCTCGGGCACCGGCCCGCGGTAGTCGGCGAAGAGGTCCCGCAGCCGGGCCAGCGGGTCGGCGGGCTCCTCGGTGCCGGCCTCGTCGGCGTACAGGTGCAGTCGCCCGGCACCGATCGGCACCATCAGGAACCCGGAGCGCTGCCCGAGCAGCGCGGTCCACTCGGTGACCGGTGGGCCGTCGCGCAGGACCGCCCGGTAGACGACCTGCCCGACCGGGCGCGGCGGCCCACCGAGCGCGGCCAGCGCACGGACCGAGGAGCGTGGCCCGTCGGCGCCGATGACCAGGTCGTACTCCGCGGTGGTGCCGTCGGTGAAGGTGACGCCGACCGCGCCCGGGAGCAGGTCCAGGGTGCGGACCTCGGCGCCGTGCCGGACGGCGCCGCCGGCACCACTGAGCAACACCCGGTGCAGGTCGGCCCGGGGTAGTGCCCGACACTCGCCGACGCCGGCCCAGAGGGCGTCGAGGTCGACCTCGCAGAGCTGCGCGCCCGCGGCGTCGAGGAACCGCTGCCGGTGGATCACCTGCCCGATCGGCCGGACCGGGTCGTGCAGGTCGAGCCGGTGCAGTGCCCGGGCGGCGTTGCCGGGCAGGTAGAGACCGGTCTCGGTGGACTCCCCCGGCGGCAGCTTGTCGGTGACGTCGGGCCGGAAGCCCGCCAGGCGCAGCGCCCGAGCCACGGCCAGGCCGGCGATGCCCGCGCCGACGACGAGGATGCGCAGGGGGGAGCCACCCATGGTGGTGTACGCCTCCGGAGGGGGAGCGGAACGCGTTGGAGGCAACACGCTACTCGGAGCTATTGCCCCACGCCAGGCCCCAATCGGCCGTCTCGGCGGCGCTCGTCGGCGTTTCGCGGCGCTTAGCTGGCCGTCGGGTGACAGCCGTCCGGCGGGGGCATGGCAATCCTCACAATTCGCCAGTTTGACGCATGCGGTTGCGCCTTAGTTTCAACCATGTAAATGTGTCGTTGAGCGTGGGAGCGCTCCCGCACCATCCCACCACATCCGGCGCCCGGCACGCGCCGAGTCAAGGAGCGTCATGAAACGTCAACTTCGGGCCCTGGCCGCCGCCGGGCTCCTCCTCACCAGCTCACTGGTGGCCGTGGCCCTCGGCGGCAACGCCTCCGCCGACACCCTGATCTGCGAACAGTACGGCTCGACCACCATCCAGGGCCGGTACGTGGTGCAGAACAACCGCTGGGGCACCACCGCTCAGCAATGCATCAACGTCACCAGCAGCGGCTTCGAGATCACCACCCAGAACGGGAGCAGCCCCACCAACGGGGCGCCCACCGCGTACCCCTCGGTGTTCTTCGGGTGTCACTACACCAACTGCTCCCCCGGCACGAACCTGCCGATCCAGGTGAGCCAGATCAGCAGCGCCACCAGCAGCATCTCCTACCGCTACGTCAGCGGCGCCACCTACAACGCGTCGTACGACATCTGGCTGGACCCGTCGCCCAAGCGGGACGGGGTGAACCAGATGGAGATCATGATCTGGCTCAACCGGCAGGGTCCGATCCAGCCCATCGGCTCGGTGGTCGGCACGACGAATCTGGCCGGCCGCACCTGGGAGGTCTGGCGGGGCAGCAACGGCTCCAACAACGTCATCTCCTACGTCGCGCCGTCGGCGATCTCCAGCCTGAACTTCAGCGTGCTGGACTTCATCAACGACACCCGCAACCGGGGCGCGATCACCAACTCGTGGTACCTGACCAGCATCCAGGCCGGCTTCGAGCCCTGGCAGGGCGGCGTCGGCCTCGCGGTGACCTCGTTCTCGGCCAACGTCAACGGTGGCGGTAACCCCACCACCCCGCCCCCGACCACGCCGCCGCCGGGTGGTGCGGGCTGCGCGGTGAAGTACACGGCGAACTCGTGGAACAACGGCTTCACCGCCGACGTCCAGATCACCAACACCGGCTCCAGCGCGATCAACGGCTGGACGCTGAACTACAGCCTGCCCAGCGGGCAGACCGTCACCAACGCGTGGAACGCCACGGTCAGCCAGAGCGGCTCCGCGGTGACCGCCCGAAACGTGGGTCACAACGGGTCCATCGCACCTGGAGGCACGGCCAGCTTCGGCTACCAGGGGACGCTGAACGGGTCGTACTCGTCCCCGAGCAGCTTCTCGCTCAACGGGGCGACCTGCTCGCGTAACTGAGCTGTCGTGGGGGCGCGACCACACGGTCGCGCCCCCACCACTCAAAAGATCCACTCGGGTTCCTTGAAGTCGGGGCATCCTCGTGCGTGGGACACCCCGACTTCCGGAAAGCCGAGTCGATCAAGCCGGGGCGGCGCGTCGAGCCGGGGCGGGCATCGAGGTCAGACCCGGGTGAGGCGTACGGCGTCGGCGATGACCAGGCCGGTGGTGTTGCTCCACCGGCTCACGCCCACCCGGTTGGCGTCGCCCGCCGGCAGCGTGAACGTGCCGAGGATCCGCCACTGCCCGCCGGTCGCCCGCTGGTCGACGTAGACGGTCTGGTTGCCGCTGCTGGTGGCAACGATGTACGGGGTGGCGCTGTTGTAACCGCTGTTCGCCGGCCACCAGGCCTCGACCCGGTAGCTGGCGGTGGCCGGGACGTTGAACCGGTACCAGGCGACGTCGCTGGCGGCGACCGGGTCGGCGTACCGGTAGTCGGCGCCGTAGCGCTGACTGGAGTACGACGACACCCCCCAGTTGGCGCTGGCGGTGAACCGGCCGGAGGTGGTGTTGTCCACCGTGGAGGACCAGGCGGTGCCGCCGCCGGCCATGCGCGCCGCCACGTCGGCCCGCATCACGTTCAGGTCGATGAAGGACGGGTCGATCTTTCCGGTGGTGCTGGTCTCCCGGTGGCCCCGGGCGTAGCTGCTGTCCCGGCCGAGGCGGGTGAGCACGGCGGCGGTGGCGGCGAGCGACGCGTTGTACTGCGCGGCGGTCATCTCCTGGTTGACGCCGTTGTAGTCGATCTCCCACCCGATCATCAGGGTGTTGCCGTCCCCGGCCGGGATCGGCCCGCTGCCGCCGCTGACCCCGGCGTGGTTGCACCGGCCGGCGGAGATGACGTGGAAGACACCGTTGTAGTCGACGAGTGCCTGGCACAGCGGCCCCGGCAGGTCGGACCGGCCGTTGATGCAGATGCCGAGCGCCGGGTGCGGGTTGCTGGCGCTGGACGTCGAGGCGGTGTGGTGCCAGAGCACCCCGATCGGGTCGAAGGAGCCGGGCCGCATCCGGTTGAGCCAGTCTCCCTCGACGACGACCTGGACCCCGGCGGCGCGCAGCACGTCCACCAGCCAGGGAATCGTGGCCATCAGGCGTCCTGGATCAGGTCGGCGAGGCACTCGGCCTTCGGCGCGGCGCTCGCTGCGGCGGGTCGGGCGACGACGGTCAGCGCGGCGACCATCAGGGCGGGGATGCCGAGCACCCCGCGGCGGCGTAGACGGATGGATGGTGATCGGGTCATGGCGATCCTCCAGCGACGGGGGCACGAACGGATCGACGATCGTGATGACGGGGACGCTATACCGTCACATGCGTCGATGTCGATACCCTTCACCGCCAAGGCAGGTGCTGAAGGATTTCGCCGATTCAGGCGTTGCCGAGCGCGTCTATGTCGCGCATCTCCTCGGCGGTCAGCGAGAAGTGGAAGACGTCGAAGTTGGCGGTGATCCGCTCCGGCGTCACCGACTTCGGGATCGCCACGATCTCGTGGTCGATGTGCCAGCGCAGCACCACCTGCGCGGGCGAGACACCGTGCGCCGCTGCGATCCTGGTCAGCACCGGGTCGCTGAGGTCGCTGGTCTTGAACGGGCTGTAGCCCTCCAGCACCACTCCCCGGTCGCGGTGCTCGACGTGCCGCTGCCGGTCGTACAACGCCGGGCTCCACTCGATCTGGTTGACCGCCGGGTTCTCCTCGGTCGACTGGATCAGCTCGTCGATCTGCCCGGTGCTGTAGTTGCTGACGCCGACCGCCCGGGTCAGGTTCTCGTCGCGGGCGGCCAGCAACTCGCGCCACAGCGGGATGCTGTCCGTCGGCGACGACGGCGGCCAGTGGATCAACCAGAGGTCCACGTGGTCGACACCGAGCGCCTCCAGGCTGGCCTCCAACGTCGCGCGCTCCTGGCCCACCCGGTTTGGCGGGAGCTTGGTGGTGATGAAGACGTCCTCGCGGCGCAGACCGCTCTCCCGCACCGCCCGGCCGACCTCCCGCTCGTTGCCGTACACGGTGGCGGTGTCGATGTGCCGGTAGCCGGTGTCGAGCGCGGCCAGCACGGCGTCGTAGCCGGCCCGGCCGGTGGCCTGCCAGGTGCCGAAGCCGAGCAGGGGCATCCGCACGTCACCGGGGAGCAGGACGGCGGGCTGGTCGGTGAGGTCCATGTGCTCCGTTCTACCCCGCCGAGCCTGCTGCCGCCGAGCGAACCGGACACCCCGGCGCCCTGCGCGATGGTCCGGTTTGCCGGAGAATGCGGGTGTGACCGACCGGCTGGAGGAGTACCGCCGACGACGGGACGCGGCCCGGACACCCGAGCCGGTGCCGGAGGGTCCTCCGGCGGCCGGCCCCGACGCCGCCCGCTTCGTCATCCAGCAGCACCACGCCCGCAGCCTGCACTGGGACCTGCGCCTGGAGCGCGAGGGTGTGCTCGCGTCCTGGGCCGTGCCACGCGGGCTGCCGCGCGACCCGGGCCGCAACCACCTCGCCGTGCACACCGAGGACCACCCGATGGAATACCTCGACTTCGCCGGCGAGATCCCCGCCGGCGAGTACGGCGGCGGCCGGATGATGATCCACGACCGGGGCACCTATCGGTGCGAGAAGTGGCGCGACGACGAGGTGATCGTGACGCTCTCCGGTGAGCGCACCGCCGGCCGCTACGTCCTCTTCGCCACCGGCGGGCGGGACTGGATGGTCCGGCGTATCGACCCCGCGCCGCCGGACTGGACACCGATGCCCGACCTGGTCCGACCGATGCACGCCACGCCCGCCGCCCGGCTTCCCCGCGATCGCGCGGAATGGGGGTATGAGCTGCGCTGGGACGGGGTCCGGGCGATGGCGTACGTCTCCGGCGGGCGGCTGCGGCTGCTCTCCGAGACCGACGAGGAGATCACCGGCGGGTACCCGTGGCTGCGCGCGATGGCCGAGGCGCTCGCGCCCACCGAGGCGGTGCTCGACGGTGTGCTGGTCCGCATCGACGCGACCGGGCGGGTCCGCCCGATCCGCCCGGCCAGCGGCAGCCGGGTTCCCACCGGCGCCCAGTACCTGGTCGTCGACCTGCTCTGGCTCGAGGGCGTGAGCAGCGCCGATGTGCCGTACGCGCAACGCCGGGAGCTACTGGATGGGCTGGCCTTGGCCGGTGGGCACTGGCAGACTCCGCCGTGGTTCCCGGGCGCGGGCGACGAGGCCCTGCGTGCCGGGCAGGAACAGGGCCTGCCGGGCGTGGTCGCCAAGCGACTGGACTCGGTCTACGAGCCAGGGCGGCGCAGCCGGCACTGGCTGAGCATCGACGCGGTCTGACGGCGAGGAGCGACGTGTACCTGACCCACCTGGACTGCCCGCGCTGCGGCAAGGAGTACGCGGCCGATCGGTTACAGAACCTGTGCGAGTGCGGGTCTCCGCTGTTGGCCCGCTACGACCTGCCGGCCGTGGCGAAGGCGGTCACCCCGGAACGTTTTCCGTTGCGCCCGGCCGACCTGTGGCGTTACCGGGAGTTGCTGCCGGTCGCCGACCCTCGGCACGTCACCACGCTGGGCGAGGGCTGGACGCCGCTGCTGCGCGCCCCGGCGTACGGCGCCGAGATCGGCATCGCGGACCTGATGGTCAAGGACGAGGGGCTGATCCCGACCGGCTCGTTCAAGGCCCGGGGCGCGGCGGTCGGCGTGAGCCGGGCCCGTGAGCTGGGCGTCGAGCGCATCGCGATGCCCACCAACGGCAACGCCGGGTCGGCCTGGGCCACCTACGCCGCGCGGGCGGGGATGGGCGCGACCATCGTGATGCCGTTGGCGGCACCGAGCATCTGCCGACGCGAGTGCGTCGCCGCCGGGGCCGACCTGCGTCTGATCGACGGGCTGATCGGCGACGCCGGGCGGCGGGTGGCCGAGCTGATCGCGGAGTCGAACGGGGCGATCTTCGACGCCGGCACGCTGCGCGAGCCCTACCGGCTGGAGGGCAAGAAGACGATGGGGTACGAGATCGTCGAGCAGCTCGGCTGGCAGGTGCCCGACGTGATCATTTACCCGACCGGCGGTGGGGTCGGCCTGATTGGCATCCACAAGGCGTTGCACGAGCTGCGTGAGCTGGGCTGGGTCGGCGACAAGCTGCCCCGGCTGGTGGCGGTGCAGTCCACCGGCTGCGCGCCGATCGTGCGGGCGTTCGCCGCCGGTGAGGATCGGGCGCAGCCGTGGTCGGACGCGCACACGGTGGCGTTCGGCATCACCGTGCCGGCGCCGCTGGGCGACGAGCTGATCCTGACGGCGCTGCGGGAGTCCTCCGGCACGGCCGTGGCCGTCGACGACGCGGACATCCTGGCCGACCTGCGGGACTTCGCCGCCCGGGAGGGGCTGCTGCTCTGCCCGGAGGGGGCGGCCTGCCTCACCGCGGCACGGCAGCTGCGCGCGGGCGGGTGGATCCGGGCCGGCGAGCGGGTGGTGGTGCTCAACACCGGCGCCGGTCTGAAATATCCGGACACCATCGACGTCTCCGACGTACCCCTGGTGAGGTGAGACGGCACCCCCCCGGCCCGGGACGGTCCGCCGAGCAATCAGTAGCTGTCCGGCTCGGTGATCCGCCAGGCCGCGTTGATCAGCCCGATGTGCGAGAGCGCCTGCGGCATGTTGCCGAGCTGCGTCCCGGTGGACAGGTCGATCTGCTCGCTGAACAACCCCAGGTCGTTGGCGTACCCGACGACCTGCTCGAACAGCGCCTCGGCCCGCTGCTGCTCACCCGTCATCACCAGGCACTCCACCAGCCAGAACGAGCACAGCAGGAAGCCGGCCGGATCGGTCGTCCACCGCCGCAGCAGCCCACCCTCGGTGCCCAGCTCGCGTTCGACCATCGCGATGGTCGAACGCATCCGCGGGTCGGTGGCCGGGAGGAAGTGCGTGACCGGCAGGGCGAGCACCGAGGCGTCCAACTCCGCGGACCCGAACGCGCCGGTGAACGCCCCGATCCGGTCGTTCCACCCCTCGCGCAGCACGGTGTCGCGAATCTCGTCGCGGATCCCGGCCCAGCGGCGCGGGTCGGCCCGATCGCCGAGCCGGTCGGCGAGCCCCACCGCCCGATCCATGGTGAGCCAGCACGCCACCTTGGACGACACGTAGTGGCGCTCCTCGTCCCGGGTCTCCCAGATACCGCGGTCGGGCAGGCGCCACGTCGAGGCCACCTGCTCGGTCAGCCCGAGCACCATCTCCCGCAACTCGTCCTCGAACCGCGCGCCGAGGTAGTCGCGCAGCCGCCACACCGCCGACATCACCTCACCCGGCACGTCGAGCTGTCGCTGCCGCCAGGCGTCGTTTCCGACCCGCACGGGCCTGCTGTCGCGATAGCCGCGCAGGTGGTCGCAGTGGTGCTCGGAGACGTCGCGCTCGCCCTCCAGCCCGAAGAGCACCGGGACGGGCTCATCGCCGAACCGGCCGATCGAACGGGTCGCCCAGGCGAACAGCCGGGACGCCTCGTCCGGGCAGGCCGCCACCCAGAGCGCCCGCATCGTCAACGAGAAGTCCCGCAGCCACGAGTAGCGGTAGTCGTAGTTACGGTCGCCGCCGATCCGCTCGGGCAGCGAGGAGGTCAGCGCCGCCGCGACCGCGCCACTGCGGGCGTACGTGAGGCCGGTCAGCACCGTCGAGCTGTGTTTGACGAGTTCGGGATAGCGGCCGGAATACCCGTGCGCCTCCCGGAACGCCTGCCACGCCTGTGTCGTCTCGGCGAGGGTGGTCAGCGGGTCCATCCGGGCCGGAGGGTCGCCGTACGCCTCGCCGAAGGCCAGGTCCATCCCGATCACCTGACCGGCGGAGACCTCGAACTCGTGGGTCACCCGGTCGGTGCCCGCCCGCAGGTGCAGGCCCCCGGCGCGCAACATCAGCACGATCGGACCGGCACCGGCCAGCACCCCGCCGTCGGGCTGCTCGTGCAGGTACGGCGTGAGCAGGCCGTACTCCGGGCGGGGCGCGAAGTCCAGTGCCATCCGCACCCGCCCGGACAGCCCCTCGACCACCCGGATCAGCACGGCGGGTGAGTTCTTGCCCAACTCGTGGGCACGGGCGCCGACCTCGGCGGCGAGGGCATCGACGACCGCCACGCTGCCGTGCGGGGTGTGGTGCACCGTCCGCAACACCAACGTGTCCGGCAGGTACGCCCGCTTCACCCGGTAACCCGGGCCACCGACCCCGACCGGCGCCAGCCGGAAGTGCCCAGCACCCGGGTCGAGCAACCGCGCGAACACCGACGCCCCGTCGAACCGGTGCGGGCACCACCAGTCGACCGAGCCGTCCTTGCCGACCAACGCCCCTGAACGGGAGTCCGAAAGGAACCCGTAGTCGGAGATCGGCGGCTGCTGCTCCACCCGCCGGGGGTACCCGCATCGGCCCGGATCAGGCCGCCGCCGAACGGATCACTCGGTCGGCGGCTCGTCCTCGCCCGCCGCCTCGGCCGCGTCGGCCTCCTCCTTGGTCCGGTGCACGGCCTGGTCGGCATGCTCCGGAGGGCCGTAGACGGTGTACAACACCAGCGGATTGGGGCCGGTGTTCACGAAGTTGTGCTTGGTGCCCGCCGGCACCACGACCAGGTCACCCGCGGCGACCTTCCGCTTCGCACCAGCGACCCGGGCCTCGCCGACGCCACTGACGAAGGTCAGGATCTGGTCGATGTCCTCGTGCACCTCCTCGCCGATCTCGCCGTCGGCGGGGATGGTCATGATGACCAACTGGGTGTGCTCGCCGGTCCACAGCACCCGCCGGAAATCCGGGCTCTTCTCGGCGACAGTCGCGATAGTGAAATGCTCCATGCCCACGTTCATACCCCGTTCGGCAGCGCGCCACGCCGGGCCGGCAGTCGGTGCGGCATGACGCCGGGACTCGCGAATGGTGGAATTCCTCACGGTCGGTGGGTTTGGATCCGCCCCGGCCGGGGATCGAGAACACGGACCGGCACGAAGGGCCGGTCGAGCCAGGTCCCCGCCGGCGTACCGCCGAACGGCTGCGATGGTGGGAGACGGCCAGAGCGCGGCGACGTTCCGACCACTGTCGAAACGGCGCCGCGCGCTCGTGTGGACCGGGCCGGCGGCAACGCCCACGCCGCGATCTTGCACTTCCTGTCCTGAAATAAGGGGCATCTCACGCGTATCGGCAACCGAAGCTGCAAGATCGGCGCGAACGGTTGGGTTGCTAGCGGTGTAGCCAGGTGAGCAGGTCTGGGGGCGCCAGAGTCGCTGTCCGCGCCTCGTAGCGGGCTCGGGCGGCCCCATCCAGCAGGTCGCGGCCCTGGCCGGAGGCACCCTGGCGAAAGAACGCCTGCCGGTCACGGAACACGCCGAGCGTGTCCGGGGCGAGCCGGTCGGCGCGCTCCCGCATCCGACCGAAGGTGGCCGCCTCCACCAACTCCGACCCCGGGGCCGGGAGCCCCCACCGGTCGGCGAGTCGGCGCATCTCCCCGCCCAGATCGGCCAGCAGGTCGTCATAGTGCACCAGCTCGACGTTCGGCTCGTGCCGACGGGTCCACGCGTCACTCAGGTGCATCAGCACCCCTGGTAGCGAATCCAGCTCGGCGCGCGGGTCCACCTCCCGGTCGACCCAGCTCGACAGCCAGCGCTCGACCGGAGGGCGCGCACGGGGCGGCCCGGCCGGGGCGGGTTGTCCGGTCAGTTCGGCGAGGCGGGCCCGGTCCAGGTTGGCGGCCTGGTGATAGAGGGAGACCGCCAGGTCCAGCGGGTGCCGGGCCACCACCACGTAGTGCACCCGGGGATCGATCGGCACTCCGTCCAGCGGGGTATGTGTCTTGATGAACCGCCGGTGTGGCTGTGCGGCCAGCCGGCCGTACACCGCGTCCCGCGACTCGACCAACCAGTCCAGCCACGGCGACAGCTCGGTCAGCGGCGCCGGCAGCTCAGGGGTACGCAGCACCAGCAGCGCACAGATCATCTGCATCCAGGTGGTGCCGCTCTTGGACCGGGTGCTGATCACGATGTCGCCGGCCCGGAACGGGAACCCGGTCCACCGGGCGCTGTCCTCGTCGTCGGATCGGTAGCGGTGAACTGGCGTGCGCATCGAAGGATGGTAGTCACCGAGCCGACAGTCGAGCAGCCAAATTCCGACCTACATTCCTGTGACACATGCACATGCCTGGCTAGATTGAAGTATGGTGCCCGCCCACGGGGGCCGGGCGGAACCGGTCTACCGCCCCATCCTCGCCAGCCGACGGGGCGAGCTGGAGGCCCTGAGCCACCTCGACCCCGCGTACGCCGCACTGGTCGCCCCGGTACTGGAGATCAAGGCGTTCGATCGATCCACACTGGACGCTGTCCGTCGCCTGCCAGCCGGGCTGCTGCCCGCCGTCGACGTCAGCGCGCTGCCCGACGCCCCCGAGGCGGAGCTGACCCGCTGGGGCGTACCGGTGGTGCCGGTGATCGGGCTCGCGGAGAGCGACCACCGGCTGATCGTGCACGGCGCGGCAGCGCGGGCGTACGGCCGGCGGGCGCTCATCCGGCTGCGGGCCGGCCTGGACCGGGCGGGGCCGGACGCGAGCACCACCGCCGTGGAACGCATCTGGCGGTTCACCGACCTCGCCCCGGAGGAGTGCGACCTGCTGGTCGACGCGGGGGACGTGTGCTGCCCGGCCGACGTGCGGGCCGCCGAGCCCCGGGTGCGCCATCTGCTGGACTGGGCCCGCCGGCACGCCTGGCGATCGGTGACGGTGGCGGCGGGCGGGATGCCGCCCACGCTGTCCCGGCTGCCCACCGACGAGCCGATCCAGCTGGATCGGTGGGACTGGCAGCTGTGGCGACGACTCGCCGACGCCGGGGTCGACTATGGCGACTACGGCGTCCATCCGGCCGCGCCCGGCACGGGTGACCCCGGGGACCGGTTGCCGACCGTGCGGTACACCGACGACGGACGTTGGTGGGTCTACCGGTGGGCGCGACGCGGCGGCCGGGGCGACGACCGGTTCGCCGACCTGTGTCGAACGCTGGTGTCGGCACCGCACTGGCCGAGCGCCGGGGCGGCTTTCTCCTGGGGTGACCACGAGTTGCTGCGCCGGGCCCGCCGGGGCGCCGGCGCAGGCTCGGCCGCCAACTGGACGGCGTGGAGCACCTCGCACCACCTGGCGTACGTGCTGGCCACGCTGCTGCATCCGAGCGGCGGTGGCACGCCGAGGTGGCACCCCGGGCAGGGTCCGCCGCAGCGGGGGCGATCGCTGCGGTGAGCCCGTGGGCTACTGCTTCTCGGTGAAGCCGAACTGGATGATGCCCTCGTCGTCGACGGTGGCGTCCACCGAGGCGTCGCCGAGCAACTCGGCGGCGTCCTCGTCCAGGAAGATCCGGGCGCCCTGGTTGTCGACCACCCGATCGCCCTGCACCGGCTCGGGCACCAACTCCACGGTGAGCGAGCCGGCCTCGGCGTCGGCGGCGATGCGCACCCCGCCGTCCTGGGCGACGTCCTGCTGGTTGGCGAGGTCACGGATGACGAGCACGGCGTTATCGGTCATGGTGAGCATCGGTGGAACTCCTCGTGGATTCTCGGCTCGCGGTCGGATACCGCACGGACCGGACAGTCGGCCCGCGTATGAGCACACGTGGGAGGCGACAGGAGGGGCGAACGGTCATCGCCGTCGCATCGAATCGGGGCAGCTGACAGCCCCGTCACCTCCACCGTGCCCGCTGGCGGACCATCCGTCAAATAGATCCAGGTCAGTGGAGAGCGGCGGCCGGGGCCAGCCAGGCGCGAATCTCGTTGACCGCCGCGCGGCCGGCCCGGTTGGCACCGATCGTGCTGGCCGACGGGCCGTACCCGACCAGGTGAATCCGCTCGTCGGCGACCACGCGGGTGCCATCCATCGTGATACCGCCGCCCGGCGCGCGCAGGCCCAACGGGGCGAGATGGTCGATGGCCGCTCGGAAACCGGTGCACCAGAGGATCACGTCCGCCGGCACGAACCGCCCGTCCGCCCAGGCCACCCCGTCGGGTGTAATCCGGTCGAACATGGGTAGCCGGTCGAGGACGCCACGCTCGCGCAGTCGGCGTACCTCCGGGGTGACCGGCAGGCCGGTGACCCCCACCACGCTGCCCGGCGGGCGGCCGGCCCGGACCACCTCGTCCACCCGGGCCACCGCGGCGCGGCCCAGTTCCGGGCCGAGCTTCGCTTCGGTGAACGTCGGCGGCCGGCGGGTCACCCAGGCGGTGGCCGCCGCGACGGTGGAGACCTCGCCGAGCAGTTGCACGGCCGAGGTGCCGCCACCGACGACCACCACCCGCAGGCCGGCGAACTCGGCGGGCCCCCGGTAGTCGGCGGTGTGCAGCTGCCGTCCCCGAAACGTGGACCGGCCCGGATAGTGCGGCCAGAACGGCCGCGTCCAGGTGCCGGTGGCGTTGATCAGGGCACGGGCCGTCCAGGTGCCCTGGTCGGTGTGCACATCCAGCCGCCCGTCGGGGCGCGAGCGGACCGCGCGGACCCGCACCGGCCGCCGCACCGGCAGGTCGAAGGTTTTCTCGTACGCGGCGAAGTAGGCGCTGACCTGCTCGGCGGCCGGGCGTTGTGGATCGGCGGGCGAGAGTGGCAGCCCGGGCAGGTCGTGGAAGCCGTGCACCCGGTCGAAGACCAGCGTCGGCCAGCGGTGCTGCCAGGCGCCGCCGGGCCCGACGTCGCCGTCGAGGATGACGAAGCCGGTGCCGGGGAGGAAGCCGGTGCGGCGCAGGTGATAGCCGGCGCTCAGGCCGGCCTGCCCGGCACCGATCACCACGACGTCCGCGGAGTGGGTTTCCACGTGGGGTGCAACGCCCCGGAGGTGGCCGGTGTGCCCGTCCCCGACCGTCGCGCCGATCACACGCAGCGGCTGGCCGCGACGGCAATATCTTTCGTCCGAGGATCTTCTCTGGCGAATATCTCCGTGGCAGCATCAGCACATGCATCGCCGTCACTTTCCCCGAGCCCTCGCGCTGCTCGCACTGGTCGCCACCGCGGCCACCGCCGGCGCGCCCGGTGCCACGGCCGAGTCGCCCACCCCCGCGACGACCCAGCTGCACGCCACCATCGACACCATCCTCGCCGACACCCGGCTGGCCGGCGCGCAGGCGTCGGTGGTCGTGGTCGACACCGGTACGGGACAGACGCTCTACGACCGCAACGGTGACCGCCGCCTGGTCCCGGCCTCCAACACGAAGCTGCTGACCTCGACGGCGGCCCTTGAGCTACTCGGCCCGGGGCACCGCTTCACCACCGACGTACGCGCCAGTGGCAAACGCCGCGCCAGCCTGCTCTCCGGCAACCTCTACCTGCGGGGTGGAGGTGACCCGACCATGCTCGCCGCCGACTACGACGCGCTCGCCGCACAGGTCGCCGCCGACGGCGTACGGGTGGTCACCGGAAATCTGATCGCCGACGACACCCGCTACGACCCCACCCGTCTGGGCCCGGACTGGACGTGGGACGACGAGCCCTACTACTACGCCGCACAGGTCTCCGCGCTGACCGTTGCCCCGGACACCGACTACGACGCGGGCACCGTGATCGTGCACGCGACCCCGGCCGATCGGGCCGGTGCCCCGCCGGTGGTCAGCACCACCCCACCCACCGGATACGTCCGCATCGACAACCGCGCCCAGACGGTCAGCGAGGGTGAGACCTCGATCTCGATCGAGCGCGAACACGGTGGCAACACCGTCGTGGTGACCGGCCAGATCGCCATCGGCGACGAACCCGCTAGCGACTGGGTGACCGTCTGGGAACCCACCGGTTACGCGGCCGACGTGTTCCGGGCGGCGCTGCACCGACACGGCGTCCGGGTGCTCGGCCGGACCGTGCTCGGCCAGCCCACCCCCGAGACGGCCCACCCGGTCGCCCGGCACGACTCGATGAGCCTGGGCGAGCTGATGACGCCATTCCTCAAGCTCTCCAACAACGGGCACGCCGAGGTGTTGACCAAGGAGATCGGCCGGGTGCTCTCCGGATCGGGCACCTGGACGGCCGGGCTCACCGCGATCAGCGAGTACGTCGCCGACACCGGCATGGACACCGGGAGGCTGCGCCAGCGGGACGGCTCGGGGCTGTCCCGACGCAACCTGATTCCGGCGGCGGAGTTCGTCGACCTGCTGAGCGCCGTCCGCACCGAACCGTGGTTCGCCACCTGGTACGCGGCGCTGCCGATCGCCGGGCAACCCGAGCGGTTCGTCGGTGGCACCCTGCGCAGCCGGATGGCCGGCACACCGGCGGCGGGCAACGTGCACGCCAAGACCGGCAGCCTGACCGGTGTCTCCGGGCTCTCCGGCTACGTCACCAGCGCCGATGGTCGCCTGCTGGCCTTCTCCATCCTGCTGAACAACTACCTCACCGCGTCGGTCAAGTCGCTGGAGGACCAGATCGCCGTGGCCCTGGCGGGGTACCGGGAGGGCGGCGCGTCGACGGCGCGGTTGGCACCGCCGGCCGTACCGGAGACGCCGCGCACTCCGGAGGGCGTCGAATGCTCCTGGGTCAAGCCGATCACCTGCTGAGTGGGGGCCGGGAGGCGCGGTTGCGCCTCCCGGCCCGGCGGGCGTCTAGGCCGGACGGTCCGGTGGGGGGACCACCGCCGTCGGGTCGCCACGCTCGATGAGCGCGGCGATCTCAGCGGCCCGCAGCCCGCGTAGCGCCAGCACCCGCGTGCCCCAGCGGTGCAGGCGACACGGGTGCGGGCTGGCATCGTTGCGGCAGACCACTCCCCCGGACCACCGTCGGGGGGCGTGCACCACCACCGCCCGCACGGCGAACTGGGTGTCCTCGCCCGTGACGTAGGGCGGCAGAGGGATGTCGCGAAGACCCTCCCCAGACGCTTCACCGACGCCGGACGAAGCGGCACGACGGACGCGGTGGACGGTGCTGCTACTCATCTCCGCTGCCTCCACACTGGATGGTCGGATGGGGACAGCAGAAAGTTACGACGCCTTCGGCCCTCCGCGACGGACAAACTGTCCCGCTGTGCGGGCACGCAGCGATCGGTCGGTCAGCGCACCGTCACGGCCTGGAGCCCGACGTTGCCGCAGTGCGGCGTGAAGACCTTCTCAACGGTCCACTTCAGCAGCAGCCGGGCACCCTTCGGCAGGGTGAAACGGATCGTGAACTGGGCACTCTGACTCGTGTAGGGGTCTTCCAGTCGAGCGGTGCTGGCCGGCCCACCGGTGGACAGCCGCGCCTCCAGGAGGCCCCGAGCCATCCAGATGCCACCGTAGAGCTGGACGGTGCGCGGCGCGCCGCTGCCGGCGATGGCAAGACTGAACCCGTTGCCGGCACCGCAGGTGTAGACCCCGTTGGAGCTGCCGTGCGTCGACCGCTCCGGTGCGCCGTCGGACCAGCGGACGTACTCCTGGTTGCCGTCCCAGGCGACGCGCTTGCCGGCGCCACCCCCGTCGATGATCTCCCCGGAACCGGCGCGCTTGCGGATCGTCGATCTGCCGCCCCGCTCCCCCCAGTGCACCCAGTCCCGGGTGCCGACGGCGGTGAGATCGACGGCGGCGGGCATCTCGCCCCGGGTCACCGACAGCGCCGGGGAAGCGGGCTTGACCGGCGGCGGTGCGGGTGCGCTGGTCGACGGCGTCGGGTCCGGCGAGGGCGGGCGCTGGCGCGGACGCAGGCCGGGCGTAGCCGGCCCCGCCTCGCCGGTGCGCCCATCTGCGGCCGGGAGAGCGGGGGTACGGGCGGCCTCGGCGGGCGCGCCGCCCGGACCCGCCTGGTCGTCGCCGGGCTCGGGACCGGACCGGGTGCTGAGGTACGAGATCAACACCACCAGGCAGGCGAGTACGGCGACGCCCTCCACCGCCCAGCGTCGCCGCTGTCGGGAACGCGCGACGCGGCGCAGCACGCTGCGGGTCTTCCCGGCGGTGATGGCACGCGGACGGTGCCTCGGCTGCGCATCGCCAGCCCGCGCGCGGTCTTCGTCCGCCACCGACCCCTCCAACTCCACCGCCCGGCCGTCATGGACCGACGCGGAGCGCAACGTCCACTGTGGTCCGATTCACGTTCGCACGGGCTGGACGACACGCTAGATCCGGACTGCCGGACGTGTCCAGCCCGCAACCGGACGCCGCGTCTCTCGTCTCAGCCGATCCGGAAACCGAGCAACTGCGCGATGACCACGGCCTGCTCGACGTCGATGACGGCACCGGCCCGCTCGACGACCGTCGGGTCGAGTGCGGTGAGATCGCTGCCCCGCAGGTCGGCGCCGCCGAGCCGGACGTTGGTCAGCTGCGCGCCGGAAAGATCGACGCCGGTGACGGTAGCGCCCGTCAGGTTGGCCCGGGTCAGGTCCACCTCGCGCATGCGTACCCCGGTCAGTCGGACGCCGCGCAGGTCGGCACCGGGCAGCGCGGCGAACGACCAGTCGCCGCCGTCCACCGTCAGCGGGCGCAGGTCGCACTCGCTGAAGGTGCTGCCGACCAGCTTGCAGCCGGTGAACTCGGCCTCGAAAAAGTTGCACCGCCGAAAGACGCAACGGGTGAAGGCGGAATCGACGTGCCGGGAGGCGTTGAACGCCACGTTGCCGAACGTGCACCCGGTGAAGACCGCCCCTCTGCTCACCGCCTCGGTCAGGTCCACCCCGAAGAACTCGCAACCCACGAAGTGCCGGTCGGTCAGCTCCTCGCCGTACCAGTCCTCGTCGCGGAAGGTCGCATCCTCGGTCAGCTCCGGCATCCGGCCAGGCTAGTGGGCGCCGCCGACACCCGGCGGCCGGTGGGGCCGGCGCCCAGCCCTCTTCCGGTAGCGGAGTACCGGCGAGTAGGTTCGGCGGCGTGAGTGTGGCTCGAAGCAAGGACCCGGATCAGATCGGTTTCGACCCGGCGCGGCTGGCGCGGATCGACGAGCACTTCGGCCGGTACGTCGACGGCGGCCGGCTGGCCGGCTGGCAGGTGGTGGTCACCCGTCGCGGCGAGGTGGCGCACTCCTCGACGTACGGGCTGCGCGACCGGGAGTCGGGCGCACCGGTCGAGGCGGACACGCTCTGGCGGATCTACTCGATGACCAAGCCGGTCACCTCGGTCGCGGCGATGATGCTGTGGGAGGAGGGCCGGTTCGAGCTGACCGACGAGATCAGCCGCTGGTTGCCGGAGTTCGCCGACCTGCGGGTCTACTCCAAGGGGTCCGCGCTCAAGCCGTACACGGTGCCGGCGGTCGAGCCGATCCGGATCTGGCACCTACTCACCCACACGGCCGGCCTGACGTACGGCTTCATGCAGACCTCGGTGGTCGATGGGCTGTACCGGGCCGCCGGCTACGACCTGTACCCGCCCGCGAACGTCGACCTGGCCGGTGCCTGCGCGGCCTTCGGCGAGCTGCCGTTGCTGTTCCAGCCCGGGTCGGCGTGGGGCTACTCCGTCGCCACCGACGTGCTCGGCCGGCTCGTCGAGGTGATCTCCGGGCAGAGCCTCGACGCGTTCTTCGCCGACCGGATCTTCGGCCCGCTGGGCATGACCGACACCCGCTGGTGGGTGGAGGGCGACGAGGCCGACCGGCTGGCCGCGCTCTACGTGCCGGACCCGCGCAGCGGGCGGGCCGTCCGCTACGACAGCCTCGGGGCGCTCGCATTCAGCAAGCCGGCGTTGCTCTCCGGCGGCGGTGGTCTGATCTCCAGCGCCGCCGACTACCACCGCTTCACCCAGCTACTGCTGGGCGGCGGCGAGGTGGACGGCATCCGGCTGCTCGGGCCGCGCACGGTGCGGTTCATGACCCGCAACCACCTGCCCGGTGGTCAGGACCTGGGCACCCTGTCCACCGGCGGCTTCGCCGAGACCACCCTGGACGGGATCGGTTTCGGCCTCGGCTTCGCGGTGGTCGACGACCCGGTCCCCAGCCGGGTGCCGAGCAGCGTCGGCGAGTACTACTGGGGTGGGGTGGCCAGCACCGCGTTCTGGGTGGACCCGGCCGAGGAGATCACCGCGCTGCTGTTCACCCAGCTGATGCCGTCCAGCACGTACCCGCTCCGCTCCCAGCTGCGCCAACTGGTCTACGCCGCCCTGGTCGACTGACCGGACGGAGGAGCTGCGGCAGCCATTCACCTGCCCTCGCTGTAGACCTGCCCCAGATGTGGGGCAGTCCGGCGCCACTGACCGGACTCCACCTGGCGGGCGACTCTCCACCACCGGCCGCCCCATGTCTGGGGCAGCTCTACAGCACGCCGGGCAGCAGGATGCCCCAAGCACGTTCCGCTGCTTCGGGGTCACCGCACCTGGAGCTTCAACCGCTGTCGGCCAGGAGCGGGCGGCGGTGATCCAGCGGACGCACGGTCAGTCGGCGAGGCGGGCCGGGAAGCCGCCGGTGGCGATCGGACCCCAGGCGTCGATGGTGACCCGGATCAGCGACTTGCCCTGGCGCACCATCGCCGCCCGGTAGTCGTCCCAGTCCGGGTGCTCACCGGAGATGCTGCGGAAGTAGTCGACCAGCGGCTCCAGAGCCTCGGGCAGGTCCAGCACCTCGGCGGTGCCGTCGAGCTGCACCCAGGGCCCGTTCCAGTCGTCGCTGAGCACGCACGCCGAGACCCGGGGGTCGCGGCGGATGTTGGTCACCTTGGCCCGCTCGGGGTAGGTGGAGATGACCAGCCGCCCCTGCCCGTCGACCCCGGCGGAGACCGGGGAGGACTGCGGGCGCCCGTCGGCCCGGGTGGTCATCAGGACGACGCGGTGTCGCGGCCGGAGGAATTCGAGCAGGCCGTCCCGGTCGACCCGGGTGTTCCTTGCGATGCTGCGTGCCATTCCCCGTTCCTACCAGGGCGCGGGAGCAGCGGCGGCGGCGGGTCAGCGGGCTCGGGCCGCGGAGCGGCGCACCGCCTGGGTGGGCACCCGGGGGCGGCCGGGCGGACGCCAGGCCCGACCGTTGGCGTAGATCACCCGAAAACCGAGGTACGACGCGAGCGGCGCCCAGTGCGCGGAGCCCATCCGCAACTCGGCGGCGTTGTGCCGCTGGCCGTTGGCGAGCACGTCGAGGAGAACGGTTTCGAAGGCTGCCGATTCGACCCAGTCGACCTCTCGGGTAAAACCGCAGATCAGAGCGGCTCCGGTGACCTCCAGGAACTCGCGCAGCACCGCGTCCGAGGCGCGCAGCACGGAGCAGCTGCCGAAGTAGAGTCGCCGCCCCTCGGCACGGCCGGCCATCAGCTCGGCCACCTCGGTCAACTCCACCGACTGCCAGTCGGTGAGGCAGAGCCGGCTCGGCTCGCCGTGCATGGCGAAGAAGCCGACCCGGTGGTCGGCGTACTGCTTGAGCAGCCAACGGTCCAGAAAGTAGAACAGCTCGTCGCGGGTGGCCGCGTCCTTGTGGATGAAGCGGATCTTGCCCAGCCGTTCGAGCAGCTCCAGGGTGGGTAGCACGGAGCCTCGCTCGTTGAGGTCGCGGTGCCACTGACCCTCGACACAGAAGACGCCACCCCGTGCCACGCGCACCTCCGCCAGTCCGCCGCCCGGACTGACGTTACCGGCTGCCACTGACCCGGGAACATCACCCTGGGTGTGGCAGATTGCGACGTTCGGTGTGCTTGAGCACCGGAGGGCCGATCGGCAGGAAATGGCTGTTTCGCAAATCAGCCGAATTCCCAGTCAATACCCAGGAACCGCAGATTGTGAGGACGATTCTCGTTAATCACCTCCAACCGCACGGATCAGTGTCAGGGTGGGAATCACGGGACTTCTCGGTCGATGTCCCGGAGCCACCCCATTCGCTCTCCTATCGGGAGGACTTCTGTGCGCGTAAACACCTTGAAGCGAGTCGCCGTCGCATTCGCCCTGGCACTGCCCGGGGCGGCAATCGCCACGGTGATCGCCGCACCGGCGGCGCACGCGGACGGCTGTTACACCTGGAACCGCACCCTGACCCAGGGGCGCTCCGGCGACGACGTCCGCCAGTTGCAGATCCGGGTCGCCGGGTGGGCCGGCTACCGGGACATCGTGGAGAACGACGGGCGCTACGGGCCGAAGACCGCCGCCGCGGTCAAGCGGTTCCAGCAGGCGTACGGGCTACGCGCCGACGGCATCGCCGGCCCACAGACCTTCGCCAAGCTGTACCAGCTCCAGGACAACGACTGCACGCCCGCGCACTTCAGCTACAGCGAGCTGGACAACGGGTGCGGGGGAAGCGGGTGGAGCGGCGGCCCGCTGTCGGCCAACCAGACCAAGCAGAACGCGCTGCGCACCATGTGGAAGCTGGAGGCGCTGCGCAAGGGCCTCGGTGACAAGCCGCTCTACGTGTCGAGTGGATTCCGCAGTCGGGCCTGCAACAACCAGGTCGGCGGCGCGTCCGACAGCCAGCACCTGTACGGCAACGCGGCCGACGTGACCTCACGGACGTCCTCGCTGTGCCAGGTCGCCCGTGGTGCCCGTAACAACGGCTTCAGTGGGATCTACGGGCCGGGCTATCCCGACCACGACGACCACGTGCACGTGGACTCGCGGCGGGAGAACAACAGCGACAGCAGCTCGAACACGACCAACTGGTCCGCCCCGGATTGCGGGATCGGGGCCGGCAACGACTGAGCCGGCCGGTCAGAGCGACGTCGGCCCGACGCGGAGGGGGAACTTCCGCGCCGGGCCGACGTCGTGTCGCCCCGGGTCAGGTGGGCGGAGGGGTAGCGCGCTCAGCTCGCCCGGGGCCAGCGCGGCGCGGTGACGGGGGGAGTCACCGGCCGGCCAGCAGCGGTGGGCCGGATCCCCTGGGGGACGGCCCGCGCGGCCTGCTGCCGCGACGGCCCAGTAGCCGTGAACGGGAAGGGCACGTGCACAAACGGATTGCCATGCCGGATCAACGCCTCGATCTGACGCTCGTTGAGCCCGTGTGTCTCCAACACCCGTCGCCCCCAGCGGTGCAGCCGGCACGGGTAGGACGCGCCGTCGTTGCGGCACAGCGGCCCGGTGGGCCACTCCTCGGCGGTGTGCACGACCACCGCCCGGACCGCGAGCCGGACATCCTCGGGGGTCAACGGTGCCGGCATTGGCACCTCACCCAGCACCTGATCGATGGGATCCGTCGACTGCTCACCAACTCGCACGGCAGGCCTCCCGCAGTTCGGCAGCGGTACGGCGGACCCACCGCACCGACATCCTCGGCCATGGGTACGGCGGACACCGGACGAAAGTTCAATTCCGGTACGCGGTAAGCAGATCCTCCCGAGCGGTGGAACCTCAGACCAGGCCGGCGTCGTGCACGAGCAGCGCCACCTGGACCCGGTTGTTCAGCTCCAGCCGGGTCAGCAGCCGGGAGACGTACGCCTTCACCGTCGCCACGCTCATGAACAACTCCCCCGCGATCTCCGCGTTGGTGTGGCCCCGACCCAGCGCGACCGCCACCTGCCGCTCCCGCTCACTGAGCCCGGTGAGCAACCGCAGCGCGCGCTCCCGGCGCGGGTCCGGGCCGACCGGGCCGGGGGCGGAGGCGGTCACGTGGGCGATCAGCGTCCGGGTCACCGTCGGGGAGAGCGTCGCCTCACCGGCCGCGACCCGGCGTACGGCGTGCACGATCTCCGCCGGTGGGGTGTCCTTGAGCAGGAAGCCGGCCGCACCGGCGCGCAGCGCCCGCAGCACCTGCTCGTCGGCATCGAAAGTGGTCAGCACCAGCACCTCCGGCGGGTGCGGCTGGGCCCGCAGGGCCTCGGTGGCGGTGAGCCCGTCGACCCGGGGCATCCGGATGTCCATCAGCACCACGTCCGGGGCGTACGCGGCGACGGCTGCCGGCACCTCGCCACCGTCGGCCGCCTCGCCGACCACGGTCAGATCCGGCAGGCCGCCGAGGATCATCGAGAGCCCGGCCCGGACCAGCGCGTCGTCGTCCACGATCAGTACGCGCACCGGCGGCTTGGCTGCGCCGGCAGGGTTGGTCACGCCGGCCACGGCAGCCAGGCGGCCAGCCGGAAGTCGCCGGTGTCGTCCCGCCCGTAGGCGAGCCGACCGCCAGCGAGGGTGACCCGTTCGCTGATGCCGACCAGGCCGGTGCCCGCGCCCGGCAGGGTGCCGCCCTCCGGTGTGCCGACCGGCCACCGGTTGCCGATCACCACGGTCAGGCCGGTGCCCGGCCCGCCGGCCACGTCCACGGTGACCGCCGCGCCGGCCGCGTGCTTGCGGGCGTTGGTCAGCCCCTCCTGCACGATCCGGTACGCGGCCCGGCCCAGCGCCGCCGGCACCTGCTCCGGTGTGGCGACGCTGTCGCTGACGTTGACCCGTACCCCGGCCGACCGCGACTCGGCGATCAGCGCCGGCAGGTCGGCGAGGGTGGGTTGTGGCGGCTCCGGGGCGCCGCCGCCGTCCTCGGCCCGGAGCACCCCGATCACCTCCCGCAGGTCCTGAAGGGCGGCGTGCGCGCTGCCCCGGATCACCCCGGCGGCGCGGGCCACCTCGTCGGCCGGCGCGTCCGGACGGAACTCCAACGCACCCGCGTGCAGGCTGAGCAGCGAGATCCGGTGGGCCAGGACGTCGTGCATCTCCCGGGCGATCCGGGTGCGTTCGAGGTGGCGGGCCTGCGCGACCCGCAGTTGCTGCTCCGCCTCGGCCCGCTCGGCCCGCTCGCGCAACGACACGATCAACTGCCGCCGGGCCCGGACGAACATCCCCCAGGCCAGCACAACGAGGCTGATCACCACGCCCCACGACGCGGCTTCCCAGTACGACATCTTCGGGTCCGGACGCAACCACGTGAAGACCATGTTGGTGACGAGGCCGGCACCGGTGATCGCGATCGCAACGGCGGTCCGCCGGTGCACCACCACCGTGAAATATAAGATCAGCAGCGGGACGGCGGCGGCCAACGAGAACAGGGTCAGCGGTGTCGTCGCCACGGCCAGCCCGAGCGGCCAGCGGCGGCGCCACCAGAGCAGCACAGAACAGACCAGCCCGATCAGGGCGTCGGCGCCGGCCATCCAGTCGTGCGGGAGCGCGGTGCTCATCGCCGGGTCGGGCGACAGGGCGTCGGCGGTGGCGAACAGCACCCAGAGCAGGGAGACCAGGAACGCGAGGCTGTCCACGATCCAGTCGCGGGTGGTGCGGCGCGGACGCGGACGCCCCCGGTCGGCCGGCACCACCAGCTCCCCCGGCAACAGCCAGGGGTGCTCCGGGACGGCGAGGCTGGTCACGACGCCATGCTAGGCAACCGACGGGCGACACGACCAGCTACCAAAGTCGAGACCCGCCGGTCGACCAAGGTCGACGCGACAGCGACCGGTGGCCGCAGCGGATGGCCGGGCGGCGCGGGCAGGCTCGACGACATGATCACCGTGGAGAACCTCACCAAGCGATACGGGCCACATCCGGCCGTGGACGACGTGTCGTTCCAGTGCGAGCCGGGCACCGTCACCGGCTTCCTCGGCCCCAACGGCGCCGGCAAGTCGACGACCATGCGCATGATCTGTGGGCTCACCACGCCGACCGCCGGCCGGGCCACCGTCTCCGGGCACCCGTACCAGGAGCTGCCCAACCCGGGGCGGGAGGTCGGAGTGCTGCTGGACGCCTCCGCCCAGCACGCCGGGCGCACCGGCCGCGAGGCGTTGACGCTGTCCGCGTACACCATGGGTCTGGACCGGCGCGAGGTCGCCGCGAAGCTGGACCTGGTCGGGTTGAACGCGGTGGCCGCGAAGCGCCGGGTGCGGGCGTACTCGTTGGGCATGCGCCAGCGGCTCGGGCTGGCGCACGCGCTGCTCGGCGACCCCCGGGTGCTGATCCTCGACGAGCCGGCCAACGGGCTGGACCCGGAGGGGATCTTCTGGATGCGCGGCCTGCTGCGTGACTTCGCCGACCGGGGCGGCACCGTGCTGCTCTCCTCCCACCTGCTGCGCGAGGTGGAGGCGGTCGCGGACCGGCTGGTGGTGATCGGGGGCGGCCGGATCGTGGCCCAGGGCGACAAGAACGAACTGCTGGCCGGTGGCGGCACGGTGGTCCGGGCCCGCGACGACGCGGCGCTGCGCCGGGCGCTGGACGCGGCCAACCTGACCGCCGCCGACAGCTCGGAGGGGCTGCTCGTGCAGGCCGACGCCGAGGCGGTCGGCCAGGCCGCCGCCGATGCCGGCGTCGCGCTGGCCGAACTGCGCCCCGCCAGCGGCGGTGGCCTCGAACAGCTCTTCCTCACCCTGACCGCCGGCGAATCCACCAAGGAGGCCGTCCGATGACCACCACCACCGCGCCCGCCGCCGGCGCCGTCGCGCCCCGGCACCATGCCCCGGTACGCCGACCGTCGCTGCTCCGGCTCACCGTCGTGGAGTTGCGCAAGCTCGTCGACACCCGAGCCGGGCGCTGGCTGCTGATCACCATCGGCCTGGTCACCGCCGCGATCGTCACCCTGCAACTGATCTACGCCAAGGACGCCGACCAGACCTTCACCAACTTCTTCGTCCCCGCGCTGCTGCCGGTGTCGGTGCTGTTGCCGGTGCTGGGCATCCTGTCGATCACCAGCGAATGGTCGCAACGCACCGCCCTCACCACGTACGCCCTGGTGCCCCGCCGGGAGCGGGTGGTCGGCGCGAAGCTGATCGCCGTATCACTGACCGCGCTCGCCTCGGTGCTGGCCAGCCTCGCCGTCGCCGCCGTCGGCACGCTGCTGGCGTCCGCCACCGGGGGCGCGGGCACCTGGCAGCTCGACGGGTCGCTGATCGTGAACGCGGCGATCCTCCAGGTCACCAGCGTGTTGATGGGTGCCGCCTTCGGTCTGCTGCTGCTCAACCCGCCGCTGGCGATCGTCGGTTACCTGCTGCTGCCCACCCTGTGGGGGGTGCTCGGCGAGATGGTCAAGCCCCTGCGTGGTCCATCCGAATGGTTGGACACCAGCAAGACCATGGAACCGTTGTTCAGCACCGACGCCGTCACCGGCGACCAGTGGGGGCGGATAGCGGTGTCCCTGCTCGTCTGGATGGTCCTTCCGCTGGCCGCCGGCCTGTTCCGGACGTTGCGCCGCGAGGTGTCCTGACCATGGACGTGGCCGGGTACCGTCCGCGCACCGTGGTCAGCGGCGGCCCGCTGGAGCTGGCCGTCCTGTGGGGTGGCTTCCCACTGCTCGGCGCGGGCGCCGGATGGCTCCTCGCGGCGACGACGGGCTGGCTGGCCCGGCTCCCCTGGGTGCCGTTCAGCGACCTGATCGAGTGGCTGGACCGGCTGCCCGAGCCGCAGGCCACCGGCGGCACCATCGCGGTCGGCGTGCTGGCCGGCCTGGTCATCGCCGGGATCGGCACCGCCGAACGGCTGATCGTCACCGTCGACACGGCGCAGGTCCGGCTGCGCCGCTCCGACCAGGACCGGGCGGTCGCTCGGGCCGACGCCCGGGTGGTCTTCCTCGCCGACAAGCACCTGGTGCTGCTCGACGCCGACGGCGCGGAACTGGTCCGGGAGCCGACCGACCTGTCGGCCGCCCAACTGGCGGCGGCGTTCCGGGCGCACGGTTGGGGTTGGGCGGACGACGACCCACACCGGTCGGCGTACCGGCTGTGGGTGCCCGACCTGCCCGGGTTGCCGGCTGGGGCGGACGCCCTGCTGCGCGCCCGGGAACGGGCGATCCAGCGGGACCGCCGTGACGACGCCCGGGAGTTGCGCCGGGAACTGGGCCTGCTCGGGGTGGTGACGCGCGACGAGGGCAAACGGCAGTACTGGCGGCTGACCGCCCGCGCTGTCGCACCCGGACCGGAGCAGCCGACTTCGGCCGAGCGGAAGGCCGACGGGCGGTAGCGTCTGTCCCAGCAGACCCTGGGAGCCGCGCGATGACCGAACAGCAGCCGTACCGGGTGGTGTCCCGACACCCCGGCTTCGAGCTGCGTCGGTACCCCGCCCACCTGGTGGCCGAGATGCAGATCCAGGCGTCGTTCACCCGGGCGCCGATCGAGGCGTTCCGGCCGCTGGCCGCGTACCTCGGCGGGGCCAACCGGGCCCGGCACCCGATCGGCCCGGCCGCGCCGACGACGACGGCGGCCAGCGGCTCGGAGAAGATCGCCATGACCGTGCCGGTGGTCCAGATCGAGGGCGAGTGGCCGGGCGCGTACCTGATCCAGTTCGTCATGCCGGCCACCTTCACCACCGCCACCCTGCCCGAGCCGGTGGACGCCCGGGTGCGGATCCGCGAGGTTCCGGCACGGCTGGCGGCGGCGATGCGGTTCTCCGGGCGATGGACGGAGCAGTCGTTCAGCCAACGGGCCACCATGCTCGGCCGCGCGGTGACCGCGGCCGGGCTGCAACCCACCGGCGCCATCCGGTACGCGCGCTTCGACCCACCGTGGAAGCCCTGGTTCCTGCGCCGCAACGAGGTCGTGCTGCCGGTCGTCGAGTGAGCTACCGGCGGTTCTCGGCGGTCGGCCAGGCCAGCAGCAGGGCCATCCCGAGCCCGGAGAGCAGCCCGCACAGCGAGACCAACAGATCGGAGTCGGCGGCGTTGATCGGGCTGTTGCCGGCCAGCGCGGTGAACGTCGCCCCGATCGGCAGCAGGGTCAGCATGGGGATGGCCGTGACCAGCAGGAACGCCAGCGGGCCGGCCAGCGCGGCGAGGGCGGCCAGAGCGTGGTGCCGCCAGATGGGTTGACCGCCCGGCCAGTCCAGCGCGCGGCGGAGAGGAGCAGCCCGACCGGGCGCGCGGATCGCATCCGTGGACGGTAGCGGCCCGAACGCCCACGCAGGGGGCGCGGTCATCCGACGAGGCCGAGCGGCGACCGCGCGGGACGATGCCGCAAGGACCGCCACGTCGGCAGCACGCTGGACAGCACCGCGAGCAGCAGACACAACCCCACCACCCCGGCGACCACCGGCCAGGGCACCACCAGATCGACCGGGGCGCCGACCTGCTCGGCGAGGCCGGCACGGATGCTGAGCAGGCCGACGAACGCGACAGCCCCACCCAGCAGGGCGCCGATCAGGACCACCAGCGCCGACTCGGCCGTGACCAGCCAGATGACCTGCCGTCGGGTCGCCCCGGCCAACCGGATCAGCCGCAGGTCCCCGGCGCGGCCGGCGGCGGCCAGCAACAGCGTGTTGGCCACCGCGATGGCCCCGTAACCGGCGGACACACCGATCAGCAGCACCGTGAAGAGCCAGACGAGGCGGTCCTCCGCGGCGTCCGCCTCGGCCGCCCAGGCTGGGATGTCGAGGATCCGCGCGCCGACGGGAGGATCGATCCGGTCCCGGACGTACACCGTGGACGTCAGCGCGGACGGGTCGTGGGCGCGGATCACGGCCCGGGGCAGGAGCAGGTCACCGGGGATGGAGGTGTCGGTGACCACGGCGACGACGCGCAGCGACACCAGCGTGCCGTCCGCGAAGACCACCGGGTACGGCTCGGACGGCAGCCGGTTCGCCGAGGCGGTGACCACCACCGTGTCGTCTCCGGTCAGGTCGTTGAGCGAGCCGGCGACGACGGTGAGCACCCGGTTCGCGGCGGCGAACCCCGCCGGCTCCACGCCGAGCGCGGTCATCGGCCGGTTCGGCGGGGACGTGCCGGGCTCCGTGCGGTAGACGGTGGTCGGCAGGAGGGCGGTGCCACCGGTCGCCGCGACGGCCCGGTCGGACAGACCGGGTGCCCGGTCGGGCACGACGATCCAGCCGGCGTTCACGTTGTCGGCCCGACCTGCCGCGTACGCGGCGCTGGTGGTGCGCACCATTCCGGACACCAGCACCGCGAACGCGACCGTGAGCAGCACCGGCGCGGCGATGGCGGCGGTCCGCCGGGTGGCGGTCAACGCCGCGCCCCGGACCAGCATCCCGATCGCGCCACCGGGCCGACGCACCGGCCAGCGCAGCAGCCGCACCAGCGGCCCGACCACCGCCGGAGCCAGCACGGTGGCACCGGCCACCAGCGCCATCACTGCGTAGAGCGCGTACTGCGCGGCAACCCGGGCCTCGTCGGCGGTCGCCGTCCCCACACTGAGAGCGACGCCCGCCGCGACGAGCAGCGCCCCGAAGCCAGTCCGCAGCCGCCCGATCGGTCGCTGCTCCACCGCCGCCTCGCGCAACACCTCCAACGGGCGGACCCGGGCCGCTCGGCGCGACGCCGACCAGACGGCCAGCAACGCGATCACCGGCCCGGCGGCGAGCGAGACCGCCACCGGCCAGAGTTCGTAGCGGACCCGGAAGGTCGACGGTTCGTAGCCGAAGTCGACGAGCAGCCGACCCAGCAGCGGGGCGAGCACCGCGCCCACCAGCACGCCGACGAGCCCCGCCGAGACACCGACGATGAGCGCCTCCGCGCACACCATGCGGCGGATCTGGCGACCGGTGGCGCCGACGGCGCGCAGCAGGCCCAGCTCACGGCGGCGCTGCGCGACGGTGAACGCGAACGTGGAGGCGACCACGAACACCGTGACGAAGCCGGCGAGGGCCGCCGTGGCGGTGAGCACCTGCATACCGATCCAGCGGGTGCGGGCGTCACCGCGCGGCTCCAGCGCACCCCGGGCGGCACCGGTCAGCACCCGCCCGTCGCCACCGACGATTCCGCGCGCCGCCGTGGCGACCCGCTCCGCATCAGCTCCCGGCGCGAGCAGCAGCCCGATGGCCCGGACGCCGGGCGCGAGCGCGGCCGCGACCTCGTCCGCGACATGGACACCAGGCCCGTCGACCAGACCGGTGACGGTGTACGGCTCCGGGCCCGCCGCGGTGAGCAGGGTGACCAGCACCCCGGTGCGCAGCCCGAGCGCGCGGTCGACCACCACCTCGCCGGGCCCACGGGGCGGCTCGCCGGCGCTGAGCCGCACCCCGCCCAGTCGGGCGCTGGACCAGCCGTGCCCCTGGTAGGCGTCCTCCCGCCGGGTGTCGGCCACCGACGGCCGACCGTCGACGAGCGGCTGGGCGTAGAAGGTCCGGTCCGGCACCGCCGCCACGACGCCCGCTAGACCGGCCAGCCTGCCGACGAGGTCCGCCGCCGTGCTGGCGGACCAGGGCCGGGTCGGCACGAACTGGTCAGCCGACGCACTCGCCTCCGGGCTCTGCACCACGACCGCCGCCCGCGCCAACCGGTCCGGCACCTGCGGACGCCCGGAAGCGAGCAGCAGGGTGGCCGCCGCGACCAGCGTGACCCCGATGGCGACGGCCACGAACGCGCTGGCCGACCGCCGGACGCTCAACACGACTGCTCCACGGTCTGCGCCGGCTCGGTCTCCCGCTCGGCGATCCGGGCGGCGACGGCTGCGGCGCTGATCCCGCCGGTCAGCTCGTCGACGACACGGCCGTCGTCCAGCAGGAGGACCCGATCGGCGTACCCGGCGGCGGCCGGATCGTGGGTCACCATCACCACGGTCTGCCCGTGGTCGTCGACCAGCCCCCGCAGCAGCCGAAGCACCTGGCGGGACGCCGCGCTGTCCAGCGCCCCGGTCGGCTCATCGGCGAAGACGACCGTCGGACGGGTGATCAGCGCTCGGGCCACGGCGACTCGCTGCTGCTCACCGCCGGACAGCTCGCTCGGCCGATGCCCGGCCCGGTCGGCGAGTCCGACGGCGGCGAGGGCGGCGGCGACGTCTCCGGCCGGCGGGCGGCGGCGGGCCAGGCGCGACGGCAACTCGACGTTCTGCGCGGCGGTCAGCGTGGACACCAGGTTGAACGCCTGGAACACGAAGCCGATCCGGTCCCGCCGCAGCCGGGTCAGCTCGTCCTCACCGAGGTCGTTGAGGCAGGTGCCGTCGATCGTGACGGTCCCCTCGGTCGGGCGGTCCAGCCCTGCCGCGCAGTGCAGCAGGGTGGACTTTCCCGAACCCGAGGGGCCCATCACCGCCGTGAACGTGCCACTCGCGAAGCTGGTGGTCACACCGTCGAGCGCCGCCACCCGCCGAGTTCCGGTGCCGTACACCGTGCGTAGCCCCGTCAGGGTCACCGTGTGCGTGGTCATGACCGTTACGGTCCCGAATCGGGAGCTGCGGCGCGTCGGGCCGGGGCGGGCACTTTCCGGCCCGCCCCGGGGTGGAGTCGGAGGCCCGGAAGCGCCGGCACATCGTCCTCCGGGATGACCACCCGCAGGGGGACGCGGTCGACCCGACCGGCCGATAGCGTTCGACGGGTGACCGCTCTTCTGTTGACCCGACGGATGCGGCCGGTGGACTTGTACACCGTGGACGCCCTGCTGGCGGTGGCCGTCGGCGGGCTGCTCTGCCCGTACGCGGCGCTGGAGTCGCCGCTGCACGGTGGCGTACGCGAGCCGTTCTGGGTGTCCGTGCTGGTCGGGATGGCGCTGGGGCTGCCGTTGGCCATCCGGCGGCGGTGGCCGATGACGGTGGCCGTCGTGATCAGCTCCGTCGCCACCGTCGCCTTGATCACTGGGGTGATACCCAACTTCGCCGCAGCCGCCCCGGCGTTCGCCATCGGCCTGTCCTTCTACACGGTGGCCGTGGCGACGCCCACCCGCCGGTCGATGCTCTGCGCGGCCGGTTGTCTCGCCCTGGTGAGCGTCGCGCTGGTGCTGACCGCCGGTGACCTCTGGTCGCGGACCGGCGCGGTGGTCTACGCCGCCGTCATGGTCGCGCCCGCCTGGGTAATCGGCTGGCTGATCCGGGAGCGACGCGCCCTCGCCACCCGGCAGAGTGACCAGCTGGTCCGTCAGGCCGCCACCGAGGAGCGGTTACGGGTGGCGCGCGAGTTGCACGACGTGGTGGCGCACACGTTGAGCCTCATCGTGGTGAAGGCAGCCGTCGCCAATCACGTCGCGGAGGCCGACCCCCGCGAGGCGGGTGCCGCGCTACGGGTGATCGAGGAGACCGGTCGCAACGCGCTGACCGACGTGCGTCGGGTGCTCGGCGTCCTGCGCGAGGACGCCCCGTACGCGCCGACGCCCGGGCTGGACGAGTTGCCCGTCCTCGCCCGGCAGGCGGCGATCGGCGGCGTCGACGTCCAGCTCGCTGTCCGGCGGGAGGAGCCGGCCGGCGCGGTGCCGGAGTCGGTGGGCCTCACGGTGTACCGGATCGTGCAGGAGGCGGTGACCAATGTGGTGAAGCACGCGGCGCCGGCCGCCTGCCGGGCGACGGTGACCGTCCTGCCCGACGAGGTGCGGGTGGAGGTGACCGATGACGGCCAGCGGCCGGTCCTGATCGGCGAGGAGGGGCACGGGTTGATCGGCATGCGGGAACGGGTGGCGCTGCACGGCGGGGAGTTCCGCGCCGGCCCACGCTCCGCCGGTGGCTTCGCGGTGACGGCCAGCCTCCCCTACCGGGTGGCCGCGTGATCCGCGTACTGATCGCCGACGATCAGGCGCTGTTGCGCGGCAGCTTCCGGCTGCTGGTCGACCTCAGCCCGGACTGCACCACGGTCGGTGAGGCGGGCACCGGCGTGCAGGCCGTCGCGTTGACCGAGCAGCACCGGCCGGACGTGGTGCTGATGGACGTCCGGATGCCGGAGATGGACGGCATCGAGGCGACCAGACGGATCTGCGCCGACCCGGCGACGGCCGGCACCCGGGTCATCATCCTGACCACGTTCGACCTCGACGAGTACGTCTACGGGGCGTTGCGCGCCGGGGCCAGCGGGTTCCTGCTCAAGGACACCCCACCGGCGGATCTGCTGACCGGGATCCGGGTGGTCGCCGCCGGTGAGGGGCTGCTCGCGCCGACGGTGACCCGCCGGCTGATCGACGAGTTCGCCCGGCAGCCGGAGCCGGCCCGGCCGCTGCCCCGACAGCTCGACGGGGTGACCGAACGGGAACGGGAGGTGCTCGCGTTGATCGCCCGGGGCCTGTCCAACGCGGAGCTGGCCGCGCACCTCAACCTCAGCCAGGCCACGGTCAAGACGCACGTCGGGCGGCTGCTGACCAAGCTGGCGGTTCGCGACCGGGCGCAACTGGTCATCGTGGCGTACGAGACGGGCCTGGTGGGGCCGGGCGGCCTACGCTGAACCAATTCGGCCCGCACCCGACGGAGGAGCCATGACCCGGTACGTCGCCCTGCTGCGCGGGGTCAACGTCGGCGCCACCACCCGGCTGTCGATGGCCGACCTGCGCCGGATCGTCACCGACCTCGGCCACGAGGACGTCAAGACGTACCTGCAGAGTGGCAACGTGGTCTTCGGCAGCACCGTGCGTGACGCGGAGAAGCTGGCCGTCGGGATCGAGCGGGCGCTCACCGACGAGTTGGCGTTGACCGTTCCGGTGTTGGTGCGCAGCGGCCGGGAGTTGGCGGCGGTGGCCGGCGGCAACCCGTACGCCGACCGGGAGGACGACCCGACGCGACTGCTGGTGGCCTTCCTCGCGGCCGCACCGAAGAAGTCCATGCTGGACGCGCTCGCCGTGCCCGGTGCGGAGAACGTGTCGTTCACGGTGACCGGCCGGGAGGTGTTCCTGCACTACGTCGACGGTGGTTACGGGCGGTCGAAGTTCACCAACGCGTACCTGGAGAAGAAGCTCGGCGTGGTGGCCACCACGCGCAACTGGAAGTCGGTGCGCGCCCTGGCCGAGCTGACCGCCGCCTGACCCCGGGTGCGGGGTCGCGGCCTGCGACCCCCACACCGGCGCCGGTCAGAAGTGGTACGCGGTCTCGTACTCGGGCACGAGGACCCGGCTGCGCGGCGAGATCCGGCGGATCGCCGCGATCATCTCGTTAAGCCGGGTGCGGTCGGTCGGTGCGACCACCGGCGGGTTCTGCAACGGGGTCTCGAAGTTGTCGTAGTGCACCGGCACCACGACCTTCGGGTACTCCAGGCCGGTCAGCAGTCGGGGCAGGTAGTCGCCGGTGGTGGTGGCGCTCTGCATGGCCACCATCGCCACGTCGGGCGCCAGGCCGGTGAGGTTCCGCTCGGCGACGTCGCTGGCGCCGGTGAAGTACACCGACGGGCCGTCGTCGACGCGAAGCAGGTAGCCCAGCGTGTCCCCCTCCGGCAGGTCACCGACGGTCGCCGGCAGCGCCGGCTGACTCACCCGCACCCCCGGGAAGGCCACCGAGTACGCCGCGTTGCGGCTGTGCAACGAGCTGACCACCTCGATGCTGTGGTCGCCGAAGTCGAGCACCTCGCCACCCTTGACGGCGCTGAGCTGGGCCGACGGCACCCCGTAGGCCAACCCGAGGTGGTATGCGGTGAGCGTGCCGAACACCCGCGCGCCGGTACGGCCGGCGATGTACGGCACGTCCATGAAGTGGTCCCAGTGGGTGTGCGTGACCAGCACCGTCGTGGCCCGGTCGACGCGCTGGTCGATCACGTCGGTGCGCACGGTCAACGGGGTGGCGGTGTTGAAGGCGCCGGTGAACAGGCCGGTGTCGATCCGGCTGAGGAAGGGGTCGACGAGCACCGTCCGATCCCCGATGTCGATGCGCCAGCCGGCTGTACCCCACCAGCGGAAGCTGACCGCGCCCTTGCGGCGAGCGGTCGGCGTGGGTGCGGCGGCCGTCGGCGCGGCCTGGGCCGGGGCGGCGCCGCCGACGGCGAGGCCGCCAGCGGAGACCAGGGCGGTGGTGGCGGCGGCGTCGCGCAGGAAGCGGCGGCGGTCGAGGTTGGGCATGCGGATCTACTCCCCGTGGTCGGGTGATCGGTCGACACGAGCCAATCAGCGCCACCCCGCCCGGGTCCAAGATCAAAGGCCGTCGACTCCGATACGCCGCCGCATATCGGACCTGCTCAGTGGCGGTGCGCCGACGATCGGACGGGCGTGAAATCAATTGCCGCGCAGCGCCTCGACAGCCGTCCGGGCGGCCTCCCCCATCGCCAGGTCCACGTCGATGCGGCGCGGGGTCAACTGGTCGGCACGGGCGAAGACAGCGATGGCGTACCGGCCACCGTCGGGGTACTCGGCGACGCCGGCCTCCAGGTGCAGCCCGGGCAGGGTGCCGGTCTTTCCGGCCACCCGGACGCCGGGCGGAAAACCGGCGGCCAGCCGGGTCCAGAAGATCTGCCGGGCCATCCAGGTGCGGACCATCGCGCACGCCTCGGGCGGCCCGGCCTCGTCCCGCCAGATCAGCGTGAGCAGCCGGGTGATCTCCCGGGCCGTGCTGGACGTGGTGCGCGACGGATCGAAGACCCGCATGGCCCGGACCCGCTCCGCCGGCAGGGTGGGAAAGATCCTGGCGAACTCCGCGTCGGTGCGGGCGCCCACGTCGGCGAGCATCGCCTCGACGAGGTCCCGGGGACCGCCGAGGACGCGGGTGCGGGTCAACCCCAGCTCAGCGGCGAGCATCGGCAGCAGGTCCGGGCCGACCCGGCGCAGCAGCAGATCGGCGGCGGTGTTGTCGCTGACCGACATGGCGAAGTAGGCGAGGTCGCGCAGCGACACCTCGGCGTCGTCGGTGCAGCCGGCCAGACCCCACCCGCCGAGCCGGTCGGCGGCGGTGACCAGGACCCGCTCGGTCGGGTCCAGCTGACCGGCCTCGACCTGGCGGGCGAACTCCAGCACCAGGAGGATCTTGAAGATCGAGGCGATCACGACCTGCTCGTCGGCCCGTACCCCGACCTCCGGACCACTGCCGGTCGGGCCGTCGAGGGCCAGGCCCACGGCGTCGAGGTCGACGGCATGCATGCTGGCCGTCACCCCGGCGGCGGCGAAGATGGCCTCGATACGTTCCTCCACGTCCACGCAGGCACGGTATCCAGCGGCCCGGTGCCGGCGCTGGCGTAGGGTCCGGGCCGTGGACCTGCTCCGGCACCTGCGACACTTCGTGGTCGTCGCCCACGAGCTGCACTTCGGGCGGGCCGCGGAGCTGCTCGGGATGGCTCAACCGCCGCTGAGCCAGTCGATCCAGCGGCTGGAGCGGGAGCTGACGGTCGAGCTGTTCGACCGGTCCCGCCGCCAGGTACGCCTCACCACCGCCGGTGAGCTGCTGCTCGGCGAGGCGGAGGAGCTGCTGGCCGGCGAGGGTCGACTGCGCAGCCTGATGGGGCAGATTCGTGCCGGTGAGCTGGGCGTACTCCGGGCCGGGGTGCCACCGGAGACGCCCGCCGTGACGCTGCGTTCGCTGCTGGACGGGCTCACCACCCGGGCGCCCGGCCTGGACGTGGAGCTGCACGAGTTGACCACCGCCGAGCAGGTGCGGATGCTCGGCGAGCGAACCCTGGACGTGGGGCTGGTGCACCACCCGGTGGCGGCGGACGGGCTGCGCTTCGGCGCCCCGGTCGACGTACCCCTGGGGGTGCTGCTGCCGCGCACCTCGCCGCTGGCCCGCGACCGTGCGGTGACGTTGGCGTCGCTGGCCGGCCTGGATCTGGTGGCCGCGCCCCGCGCCACCGCGCCCGGCTGGCACGACCACCTGCTGGCGGTGTGCCGACAGCACGGTTGGCACCCGGCGCGGGTGCGCCCGGCCCGCAACCCGGAGTTCCTCTTCGGCCTGGTCTTGGCCGGCGGCGGGGTGGCCGTGGAACCGGCGGCGGTGGCCCGCCGGGAACCGCGGATGGCCTGGCGGCCGATCACCGACGCGCCACTGGCCAAGCGCACCTCGGCGGCCTGGCCGGACCGGTCGGCGCACCCGGCGGCGGCGATGTTCGGTCAACTCGCCGCGGAGGTGCTGGCCGACGCCCAGCCCACCACGCCCGCGCCGGCCGCGCCGTCGGTGCCGGCGGCACGGCCCTGGCCGGTGCTGTTCGACTCGACCGGGTGAACCGGTCCCGCGTTGCGCTCGTCACCCCGCAATGTGCGGTGATTCGGCCTGCCGTCCGGGTATGGATGACAGGCAACGACGATGACGCGAAGGAGCCGCAATGGCGAACGCCATTCCCGACATCAGCCTGAACGACGGCACCACCATTCCGCAGCTCGGCTTCGGGGTGTTTCAGATCGAGCCGAAGGACACCGTGGCAGCGGTGACCACCGCGCTCGAGGTGGGCTACCGGCACATCGACACCGCCGAGATGTACGGCAACGAGGCCGAGGTCGGCGAGGCGGTACGCGTGTCCGGCCTCGACCGGGGCTCGGTCTACGTGACCAGCAAGCTGAACAACGGCTTCCACCGCCCCGACGACGCCCGCAAGGCGTTCGACTCGACGCTCGCGGCGCTGAAGATGGACTACATCGACCTGTTCCTGATCCACTGGCCGCTGCCGACCCTGTACGACGGCGACTACGTCTCGACCTGGAAGGTGCTGGAGGAGTTCCAGCGCGACGGCCGGGCCCGCTCGATCGGCGTGTCGAACTTCCAGGTGTCGCACCTGGAGCGGCTGGCCGCCGAGGCGAGCGTCGTGCCGGCGGTCAACCAGATCGAGGCGCACCCGTACTTCACCAACGACAAGGTCCGCGCCTACGGTCGCGAGCACAACATCCTCACCGAGGCGTGGTCGCCGATCGCCCAGGGCAAGGTGCTCGACGACCCGACGGTAATCGACATCGCCGAGCAGCTCGACCGGAGCCCGGCGCAGGTGGTGCTCCGCTGGCACGTGCAGCGCGGCGACATCATCTTCCCGAAGTCGACCACCCCGAAGCGGATCGAGGAGAACACCCGGATCTTCGACTTCGAGCTGGACGACGCGGCGATGGAGCGGATTACCGCGCTGGACAAGGGCGAGGCCGGGCGGCAGGGCCCGGACCCGGACACCTTCGCCTACCTGCCGGCGTAACGCGACGGCCGGTTTCGGCGCAGCTAGAGAAGGGGGCCCAGGCGGGCCCCCTTCTCGTGTGTGTGAGCCGCGCCCGGCGCCCACCTCCGGCGCCGAGGTCCGCACCAGGGTGACCGGGGCGATGCTGAACCTGGACGCGAAGTTCCACCCGGAGACCGCCCAGCACACCGAGGAGAACACCGAGGCGTGGAAGCTGATCTCCCTGTGCCGGGTGAGCCTGCCGTCGGACATCAAACGCACCGCCTACCGGGAGCGGGTGTGGGACGGCGAGAACGTGTGGATCCGGCAGTACATGGTCGGCTACCTGAAGGTGCCCGGCCGCGGTGACCTGGCGGCCGGCACCGCGCTGGTCGGGAAGATCGTGCCGCTGGCGGTGGCCGCCCTCGAAAAGGCCGTCTGACCGCCGCCGCGGGGCGGGTGCCACAGCTGCCGCGCCCGCCCGGCCCCCCGACGGGCGCCCCCCTGGTCAGATCCGGCCCACGGAGTCCTGGTTCTGCAACACCAGCCACCGGCCATGCTGGTAGGTGTAGCTGACCCCGATCAGCAGCGGCACCCTGGTGCCGGTGGCCGGCACCGCGTAGACGGAGTCGAACAGCACGAAGCCGGTCCGGCAGCCCACCACGGTCTGCTTCGCCACGCTGAAGGACTGGGTCCACGAGTCGTCGGCGAAGAACCCGCGCAGCCAGTCCACGGTGGCCCGTTTGCCGTCGAGCACCTCACCGTCGGAGGCGAAGACGGAGGTGACCTCCGGGTGCAGCAACGCGGCGAAGCCGTCCAGGTCGCGCCGTTCGGTGGTCTCCACGTACGCGCGGACGGCGCGGTCGAAGGCGCGCTCGCAGCCACGGGCCATCGCGTCGCCGGTTGTCGTGTCGGCCGGACCCGGAGTGCCGGCCGACACCGCGGCAGGAGCCGCTGCCAGCAGACCGGCCGTGAGCCCGAGCAGGGCGATCGTGCGGCCGAGCCGGCCGGCGGGACGGGCGGAGGCAGGGAGGCGCATCGGTTTCTCCTCAGGGCGAGTGGTGTTGCCGTCGCAGCCAACCCGACCCGCCGCCCCGCCGGGTACTGATTCGAACCAGTTCGAATGCCGACCGCACATCGACGCCACCGCTTGTACGATCCGGGCTGTGATGGTCGCGCATCTGGACGGCCCGAGCCTCGCCCGGCTTCGGTTGGCGATCTCGCCGGCGTCGGAGGTGACGTCCTGGCTGCGGGCCGCGCTGTCGCGCTTCGGGCACCCGGTGCACGGCGATCCCGGTCCGGCCGCCCGCGCCGCGCTGCGGCACCCCGACGTGGCCCTGGTCGCGGAGCTGATGACGCCGCCCGGCCGGCTCGGCTACACGCCGGATCTGCTCACGCCGAAGCCGCCGCTGGGCCCGCTCGACGCGGCCTTCGAGCAGCAGTTGGCGGCCACGGCCGCGACGCCCGCCGACGAGGTGGCGGTGCAGGTGAACGAGCGGTTTCCGGCGGGCAGGATCCCGGCGCGGGTCCGCACGGCGGTGGAGGACGGCACCCTGGCCCGGCGCGTGACCAACGGGCTGCGCCACTTCTGGCGGGCCGCGCTCGCCGAGCAGTGGCCAGCGGTGCGAACCGCGCTGGAGGCCGAGCTGGCCCTGCGGGCCACCACGATGGCCACTGCCGGAGTGGGCAGCATGCTGAACAGTCTGCACCCGAAGGTCGGCTGGACCGGCAGTTCGTTGACCGTCGACAGCTCGTACCGGATCACCACCGCGCTGACCGGCGCGGAGCTGGTGCTCGCGCCGTCGGCGCTGGCCTGGCCTCAGCTCTCCACTCAGCTCTGCGACGAGGGCAACGCCGTGCTCGTCTACCCGGTCGGCGCCGGGCCGACGGGTCAGCGTCGGGCGGATCGGCTCGGTGACCTGGTCGGGGTGAGCCGGGCGGCGATCCTGGCGGACCTGGACGTTCCCCGGTCCACCGGGCAGCTCAGCGAGCGGCACCGGTTGGCCCCGGCCACCGTCTCGTATCACCTGGGGGTGCTGCTGCGCTCCGGCCTGGTGGTGCGCACCCGGGAGCGCCACAGCGTGCTCTATCGGCGGTCCGATCACGGGGACGGGCTGGTCGGCCGCCGGTCAGGTCAGGAGCCGACGCGTTCGGCGATCCGGCGGAACACGGCCTGGGTCGGCGAGCCGGGCTCGGGCACGTAGACGATCAGCCGCTGCTCGGTCTCCGGCACCAGCAACACCCGGCACTCGAACTCCAACAGCCCCAGTTGGCGACCCTGCCGGCCGACGGGCCGAACGGGCTGCTCTGGGGCTTCCAGATGGACGCCGGCGGCGGATACGGCGTACTCCCCTGGTGAGCTTGACCTGGAGCGCGCTCCAGGCGGCAGGGTGACCGGTGCGCCCACCGGTAGGGCGCCCGAGAGGAGACCCCCATGCGGTACCGCACGATCGGCACCGACCCGGCGACCCGGCGCGAGGTCAGCGTGCTCAGCCTCGGCGCGATGCTCTTCGGCAGCGCCACCGACGAGGCCACCTCGTACGCGATCCTCGACCGGTACGTCGAGGCCGGCGGCACGTTCATCGACACGTCCGACAACTACGCGTTCTGGGTGGACGGCGGGCAGGGCGGGCAGAGCGAGGAACTGCTCGGCCGGTGGCGGCGCAGCCGGGGCGTCGGCGCCGAGATCGTCATCGCCACCAAGCTGGGCGCCCGGCCGTTGGCCCCGGGGACCAGCTACCTGGACAACGCCGAGGGCCTCTCTGCCAAGGTGATCCGCGAGTCGGCGGAGCGTAGCCGGGAACGGCTCGGTGTGCAGCGGCTGGACCTGCTCTACGCGCACATCGAGGACCGGACCGTGCCGATCCAGGAGACCGTGGAGGGCTTCGCCGAGCTCGTCGCCGAGGGGACGGTGGGCCTGCTGGGCGCCAGCAACCACCGGGCCTGGCGGGTGGAGCGGGCCCGCGCGTTGGCCGCCGCCGCCGGCCTGCCCGGGTACGAGGTGCTCCAGTACCACCGCAGTTACCTGCCGAACCGCACCGACCTGATCAGCGAACTGGACCCGGACGGCGAGCCGGGCGGCGTCGGCGGTGACCTGCTCAGCTACCTGCGTGCCGAGCCCGAGCTGACCCTGGTGGCGTACTCGCCGCTGCTCAAGGGGGCGTTCACCCGGGCGGACAAGCCGCTCAGCTCGGCCTACGACCTGCCGAGCGCGCCCCGGCGACTGGCCGCGCTGCGGGAGGTGGCCGGGCAGACCGGCGCGACGGTCAACCAGGTGGTGCTGGCCTGGTTGCTGGGCGGCGAACTGCCGTCCATTCCGCTGGTGGGCGCCTCCTCGGTGGCGCAACTGGAGGAGAGCCTGGGAGCGGTCGACCTGGAGCTGACCGCCGAGCAGCGGCACCGCCTCGACACCACCTGGTGACCTGCCACCAGCCGCCCCGCCGACCTCAGCTTTCGGTCGGTGGGGCGGTCAGGTCGAGCTGCCAGTCGTTGGCCCGCATCAGCTGCCCCGGAGGGTATTCGAAACCGGTCTCACCGAGCAGCGTGAAGCCCGCCTTGCGGCACACCGCGTTCGAGGCGGGATTGTCGACCGAGGGGTAGGCGTGGGCGAAGTGCCGGTCCCGCCGGGCGCGAGCCACGTCCACCACCGCGCGCACCGCCGCCGTGGCCAGCCCCTGCCCCCGGTACGCGGGCAGCACCGCCCAGCCCAGCTCGTACACCGGTTGATCGCGCCACTCACGGGCCCAGTAGCCGACGCTGCCCGCCCGCACCCCATCTGGCAGCACCAGCGTGAACATGCAACCCTGCCCAGTGTCGGCAAAGTGCACGTACCGGTCGTGCCGGGCGAGCACCTGCTCGTCGGTCTCCGGGCCGCCGGTGTGCCTGCGGGTGTCCGGTGAGTTGAGCTGCCGCAGCAGGTCGAGGTCGTCCTCGTGCCACGGCTCGATGCGTACCTGCGCCATCCCGCTCCCCCGTTTCGTCGACCCCAGTCAAGCCGATCCCACCGACATTCCGCCCCGAAACCGCGCCCGCTAGATCGGATCTAGCGGGCGCCTGTCGTCACCTCGCGCCTTCAGGATGGAAGGGGGGTGAGCCATGACGCCGTTGCGGATCGCCGTGATCGTCGGCAGCACCCGGGAGGGGCGGGTCGGCGACCGGGTCGCCCACTGGTTCGTCGAGCAGGCCATCCGGCACGACGACCTGGCGGTGACCGTCGTTGACCTGACCGAGTACGACTTCCCGGCCACCTACCCCGCCGAGCCGACCACGTCCATCCGGGCGTTCGTCCGCGAGGTGGGCCGGGCGGACGCGTTCGTCGTGGTCACCCCCGAGTACAACCACAGCTTCCCGGCACCCTTGAAACAAGCCATCGACTACGCGTACGACGAGTGGCAGGCCAAACCGGTCGGCTTCGTGTCGTACGGCTGTCGGTCCACCGGCCTGCACGCGGTCGACCAGCTACGTACCGTCTTCACCGCCTTGCACGCGATGACGGTGCGCGACGTCGTCGGGATCGACCTGCTGGCCGGCGAGCCGACCGCGCAGTGCACGGACGAGCTGCACCGCGATGTCGGCGTCCTGCTCGACCAGCTGCGCTGGTGGGGCCTGGCGCTGCGCGACGGCCGGGCAGCTCGACCCTACGTCTCCTGAACACGCCCACACGAAAGGTAAAGATCATGAGTAGACGCACCACCGGCCTGGCCATCGAGGCCGAGGGGCTCACCCGCTCGTTCGGGAACACCCGGGCGCTGGCCGGCATCGACCTGCGGGTGCCCGCCGGCACCGTCTACGGCCTGCTCGGCCCGAACGGCGCGGGCAAGACCACCGCGGTCCGGGTGCTCGCCACGCTGCTGCGGCCCGACGGCGGCTCGGCCCGGGTCTTCGGGCACGACGTGGTCACCGAGGCCGACAAGGTCCGTTCCCGGGTCAGCCTCACCGGCCAGTACGCCTCGGTCGACGAGGACCTGACCGGTACGGAGAACCTGGTGCTCCTGGCCCGCCTGCTCGGCCTGCGCAAGCCGGCCGCTCGGGAGCGCGCGGCGGCCCTGCTCGCCGCGTTCGGCCTGACCGAGGCGAGCGACCGCCAGGTGAAGAAGTACTCCGGCGGTATGCGGCGGCGCATCGACATCGCCGCCAGCATCCTGAACACCCCGGATCTGCTCTTCCTCGACGAGCCGACGACCGGTCTCGACCCGCGCAGCCGCAACCAGGTGTGGGAGATCGTCCGGGCGGTGGTGTCACACGGCACGACGGTGCTGCTGACCACCCAGTACCTCGACGAGGCCGACCAACTCGCCGGGCGGATCGCGGTCGTCGACCACGGCCGGGTGATCGCGGAGGGCACCCCGGGTGAGTTGAAGTCGTCGATCGGCTCCGGCACCGTCCACCTGCGACTACGCGATCCCGGCCAGCGGCCCGAGGCGGAGCGGGTGCTTCGGGAGGCACTCGACGTGCCGGTGCAGCTCGCCGCCGATCCGGTGGCGTTGACCGCCCGCGTCGGCGAGGCCGGCACCGACCTCGACGCCAGCGCCCAGGCTGCCCGGGTGCTCAGCGACCTGGCCCGGGCCGGCATCGCGGTCGACAACTTCTCCCTCGGCCAACCGAGCCTGGACGAGGTCTTCCTGGCCCTGACCGATCATCCCGCCGTGCCGGCCGACGAGCGCGACGACGAGCTGGAGGCAGCCCGATGAGCGACACCACGACCACCACGACCGAACGGGCGCCGTCCGTCTACGTTCCGTCCGCCGAGGCACTGGCGACCGTGCTCGCGCCCGGTGCCCGACCGCCCCGACCGAGCGCGCTGGGCGCGTCGCTCACGTTCGGCTGGCGGGCCATGCTGAAGATCAAGCATGTGCCGGAGCAGCTCTTCGACGTGACCGCGTTCCCGATCATCATGGTGCTGATGTTCACGTACCTGTTCGGTGGCGCCCTCGCCGGCAGCCCGCGCGACTACCTGCAGTTCTTCCTGCCCGGCATCATGGTGACCAGCGTCGTCATGATCACCATGTACACCGGTATCGGCCTCAACACCGACATCGAGAAGGGCATCTTCGACCGGTTCCGGACGCTGCCCGTCTGGCGCCCGGCCGCCCTGGTCGGCATGATCTTCGGCGACGTGCTGCGCTACATCCTCGCCGCCCTGGTGATCCTGGGCCTCGGGCTGGTGCTCGGCTTCCGGCCCGCAGGCGGGGTGGTCGGTGTCGCCGCCGGGATCGGGCTGCTGGTGGTCTTCTCGTTCGCGTTCTCCTGGGTGTGGACGTTCTTCGGGCTGATCCTGCGCAGCGAGAAGTCGGTGATGGGGGTCAGCATGATGGTGCTGTTCCCGCTGACGTTCCTGAGCAACGTCTTCGTCGAGCCGAGCACCATGCCCGGCTGGCTCCAGGCGTTCGTGAAGGTCAACCCGGTGACCCAGCTGGTGGCCGCGATCCGGGGAGCGATGAGCGGCGAGTCGGACCCGTCGGCCACGATGTGGCTGCTGCTGTGGAGCGCCGGCTTCGTCCTCGTCTTCGGCACCCTGACCATGTACAAGTACAACCGCCGCTAACTCCCCGCTCCCGCTCCCCGCTCCCGCTCCCCGCTCCCGGCTCCCGGCTCCCGCGATCTTGCACTTGCTGTCCCGACAAGCGTGGCAAATCCACCCGAAGCGGCGACCGAAAGTGCAAGATCGCGGCGGGCGGGGGTAGGGGTGCGGCGGGCGGGGGTGGGGGTGCGGGCTCAGAGCCGCCAGGGCAGGGGGGTGGGCGGTAGGTAGCGGCAGGTGGTGCCGGTGGAGACGGAGTCGCGCAGGTGGCTCGCCAGTGCCGGGTGTCGGTCGTCGAGCTTGCGGAGCGTGTCGCGGATTCGAGCGGTCACCGTCTTGCGGGCCCGCTCGGCCTCGTCGCCCAGTCGGCGGCTCCGGCCGGCGAGGCCCGCCGCGGCACGCAGCTCGTCGAGCAACGCACCCCGCTCGGCGTCCAGCTTGGACACCTTCCGGTCGTCGTCGCGTGCGGCGGCCCGGTCGATTTCCTCGTCGAGGCGGGCCAGGTGCCGTCGGTAGCGGGCCTTCGCCTCGTCGTCGAGGACCGGGTCGGCCCCCATGCGCCGGGCGGCCACCAGCTCCGGCCCGGCCGCCGGGTCGAGCAGTTCGACCGCCGGTATGTCACTGCCCGGACGGCTCAGCAGCAGGTGCAGGTCGTGCAACCCTTTGGCGTCGGGCAGGTGCACCACGACACCGTCGTACCCGAGCTGCCAGACCGGTCCGTCGCGCCGAAACTCGTACCCCTCGATCGCGGGCGCGACCGGCACGGCCTGGCCGGGCGCGACCGGCACGGCCTGGCCGGGCGCGACCGGCACGGCCCGGCCGGGCGCGACCGGCACGGCCCGGCCGGGCGCGACGGCCGGACCGGGCGAAACGGCCTGGCCGGGCGCGACCGGCACGGCCTGGCCGGGCGCGACCGGCACGGCCCGGCCGGGCGCGACCGGCACGGCCTGGCCGGGCGCGACGGCCGGACCGGGCGAAACGGCCTGGCCCGGCGCGACGGCCAGACCGGGCGAAACGGCCTGGCCCGGCGCGACGGCCAGACCGGACGAAACGGCCTGGCCGGGCGCGACGGCCGGACCGGGCGAAACGGCCTGACCCGGCGCGGCAGCCTGGCCCGGCGCGACGGTCTGGTCTGGGCGGTTGGCGTCGGTGGGGGTCGGGACGCCGAGCCGGTGCAGCACCTGCGTCATGCCGAGCGCGGTCGCCTCCTGCACGGTGGCGGCGCGAAGCGCGGTCAGCGTCGCGGTGTCGCCCGGGTGCCCACGACCCGCGAGGGCGTTCGCGAGGCCGGTGCGGGCGAGCAGCGACCAGGGTCGGGAGCCCAGCCGATCGGCGGAGTCACGGGCGGCGGTGAAGCCGGCGATGGCGTCGTCCCAGCGTTCCTGGGCGGCGTCGATCAGTGCCAGCCAGTGGTCGACCGGGCCGCTGATGTCGCAGCCGAACAGCCCCACCGTCCACTCTCCACGGTGTGGGGCGAGCGCGGCCCGCGCGGCGCCGCGGCGCTGTGGGTCGGCGGACACGGCGGCAGCCTGTGCGCGTAGCCGTAGCCAGAGCGGTGACACCGGACGCGGGTACCTGATGGCGGCGGCCTCGATGCCGGCGGTCAGCCGGAGCGCCGTCTCGCCGTCGCCGCGCTCCGCCGCAGTGATCGCCCGCAGCAACTCCCGGTAGGGGTAGTCGACCGGGGCCAGCCCGTCCAAAAGAGCGTCGGCCTCGGCGAACCGGCCCTGGAGCAGCAGTCGGGACCAGCGCAGATGGTGGCCCATGAAGCCGAACTCGGTGTGGCCCGGGTCGGCGTGGTCGCCGAGCACGGCGAACCGCTCGTCGGCCGTGGCGAAGTCGCCCCGGAACGCCGCGATGATCCCGCTGTCGACGGTCGCGGCCATCCGGTGCCGGGCGAAGTCACCCTGCCGGTCGGCGGCGACGAAGGTGGTGAACTCCTCGGCGAAGCCCGGGTCGCCCAACTCCAGCAGCGCCACCCAGCGCAGCGAGGTGGCCCACAGCTCGGTCTCCCGGTCGCCAGTTCGACGGGCCACGTCCCGGATCTCGGCCGTGAGCGCGGCTCGGGTGGCGGCGGTGCCCAGACCCCAGGTCGTGTCGTGGCGGGCCCAGAGGCTGAAGGTGAGCGCCTCGTCGTCCTGCCCGCGACGAGCGATCGTCTCGGTGGCGGTGATCAGGTCGGCGACCAGGACGCCGACCGTCGCGGTGGAGTCCGGTTCGCCGATCAGCCGCCGGTACGCCTCGCGCACCAACTCTGCCGCCTCGATCGAGTGGACGGTCTCCACCTGGCGGGAGCGGTTCACGGTGAGCGCGACCCGGGCCAGCAGCACCGGGTCGTCGAGGGAACGGGCCAGCCGGGCGGCCTCGGTCAGCAGCCGTACAGTCTCTTCCCGGCCGGCGTGGTGGTAGTGCGACTCGGCGAACTCGACGAGGATGCGTACCCGTTGCGCCTGGTCCTCGACGACCTCCAGGGCCCGGCGGAAATGCACCGCCGCCTCGTCACCGGCCAGCCGGGCGAACGCGTCCCGCCCGGCGGCGACCAGCAGCGTGGCCACCCGGGCCCGGTCGAGCGCGGGGCCCGCGAGGTACGCGTGGCGGGCCAGGTCGGCCGGGATCAGTCGATCGGTGAGCTCGCGCAGGTCGTCGACCGCCCGGACGACCGCGGCGTGCCGGGCCCGTCGCTCATCGTCGGTCAGCCCGTCGTAGAGCGTCTCCCGGACCAGGTCGTGGGCGAAGGCGAAGCGGCCCCCACCCCGGGCGATCACCAGCCGGGCGGTCACCGCCCGGTCGAGCAGCCGGTCGACCTGCGCCGCCGGGGCGGCCACGCAGGCCGCGAGGACCTGACGGTGGAACTCGCGACCGAGCACGGCGGCGACGGTGAGCGCCTCGACCACGGCGGCGGGAAGTTGGGCCAGCCGGCGGCGCACCGCCTCTCGTACGCCGGGTGCGATCGCGCCGACCGCGTCGTCGGCGTGCCACAGCCGCGCGGTCTGCTCGACGAAGAACGGGTTGCCCCCGGTGCGCCGGTGCACCTCGTCGACGAGGCCGGCATCGGGCTCCCGCCCGGCGGTCCGAGCCATCAACGCGGCCACCTCATCGCGGGAGAGACCGGTGAGGGTGATCGTGGTGGCCTTCGCGACCAGCGGCATCAACAGCGGACGCAGCGGATGCTCCCCCGACTCGACCTCGGCGTCGCGGTATGTGCCGATCAGCAGGAGCCGCTCGAACCAGGTGTGCTGGGCGGCGAAGCTCAACAACCGCAGTGAGGCCGGGTCGGCCCAGTGCAGGTCGTCGAGGACGACCACGACCGGCCGGTGCTGGGAGACGGCGACCAGCGCGGCGGTCACCGCGTCGTAGAGCGCGAACGCCTCCTGGTCGGCGGCGTCCGGGCCCGGGTCGACACCGGCCCAGCCAGCGAGCCGGCCGGCCTGCTCGCTGCTGGTGTCGGACTGGCCGAGCAGGGCGGTGAGTGCCGGCTCCGCGGACTGCCGCGCCACTGCCCAGTCGTCGGCGGAGCGTCGCAGCCCGCGCAGCACCTGTAGCCACGGCCAGTAGCCCGGGGCGCTGTCAGAATCCCAGCAGGCGGCACCGAGCACCAGCGCGCCTCGCCGCCGAGCCTCCCGGGCCACCGACGTGACGAGGGTGGTCTTGCCGATGCCCGGCTCGCCGGTGACCAGCGCGAGGCCGCCGTGGCTGGTGGTGGCGCGGTCCAACTCGGCGCGCAGCAGGCTCGCGGGGTGATCCCGCCCGATGATGGCGTCGCCGAGCGCGTCCATGGTCCCCAGACGGTACTGGAACCGTCCGACAGCGCGGGCAGGTTAATCAGCCAAACGTGTCGCGTGGGCCGCACCGTCCAGGCAGGGTTCAGGTCCTTTGGAGCTGATGTCGCCAACGCATCGGACTCATCACTCCCTAACCTTCCCTGTGTGAGTATCATAGGGAACGATGATGGCAGAAATGTACTCGGTTGAGCAGGTGGCCGAACGGCTCAACCTGCACGTACGCACCGTGCGCGGCTACATCCGCTCGGGCCGGCTCCGGGCGGTGCGAATCGGCAAGCAGTACCGGATCGCCGCCAGCGATCTCGACGCCCTCACCGGGCAGGCTCCGGCCGCCAGCCCGAGCAGAGGGCAGGCGGAGGTGTCGAGCATCGTCCAGATCGACGGTGTCGACCGGTCTGCCGCCGACCGACTCGGCACGCTCGTGCTCACCAGCGCCAACACCGCCCACGACCAGGCGCACCCGCTGCGGGTGCAGACGGTGCACGACGAGGAACGCCACCGCATGAAGATCATCATTCTGGGTGACCCCGCCGCCACCGCCGAACTGCTGCACCTGCTCGATGCCGTCCTCAACGCCGACAACGGCCTGCTCAACCGGGAGGTACGCGATGTCTGACGAGATCCAGGAACGCGCCGGAGTGCCGGTGCTGGTCTGCGACCCGGCGGGGCCGCCGGTGGCCACCGAGCAGGACGCGCTGGACCTGATCGGCGCGGCGTTTCTCGGTGCCCAGGTGGTGGCCGTGCCAGCCAACCGGCTCGACGAACGCTTCTTCTCGTTGGGCACCCGCTTCGCCGGCGACGTGATGCAGAAGTTCGTCAACTATCGGGTGCGGCTGGCCGTGGTCGGCGACATCTCGGCGCAGCTCGCAAAGAGTTCCGCGTTGCGCGCACTGGTGCACGAGTCGAACCAGGGTGGGCAGATCTGGTTCGTCCCCGACCTCGACGCGCTCGACGCCCGCCTGCGCGGCAACCGATAGCGACGTCACCGGTCGGGCACGGCCGCCATCTCCACCGCGTCCGGCTCCACGCCCGCTCCTGGTCGTCTGCATGGTCGCCTCCCACGGATCCCGTCCTCGGTCCGGACGCTACGACCGAGGCAATCCCGCCGACCGACCGCTGACGCCATATCGCGGTATCGACCGCTCACCTACCCCGCCGCATCGGTGGCGCTGCACGGTCGGCGAGTCGAACGCATCGCCTCGCGGAGAGACAGGCAAGCTGTTCGGCATGGGGCCAGAAATCGTCATCGCGGTGGTGTCCGCAGCTGTGGCGCTGATCAGCGTGGCGGTGACCTACCGGACCGCTCTCGTCACCCACCGACTGCAAGACGAGGCACGCAACCGCGAGAAGGTGGAAATCGCGGAGGACCTCTTCCGCCGTTACCGGGTGCCACTGCTGTCGTCAGCCGAGTCGCTGCAATCTCGGCTGCACAATGTGCTCAGCCGAAACTTTCTGCGCGCGTACCTGCACTCCGGCGACAGCGAGACCCAGCACTACGTCCGCCACAACACCGTGTACGTCCTCGCCGAGCACCTGGCCTGGCTGGAGGTGCTCCGCCGGGAACAGCGCTTCCTCGACCTCGACTCGGTGAAGAGCACCAAGGAACTGTTCGCCGCGATCCAGCGGATCCATCATCCGCTGGCTAACGACGGACTGCCCGGCCCGTTCCGCGTGTTCAGGGGACACCAGCGCGCCATCGGCGAAGTCATGCTGCATCGGGTGGAGTCGTCCGAGGGCCCGGTGACGGACGTGCTGGGATACGCCGCCTTCTGCCAACGCCTCGAAACCGACCCGGGGTTCGCATCCTGGTTCACCCGCCTCCTTGCGGAGGTGGACGACGTGGACGCGCAAGGCCGCCGTGGGAATGAGCGGCTGGTGCTCCTGCAGAACGCCCTCGTCGAACTCATCGAACTGCTCGATCCCGAGGGCGAATGGCTCCCGCTGAAGCACCGCGAGCGGTTGCCAAGAGCGGAACTGGTTCTGCCCACCACGCGGACGCCCAACGGCTGACGGTCCCGGCCGGCAGGGCGGCACGGTCACGACGGATCTGCGGTGTGGCCGCCCCGCGCCGGGGCGGGACGGCCACGCCGGATCAGCATTACGGCGTGGCGCAGATGGCGTACGCCGTCTCGTTCGGCGGCACTGGACCGACGGACGATGCATGAACATCGATGCCTGTGTCTACCATTCGGTCATGCCTGCTCGCCGCGTCACCGCCACCATCGCCCTCGCCGCGCTGGCGAGCCTGCTCGCCGTCAACGCCGCCCGGGCCGACAGCCCGGCGATCAGCACCCCCGGTAGTCCCATAGTGGTAGCCAACCAACCACATCAGCTCACGCTTAGCTGGACGCCCTCCGCCTGGGTCGAGCCCGGCACGGAACAGCCCATCAACTACGAGGTGCAGGTGCCGCTGGGGCCCAACACGTACCGCTTCCTCGGCTCCACCACCGACACCACGATCACGCTGACCGACCTCGCACCCGGCACGACGTACCGGATCGCGATCGCCGCCCGCGCGCTCGGCGGCTATTCGGACACCTCGCCCACCACCACCGTGCGCACCGCGGCCGGCCGCGCGACGGTCAGCTACCTCAACCTGGACTGGTCCCCGACGAACAGCCAGATCCAGCACCTGCTTCGGGTCACCAACACCGGCACCGGGCCGCTCGACCTCAGCTCGGTGCAGGTGCGCTACCACCTGCGCTTCGAGGGCGGCAACACCTCACTGGTGCCGAACTGCGACTGGGCCGCGCTGGGCTGCAACCGGATCCGGCAGACCGTGCAGTTCTTCATCCCGCCAGGCGGGCCGCCCGGTGGGATGACCACGCCAGCGCCGCCGTACCCGGTCCCGGGAACGCCGGTCCCCGGCTGGGTGGAGCTGACCTTCACCGACGGCACGCTCGCGCCGGGCCAGTCGACCGGGCCGATCCAGCTACGGCACCACCGGCACAACTGGAGCGCCATCGACGAGCGCGACGACCCGAGCTGGCTCGCCGCCACCGGCCAGTGGACCGAGAACGACCGGATCACGCTGGACGTCGACGGGGTACGCGAGTTCGGCGACACCTACTCCTGAACGCGCGCCTGGTGGTCGCGGCGCGTGCGGGCGTCCAGCCGGACTTGTCCTGACGAGCGTGATGCCTGTGAGTCATATTGATGCCTCACAGGCATCACGCTTTGCCGCGAACTACTCCCGACCGCCGGGCGCTGGTGCTGAGCCGTTGGCTCGCCGCCGAACCGGCGCGGTGACCCCATCGCCAAGTGGACAGCCATCAGTGGGTGAAGCCTCTGGGCAGGTGGATGCGGAAGGCGGGGATGCCGAGGGCGAGGAGCCGTGGCCGCGCATCGGCCAGCATCGCGGGTGGGCCGCAGAGGTAGATGTCCTGGCCGGGCTGGTGGTGGTCGACGGCGATGGTCAGGGCGTCGCCCTGCTCGGCCGGCTCCGCGCCGGGGTCGTCGGAGAGTGCCGGCACGATGGTCAGCCAGTCGTGGGCGCATTGCAGCTTGTCGAGGGTGATCGCGTCATACAGGTCGGTGAAGGTGCGCGCGCCGACGATCAGCGTCACCCGCCGGCCGTCGGGTGCGGCGGCGACCTGCTCGACCAGGGCGCGCAGCGGCGCCAGGCCAGTGCCACCGGCAACGAGCAGCAGATCGTTCGTGCTCGCCGGGTCGAGGCTCAGCCCGGTGTCGACGGGTGGGCCGAGCCAGAGCAGTTCGCCGGGGCGTACCTGATGAACCAGGCGGTGGGAGACGGTGCCGGCGGGTACGGCGCGGACGTGCACCTCGACGGTGCCGTCCGCGCGTGGGACGTTGGCCGGGGAGAGCCAGCGCCAGTGTCCGGGCAGGCGCGGCGTGCAGACCGGCACGGCCTGACCTGGCTGGAAGGGCAGTCGCCGCCAGGGACGTACCGTCAGGGTGGCGATGTCGGGCGACGGCCGGTCATGGCCGATCACCTGGACGTGCCACCAGGCCGGGCCGTCGCCGGCCAGCGCGGCGGCGCGGCGGATCGCGTGCGTGGCGTGGCGCAGGGCGCGCTCGGCGGCCATGGTGAGCTGCGGTGTCCACGGTGGGTGCGCGTGGCGGGCCACGGTGGCGAGTAGCGCGTCGCCGATGGTGGTGGCGTGCGGGAGCAGGTCGAAATGACGGTACGCGCGGCCGAGCACCCGGAGCAGCGCCGCTCGGTTCGCCGGGTCGTCGCCGCCGGCCATGAGGCGGCCCAGCGCGGTGAAGAACAGCGGCGCGTCACGGTGTGGGAGCAGCCCGGGTCGACGGTCTTCGAGGGCGCACCAGAAGTCGCCGGCGGCCCGCACGTCGACTGACTCCCAGGCGGCGGCCAGGCTCGCCCGAGCCGGGTGGTTGCCGTCGATCACGATGGGCATGCCGCCTCCCGGACGTTGACTCATGGGGTGGCGCCGGGGCGGGCGGGGCGGAGCTGCGCCGTTGAGGGCCGGCGCAGCTCCGGGACAAGGACCCGCCCCGGGCCACACGTCGACTGTCGCGGCTGACCAGGTACGACGGCATGTCAGGGTGATCGTTGGCGGCATACCCGTTCGGTATCCGCTCGACCTCGCGACGACCGAATCGGGCAGACTGCGGGCATGACGGAACGTCCGGTGCTGTACCTGGTCGTCTGTGCCGCGGGTCCGGCGGAACACATCGACGAGCTGGTCGACCTCCTGATCGTCGACGGGTGGCAGGTCTGCATGATCGTCAGCCCCACCGCCGCGCGGTGGCTCGACCGTCAGGCGCTGCAAGACAAGACCGGCTATCTCGTACGCGTGGAGTGGCGGATGCCCGGCGACCCCGAGCCGCACCCGCCGGCCGATCTGGTGCTGGCCGCGCCGGTCACCTTCAACACGGTGACAAAGTGGGCGCTGGGCATCAACGACACGTTGGCGCTCGGCGTCCTCAACGAGTCGCTTGGCGCGGGGCTGCCGATCATCGCGTTTCCGCACACCAAGGCCGAACTGGCCGCCCATCCGGCGTACGCCGGCCACCTGGCGGTGCTGCGTTCTGCCGGCGTCGCCGTCGCGGACGGGAAGCCGCTGGAGTCGGTGAACGGGCCGGGGCGTTGGAGCGTGGTCGTCGAGGCGCTGCGGGCGGCGCGCCCGTTCTGAGTAGTTGTGGTCCGCTCGCTTGTCCGGCGGTCCTTTGAAGATATGCGTTGTGCGTATACCAGCGCTCCACGCAGCGTGTTCAATGGATAGGCTCGGTGAGGCGAGATGGACGGAGCCGCCGGTGACACACGCGAACTGCCCTCGGTGCGGCGGACGGCTGGCCCGGGACAACGACAGCGGACGGTGCGCGCCGTGCCAGGCCGCCGAACGGGACCGGTTGAGCGTGCCGCCCGTGGTCCCGGCGAGCTTCTGGGAGCACGAGCCGGTGCGACACGCGCTCGCCGAGCGGCATCTGGGGCGGGTGATCAGGGCGTATCGGTGCCATCCGTACCACGGACGGGTCGCCTTGCCGCAGTCCGTGGTGGCGGGGTGGCTGGGGATCACGCAGGCGCAGCTCAGCCGGGTGGAGAACGGCCCGCCGCTGGTGCACTTGGACCGACTGGCGCACTGGGCACGGCTTCTCCGGATACCCGCAACCTGTCTCTGGTTCGCCCTTCCTGGCCAGCCTCAGCGATCCGCCGAGAAGGCCGGAAGCGCCCGCGCCTCAACCGACGCACATGGTGCTGGCCCGGACGAGGGTCGGCGGGCCTTGTTGGCGGGGATCGCCGCTGTCGCTGCGGGCGCGGGTCTACTTGGCGGCAGCGAGCTTGTCCAGCCTCGGCGAATTGGCGCGGCGGATATCGCCCGACTGAACGCGGTGCTGGAGCTGTACCGGTCGGTGGACCGGGAATCCGGTGGTGGTCTGCTGTATCGGGAGGTTGCCCGGTTCGCGGAATCGGTATATCGGATGCTTGATTGGTCGCACCCGGCCGGGCTCACACCGCCCCTCATCACGGCGGTGGCGACAGCTCGGCAACTCGCCGGCTGGACTGCGCTCGACGCGGGCAGACACGACGACGCGCAACGGCACTTCGTCGCCGGGGAGCGTGCCGCGTTGACTGCGGATAACGCGCCGCTGGTCGCGATGATTCGGTACGCGCAGGCCAAGCAGCTTCAACACCTTCGGCACAACCGGGACGCCTTCGCGACGCTACAACTCACCTTGGCGCAGCTCGGAAAGCACGCCACGCCGGCGGCAAAAGCCCTGCTCTGGGGCGCGCAAGCAGCCTCAGTCGCGGCACTGGGCGACCAGCAGACCGCCGTGAGAACCCTCGGGAAGGCGAGCGACCAGTTCGAGCGCATCAACAAGGACCGTGAGCCGGCCTGGATGGGCTTCTACGACCGCGGCGAGTTGTTGGCTCAGTACGGACGCGTGTACCGGGACATGGCACGGCGAGACCGGAAGCACGCGTCCGAGGCGGTGCGCTGGGGCAGGGATTCCATCGCGGCGTTCGGCTCGGCGAACGTGCGCAGCACCGTGCTTAACGAGGTCGGGCTGTGCAGCGCGCTGTTCTTGGCGGATGAGCCCGAGCAGGCGCTCGTCGTCGGGGTGCGGGTGCTGAAGCAGGCGCAGGCGATGAGCTCCAGGCGGGTAATCGATCGGGTGGTGAATCTGCGTCGGGATCTCGCTCGGCATCGGGCGCTTCCGGAGGTCGCCGCATTCGAGCGGGTCCTCACGGCCCAGGCTGCGATGGCCGCGTGAGCGGGCGGTTCTCCGAGGAGGCAATGACGACGGCCATGCGGGACATCGCCGCGACCCTGGACGTCCCGGCCCACGATGCCCAGTTGCTGCGGTTTACCAACAACGCGGTCTTCGCCCTGCCCAACGCCGGCATCGTCATCCGGATCGCGCGAACCCATCAGCTGCGGGACAGGGTTACCAAGGTGGTTCAGCTGGGCCGGTGGTTCGCCGACATCGACGCACCGACGATCCGCCTAGCGCGCGACGTCGAACAGCCAATCGAAGTCGGGGAACTGGTCGCCTCGGTGTGGCAATTCGTTCCACCGCATCCACCTGCCCCGACCGTCGGAGACCTCGGCACGGCGTTGCGGGAATTTCATGCTCTTGGTGTGCCCCCCTTCGCTCTGCCCCTTTGGGACCCAATCGGCGACGCACGACGGCGGCTCGCCGACGCTGACGGGCTCGGCAAGCCCGACCGGGACTTTCTGGTCGACTGGTGTGACCGCCTACAGCCGGAAGTCGCGACCCTCGTCAAACGCGGGACGCAGACACTGATCCACGGGGACGCCTACGCCGGCAACCTTCTCCGAGAGTCGTCGGGCCGGACAGTTATGTGTGACTTCGACGCCACGTGCGTCGGCCCGTGGCAGGTCGACCTAGCAGCGGTCGCGGTCGGCGAGGCAAGGTTCGGAGGAACAGGACGGCATCGTTCGTTGGTCACCGCCTACGGCATCGACATCACCGCCGAGCCGTCATGGCCAATACTGCGAGATGCTCGCGAGTTGAAGATGATCGCAGCTGCCGTACCACTGCTAACTACATCGCCGAACGTCGCTGACGAGTTCACGATCCGCCTCCGTTCGGTACGGCACAATGATCCGACAGCCCGTTGGACGCCCTTCGCCGATCTTGCCGTCCCGAGAAAGGACCGCCGGTGACCCAAGCGAACTGCCCTCCATGCGGTGAACGGCTGGACCGCCGGCCTGAGACGAGGCTGTACCTCAATGCGTTGGTGTTGACGTCGGCCTCATCGACGCCGAGTTGATCGATGGCGGAAACAGCCACGCGGCCAACACCGACCCGAGTTTTCCATTTCACTCATATCGACAACTTGGCGAGGATTGCGAAGACCGGCCGGCTACTCGCGGACAACGCCGTAGGCGCACAGCTCGCCGTGAACGTGGGAGCAGTCGAAATCAAAGCGCGCCGACGGGAACGACTCGTGCCGTGCCCTCCCGGTGGTGTCGTAGCCGACTACGTGCCGTTCTACTTCGCTCCACGCTCACCCATTATGTACCGAATTGCTTGCGACCATCGGGACGGCAGGTCGGGGTGCTACCCCGGAGGGGATGATCCTCTCGTCTACCTGGTGAGTTCCGTGGAACGAGTAGACGAGTCTGGGCGCAGCTGGGCAGCAAGCGACGGGAATTGCGCGGTCGGCCTGACCAGGTTCACGGCCGATCTGGCCGAGCTCGGAGCCTTGGTCGATTGGCCCTTGCTGGAGGCCCAGATCTGGAAGGACGTTCCCGACGACATGGACCGCATGCGTCGTCGGGCGGCGGAGTTCCTGGTACACCGTGAGTTTCCTCTCGACCTGCTCGCCGGTTACGCCGTACGGACGAAGGACCGACAGGAACAGGTGAGGCAGGTGTTCCGCGACGCTGGCATGATCGAGCCGTACGTTGGTGTCAGACCGGCCTGGTACTACGGGTACACACGGGGGGAGGTGCGCGAGTGATCATCATCAGTCATGGCAACCTGCTGACAGCCGAGGCGGATGCACTGGTCAATACCGTTAATACGGTGGGGGTCATGGGCAAGGGCATCGCTCTCCAGTTCAAGCGCGCCTACCCAGCCAACTACGCGGCCTACCGCACAGCATGCAGTGAGAACCAGGTCAATCTAGGGCGAGTGTTCGTTTTCGACTCGGCGCGACTTGGCCCGCGCAGATATGTGATCAACTTCCCCACCAAGGGACACTGGCGGTCCGACTCAAAGCTGGCCGACATCGAGGCCGGGCTGGTCGATCTCGTCCGCGTGGTTCGCGAGCGGAAGATCACATCAGTGGCGATGCCTGCTTTGGGCTGCGGCAACGGTGGACTCAGCTGGGACGACGTCCGGCCCCTCATCGAGGGCGCTTTCGCCGAGATCCCCGAGGTGCGAGTCCTGCTCTTCCCTCCGGAGGGAGCACCCGACCCGGCCGATATGCCGGTAGCAACTGAGACACCACCGCTGACCCCTGGACGCGTTACTCTCATCCAGGCCGTTGACTCCTACCTGAGCCGAGCACGGAGACTTGAGCCACGCGATGGCGTCACCGTCCTGGAGATTCAGAAGATCGCTTATTTTCTTCAGGTGCTGGGGCAGCCGCTGCGCTTGCAGTTCACCCGCGGCAGATATGGCCCGTATGCGGACAGCCTCAACCATGTTCTCGACCGGCTCGAAGGTCACTACCTGACTGGCTTCGGCGATCGTTCCGCACGTGTCGAAGAGTTGCAGCCCATCAGGCTGACTGCTGGCGCCGCCGACGCCGTTGCGGCTTGGTCCCGAACTCACGGCGAAGCAGCGACCGAGACATTGGAGCAGCTAGCCCTGCTGACCGATGGATTCGAGGCACCGTACAGCCTAGAACTTCTGGCCACCGTGCACTACGCCGCCACATCGCATCCGCCAACCGACGATCTAGACGAGCTAACCGAGCGGGTTCGGTCTTGGAGTGGCCGCAAAGCACGTCTCTTCACGCCCGCGCATATCGAGCTAGCGTACGACCGGTTGCAATCAGTCGGCCTGCTGCCCTCATTGCGCGTTGCCTGAGACCTGACTCGGATAAGGCATCCTCGGCCTTCCTGCGGGATTTGCCCGAAGAGCCGGTCGCGGCAGCCCGGTTGAGGGCGGGGCGTGTGGTTAGGTTGCTCGAATGACGGATCTTGAGCGGGGTGTTTACGAGCACCTGATCACTCGCGAGCTGGCCACCCGCCTTCAGCACGTCGATCCCGCCCTGATCCAGCACCACAAACTCGACCCGGCCGACGCCCACAACGCCCTCGCCCGCCACATCGCCACCCTGGCCGCCCGCGCCCTCCATTCCGTCCCCAGCGGCGACGACAAGCTCCACCACCAGATCGCAATGGCGAATCAGATCGCCGAAGCCATCGCCGCCCTGAGCCCGAAGGCAGCGACCGATCAGGACCACGTAACCGACGCCAAGCACCTGCTCCACGCCATCGCCGCGCCACCAACCCCACCAGCGGAGCCCACCTTCCCGCAGCGGCCCACCACTCCCCTCTCGACCGGCGCGCTACTGGTCAACGGCCGCCACCAGCCCCGCATCGGCCACGAGGTCAACCACGAGATGGCCTCCGCCGAAAGCGTCGACCTGCTCTGCGCGTTCATCAAGTGGTACGGCCTGCGCATCGTCGAGCCGGCCATCCGCGAGCTGATCGCCCGAGGCGGCAAGGTCCGCGTCATCACCACCACCTACCTCGGCGCGACCGACCAGCGGGCGCTGGACCGACTCGTTGAGCTGGGCGCCGAGATCAAGGTGTCCTACGAGACGCGGACCACCCGCCTGCACGCCAAGGCGTGGCTGTTCCGCCGGGCCAATGGCACCACCACCGCGTACGTCGGCTCGTCGAACCTGTCGAAGACCGCGCTGGTGGACGGCGTGGAGTGGAACGTCCGCATATCGAACATCGAACAGCCGCACGTCATCGACACGTTCACGGCGACGTTCGAGGACTACTGGAACGATCCGGCGTTCGAGACGTACGACGCGGCCAGGGACGCCGAACGGCTGCGGCACGCGTTGAGCGGTGAACGCCGCGACCAGGCACCGACCGAAATCTCGAACCTGGACGTGCGCCCGTACCCGTATCAGGCGGAGATCCTGGCCGACCTGGACGCCGAGCGTTTGGTGCACGGGCGGTGGCGCAACCTGGTGGTGATGGCGACGGGCACGGGCAAGACCGTGGTCGCAGCGCTGGACTACCGCCGGCTGCACCGCAACAACAGGGTGGACTCGCTGCTCTTCGTCGCTCATCAGGAGCAGATCCTGCGGCAGAGCCTGTCGACGTTCCGGCAGGTCATGGGGGACGGCAGCTTCGGCGAGAGCCTGGTCGCGGGCGAGAGGCCGAACGGCTGGAAGCACGTCTTCGCCTCCATCCAGTCGCTGCACCGGCGGGAGGTCGACCCCGAGGCGTACGACATGGTGATCGTGGACGAGTTCCACCACGCCGAGGCACCGACGTACGCGCGGCTGTTGGAGCGGCTGCGTCCCCGCGTACTCCTGGGCCTGACCGCGACACCCGACCGGACCGACGGCGGCGACGTGCGTCGGTGGTTCGACGGGCGCGCGGCCGTTGAGCTGCACCTGTGGGAGGCGTTGGAGCGGCAGTTGCTGGCGCCGTTTCAGTATTTCGGGCTACACGACGACGTGGATTTGTCGCACGTCACCTGGAAGCGCGGCCAGGGCTACGACCCGACTCAGCTGGACGGCCTCTACACCGGCAACCACGCAAGGGCGCGGGCGGTGCTGCGTGCAGTGCGCGACAAGGTGGACGTCGGGCGAATGCGGGCACTCGGGTTCTGCGTGAGCATCGGGCACGCGAAGTTCATGGCCGATTGGTTCAGGCAGCACGGCGTCGAAGCCGCGGCGGTGACGTCGGGAGTGGACCGCTCGACACAAAAGGGGCTGCTGGGGGACTTCAAGGCCGGCAAACTGCGGGTGCTCTTCACCGTGGATCTGTTCAACGAGGGCGTTGACCTGCCGATGGTCGACACGATCCTGATGCTGCGACCCACCGAGAGCGCCACGATCTTCCTGCAACAGCTCGGCCGTGGCCTGCGCCTCGACGACGACAAGCCCTGCCTCACGGTGCTCGACTTCATCGGCGGCCAGCACGCCAACTTCCGCTTCGACCTGCGCTGGCGCGCCCTCACCGGGGTGAGCCGACGGGCGATCACCGAGGCGGTCCGCGACGACTTCCCGAGCCTGCCGAGCGGCTGTCATGTCGAACTGGACCGGGTGGCGAAGGAGGTGGTGCTCGCCAACCTGCGATCGGCGCTGCCCACCTCGAAGGCCGGTCTGGTGTCCGAGCTGCGGCACCTCGGCGACGTCAGCCTGGCCACGTTCCTCCGCGAGACCGGCCTGGAGATCGAGGACGTGTATCGGTCTGCCAGCATCGGCGGCTGGACCGGGCTGCGGCGGCTCGCCGGCATCGAAACGTCCGCGCCCGGCCCCGATGACCGCGATCTGGGCCGGGCCGTCGGTCGCATGCTGCACACCGATGACGTCGACCGGCTGGAGTTGCTGACCCGGGTCGCGGCCGGACCGCCCGCGCCGGGCCAGCAGGTGTACGCGGGCAACAGCCGACTGCTGGACATGCTGCACTTCAGCCTCTGGGGGCCGAGCTCACCGCTGTCGACGCGGGACGAACGGCTCGCACGTCTCTGGAAGGAGCCGGCGCGCTGCGCCGAGTTGCGGCAGGTCGCCGAGGTGCTGCGGGAACGCATCCACCGGGTTACGCCGAGCGCCGCTCCGGGTGCGGTGCCGCTGCGGGTGCACGCCCGGTACAGCCGCAACGAAGCATGTGCCGCCTTCGGGATGACCAACCCGGGGTCGCTGCGCGAGGGGGTGAAGTGGCTGCCTGACGCCCAAGCCGACCTGTTCTTCGTCACCCTGGTCAAGTCGGAGGCGCACTACTCCCCCACCACCATGTACGCCGACCGGGCCATCACCGACACCCTGTTCCAGTGGGAGTCGCAGAGCACCACGTCGGCGGCGTCGACGACTGGGCAGCGCTACACGTCGGGTGGCTCGGCCGTGCACCTTTTCGTTCGGGAGACCCGCATCGCCGACCGTGACCTGGGCGCACCGCCGTACCTCTACGCCGGCACCATGACGTACGACTCGCACACCGGCGACCGACCCATGCGCATCCTGTGGCAGCTCCACCACGCCCTACCCGCGGACGTGTACGCCACCGCCCGGGCGATCGCCGCCTGACCCCGGGCCTCGGCCGCGGTCGGGAAGCCGGGCGGTGCTTCGGCGGGCGTTCGGAACTGTTCCGTACGGTCTGATGGCTTGTTGCCCAGTTCATGCCTTGCTCAGATCGAGGTGCGGCGTTCGACGGGCCCCGAGGGGGCGGGTCCGTCGCCGCGGTCACCTCAGAGGAAGGAAGAGAAGTATGCAGAGGACACGTCGTCACCTGACGGCCAGCATCATCGCGGTCCTGGCCATGGTTGGCTCGGTGTTGTTCTTCCCGAACAGCGCTCAGGCGTACAGCCCCAACCCCACGGTCCGTTGGGCCCAGGTCGACACGGACAACTGCCAGCGCCTCGCTGGCAACCTGACCGTGGTCGCCCAGAGCGACGGGTGCCGCATCAACGACTCCTTTGACGGCACCTTCTTCCGTAAGGACCCGAACGGCGTGGCGATCAAGGTGGAGCTGTACGTCGGCTCGACCCTCGTCGCGAAGTCGGAATTCCACCCGTACGGCGAGGTGCTCTGGGTGTACGACACCCGCGACGACCGCGACACCATCTACACGACTCTGCGGGTCAGGGAGACCGGCCCGCTCTACGGCCCGTACCGGGGTCCGGTGAACGGGGGCGACTTGTACAACCTTTCCATCGCCGACGGCAGCACCGTCACGATGGCGGTCAACGACAACAACGACTCCAGCAACCTTGACCAGCTCATCTCCCTTCAGGCGACCGCGTAGTGACAGCCGTCCCGGGCTGACGGACGGGCGAGGTGGCGGGTCGTGCCGGGGCGCGACCCGCCCGCGTCCGTGCCCGATCAGATCCCGGCAAGGAGTGAGTCAGGAAAGAACTCCCGCACGAGCAGGAATGCTAGATCAACGACGGTCGGCTCCCGTTATGCGGACGCGTCTGCCGTCTGATCGCGATCGGCACGGGAGGCGGTCAGGCTGCGTCCACATTCGTGGTGAACCTGACGTCCAGCCTTCGGTCGAGGGCTCGGGCTAGGCGCTCCAGGATCGGCAGGGTCGGCACCGTCCCACCGGCCTCAAAGCGGGCAACCGCAGACTGAGTCATGCCGGCGGCTCGCGCCAGCTGGCTCTGACTCCAGCCGTGCCCTTCGCGCAGGTGGCGCACCTCCTGGCCAAGCTCGAAGGCGATCCGGGTAGCCTCGTAGGTTTCGGCCGCTCCCGGCTCCGCCATCCGGCGCTCACGCAGGTCGTTCCAGTCCAGGCCGCTACCCCAACTCATAGCATCGATGCTATGGGTTGGTCTTTCCCAGCGAACTTCATCGAACGCGTGTCGTCGATGACTTCGACGCTGCCCTTGCCGCGACCCGGACGGCAACGACGTCGACCCGCCTGCCGCGCACCCCGGCTGACCGGGCGTTAGGTTGAAGGCCATGGAGCAGCGGATCAGCCTGATCACTCTGGGAGTCGCGGACGTGGCTCGCGCGAAGGCGTTCTACGAGCAGCTCGGCTGGCCGGGCCAGGAGGTCGAGGAGACGGTCTTCTTCCAGGCCGGCGGTTTGGCGCTCGTCCTGTGGGGCCGCGACAAGCTCGCCGCCGACGCGGGCATCGAAGAGCTGGGCACGGGCGCGATGACCCTGGCCCAGAACGTCCGCTCCCGGGCCGAGGTCGACGAGGTGATCGGTGCGGCAGAAGCCGCCGGTGCCACGGTGACCAAGCCGGCCCGGGACACCTTCTACGGCGGCTACGCCGGCTACTTCGCCGACCCGGACGGTCACCTCTGGGAGATCGCCTGGAACCCGGGCTTCACCCTCGCCACGGACGGCACCCTCACCGTCCCCGATTTCAGCGCCATCGACTGAGCCCCGCCGGCACGGACGCTGATCAGGGCGCCGGAGACGGGCAGAGCAGCGGGTCTAGCAACGGCAGTTGAAGCGGGTCCAGACAGATCGCCAGCAGCCCTGGATCCGGTGGAGGCGTCGCGTTCGGGGTCGCATTGGGCGTCGGCGAGGGCGGCGCGACGGGCGGCGTCGGCAGGGCTGGCGCGGGCGGGTCGGTGGTGGGGACCGGTCCCGGCGTCGGCACCGAACTGGCCGATGGGACCGGGGCGGCGGATGGTGCGGCGGCCGGCGGCAGGGCCACCGCGACAGCGGGCGCCACCACTGTGGAGACGGCGGCCGCAGCCGGCGGTCGGACGGCTGGGGCGTACGGCCAGCTCGATACGGCGCTGTCGACCGAGCCGATTCGCGACGTGGGCGTCACCGGCGCGACGGGACCGATCGGAACGAGGACCGCCCCAGCCCTCGGGACGTCCATGGCGACGACCTCCACCGAGGGCACCGGCCGGCGGGGATCCCACGCGTCCGAACCCAGAGCACCGGGACCGAGGGCGCCCGGGCCGAGCGTCACGAACACCACGGCCGCGACGGCGGCAGCGCCGAGCGCCCGGCGGTCGGGGCGTATCGCGGTCAGCGGTGCGTCATCGGGGCGCACCACAGGAGAAGGCACCGGCCGGGCGGCCCGGTGCGCGGCCCGCAGCGCGTCGACCTGCGCGAGGACGGCAGCGCGGTCGTCGGAAGCCGCGAGGGTGAGGTAGAAGCGGAAGTTCACCGCGGCGTTGGCCGGGACCAGCAGCCCGGCGAGTCGAGCGCGGTCGGGCAGCAGGGTGACCGGGACGTCGGGGTGGTGGGCGGGGCCGATCAGGTCGGCGTACCGCCACTCGCGTCGGTGCTCGCGACCGCCGAAGGCCACCCGCCGACTGGTCACCACGGCCATGCCGGCGTCGACGGCCCGCAGGCCCGCCGGCAGCGGCCGATCCGCAGTCTCGGTGAAATCACACAAGCCCGGGGTGGGCAGGCCGGGGACGTGCCGCGCCTCGGCCTCGACGAGCGTGGCGACGGGGAGGACGCGGAAGACGAGTTCGTCGTCGTCGAGGTCCACCGGTAGGCCGGTGCGGGGCTGCGTACACCCGAGGAAGCTGGCGGCTTCGATGCGGAGTCGGGCCAGGTGGTCGTCACGGCGGTGCCAGGCGTCGGTGGCGTCGCGGTACGCGCGCTGCCGCCGCTCGTTCTCGCGCTCGGCCCAGGCGGTCCGCCAGGGGGCACAGGCCACAGAGGTCACGGTCACACGCGGTACAACCGCTCACGTACGTGACAGGGAACGCGACCGGGATCGATGTGTCCCGTTGTGCCCGGAAGGAGAGAGTTACAGGTGATCAGCCGGCGCGGCGCCGGTCGGTCAGCGGGTCACGGACCGGAAACCGCGACGGGGTACGCGGTGGGTACGCCTCGCAGTGCTCGGCCCAGTGCTCGGCGGCGGTGGCCAGGGCATCCGCGGAGACGGTGAGGATCAGCGGGTAGATCGCGGTGGACGGGCGGCGCATCCACGGTGGCAGCGACTCGGCGGAGAACTCCACGATCAGCTCCAGCCGGCGGCGGCGCAGCACCCGGCTGCGCAGGGCCAGGTTGGGTTCGGTGAAGCGGACCATCGCCGGTGGCGCGCTCAGCGCGAGGGCGGCGATGGCCTGCCCGTGCAGCCAGCCGCCGAGCGCGCGGGCCTCCTCGACCATCAGGCTCGGGTAGTGGTGCGACCAGGTCTGACCGTCGGCGGTGCGGGCGTCCACCTCGATGAGCAGCCAGTCGTGCCAGCCGGGCGCGGCCCCGTCGGGATCGTCGGGCGGGTCGATGCCGGGCTGGTAGCCGACGGGGCGTATCCGCACCCGAGCGCCATCGTCAGACCGGATCTCCACTCGATCATTCTGGCCGAGCGAAGCGGACTTTTGGTCCCGAATCGGTCACTTGGTGATGGTTCGCCGCACGCCCCGGTGCTCCGCACAGGCGTTGGACCGGCCGCCGGCCAGGCTGACCGAACCGTCTCGGCACTGCACGAGGTATCCGCGACCGGCCCAGAACTGCGGCGCGCAGTCGAACCAGTCACACACCTCGGCGGCCGGCTTGCGGATTCGCGTGCCGCCGCAGAAGTCGTACCCCAGTGGGTTCTCCGGCGCCCCGCAGCGCGGGCCCTGGGTGGCGCTGGGCGATGGGTGGGGGGACTTTGTCGGCGTCCGCGGCCGGCTGTTCAGCGCGAGCGCCGGGCCGGCCGGGCGGATCAGCGCGGGGGCCACGCTGGCGGTGGGCGCCGGGGTGGCGGCGACGGCGACCTCCGGGCCACCGGTCGGGTCGGACGGGTTCGACTCGATCAGCGCCGCCGGCACCAGCAGCCCGATGGCCGCCGCCACCGCGATGGTCCGACGGCCACCGGGCACGAACGACGACAACCGGGCCTGCCCCGGGGTGGCCACCGCCGGCCGGAACGGCTTGAGCTGGGCGTGCTCGTCGATCAGCTCGTCGAGCTGGGCGAGCACCGCGGCGCGCTGTTCGATCGCGTCGGCGAAGGCCAGGGTGAGCTTGAACCGGAAGTCCGGCGCGGCGTCGGTGGGCAGCAGCAACCCGGAGGTACGCCGCCGGTCCAGCACCTGGATCAGGGTCACCGGCGCCGCTGGGTCGTGGGCCAGCCCGGTCATCCGGCCGTACGCCCAGTCGCGCCGGCCTCGTCCACCGAGCAGCACGAGCCGGCGACTGGTGATCACGGCCATGCCGGCGTCGGTGACGCGTACGCCGTCCGGGCGGCGCGGGCGCAGCGTCCCGGTTCGCGGGGCGACCGTGAGGTCCGGCGCGGGCAGCACGCTGGTGTGCCGCACCTCGACCAGTTGCGCGGCGGGCAGTGCCCAGAGCACCACCTCGTCGGCGGCCAATTCCATCGGTAGACCGGCACCGGCGGCCGCCGAGCCCTGGAAGTCGGCGGCCAGGGCCCGCAGCCGCCGTAACTCGTCGTCGCGTCGCCGCCACGCCGCCTCGGCGCCGCGGTACGTGCTGACCCGCCGCACGTTCTGCCGGTGCGCCCACCGGTACCGCCAGGTGGAACCCGTCGAATCAGTCTTTGCCACGCCGACTCCTTCGCCGCGCTGGCCACCAATCTGGGGTGTCACGAGGTTTAACAGGTCCGGCGCGGCGCCCGGACACGCCGAAACGGGCGAAATACCCGATCGGTGGAGCAACTAGCACGATAGGGCGATACTCTTGCGTCGATTCATGTTCTCCGAGGGGGTGACCGTCGTGCCGGCAGTCACGCTGCCCGGAGTCGTGATCGGGGTCGACATCGGCACCACCAGCACCAAGGCGGTCGCGTACGACACTGGCGGACGGCAGCTCGGCAGCCACCTGGTCGGCTACCCGCTGGACAACCCGCAGCCCGGCTACGCCGAGCAGGACCCGCACCTGATTCTCGAAGCGGTGCTCAAGTCGATCAGCATGGTCGTGGCCGAGCTGGTCCAACCGGTGTCCGGCCTGTCATTCGGTTCCGCCATGCACAGCCTGATCGGGCTGGACCCGGACGGCACTCCGCTCACCCCGTCGGTGACCTGGGCCGATTCGCGGTCCACCCGGCAGGCCGAACGGTTGCGGGCGGTGCCGTCGGGTCTGGCCCTGCACCGACGTACCGGCACGCCGATGCATCCGATGTCGCCGCTGCCCAAGCTGCTCTGGTTCGCCGAGCAGGAGCCAAAGCTCTTCGAGCGGGTGGCGCACTGGGTGGGCATCAAGGACTGGGTGCTGCTGCGACTCTGCGGCGCGCTGGTCACCGACCACTCGATCGCCTCGGCCACCGGCCTGTTGGACATTCACAAGCTGGAGTGGGACCAGGAGGCGCTGAGCATCGCCGGCATCACCGAGGAACAGCTCCCGCAGCTGGTCGCCACCACCGCCGTGTTGCCCAACCTCACCCCGCAGGCCGCGGCCGAGACCGGCCTGCCGGAGCGCACCCCGGTGGTGGTCGGCGCGGGCGACGGACCGTTGGCGAACCTGGGCTTGGGCGCGGTGCACCCCGGCATGGTGGCCTGCTCGATCGGCACCAGCGGCGCGATGCGGGTGATGGTGGAACGGCCCGGCGTGGACCCGCTCGGCGGGGTGTTCTGTTACGCGCTGACCGAGCAGCGCTGGGCGGTCGGTGGCGCGATCAACAACGGCGGCATCGTGCTGAAGTGGGCCGGCGCGGCGCTCGCCCCGGATCTGGGCGAGCGCTCCGAGGAGGACCTGGTCGCCCTGGCCGCCCGCGCGCCGGTCGGCTCGGGTGGGCTCATCATGCTGCCGTACCTGCACAGCGAACGGGCACCACACTGGAGCGCCCTGCCGCGCGGCGCGTACGTGGGGTTAACCTACGGGCACCGCCGCGAGCATCTGGTGCGGGCCGCGCTGGAAGGCGTCTGCCAGCAGCTCGCGCTGGTGCTCAGCTCGGTGCGCGCGGCCGGCAACGAGGTCCGCGAGATCCGGGCCGGCGGCGGCTTCGCCCGCAGCGGCCTGTGGCGGCAGATGCTCGCCGACGTGCTCGGCATGCCGGTGAGCTTCCCGGCCGCGCACGAGGGGTCGAGCTTCGGCGCGGCGCTGCTCGGCATGCAGGCGCTCGGGCTGATCCCCAGCATCGACGTCGCCGCCGACCTGGTGCGGATCGAGGAGACGGTCCGTCCCGACCCGGCCGCCGCCGCCACCTACGCGGCGCTGCTGCCGCTCTTCGCCGAGCTGTACGACGCCCTGACGCCCACCTTCACCTCGATCCGCCGGATGGCACCCGGCCTGCCCACCGGCCCCGAACCACCGGCGTGACCGCCGCTGGCCATCGGTGAGCGGGTCAGTTTTATACCTCTGAGTCATGACGCTCACCGGGACATTGCCGCCCGGACGGGTGACACCAGTTCCGCTGGTCTCGACCGCCCCGCGAACTTCATATCGTGCAAACGTGAGAAAAAGCGACAAGAGGCGCTCATCTTCCCTGCTGGGGGACTCTGCCCGCGTACCCCTGAAATGGCTGTCGGCGGCGATCGCGCTCGCGGTGCTCGCGACGACCGGGCCAGCCACCGCGGATGGCCCGGGCCGCGAGCCCGTCGCGGACCCGGCGCAGACGACCGAGCCGGGGTACGGGGTTGAGCCGGGAACCGGTAACGGGCAGAGCCACGAGCCGGGGGTGGACCCGGCACCGGAGCGGGCGCCGACCAGCGAGGTGTCCTGGTTGTCCTTCCCCGGTGGGGCGTTCGCGGTCGACTCGCTCGGGCACACCGTGCGCTACCGCGCCTGTGACGGGGACACCGGTCGGGTCGCCGACCCGACCATGCGGGTCGCCGCCGGGGTGGCCAGCGGCGCGGTCGTGGTCGGGGGCACCGCCTACCGCTACCGGGTGCCGCTGGTCGGGCGGACCGAAGGCACCCTGGAGGTGATCCAACGGCACCGCCCGCCCACGACGCTGACCGGCGTGGTGGTCACCAGCCCGCAGCCGCCCACCGACCCGGTCGCCGGGGCCCGGCTGTTCCCGCTCAGCGGGCAGCTCGCCCGGGTGGTCGCCGACGCGAGCCTCAACCCGGCCGGGGTCACCGTCCGCGACCTGTCCGGCCGCTACGGCGACCAGCAGATCGCCGTCAACGGCGCGCTGCGCCCCAAGGCGGCCAGCGTGATCAAGCTGTGGATCCTCGTCGAGCTGCTGCGCCGGGTCGACTGTGGACAGGTCTCGCTTCGCGACGGGGTGCTGGTCACCCCGGACGACGTGGTCGGCGGCACCGGTCAGCTCCAGTTCGAGACGTTCCCGCAGGTGGTCACGCTACATCGGCTCGCCCAATATCTGATCAAGTACAGCGACAACGTGGCCGCGAACGTGCTGATCACCTACCTCGGCGGGTTCGCCCCGGTCAACGCGTTGATCGACTCGATGAACCAACGCTCCACCATCCTGGCCCGCCGGATGCTCGACAGCGCGGCCGCGCAACGCGGCGAGGAGAACTACACCAGCCCGGACGACGTGGTGTCCCTGCTCGGCGCCGTCTGGGACGGCGAGATCCTCACCCCCGCCTCCCGCGACCTGATGATCGGGTTCATGCGGGAGCAGACCCTGAACACGAAGATCCCGGCGGCGTTGCCACCCGGGGTGCCGGTCGCCCACAAGACCGGTGACCTGGCGGACGCGTCACACGACGTCGGCTACTACCTGATCCCCGGCAGCGAGACCGCCGTCGCGTTCCTCACCGCCGGGCCGATGGCCACCGGTGACGAGACGGTCCGGCGGATGGCCCGGACCGTCTACGACTTCCTGGTCACCCCGGTCGCCGGGGCCGTCGAGGAGTGAGCGCCGTCAGGCCCGGTTGATCGCGTTGGCGTGGATCGCCTCGTGCAGATACGCGGCCAGCCCCGGGGCGATGTTCTCGTAGTACGCGGTGAACCGCTCGTCGGCCAGGTACATGTCGGCCAAACCGGTCTGCATCTCGTACGAGCACTCGTAGAACCAGCGGCTGATGATCTGCCGGTGCTCCTCGGCCAGCTCCATCGCCTCCGGGCCGTCGGCCGGCGCGCCCGAGCCCATCAGCGTGACGATCCGCCGACCCCAGTCCTCGTTCTCCGCCTTGATCCGCAGCCAGTCCTCCTTGCGGTAGCGGGAGGCCCGGCGGTTCGACTCCCGGTACGCGTCGGTGTCACCCCACCGCTGCTCCGTCTCGGCCTCGTGCTCTTCCGGGTTGAAGTCACCGAAGACCTCGAACCGCTCCTCCGGCGTGAGTTGGATGTTCATCTTGCTCGCCTCCATCGCGAACTCGATCGCCGCGACCATCTCCTGCAACCGCTTGAGCCGTACCGTCAGCAACTCGTGCTGCCGGCGCAGGTGCGCGGCCGGATCGGCTGCCGGGTCGTCGATGATCGCGGTGATCTCCTCAAGTGGGAAACCCAGCTCCCGGTAGTACAGGACGAGTTGCAGCCGTTGCAGGTCCGCGTCGTCGTAGCGGCGGTAACCCGCCGAGGTTCGCCCGCTGGGCGAGAGCAGCCCGATCTCGTCGTAGTGGTGCAGCGTCCGCACCGTCACGCCGGCGAGCTTCGCCACCTGCCCCACCGTGTACGCCATGGTTCCCTCCCTTCCGGGAACCAGGCTCCCGCCTGCCGTTACGTGAGAGTCAACTCCGATTCTGGCCCACCATGGCCGGGCCGTCCGGCCGCCCGTACAGGTAGCCCTGGCCGCGGGGGCAGCCGATCGCGGTGACCGCGTCGTGCTGCCGCTCGGTCTCCACCCCCTCGGCGACCACCGCCAGGTCGAACGCGCCGGCCAGTCGGGCGACCATCTCCACCGTGGCGTACGCCCGGTCGTCGGTGCCGAGTCGGGCCACGAACGAGCGGTCGATCTTCAGCTCGGTGGCCGGGATGCGGTGCAGGTAGCTCAACGACGAGTAGCCGGTGCCGAAGTCGTCGATGGCGATCCTGATGCCCAACTCCCGGAGCTGGTGCAGCCGTTCCAGCACCGCGTCGGTGCCCTCGATCAGCGCCGACTCGGTCAACTCCAACGTCAGCGCCCGTGGTGCCAGCCCGGCGGCGCTGGTGGCCGCGGTCACCGTGGCGATCAGGTCCGGTCGGCGCAGGTGCGCCGCGGCGATATTCACCGCGACGGTCGCCTCCGGCACCCGGCCCCGCCAGGTCGCAGCGGCCCGGCACGCCTCGTGGATCACCCAGCGGTCGATCGGCAGGATCAGCCCGGTCTCCTCGGCCAACGGCAGGAACTTCGCCGGCGGCAGCATCCCCAGCCGGGGGTGCCGCCAGCGCACCAGCGCCTCGGCACTGCGTACCGCACCCGTGGTCAGGTCGACGATGGGCTGGAACTGAAGGTGCAGCTGGTCCTCGTCGACCGCGCGACGCAGGTCGGCAATCAGCTCGGCGCGAGAGACAGCCGACTCACGCAGCGCCGGAGTGCACGTCCGATACGCGGACTTCCCGGCCGCCTTGGCCGCGTACATGGCGATGTCGGCGTCGCGCAGCAGGTCGGTGTGGGAGGCGTGCTGCGGGCCGAACTCGGCGATGCCGATGCTCGCCGACGGGTGCACCCCCACGTCCTCCTCGTCGTCGGAGGGCCGCAACGCGTCCAGCAGCCGCTCGGCCAGCCGTTCGGGTGACACCGGTCGGTCGCCGTCGACCAGCACCGCGAACTCGTCACCGCCGAGCCGGGCGATCGTGCCGTCGCCGTCGACGGCAGTGTGCATCCGGGCCGCGAGCCCGGTCAGCAGGGTGTCACCGGTGGCGTGCCCGAACCGGTCGTTGACCTGCTTGAACCCGTCCAGGTCGAGCAGCAGGACAGCCACCGGTCGGCCGTCGCGCAGGGCGGTGCGCAGCCGTCGGTTGAACAGCAGCCGGTTGGGCAACCCGGTGAGCTGGTCCCCGTACGCGAGCCGGCGCAGCCGGGCCACCAAGCGGAGGTTCTCGTTGGCGGCCAACCCCTGCCGTATGGCGAGGGCCCCGAGCAACACCATCATGGTCACGAAGACCAACTGCGGGGTCTGCCCGGTGGGCCGACGGGCCAACACCACCGCGATGATCGCCCCACCCACCGGCAGGTACGGCAACGCCACCCGCCACCAGGGCGGCAGCGGCGACTCGGCGGTGTCGTCGGTGCCGTCGCAGTCCGGTGGCGGCGGCCGCCGGGTGGCCAGGCCGATGAGCAGGTAGCTCAACGGCCAGCACAGGTCGATCAGGTGACCGGCGGCGTAGTCGGCGCGGGCGACCAGCGACACGTACCCGACGTCGGCGACGACCCGCAGGGTGAGGCTCGCCGCCAGGATGCTCATCGGCCGCCACATCGGCCGGGCCGGGCCGGAGACCGCGACGAGGATGGTGAGCTGCATCAGGTCGAACATCGGGAAGAGCAGCCCCAGCGTGCGCGCCGGATCGGCCAGATCGGCAGCGGCGACCCCACGGAAGACCAGCACCCAACCGATCGGCACCAGGGCCAGTGCGACGATCACCCCGTCCAGCAACGTACGGGCCCGCCCGACCGCCGTCCGCGGCGCGGACGGTGCGCTGAGCAGCGCGGCGGTGCCGGTGAGGATGCCGGCGGTGAAGACCACCCCGACCACGGGCGTGTGCGGCAGGTCACCGCCGACGAGCCGTTGCACCGTCCAGATCGCCCGGCCGAACGCGGCGAGCGCCATGGTGACGGCGAGCAGTGTCCAGAACCGGCGCAGCGGCGCCGGATGCCGACGGGCCACCCCGACGCACGCGAGCGTCGCCCAGCCGGCGACCAGCATCGCGCCGAGGTCGCTGACCAGCGCGGCACCGGGCAACCCGGCGACCAGCCAGCCCGCCTCCAGCAGGATGACCGCAGCCGCGACGAGCGCACCAGCGGGGTTGAGCGCCCCCGCAGCCTGCTTTCCGTCCTGTCGGGACACGGTCGCTCCGGCTCTTTCGTCGTGCGTGCACCCTCGGGACGACCGGTCCACGGCAAACCCCGAAAGCCTAACCAGCGCCCAGATGAGCCGCCAGGGCCGAACGTGCACCCCGCCAAGCCACGATGAATTGTCGAGGCCGAGCGACCATCCCTACCGGACGCCGCTGTTGACCTGCCCCGTTCTCGGGGCAGATGCACCCCCCGGTCAGCGGCCGGCGGACCGGTTCCAGGGTGAGCGGGGCAGCGAAGTACCGGCCAACGGGCGGCGTGCGCGGCGGCGTTTGCGCCGGCCGGGGGTGCAGGGCAGGCGGGCAGCGGTGTGCACGGCCACGTCGACCGAGGACGTTGGTCGACCGATCAGCCAGCAGAGGAAGCGTTCCATCGTCGGATCAGCCGACCGGGAGGCGCTCGGCGTCGGACTTGGCGATCTCGTACTCGGCCCCGCAGAACGTGCACTGCTGCGCGTACCGGGTGCGGATCGGAATGAGCGGGATGAAGAAGAGGGTAAATTTCGTCGAACGGCGGGTGATCACCTGGGCGGCCTGGTTGCCGCAGTGGCGGCAGACCTGCTGCACGACACCGGACCGGTCGACCTTGGTACGCAGACCAAAGATGAAGAACATCGCCCGCCAGTACCCACTCGACCGCGAAAAGTCACCAGATCCCGCCACCGGATCAGCAAAACCGTCCCGCCCCGCACGAGATCGTGCTCGATCCGGGATGTAGTGGTCTCCGGGACGAACGAGGCCACTACATCCGTGATCGAGCACGATCAAGGCGAGACGGTCAGCTGGCCGGCGAGGGCTCCAGGCCGGGGATCTCCTCGGAGAGCCAGATCGGCTGCCAGTTCGGCACCTCGTGGAAGCGGCGCAGCTCGTACAGCCCGGCAACCGACCCACTCCAGGCCCCGTACGGCGGGTTGGCCTCGTCGAAGCCGCTCTGCACGAAGGTCAGCGTGGTCCGGCCACCAGACTCGGCCAGCTCCCAGTTCGTCACGCCGGTCGGGCCCCAGTCGATGGACATCCGCCGACCGGGCTCCAGGTCGATGACCTTGGCCGCGTAGCCGTTCTCGAAGCCGCCCATGGCGTACCGGCCGCCGACCCAGGGCTCGATGCCGATCGGGTAGCCGAACCAGGCGCTGGCCTGCTCGGAGTCGGTGAGCGACTCCCACACCTTGTCGGCGGGGGCGGCGATGACCAGCTCACCGCGCAGGTCGGCGGAGGTGAAGTCGGTGCGCGGCAGCAGTGGCTTGCCCTCCAGGTGGGCGGCGAGGTTGGCGATCGCCAGCGCCCAGAACGTCTGGAGCACGCCCCGGATGCTGGAGCCGCTCATCGCCTCGGCGAAGTCGAAGTGGCTCTGGGTCAACGTCAGCACGGTGCTGTCGGCGCCCTCGGCGGTCAGCTGGAACTCGGTGGTGGTCTCCACCCCGTCGAGCAGCCAGCCGAAGCGCAGCGTGTCGTCGTCGGCGTGCAGCAGCCGCTGGTGCGGGGCGTCGCCCTCGGGCGTGTAGCGGCCCCAGAACTCGTACCGCTGGGGCAGCTCGACCTCGGCGTGCTCGGCCAACCAGAGACGCAGCTCGGCCGGGTCGGTCAGGGCCTGGCGGACACGCCCGACGGGCGCGGAGAGACGGGCCTGGACCCTCATTGGCTCACTCATTGTCGTTCCCTTTCGGATAGCAGGCGACGGCCAGCTTGAAGGCATCTCCTTCGCTGCCGCCGTAGCGGGTGAACAGGTCCTGAAGTGCGGTTTGCAGGTCGTGCAGGAACTGCTGGCGCTGCTCGGCCGGCACCCGGATCTCGCCGGAGACCCCGATCGAGGGCAGCTCGGGTGCCGCCCGGTCCAGGCCGGCGATGTCGGCCTGCACCTCCTCCATCAGGTCGAGCAGGTAGCCCAGGCTCAGCTCGTCGCGGGCCCGACGCAGGCCGATCCGGCCGACGAGCCGGGGGGACAACCAGTAGGACCGGGCGGCGGCCTGGTAGATGCCTTCGGTGATGCCGCGGACCTTGCGCTCGTTGACCAGCTCGACGAGGCCGGCCGCGACGAGCTGCTTGACGTGGTAGTAGACGCGCTGTGGCGTCTGGTCGAGTCGGGCCGCGACCTCGGTGCAGGTGCGCGGCTCGGCCAGTTGCCGCAGCACCTCCACGCGCTGCGGCTTGAGCAGGACTTCAGCCTGCTCAATCTGCTCCAGGTACAGGACATCTCTCATGGCAAAACCAGTTTGTACGTACAAAACTTCTTTGTCAATCGCTTCGCGAGAAGCCGCGCCGACTTTTCTCGGCGCGGCTTCAGGCAGCGGTCAGCGAGTGATCAGGGCAACCAGTCCGGCCGCAACGGGTAACCGTTCACGCCATCCGGGCCGTTGTGCGTGGCCAACACCTGGTGCAGCTGGATGCCGTTGCGCTCGAACGCCATCCGCGACCCGGCCATGTACAGCCCCCACACCCGGGCGGTGCCCGCACCCACCTCGGAGACGCAGAAGTCCCAGTGCTCCACCAGATTGCGGCACCAGGCAGCCAGCGTCAGCGCGTAGTGCTGGCGCAGGTTCTCCTCGTGGTGCACCTCCAGCCCGGCATCGTGCACCTCACTGATCAGTCGGCCCGGACCGGCCAGCTCACCATCCGGGAAGACGTACCGGTCGATGAACGCACCCGAGCGGTGCGGCGCCCGGTTGTCCGCGCGGGTGATGCAGTGGTTGAGCAGCCGCCCGCCCTGCCGCAGCCGGCTGCGCAGCGCCCCGAAGTAGGCCGGGTAGTTACGCACCCCGATGTGCTCGGTCAACCCGATCGAGGAGATCGCGTCGAACTGCTCGGCCGGCGCGTCCCGGTAGTCCAGGTGCCGCACCTCCGCCAGCTCGGTCAACCCCTCCCGCTCGATCGCGGCCTGCGCCCACTGCGCCTGCGCCTTCGACAGGGTCACCCCGAGCGCCTTGACGCCGTACTCGCGGGCGGCGTGGCGCACCATGCCACCCCAGCCGCACCCCACATCCAGCAGCCGCATCCCCTTCTTGAGCGCCAGCTTGCCGGCGACCAGGTCGTACTTCGCCGCCTGGGCCTGCTCCAAGGTGTCGCCCGGAGACCGGAAAACCGCGCAGGTGTACGTCATCGACGGGCCGAGCACCTTCTCGTAGAAGGCGTTGGACACGTCGTAGTGGTGCGAGATGGCTGTGCTGTCGCGCACCCGCGAGTGCCGCAGCCCGTTCATCACCCGCTTCCAGCGGGGCTGCGCCTCCTGCGGCGGTGCCGGCGGCGGCATCAGCCGCTCCCAACCCAGCCCACGGACCAGCGCCAGCCCCTCGGCCAGCGACGGTGGGCGCAACCGCAGCTCGTCCTTGAGCACCCGCAACGCCTCGTACGGGTCACCCGGGTGCACCCCCTGCAACGCCAGGTCGCCGCTCACGTACGCGCGGGCCATGCCCAGGTCGCCGGGCGCGGTGAGCAGGTACGACAGCCCACGCTCGGAACGGATCGCCAGGGTGATGCCGGCATCGGACGGGCCGACGGCGCTGCCGTCGTACCCGGTGATCCGCACCGGCAACGGCCCCGTGGTGACCGCGCGGACGACATCCGCGACGGTCGGACCCGTGTGCCGGCCCCCCGCCGGCGGGGTGGCGGGGACGCTCGCCGCCCCCTGATCTCTGTCGGTCAGGCTCATGCTCGTGCTACCGCCTTTTCGTACAGTCCCGTCAGCCGGTGGTCCGGGTCGTAGCGGTCTTTCACCGCGCGCCACGTGTCGCCGCCGTAGAGGCGATCGAAGGCGTCCCGGTCGTAGTACGCGTCGGAGTAGAGCGACTTGTGCCCGCCCGACTCCGACACCCTGCGTTCGATCGTGCGGTTGACGTCGCCGTCGGCGGCGCCCGGCGCGATCGGCACGCTCCCCCAGAACCCAATGTTGACGTAGTCCTGCCCCGGCCGGAGTGGATACAGCGGCCAGGACCGCGCCGAACCGGGCCCCGCCGGCTCACGCAGTCGCAACGGACAGAGCCACACCGGGTTCATCCCCACCGCGCCGGCGAACCAGCGCAGGAAGTCGGCAGTACGGTCCAGCGGGATCTCCACGTCCTGCACGACCCGCTCGCGGGCCGGTTGCCCGCGCAGCCGGTCGATCCGGGCCGCCACCTGATGGCGGTGCTCCAACCGGACCAGTCGGTGGTAGAAGTCGCTGCGCCGGTAACGCGCCGGCCAGAGCCTGCGCACGACCGGGTGCTGCGCGCCGAACGCCGCCGAGCACCAGAACCAGTCGGTGTCCCAGCGCCACAGATAGTCGTACGCGGTGAGCACGTCGCGGGTGCGCTGGCGCAGCGACCGGTAGTAGATCGCCTGACCGGTGTAGTCGCTGGGCGGGTCGGCCGCGTCGGTGAACGTGGCGAAGACCAGGTACGCCTCGCCGGGGCTGAACATCACCCCGTCCATCGCGTCGACCGGCTCGCCGGCCCAGGACCGGGTCGCGCTCACCTCCGCGATCGCGTCGGTCAGCGCCTCCAGCTGGGTGAACCGGACGTTGCGTAACGCCACGTACCGACCGATCGGTTGCAGCTCGATGCGCAGCCGGGTGGCGTAGCCGAGGCTGCCCAGCGAGTTGGGGAACGCGGTGAACAGGTCGGCGTGCTCGCCGTCGGGCCGGGCGGTGACGATCTCACCGGAGCCGGTGAGCACGTCCAGCTCCCGGACCGACTCGTGCGGCAGGCCGTTGCGGAACGAGGTCGACTCGATCCCGAGGCCGGTGACCGCGCCGCCCAGCGTGATGGTGCGCAACTGCGGCACCACCAGCGGCATCAGCCCGTGCGGCAGCGTCGCGTCGACCAGGTCCTCATAGGTGCACATGCCCTGCACGTCGGCGGTGCGGCCGGTCGGGTCGACCGACAGCACGCCGTTCAGGCCACTCACGTCGAGCCCTGGAGTCCGGGGAGCGGACCGGGGGCGGAACAGGTTGGAGGTGCGTTTGGCCAGCCGGACAGGCTCGCCCGTGGGCACCGCGGCGTACGACCGCCGCAGCGTGTCCACCGCTTGATCATGGTCAATCGGGTGATCCACACGCTCAGCGCGCATGTGATCACCTTACGCTCGCCGCTCGGAAACCGTGGGATGTCAGCGGTGGCAGTTTCCCGCCCGGTGGCAGGCCCGCCGGTTACCGTGGCGGGCATGCCATCGCCAGCGATCGCCGCCCTGGACGCCGCCCAACTGCCGTATCGGCTGGTCAGCCATGGTGCGGTCGGCAGTCTCGCGGAGGCCGCCGCCGCCCGGGGAGTGGCCGTCCCCGATGTGGTCAAGACGATCGTGGTCCGTCGGAGTGCTGACGATCACCTGTTCGTGCTCACCCCCGGCGACCGAGTCATCTCCTGGCCCAAGCTGCGCGCCCTGCTCGGGGTGCAGCGGCTCTCCATGCCGGACGCGGCGGGCGCCCTGGCCGCCACCGGCTACGAACGCGGCACCATCACCCCGTTCGGCGCGAGCACGGCCTGGCCGGTGATCGCCGACGAGCGGCTGCGCGGCCGGGAGATCACCCTGGGTGCCGGCGAACGCGGTCTCGCTATCGCGATCGACGCCGACGCCGCCATCGCCGCCCTCGACGCCACCGTGGCCGACGTCACCGATCCACAGCCCACCCGCTGAACCCCGGACACCCACCGCACAGCCGGGCTGGCCCCGGCGCGACGTCGTGGGCGAGGATGGCGCGTATGTCCGCGCCCGAGGAACGCCCCGACCCCGCCGGCACCGTCTACGGCGGTCGCCCGGCATCCCGCCCCGGGCCGCTGGCTGATCCGCTGCTGCGGGTGGCGGCGGTGGTCGGGGTCATCGGCGTACTCCTGGGGGTCGTCTTCGCCACCGGGCTGCTCGACGGTGACGACGAGCCGGCCGTGCCGGCGTCGGTCGGTACGCCCTCCAGCGCGCCCCAGCCCAGCGACCCGGCCGGCGAGCCGAGCCCGACCGCACCGGCCGCGCCGTCACCGACCCCGTCGGCCAGCACCCCGGCCACCCCCGCCGCCCCGGCCGGCCCGCCCACCGGGCCCCGGGTGCTGCGGGCCGCCTCGGGTCTCTGCCTGGGCCTCGACGGCGACGGGGAGAAGGCCGAGGCCGAGCTGGCCGTGTGCACCGGCGGCCCGGAGCAGCAGTGGGTGGTCAGCCCGGCCGGCGCGGACGTGCTGACGTTGACCAATGGCGCGTACGGGCAGTGCCTCGACGTCGAGGGCGGCAGCGGGGACGACGGCGCGCGGTTGCAGCAGTTCCCGTGCCACGGCGAGGCCAACCAGCAGTGGCGGTTCGGCGGGACCGGCACCAGCGCGGTGCTGTTGGTAGCCGCCCACAGCGGCAAGTGCGCCCAGGCCGACGACGACGCTGTCGACGCCGGCGAAGACATCCGGCAGCGCCCCTGCGACGGCCGGCCAGCCCAGCAGTGGACCCTGGGCTGACCGGCCGACACGTCGTGGTTCAGCCCCGGAAGCTCCACGCCTTGGGCGCGGTCGCGGCGACCAGCACGGCCTCCGGCACCGGTCGGCCCGGCCGTCGACGCAGCAGCAACGACAGCCCCGCGGCGCCGATCGACAGCGCGCCGGCCACGTACCAGGCCATGGCGTAGTCGCCGAGCCGATCCCGGACCAGCCCCGCGCCGGTCGCGGCGATCGCCGCGCCGAACTGGTGCGCGGCGAACACCCAGCCGAACACCACCGCGCCGGCCCCACCGAAGTACTCCCGGCACAGCGCCACCGTCGGCGGCACGGTGGCCACCCAGTCCAGGCCGTAGAACACGATGAACACCAACATGCTCGGCTCGGCGGTGCCGGCGAACAGGCTCGGCAGCACCAGCAGGGATGCCCCGCGCAGCGCGTAGTACATGCCGAGCAACACCCGGCTGTCCACCCGGTCGGTGAGCCAGCCGGAGGCGATCGTGCCGACGATGTCGAAGAGCCCCACCAGCGCGAGCAAGCTGGCCGCGGTGGTCTGCGGCATGCCGTGGTCGTGCGCGGCCGGCACGAAGTGCGTACCGACCAGGCCGTTGGTGGTCGCCCCGCAGATCGCGAACCCTCCGGCCAGCAGCCAGAACGGCCGGGTCCGGGCCGCGGTGGCCAACGCGCCGAGCGCCCGGGCCGCCGCCCCGCCGGTGGCCGGCGGCGCCGCGACGACCTCGGTCGCCCCGTAGGCGGGGAGGCCGAGATCCGCCGGGTGCTCGCGCAGCAGCCACACCACCAGGGGTACGACCGCCAGCGCCGCCCCGGCCACCACGAGTGCGGCGGTACGCCAGCCGTGGTCGCGGACCAGGATGGCGATCAGTGGCAGGAACACCAGCTGTCCGGCCGCGCCACCAGCGGTCAGCACACCGGTGACCAGGCCCCGTCGGCGGACGAACCAACGCCCGGTGACGGTGGCCACGAACGCCAACGCCATCGAGCCGGTGCCCAACCCCACCAGTACGCCCCAGCACAGCAGGAGTTGCCAGCTGGCGGTCATGAAGACCGTCAACCCGCTGCCCGCGGCGACCAGCAGCAGCGCCACCGAGACCACCCGGCGGATGCCGAACCGGTCCATCAGGGCGGCCGCGAACGGCGCGGTGAGCCCGTAGAGCAACAGGTTGACTGAGACAGCCGCGGAGATCGTGGCCAGGGGCCAGCCGAACTCCTCGTGCAGCGGGTGCAGCAGCACCGACGGGGTGGCGCGGAAGCCGGCCGCGCCGACCAGCGCCACGAAGGCGACGGCAGCGACCAGCCAGGCGGGATGCAGACGGCGGTTCTTGGTCACGCGACAAGTCTGGGCCGGGCCGTTCACCTCGACGAGTGGCCGGAAAGCCATCATGCGCAATAATCGGGCCATGAGCGTTCGCCCGCACCGGATCGCCGTACTCGCCCTGCACCAGGCAGTTGGCCTGGACCTCGGCACTCCGTCCCAGGTCTTCAGCACCGCCCGGGCCGCCGACGGGACACCCTTCTACGACGTCCGGGTGTGCACTCCGGGCGGCCAGCCGGTCCGCAGCACCGCCGGCTTCCAGGTGGTCCCCGACCATGGCCTGGAGCTGCTCGACACCGCCGACACGGTGATCGTCCCGGGCATCCACGGCGGCAGCCCGTTGACCTCGGGGACCGTCGAGCCGGAGGTGACCGGGGCGCTGCGGGCGGCGTACGAGCGGGGTGCCCGGATCATGTCGATCTGCACCGGGGCGTTCGTGCTGGCCGCCGCCGGGCTGCTCGACGGACGTCGGGCGACCACCCACTGGGCGTACGCCGAGCGGTTCCGCGACCTGCACGACCGGGTGGACCTCGACCCGGACGTGCTCTTCATCGCCGACGACCGGGTGCTCACCTCGGCCGGCGTCGCCGCCGGTATCGACCTGTGCCTGCACGTCATCCGCCTCGACCACGGCAGCGAGGTGGCCAACCGGGCGGCCCGCCGCTGCGTGATGCCGCCGTGGCGCGACGGCGGCCAGGCGCAGTACATCGAGCAGCCGGTGCCGAAGGCCACCGACACCAGCACGGCGGGCGCCCGGGAGTGGGCGCGGCAGCGCCTGCACGAGCCGATCGCGCTCCGCGACCTGGCCGAGCAGGCGCGGATGAGCGTCCGTACCTTCACCCGACGCTTCCGGTCCGAGACCGGCCTGAGCCCCGCACAGTGGCTGCTGCAGCAGCGCACCGACCACGCGAGACTGCTGCTGGAGACGACCGACCTCAGCGTCGACCAGATCGCCCACCGCTCGGGTTTCGGCACCACCGCCGCCCTACGCCAGCAACTCCACCAACGCATCGGGGTGGCCCCGTCCACCTACCGCCGCACCTTCCACCCCCGCCCCGAGCCAATCAAAACCTGACCACCCCGCACCCCGCACCCGCCCCGCCCCCGCCCCCGGCCCCAGCCCCGGCCCCGGCCCCGGCCCCGGCCCCGGCCCCGGCCCCGGCCCCGGCCCCGGCGATCTTGCATTTGATGTCGTCGACATGCCACATATGCTGCTTTTGTCGGGACAGTAAGTGCAAGATCGCGGAAAGCAGGGGTGGGACGGGGAGGTGGGGTGGGGATCGGTTTGGTCGGGGCACTGCGCGCCCTTGATGCCTGTGAGGCATCTTGATGACTCCCCGGCATCAGGCTCAACAGACCAGGGCGCTCCTGCGTGCGCCACGCTGACCGGCCGACGCACGACCGCCGCTGTTCAGGCGCGCAGCAGGTGCAGTTGGGACTGGTGTTTGGGCAGGTGGACCCGGGTGTGCAGGTCCAGGGTCCGGGACCAGGGCAGCGGCTCGTCGACGACGAGGTCGAAGCCCTCGCGTAGGTGCGTCTCGACCGGGGTCTCCGCCGCCAGGCCGAGCTGGTCGACCAACCCGCACAGCCGGTCGCTGGTGCCGTGCAGCAGCGCGGTCAGGCCACGCAGACCACCCTGCTCGGCGGCGAGCGCGTCGAGCTGCGGGCGGTGGATGTCCTCCTCCAACTCGTAGTAGGCGAACGGCGACCCGGCCAGCAACGCCTCGGTGGCCTGAATCATCAGCTCGTCGTTGGCCACCAAATGCGCGACGATCTGCTCGGCACTGAGCTGCCCCTCCGGTGCCGGGCCGAACCCGCCAGCGTCGACCTCCGCGAACAGGGCGCCGTACGCCCGCCGCAATCCTCCGCTCTCCATCCCCCCAGTCAACCCGCACCGACGGACGTTAGCGGCGGGATTGGCGGGAGCGGAGGTAGTCGCTGACCACGTACTCGCCCAGGTCGTCGGTGTCCGGGGTGAACATGCGGCCCCGGCTGCGGCGGGCGACCGCGTCCACGAAGCGCCGCAGGCCCGGGTCGTCGCCGAGCATGAACAGGTTGAGCGTGGCTCCGTAGCGACTCAGCCGGTCCACCTCGCGGACCGTCGCCTCGATCGTCTCCGGCAGCGGCGGCCAGTGGAACAGCGCCTCCCCGTCGTCCGGGTCCAGGTGGGCGGTCGGTTCGCCGTCGGTGACCACCAGCACCACCGGCTCGGCGTCCGGGTGCCGGCGCAGGTGCCGACCCGCCAACCGCAACGCGTGCTGGAGATTGGTGCCCTGTTCCAGGTCCGGCTCCACGGCCGCCAACTCCTGCTGGGTGAGCGTCATCGCCTCCCGGCCGAAACCCACGATCTGCAGGGCGTCCTGCGGGAAGCGCGTCTCCATGAGGTGGGCCAGCGCCAGCGCCGTCTGCTTCATCGGACCCCAACGACCCTGCGAGATCATCGAGTACGACAGGTCGACGCAGAGCACCACGGCGGCCGAGGCCCGCCTCTCGGTCTCCACCACCTCGAAGTCGTCGACCGAGAGCTGCACCGGAACCGTGGGCCCGGCCCGACTGACCGCCCGGGTCAGCGTTCGGACCACGTCCAACGGCTGCTCGTCGCCGTACTGCCAGGGTCGGGACGCGCCGCTCACCTCGCCCGCCGCACCGGCCGAGCGCAGGTCGTGCTGGCCGCGCGGCCCGGCGGTCAGCTCGGCGAAGACCCGCCGCAGCGCGGTCCCACCGAGCCGGCGCAGCGCCTTCGGGCTCAGCGTGAGCCCCTCCGCGTCCCGGCTCACCCAACCCTGGCGGCGTAGCTCCCGCTCCAGGTCGCGCAGCCGGCGAACGTCGTCGGCCGCGTCCCGGCCCAGCGTGCGGGCCACCGCCTCGACGTCCACGTCGTCGAGGGTCGCCCCCGGGTGTTCCTGGTCGAGCTGGTCCAGCAGGTCGTCCAGCTCGCCGATCTCACCTAGCGCACCGGCCGCGTCGGCGTAGTCCAGCGGCTGTTCGCCGCGGATCCGCTCGCCCCGACCCCAGCGCAGATCGGGTCGCAGCGACCGCAGGTTCGCGTCGAGCACCGACAACTCCCCCGCGAGGCGGTCGCCGAGCGACTGCTGCATCAGGCCGGCCAGTTCCTGGCGCTGCCGGTCGGAGAGCGAGTTCATCAGCCGCTCGCCGGCCGCGGCGCGGCGGGCCAGCACGTCGATCAGCTCGTCGACGGTCTCCGGCTTCTCCGGAAAGAACTCGCCGTGTCGGCGCATGAACTCGGCGAACGCGTCGGTGGTGTCCTCCGCGCGACCGTGCCGGGCCAGCAGGTCGTTCAGGTCGCCCATCATCTCGGCGAGCCGTTGCTGGGCGGCCGGGTCGGCGGAGGCGCGCACCGCGTCCCGCAGTCCGGCGAAGCGCTGACCGAGCACGTCGTCGCGGAGTTGGTCGAGGATCTGCTGGTACGAGCGGCGGGCGTCGTCGCTGGCCCACTGGTAGCCGGACAGCTCCTCCACCGCCCGCGCGGTCGAGCGGGGCAGATTGTCCAGCACCGCCTCGGCGAACCGCGCGCCGTCGTCGTCGCGACCCCGCAGCTCGTCCCGCTCGGCGGCGAGGGCCTGGTCGAGCAGGGCCTGCGCCCTGGTCACCGCGCCGTCGAGGTCGCCCCTGCGCATCGCCTCGCGGCGTAGCCGCCGAGCCCGGGCGGCCAGGTCGTCCAGGCCACCCCTGCCCTGCGGGCCACGGCGCAACAGGTCGCGGAGCGCCTCCCGCAGGCTGCCGCCGGCCAGCACCTCGGCACCGACCGCGTCCACCGCCTCGCGCACGTCGTACGGGGGTGCGAGCGGGTCGGGCCCGCCGTTCCACTGCCCGTAACGGAACCGGTTGCCGGCCACGGTCAGCCCCGGCCGCCGTAGACGGTGCGCCCCGAGTCGGTGACGTCCTTGCCGAGCCGTCGGGTCAGGTGCAGCCCTTCCAGCACGAACTCGACGGCGGCGGCGGCCTCCTCCGAGGTGGGCGCATCGCCCAGGCCGAGCCGGTCGAGGACCTTCGCCAACCCGGGCACGGTGCCGACCTGGCGCAGCAGCTCGGCGGCGCTGACCAACTCGCCGGTTTCGATCGCGGTGCCGTCCTCCACCAGGGCGGTGAACCCGGACAGGTCCAGCCCGGCGAGGTGGGCCCGGAACGTCTCGGCGGTCGCGGTACGCAGCAGATGCGCGAGGATCTCGGTCTCCCGGCCCTCCTCGCCGCTCTCGAACTCGACCTTGCCGCGCAGGGTGCTGGTCACCGACACCGCGTCGCCGACGCGGGCGACGGCGGCCTCGGGGCGTCCCTCCGGAGTGCCGGAGGCGGCGAGCAGGCCGGCGCGACGCAGCGCGGCACCGGCTACCGTCTCGGCGGCGGCGATGGCGAATCGGGCGGAGACACCGGAGCGCGGGTCCACCGACGGCGACTCCCGAACGGCGCGGGCGAACCGGGCCAGCACCTCCAGCACGTGCTCCGGCACGTCGGCGACCAGGTCGGCCTCCTGGCGGATCAGCGCCAGCTCCAGCTCCAGGTCGACCGGGTAGTGGGTGCGGATCTCCGCACCGAACCGGTCTTTCAGGGGAGTGATGATCCGGCCCCGGTTGGTGTAGTCCTCCGGGTTGGCGCTGGCCACCAGCAGCAGGTCCAGCGGAAGCCGCAGCTGGTAGCCGCGCACCTGGATGTCCCGCTCCTCCAACACGTTGAGCAGCGCCACCTGGATGCGCTCGGCCAGGTCGGGCAGCTCGTTGACGGCGAAGATGCCCCGGTTGGTGCGCGGCACCAACCCGAAGTGGATGGTCTCCGGGTCGCCGAGGGTACGACCCTGGGCGATCCGGATCGGGTCGACGTCACCGATCAGGTCGCCGACGCTGGTGTCCGGGGTGGCCAACTTCTCGCCGTAGCGCATCGAGCGGTGCAGCCAGCCAACGGGCAACTGGTCGCCGGCCTCGGCGACCTGGGCGCGAGACGCCGGGGTGAGCGGGTGCAGGGGGTGCTCGTTGAGCACCGAGCCGGGCAGAACGGGGGTCCACTCGTCGAGCAACGCGCCCAGCGAACGGATCAGCCGGGTCTTGCCCTGGCCGCGCTCGCCGAGCAGCACCATGTCGTGCCCGGCGAGCAGCGCCCGCTCGACCTCGGGCAGCACGGTGTCGTCGTAGCCGACGATGCCGGGGAAACGGGTCTCGCCGGAGCGCATCCGGGCGAAGAGGTTGTCACGAAGTTCCTGCTTGACGGTGCGGTACTGGTGACCGGCCGCCCGTAGCGCGCCGAGCGTGCCGGGCAGGTCGGCCGGTGGAACCGGGATTACCGGGGTAGGCGCAGTCACCCGACCCACGCTAGCTCACATTCGCGGGGGTGCCCCGAGCATCAGGGGAGCACCCCCGCTACCCCCTCAGGCCCGGTCGCACCGCCGGCAGGCACCCCGGCGGTACGGCGCTGCCAGGCGAGCATGGCCCCGGCCAGCAGCAGCCCGCCGGCCAGCGCCGCGAACCGGGCGAACAGCTCTCAGCCTCGACCGGCATCCGGTCGATTCCCTCCCGGGCGGCGGTGAACCGGTTCCCCCGAACGCGGGACCGGTCAGCCGGACGGGGTGACGAAGCCGGACTCGTAGGCGGCGATGACCGCCTGCGTACGGTCGCGGACGCCCAGCTTGGCCAGCACATTGCCGACGTGCGTCTTCACCGTCTCCACCCCGACGACCAGGTGCGCGGCGATCTCCGGGTTGGATCGGCCGGTGGTCATCAACCGCAGCACCTCGGCCTCCCGTTCGGTGAGCCGGGCGGTGCGCAGCTGGTCACCGCCGGCCGGCCCGTACGCCCCGACGAGCTGGCGGATCGCGGCCGGGAAGAGCAGCGACTCGCCCGCCGCGACCACCCGGACCGCCTCCACCACCTCGGCGGGCCGGGCCCGTTTGAGCAGGAAGCCGGAGGCGCCGGCGCGCAGCGCCTCGTAGACGTACTCGTCGTTGGCGAACGTGGTGACCACCAGCACCCGGGGCGGGTCGGCGGAGGTGGCCAGCAGGTGCCGGGTGGCCTGGATGCCGTCGATGCCGGGCATCCGCACGTCCATCAGCACCACGTCGGGCCGGTGCCGGGCGACCAGTGGCGGCACCTCGGCCCCGTCGGCGGCCTCGGCGAGCACGCTCAGGTCGGGCTGGGCGTCGATGATGGCCCGCAGCCCGACCCGGATCAGCTCGTCGTCGTCGACGATGAGCACGCCGGTGGTCATCGTGTCTCCTGATAGGGCAGGCGGGCTCGGATCAGCCAGCGGTCGCCGTCCGGGCCCATGGTGAGTCGTCCGCCGAGCAGCAGCACCCGCTCCCGCATGCCGTCCAGACCTCGACCGCCCCGCCCCAGCCGAGCCCGGTCGGGGTGGCGCACCGCGTTGATCAGCTCCAGTTCCAGCGCGTCCGGGTGCAGGTCCAGGCGTACCGTCACCGGCCCGTGGCCGTGCCGGGCCGCGTTGGTGAGTCCTTCCTGGACGATCCGGTAGCCCTCCCGGGACACCGCCGCCGGCACCCGCGCCGGGTCACCGGCGCGATGCGCCCGCACCGCCAGGCCGGCCGCGCGGGCGTCGGTGACCAACCGGTCCAGGTCGGCGAGGGTACGCTGCGGCGCCACCACGGGCACAGAGCGCCCGTTCTCCCGGAGCAGCCCGAGCACGTGGTCGAGGTCGTCCATCGCGGTCCGCCCGACGTCCTCGATCGCGGTGAGCGCCCGCCGGACGAACTCCGGGTCGGTGTCGAGGACCTCGCGGGCCGCCCCGGCCTGGAGGGTGGCCACGGTCAGCGCGTGGCCGACCGAATCGTGCAGCTCCCGGGCCAGCCGGTTGCGTTCGGCGAGCCGGGTGGCCTGTGCCTCGAGGGTGGCGATCCGTTCCGCCTGGGCCGGACCGAGCAGCACCGGCGCCATCGACCCGGCGAGCGCGCCGAGCCCGGCGACGGCGTAGCCGAGGCCGACCAGCAGGAGCACCCCGGTCAGGGTCAGCCAACCGCTGTCCCGCCCGTCCAACGGTCCGAAGCGTTCTTGGCTGGTCAGCTCGGCGCCGATGCCGAATTGCTGGGCGATGAACGCCAACGCCATCGGTACGGCGCTGATCAGCGCGATCATCACCAGGGCGCCGACGATGAGGTGGGTGGCGATCCAGAGCGCGCTGCGCAGCCGGGTCTCCCGGTCGCCGTGGTGCCCCGGCGCGGGTTCGGGCAGGTCCACACCGAGCAGCGCCCGAACCGCGGCGATCTCCAAGGCCCGGCTGCCGTCCAGCAGTAACGGGACCACGGCGATCAACAGGGCGACGACCAGCAGGACGTAGACCAGTGGGCGCGGGATCGTCGAGTCGGCGAGCAGTTGGGCGAAGGTCACCGCGAGGAGCCCGTACGGCAGCGCCAGCACCCCGCCGAGCAGCAGGAACACGCCGCGTCGCCAGGTGCTGCCGGCGACCAGCGGGGCCAGTGCCGCGCGGAGGGTCACCCCGTCATTCTGCTGCCGTGACCGGTCCCGGCGGCTCCCCCGTGCCGGGGAGATCTCAGCGGTGGTCGGCGACGTACTGCTGCGGGTCCTTGTCGCGGAACGGGAGGTTGCGACCGTTCTTGTGTTCGCCGTAAAAGGTCAGCCAGCGTTGACCCAGCTCGGCGCGGAGTTCGGTGCTGGCGTGCCGGCGGAAGTCGGGCAGCGCCTCGTCCTCCTCTTCGGCCAGGTGCTCGCTGTTCTCCCGGCGAGCCGTGCCGACCGCCGCCCACCACTGATCCGACCCGACCGGGTGCAGCTTCGCCTCGGCGATGGCGTCGCGGATCTTGTTGTGGTCGCCGATCGCGTCGGCGGTCTCGTCCTCGCCGTCGTCGCCGTGCTTCACCAGGTGCGGGTAGAGGATCGCCTCCTCCGCCTCGGCGTGAATGTCCAGGTGCAGGGCGAGGGCGTCCCAGATGGCGAGCATCTCCTGCTCGTCACGGGCGTCGTCGAGACGGGCGAAGCCGCGCCGGAAGGCGGCGTGGTCGTCCAGGATCAGTGCGGTGATGTCGTCCACAGTGCTCACTTTCCCGTTGGGCTGGCGAACCGGGCACGCAGCATGGCGGGCATCGCGGCGAGTCCGGTGATCGGGCGGAAGCGTTTCGCGGCCTCGGCCAGTGCGGCGTACTCGTCGTCGGCGAGGTCGATGTCCGCCGCGGCGGCGTTGCGTTCCATCTGCTCGACCCCGGACGCGCCGGGGATGGCGAGCACGTTCGGGTGGCGCAGCAGGTAGGCCAGCGCGATCTGGCTGGGGGTGGCGTCATGGGCGTCGGCGACCTGGCGCAGGGTGTCGATCAGCGCGGTGCCCCGTTCCAGGTTTTCCGGCAGGAAGTACGGGTTGGCGCGCCGGACCGCGCCAGTGGGCGGGTGCTTCGCGTCGTAGCGGCCGGAGAGGAAGCCCTGCGCCAGCGGGCTGTACGCGATGACCACCCGACCGGCCTGCCGCGCGTACGGCAGCAGGTCCTGCTCGGGGGCCCGGTCGAGCATGCTGTAGCGGACCTGGTTGCTGATCACCCGCCGGCCGAGAGCTGCTTCGGCGACCTGCCAGCGGCGCAGCCCGTAGTTGCTCACGCCGACCTCGCCGACGAGCCCGACGTCCTGCAGGGTCCGCATGCCGCGCATGGTGGTGTGGTCGGCGACGAGCGGGTTGGGCTGGTGCACCTGGTAGAGGTCGATGCTGGTGACGCCGAGCCGGGCCGCCGAGGCGACCGCCCGCTGTTGCACCACCGCGGCCACCGGCAGCACGGGCAGGATCTTGCTGGCGACCACCACCTTGGGCCGGTCGTCGCCGAGGGCCGCGCCGAGGATGCGTTCGCTGCGCCCGAAGCCGTAGATCTCCGCGCTGTCGAAGACCGTCACGCCCAGCTCGACGGCCCGCCGGACGATCTGCGCCGCCTGCCGCTCGAAGTCCGGGCCGTATCCCCATTCCCGGGAGCCGAACTGCCAGGTGCCCAACCCGATCTTGGACAGCGGTTTGGGGGTGTCGAGCGCAATGAAACGCATGGCGTCGAAACTACCCCGATGTCCCGGTTTCCACGCCCGATCCGCGCCACGCTGGGCCGGAGCTAGGCTCATGATCGTGACCTACCTCGCCGCGGATGACCGCTACGACACCATGACCTATCGGCGCAGCGGACGCAGTGGCCTGCGGCTGCCCGCCGTCTCGCTCGGGCTGTGGCACAACTTCGGTCCGGACCGCCCGTTCGAACGGCAGCGCGACATCGTGCGCCGCGCCTTCGACCTGGGTGTCACCCACTTCGACCTGGCCAACAACTACGGCCCACCACCCGGTTCGGCGGAGGAGAACTTCGGCCGGATGCTCGCCACCGACCTGAAGCCGTACCGGGACGAGTTGATCATCTCCAGCAAGGCCGGGTACCTGATGTGGCCCGGCCCGTACGGCGAGTGGGGTTCGCGCAAGAACCTGATCTCGTCGCTGGACCAGTCGCTGGGCCGGATGGGGTTGGACTACGTCGACATCTTCTACTCGCACCGGTTCGACCCGGACACCCCGCTGGAGGAGACGATGGGGGCGCTCGACGCCATCGTCCGCTCCGGCAAGGCGCTCTACGTCGGCATCTCGAACTACAACTCGGAGCAGACCACGCGGGCGGCCGCGATCCTGCGCGAGCTGGGCACGCCGCTGCTGATCAACCAGCCGTCGTATTGATGCTCAACCGGTGGACCGAGTCCGACGGCCTGCTCGACACGCTCGAGCAGGTCGGCGCGGGCTGCATCGCGTACAGCCCGTTGGCCCAGGGCCTGCTGACCGACCGCTACCTGGGTGGCATCCCGGCCGACTCGCGGGTCCGGACCAGCGTCTTCCTCAACGAGAGCGACCTCAGCGAGGAGAAGATGGCAACCATCCGTGGGCTCGGCACGGTCGCCGAGGGGCGTGGCCAGTCGCTGGCCCAACTCGCGCTGGCCTGGGCGCTGCGCGACCCGCGAATGACCAGCCTGATCATCGGGGCGAGCAGCGTGGAGCAGTTGGAGACGAACATCGCCGCGCTGGACAACCTCGACTTCAGCGCCGAGGAGTTGGCCGAGATCGAGCGACACCTGGGCTGACCGCCGCCGGGCCCCGGGCGGGTCGGGTCACCAGATCCGGCGCCGCCCGGCCCGGTGGTTGCGGACCTCGCACTGCCGGCCCACCGGTGCGACAGCGCTGCGGCGTCGACGTCCGGCACCGACCAGCAGCACCAGGACCAGCACGACGGCCGCGCCGGCCAGCACCGGCCACCGGCCGCCGAGGTCGGTCACCGACGCCACCGGCACGCCGGGGTCGGCCGCCGTCGCCAGCGCCGGCTCGGTGGCGGCCGGCCCACTCACGGCGGTACGCGGAGCCGCCGCCGCGCTCTTCGTGGCGGCGGCCTTCGCCGGGGTCGCGGTGGCCTTGGCACCCCGGAACACCACGTCCGAGCAGGAGTAGTAGGTGTCCGGGGTGTTGGAGTTCTGCCAGATCGTGTAAATCAGGTGTCGGCCGCTGCGCCCCGCCGGCAGCCGGCCCGCCAACTGGTACGCCCCGGCCCGCACCGGCGGATCGGTCAGCGTCAGAAACGGGCGCGACTCCAGATCCGCCCAGGTCAGCTTCTTGCGGGGGTCGTAGTCCGGGGTGGTGACGTAGAGCCGGAAGGTGCCCCGGTGCTCGATGGTGGTCCGGTACCGGAAGGTGAACTTCGCGCCGGTGGTCAGCTCGGTGCTCGGCCAGTCGGTGCGGGGCAGGTCCAGCCCCCGGTACGCGGACAGCCCGCCACTGCACAACTCACCGTCCGGGATCCGCTCCCGGTCTCGCCCGTTGATCGCGGCGACGCGTACATTGTCCCATTCGCGGACCGCCGCGCCGGCCTGGATCGCCGCCCGGCAGGCGCTGGTGGCCGCGTACCGGCCCTCGGGCCCGCAGGCCGCCGCGCGGCTGACCGGGTCGGTCGGGGCACCGTGGGCAGCGGCGGGGGTTGCGGCCAGCGGCACGGTCGCGGCAGCGACCAGCACCGTGGCAAGGAGCCGACGTACGGGCATGAGGATGACCTCCGCCCACTGGTACGGCCGAAAGGCGGCAAAGGTTCGACGCCGGCCGGGCGGGAATCCGGCGGGTGGGCGCGGCGTTTCGATACTCGGAACCGCTTGCACCGAGGAGGCAGAGATGAAGGTACGTAGCTCGTTGCGTGCACTGAAGCAGAAGCCGGGTTCGGTGGTGGTCCGCCGTCGCGGCCGGGTGGTCGTGGTGAACCGCGCCAACCCGCAGTGGAAGAGCCGCCAGGGCTGATCAAGCCCTTAACGGACATAGAGTCGCCAACGCCCTGACCGGGTCATCCGGTCAGGGCGTTTTCGCGTGCCCGTCGGTGGCCATCGGGCCAAGTTAGGGGACGGACCGAACGCCAGGGCAATGGAAAGTAAACCCCGGTCGAGTGCTACACCTCAGCGACTTGTCAGCTTGCACCCGCAGGTCGCGCAGGCCCGATGACTGACCGCTCAATCACGCTCATTCATTGTCGCCGCAACGGCCCGATGAACCGCCTGGGCAATTGCCAGATCGGAGAATTTGGCTCTCGCGACGCGCTCGGCGCGACGTAATTCCGAGCCGAGCCGGAGCGGATGCGTCGATTGCAGGATATCGCATATCCATCGCTCAAGATCCGCTTCGCTGACCGGGAGGCTCCCGGGCCGCGCCGCACCCCTGGTCGAAGATAGACGCCAACTGGCCTCATCGCCACTCATTAATCCCCCATGCACCTGACAGCCATGCGGAGCTGCCGAAACGTCACACAGGACGGCGCCTCGGCGATCCAGCTCGACACCAACCCTGGCAGCCGACCTCGCGGCGTTACCAACTCGTAACGCTCGAATTTCAGATGACGGAAAATCCATATCCCAGTACGCCGATAGGCATTGCGGTATCTCGGAGAGGTCCTGGACAACCCCTTCCTGGCATTACATCAAGGACCCGTCACATCGAAGGGCGCCACTCCACCGGGCGCGGTCGACGGGTGCCTTGCGCGGCGACGGCATTGACCGAGGGTTGACTTGCCAGCGGAACATCGATAGGACTTTGAGGTCGCCGAAAACGGGGAGAGACATCTATGCGTATTACGTGCGGAGTAAAGCTCACACAGAGCGGCGGCGTCGCTCTCTTCCAGGACGACGTGTTGGAGTTCAACGTCGAGGCGCAAAAGCTGGAGAACAACCGCCGATACAGCGACGTGGACGATCTCACGCTGATCGCTCGCATCCTGGGCGACTTCGGGTACAAGGTCTCCGACGTCGACCAGTGGGCACTGGACGGCTGGGACGGCGCGATTCACGGGCAAGCCCACCGACTCAACAACGGCAGCCCGGTCGACGTCCTGCTGGCGCCCTACCGGGAGACCGAGCGGGTGCCCGATCCGGCCCAGCCGGGCCACCGTGGCGAGTTGCCCATCGGCGACGCCACCGTGCCGTACGTCAGTCACGTGCACGTGGCCAGCCACCTCGCCGCCGCGTACAGCACCAGCCCCTTCGCCCGACGGGGCGAACCCAGCCTCGTCCTGGTCTGGGACGGTGGTTGCTTCCCCCGGCTCTACTCGGTGGACAAGGACGGCCGCATCGAGCCCGGCGGCGAGGTCTTCCCGCTGATCGGGCACTTCTACTCGATGGCCTCGCAGCACTTCGGGCCGTACCGCCGGGACAAGCTGTCCCGCAACGTAGACGACCTCTCCGTGGCCGGGAAGCTGATGGCTTACATCGCCCTCGGCACCGCCCGGGAGCCGGTCAAGCAGGTCCTCGGAGAGCTGTTCCACGAGCACTTCGAGGCCAACACCCCGGCAGTCCGCAAGTACCGGGAGGAGATCATCGGCTGCGGCAGCACCGGCGAGCCCTCCCACGCCTACGTGCACGCCTACCTGGAAGACGTCCGTCGGCGCACCGACCAACTGGGCGTCTCCGACGACGATGTGCTCGCCAGCGTGCACGAGTTCATCGAGGAGTTGCTGGTCGAGCGGCTCGTGGCCAAGGCCGAGTCCTGGAAGGGCGACGGTCCATGGAACCTCTGCTTCGCCGGCGGCTGCGCGCTCAACATCAAATGGAACAGCGCCATGCGGGCGCACAAGGCCATCCGCGAGATGTGGGTGCCGCCCTTCCCGGACGACTCGGGTTCGGCCGTCGGCACCGGCGCCATCCTGGTCAGTGGTGAGCAGCGGTTGACGCCGATCTCGTGGAACGTCTTCACCGGCCCCGACCTGGTGCACAACTCACACGTCCCGGCGGGCTGGACGGTGGCGCCGTGTCGGCCGGAGGAACTGGCCCGGCTGCTGCACCGCACCGGCAAGCCGGTGGTGGTCCTCCACGGCCGCGCCGAGCTGGGCCCTCGCGCGCTCGGCGCGCGCAGCATCCTCGCCCCGGCGGTGGACCCGGCGATGAAGGACGAGCTCAACCGGATGAAGCGTCGGGAGAGCTTCCGACCGGTCGCACCGATTTGCCTGACCGATCACGCTCCGACGGTCTTCGACCCGGGCACCCCCGACCCGTACATGCTCTTCGACCACCGGGTGCGCCCCGACTGGGTCGACCGGATCCCGGCGGCGATCCACCTCGACGGCACCGCCCGGTTGCAGACGGTCAGCGCCGAGGACAACCCGATGCTCGCGGCCCTCCTGCGCGAGTACCACAAGTGGAGCGGGATCCCGGTGCTCTGCAACACCAGCGCGAACTACAACGGCCGCAGCTTCTTCCCCGACGTGGTGTCGGCCATGGAGTGGGGCCAGGTCGACCTCATCTGGAGCGAGAACGCGCTGTACCGCAGGGTCACCTCATCGGACGCGTCAACGAGCGTCACCGGCACCGGTGTCAGCTGATCTCCGGCGCCGGCCGGAAGGTACGGACGTCGGCGCTCCACCGCGCCCGCCGCTGCGGGAGCCGGCGTTCCGTACCCTCTGGCTGGGCGACCTGGCCGCCCGGTCGGCGCATCAGATCACCGCCTTCGGGCTGCCCCTGCTGGTCGTGACGCTGCTCGCCGGCAGCGGCACCCAGGTGGGGTTGATCGGCGCGGCCCAATTCGTGCCGGTGCTGGCGTTCTCCCTGCTGGTGGGGACCTGGACCGCCCGTGCCTCGTTGCGCTGGATCCTGGTCACCGGCAACGCGGCGCGCGGCGTCGTGCTGTTCGGCATCGGGGCCCTGGCCGCGACCGACCGGCTGGTCTTCGCGGCGCTGCTGGTGGGCGCGTTCCTCATCGGCTCGGCAGCGGTGCTGCACGACATCGGGTCCCAGGTCACCGCGCCCCGCTTGCTGGACGGCGACCGGCTGGTCGCCGGCAACGGCCTGTTGCAGGCGACCACCTCGGTGACCCAGATGGCCGGGCCGGCGGCGGCGGGGTTTCTCGTCCAGGCCACCGGTGCCTCCTGGGCCGCGGTGGTCACCGGGGCACTGTTCTGCGCGGCGGCGATGGCGATGGCGGCCCTGCCGGCTCGCGCCCTGCGGCCGGCGACCGACCGGGGCGACGCACCCACGATCCGGGCCGGGCTGGCCTACGTCTGGCGGACCCGACCGATCCGGGACCTGTGCGTGCAGTCGGCCCTCTTCAATCTGCACGAGCAGGCCTTCGCGACGGTCTTCCTGGTGTACGGGGTTCGGACCCTCGGGCTCTCCGGTGGCCTGATCGGGCTGGTCATCGGGCTCGGCAGCGTCGGCGCGCTCGTCGGCTCCCTCGTCGCCGGACGGATCGGGGCCCGACTGCACCTCGGACGGGCTCTGACCATCTCGATCACGGTCGCCGCGCTCGGGCTGCTGCTGGTGCCCGGGATCGCCGTCACCGGCACAGCGACCGTGCTGCTCGGTGCGGGTTTCGTGATCAACGGGGCGGCTCTGGCGGTCTACAACGTCCTGGCGGTCACCGTACGCCAGCAGGTTCCACCTCCCGTCCTGCTCGGCGCGGTGACCGCGAGCTACCGCATCGCCGCCTTCGGCTCGCTGCCGGTCGGGGCGTTGCTCGGTGGCGTGTTGGCCGACCTGGCCGGGCCGACTGCGGCGGTCTGGGCGGTGGCGGTCTCGCTCACCGTCTCCTCGCTGCTGCTGTACGCCTCTCCGCTGCGTACGGCGGCCCAGATCGCCGAGGTGCAAGCCATTGCGGCCCCGACGACTCGAAAGGAACGGTCCACCCGTCATGGCGACTGAGGTGACCGACGGCATCGGCACCGTCGACGAGGAGACCTGGGCCCGGCTGACCGCCGACGCCGAACCCGACGCCGCCCGCGGCTACCTGCTGTTCCGGGAACGGCTGGAGCCGGGCGACGCGCTGGTGGTCATCGCCGCCGACGAGCAGGGGCCGGTGGCGGGGATCCACGCGGTGACCGCCGTGGCCGGGACGGGCCTGTTCAGTCACCCGTGGAAACTCCTCACCGACGAACAGTTCCTCCGGCTCACCCCGGACGACGACGCGACCCAAATCCGCGCCGAGCACCGCGCGCTGATCGGTGCGCTCGGCCCGGACGCACCGGAGTCGGGCGATCTCGCGGACTGGCTCACCACCGCCGTCGGGGAGCCCCTGGTCGTCCGGACCTACGACCGCAGCCCGCTGTTCACCGCCGGCGACGTCGACAGCGCCCGGCAGCGACAGGCCGGTCGGGAGGTCGTGGCCACCCTGCAGGATCTGGTTCGGCAGGGTCGGGCGGGGGCGGTGGTCCTCCCGTACGTGGCCGCCGACGACGAGTTGCTGCGGGACCTGCTGGTGGCCGCCGGCTTCGTCCGGGGCTCGGTCACCGCCGCGTCCGCGCTGCACCTGGCGGGCTACCCCACCTACCAGGCGTTCCTGGATGGGCAGAACGCCGAGACACGTCGCAACTACCGGCTGGCCGAGCGCGAGGTGACCCGGGCCGGGCTCCGGGTCCGCGAAGTGCCGCTGGCCGAGCATGTCGACCGAGTCGTGGACCTGGAGGCGCGCACCGGCGAGCGCAACGGCTCGGCACCGAACCGACCCCAGCTACGGGCGGCCCGCGCGTACCTGGCGGAGGTGCTCCCCGGGGCGATCCGGGTGGCCGTGGCGGGCCGTTCCGACGCCGAAGTCCTCGCGTGCACCGTGCAGATGTACGGCCGGCACGGCTGCTGCACCCTCGGCTACGGCAGCGACTACGACGTCACCGGTACGAGCGTCGCCTACCACCATCTGGTGTTCGGCCAGCCGGTCGAGTCGTGCATCCGGGCCGGCGTACCCCGGTACCGCCTCGGGTTCGAGGCGTTCGCTCCGAAGTTCCGCCGGGGCGCCCGGGTCTCCAAACGGGAGTTGTGGCTGTGGACGCCCGATGAGCGGCGGCGGGAGTCGTTCGCCCGGCTCCTTGGATTCCTCGACGAACGCACCACCGGCCACCTGGCTGCCTACGTCCGCTGATCCCCTCCAATCCGCGTCGCAACCGACGCCCGACCACCGGGAGACCGACATGCCGCTGGCCCCTCGTGCCATGGTGATCTCGCTGCAGAAGACCGGAACCCACCTCATGCAGGGCCTGATGACCAATCTGGGGTACAAGATGGCCGGGGTGCCTCGGCCGACCCCCCGCAACACTCCGGAATTCACCGACGCGCAGCGGCGTCAGATCGCCGCGCTCACCCTGTCCAAGACCGACTACGACGAGCTGCTGGAGTTGGAGGGCACGGAGGAGTATCTGCTCCGCACCCAGGAGGCCTGGTCCGCACTGGGCTGGCACTGGCAGCGCCGGCTGGGCCAGCACGTCGTCAACCGGTACGGGCAGACCCGGTTCGACTTCGCCGACTCGGTGATCACCAACCCGCATCTGCCGTACTCCCGGTTCGCGGACACCCCGGCCGGGCTCTGCTGGATCTTCCACGAGCTGGACATCAGCAAGGTGGACGGGTCCTTCTTCGCCGAGTGGGTGGAGACCGCCACCCCGCCGCTGGTCTACAACTACCGCGACCCTCGCGACGCCCTGGTGTCCATGGTCAACTTCTTGGAGGGCCGGACCCGCGAGGGGTACGGCAACTTCTACGAGTTCGACATCTTCCACCGCATCCTGACCTCCCTGCCGACCTGGGAGGAGAAGCTCGACTACGCGATGCGGGACACGTCCTTCCTCGGTCGCGACCAGTTCGAGAGAGGGCTGTGGCTGCTGCGCCACCCCGACGTGTGCAAGGTCAGCTACGAGGATCTCGTCGGAGAGCGTGGCGGCGGGTCCCGGCAACGCCAGCTGGAGGCCGTGGACCGGTTGCTGAGGCACGTCGGGTCCACCGCGGACGCCGAGGAGGTCGCCGGCAAGGTCTACGACCAGAGTTCCTGGAGCTTCTTCCGGGGCACCACGGGCACCTGGCGGGAGCGGTTCACCAAGCGGAACGAGGCCCGCTTCACCGAGCTGTTCGGTGACATCCTGGAGCAGTACGGGTATGCGTGAGGCCCGCGCCTTCCTGCTGCTCGGCGGCTACCGGGTCATCGCCCGCAACTGGGGTTTCCTCGCCGACCTCACCGGTCGCGGGCTGCGCATCCTGCTGATCACCTCGGAGCAGTGGCGGGCCGACACGACGGCCGCGATGGCCCGGGGCGAGGGCCCGGGGACCTACCTCACGGACGCGGCCTTCGTCACCGGCGAGGTCGGCATCGAGGGGAGTTTCACCTCCGGTGTGGTCGCCCACGTCCAGCACTGGCAGCAGGAGTACGACATCGTCGGGGTCTACGCGGCGGGCGAGATGCTCGTCGAGCAGACCGGAATCGTCGCGGACGCCCTCGGCCTACCCGGGCCGGGGGTACGCGCCGCCCGGGTGTGTCGCAACAAGTACCTGCAACGGTTCTACCTGTCGCGGTGGAGCCCCCGGCTGGTCGTCGTCCCACCGCAAGGGCGCGCCGGGCTCGACGTGGGTTCGGTGCGGTTCCCGGCGGTGCTGAAGCCCTCGGGCCGGCGGTCGAGCTCCGGGGTCCGGGCGGTGCACGATCCCGAAGCCCTGCCCGCGCTGCTCACCGAATATCCGGCGGCGGAGACCCTGCTGGTCGAGGAGTACGTCAGGGGCGCTGAATACTCGGTGGAGGCGGTCGTCCAGCACGGCCGGATCGTCTTCGAGTCGGCGACCCAGAAGCGGACCACCGAGGACGGCTCCGACTGGTTCGTCGAGATGGCCCACACCGTGCCCGCACCTCCCGGCGCGGAGCACGAGACCCTGCTCGCCGCCAATCGCGACATCGTGGGCCGGCTCGGCCTCGTCGCCGGCATCGTCCACACCGAACTGCGCCTCGACCGCGACGGTCGACCCGTCCTGATGGAGGTGGCGGCCCGCACCCCGGGTGACGGCATCATGCCGCTCTACCACCTGGCGACCGGTCGGGCGCTGGAGCAGACGATCATGGAAGTGGCGCTCGACGAGCCGGCGGCACACCCCCCACCCCGGCGGTACGCCCGCCAGGTCTATCTGCCCCAGCCCACCGGAACGTTGCAGGACGTGAAGCTGCGCTGGCCCGGCGTCGAGCCGCAGTGGGTGCCGGAGGGGCAACCGTGGCCGGTCATCACGCCGGGCGAAGCCGACGACCCGCCGGCCCTGCGGCACGTCATCGTGCTCAAGGAACGTGGGGCACGCCTCGGTGAGCTGCGGGAATCCGGCGACCGCGGGGTGACGTTCCTGATCGACGCCCCGACCCTCGACGACCTCGACGACCTGGAGCGGCAGGTGAGCGCGGCGATCGACATCATCGTCGATCCGTGACCACCTCCGGCGGCCGTTCACCAGGAGACGGTGGTGGCCCGCCGGATCGACTAGGGTGCTTCGAGAGACCGCCCCGATGAGGAGGAACCGGTGTTCATCTTGGAGCTGTCCTTCGGCGACGATCCCGACCGGCTCGCCGCCCGACCGGCGCACCGGGAGCGTCTCCAGGCCCTGCACCAGGAGGGCCGGCTGGTCATGGCCGGGCCGTTCGCCGACGACTCCGGAGCGCTACTGATCTTCGACGTCCCGGACGCCGAGGCGTTCGCCGCGATCGTCGAGGCGGACCCCTACTACCGCACCCCCGGGGTGACGATCGCCAGCCAGCGGGAGTGGTCGCCGATCGTGCGGTAGCGCCTGCGGAGACACCCGAAACGCAGCCCGGCCTGACGGCAACGACGAGCGGCCCGGTTGATGGTCATCAACCGGGCCGCTACCCCACGTCCGGGAGCTATGCCACGAAGCGGGTACGGCGGCGGCGGGCGATCAGATAGCCGGCACCACCGAGGAGCAGGAGCGCTGCCCCCAGGCCGGCCAGGGTCGTGGTGCCGGTGCCGGTCACGGGCAGCCCGCCGCCCCAGGACGTACCGTCACGGCCACGACGGCCGCCGGGAGCTCTCCCCGGCGGCCGTCGGGTGCTGGCCGTTGTCCGGTGTTACGTGGTCGGCAGGACCCACTGCTGGTTGGCGCTGCCCGCGCAGTCCCAGATCTGCAGCCGGGTGCCGTTGGCGGAGCTGGGGCCGGTCGCGTCGAGGCATCGCCCGGACTGCGGGTTGACCAGTCGGTTGTTGGCGCCCGCCTGCCACTTCTGGGCGCCGGTGCCGTTGCAGTCGTACAGCTGGACCTTGCTGCCGTTGGAGGTGCCGGCGGCGGCGACGTCCAGGCACTTGCCGAGGCTCCGGATGGTGCCGTCAGCCATCACCGTCCATTGCTGTGCGTCGCTGCCGTTGCAGTCGTAGAGCTGGATGGCGGTGCCGTTGGCCGGGTTTCCGCCCGCGATGTGCACGCACTTGCCGCCGTACCCGACGATCTGGCCGGTGGGCGGGCCTTGGGTGGTAGGCGGGCTCTGGGTGATGGCCTGCCAGTAGTTCACGTTGAACGAGCCGCCGAGGAACTCCAACCGGACGGTGTGGTAGCGCCCAGCGGGGAGCGAGAACGTACCGGCGTCGACCGTCTGGTAGGTCTGCCAGTCACCGGTGTTCGGCGCGGTGATGCTCGGTCCCGCGACGCCGTCGATGACGAACCGGAGCTTGGTGCCCGTGTTCGGGGTGGCGACTCGGGCCTTCAGCGTGAGCGTGTTCTGGAGCGGCACGTCCTGCCACTGCAACCACTCACCGTTGGCGAGGGAACCGACGTTCCAACCGCCGCCAGCGTCCGGCGTCGCCTGGACGTCGATGTCGCCGGACCGGTACGCGCCGTACAGGTTGCCCGCCGTGGTGTCGCTGTAGCTGTCCGCGGACTCCGCCTCGACCCGCAGGTCGGCCGGGAACGGGTTCCTGGAGTAGCGCCGCAGGGTGTTGAGCATCTGGTTGGGGTAGTCGGCACGGCGCTCGGTGTACGTCCCGGCGGCCATCCGCCAGACGGCCGCGTTCTCCGCCCAGTCGGTGAACCCCTCAACCAGAGTCGCCGCCGCACCGGCGTTCACGGTGGCGTTGAGGTTGTTGGCGAACGTCTGGCCGTGGTTGGGGTCGATCACCATGTTGGTGGCGTCCCGCACCACGTAGAAACCGGGTACGGCCACGCCGTAGCTACGGCCGTTGAAGGTGACGAGCGAGCGCCCGCCGTTGGGCATGTTGAACCAGCCGTTCATGCCGTTCGCGACGGTGTTCACCGCCGGGTCCATCGACATCCAGGTGTTGTCGAGGTTGAAGAACGGGTCGGCCCCGAACTCCGCCTTCGCGCGGTCGCGGACGTACTGCAGCATCCGCGCGGCGTTGCCATTGCCCTGGTTGACGAAGAAGCTGCTGCTCAACGACCACTCATAGACCACCGGCCTCCCGTCGATCTTGAATCGCAGGTTGTCCGGTACGGCGGCGAAGAAGGCGCGCAGGTTGTTGTCCCAGATGTACTGGTACCCGCCCTCACCGGTGCCGGCGGTGTCGGCGAGGTCGAACGGCGGGTCGTAGCCGCCGCGTTTGTGCACGGCCAGGTTCTTCTTGTCCGTCATCGAGGCCGGGGTGTCGTCGAACGCGGCGATCCTGAGCCGATCGGCGACCCCCCGGCGGTTGATCGCCTCGACCAGTTCGGTCAGCAACCGCGGGTCCCCGCCGCCGTTCGGCACCGCGCTGCCCGGGGCGTACCCGCGCAGGACCGGAGCGACGAAGTCGACGCCGGAGCTCACCAGTTCCTCGACGTAGTTGTCCCAGAACCTGGCTCGATCCGTGCCGCTGGCCAGGTACATCGGGAGATTGAAGATTGTGCTGCCGTTGCCGGAGTAAGGGCCACCGTTCAGGCTGCCTCCATTCATCCCGAACGCCACGCCGACCGGCCCGGTCGCGGTGGCCGTCCGACCGGGCAGGCTGACACCACCGGTCACGCTCACCGGGGCGTCCGCCGCGGCGGCAGCCGTCGTGGTCACACCTACGGTGCCAACGGGAAAGACCATGACGAGGCCCAGTGTGAGTAGGGCGCGGCGGAGATTCTTCCGAGTGGATCGGCTGTGCCCATCTGCCATTTTATTTCCTTCTGATTTGCTAGAGCGGTCAGCGAAATGCCCAAACAGGTCTACCGGCGGACCCGACACGGGCGGTGTCAGCCGCCCGCACCGGGTCCACAGTGCACGTCAGAGGTTGACCAGGCTGAACTTCTCCCAGGTTCCGATCGCGTCGCGGTTGGCGATCAGCGGCTCGGCACCGGCGTTCACGGCACTCACGTACTTGCCGTTCACCTTCGCCCGCAGGCTGACCGTACCGTCCGGATTCCTCACCATCGCGAACGTCTCCCACCCGCCGGCGGTCGCCCGGTTCGCGATCAACGGGTTCGCTCCGTTGTTGTCCGCGCAGACGTACTGGTTGTTCACCTGCGCCCGCAGCGCGACGTTGCCGCCGCCCAGGTCCACCAGGTCGAAGCGCTCCCACGGACCGATCGCGGCGGCACCCGCGATCAGGGGGGCCGCGCCGGCGCTCGCCGCGCCGACGTACTTGCCGTTGGCCGCAGCACGCAGGGCGATGACGCTGGCCGGCAGCGTCGGCGCCGGGTCAGGAGTCGGGGCGCCGACGCCCGTCACGATCCGCAGCGCGTCGACCATGCCGATCCCGGCACTGCTCTTGTTGACGATACGGATGGTGTGCGTGCCGTTGGGTAGCCCGTACCGGCTGAACACCACCTGCCGGACTTGGCGCCCGGTGGTGACGTGCAGGTTGACGTTGCTCTGGAAGACGTCGTCGAGGTAGACGTCGACGTTACCCATGTCGCCATTACGTTCGGTGAGGTAATCCACGCCGGTACCGACAAAGGTGTAGGACGCGACCGCGCCGACCACCGAGCTGTAGTGAGCGTCGTCGTTGTAGTCGCCCACCCCACGCTTCGTGGTGAGACGCCAGTCCGAGTCGTAGGTCAGCATGGCGTCGTTGACCATCGAACCGTTCGTGTCGAGGCCGAGCGTCGCGGCGGTACCCGCCAGGGTTTTCTCACCCTGGTTGACCGCGCCCCGCAGGGTGGTGGTCGAGTATCCCGACAGCGGCTTGGCGGTGCGCTCGACGACGTAGGCCGTGTTCGCCGCGGTGGCGAAGCTGAGCTCGGCGGCCGAGCTGGTGACCAGGATGGCGTTGTCCGAGGTACGGCGCACCCGCACCTGCTGGCCGCTCCACGGGTTCACCACCCGGGCCGGCTTGCCGTACTGGCTCTTGATTCCGACGTACTTGACCTCGCCGGCCTCCCGCTCCGAGCTGACCAGGAAGCCGTCCTTGGCCAGCAGCGTGAACTTGCCGACGAAGCTGGCGTCCGTCGGTACGGCGGGGAAGACCCGGATCTTGTCGTTGTACGACTGCAGCAACGACTCGTTCATCGCCATCAGATGGATGCCGAGGTACTCGAAGACGCCGTTGTCGTTGGCGGTCAGTCCGTTCGGGTAGTTCTGGTACTTCTGCAGCATCAACTTCATGCCCTGGAACGCCTCGTTGCCCAGTCCCAGCCGAGCGGCGTGCACGTGGTCGTTGGCCCACACGTTGTCGTACGGGTGCGGACGCGTGTTCCAGGTGTTGATCGCGGTCTGTTGGTCGGGGTAGCCGATACCGGTCTGGTCGTTGGGCCAGACCAGCTCCAACGCGACGTTCTCGCCGTTGCGGTTCTGCGAGGTCGGCGGGTCGTACGGCAGGTACGCGCCGTTCTGCACCTGGTACGGCGCGAGCTTGTTCACGATCGTCTGCCAGTTGGTCCGCAACCCGGCGTCGAGGCCGAGCTGCTGGCTGGTCTGGATGGTGAGCGGGAAGAGCAGCCGCACGGCGGCCAGGTCGCTGATGGCGTTGCGGACGTCCCAGTACGTCTCGCGGGCGTTGGAGCTGGCCATGTAGTACTGATCGGCCGTGGCGTCGTAGGAGAGGACGTCCTCGTAGAACTTCACCACCTCCCGCATGAACGGGTAGGCGGTGTCGCGCAGGTACGCCTCGTCGTTCGTGTACCGGTACTGCAGGTACATCTGATAGGCGGCCTCGGGGCCGGTCGAGTAGATGTCGTTGACGAAGTCACTGTTGACGGTGCCGCGGGCGTTGCCGTCCCAGCCCATCGTCTCCGGCACCCAGAGCCCGTCACTGCCGTACCGGGTCGTCGTGTACGCCTTCAGCACGTTGTAGTTGCGGCTCCACAGCCGGTTGGAGGTGGCGGCCAGGTCGACGTGGTTGCTGGCGAGGAACGAGTTGTAGATGTCGCGCTGGTTCCAGTGCCAGTACGCGTTGCTCCACTTCGACCGGTCCTGGGTCGCCCGGAACACACCGTTCATGAAGTGGAACGGATAGTTGCCGTAGCCACCCGCCGCGATCATGTACGTCGCCAGGTAATAGACGTTTTCCAGGTAGTCCGCGTCGCCGCCCGCGTTCGAGTACTGGACGAACGACTTCGCCCAGAAGTCGTGCCACCAGGCGCGGTAGTTGTTCAGCGTGCTGGCGTAACCGGTGGTCTTGACCGCGTTGAGCTGGTTGCGTGCCTGGGCGGCCGAGTCGAAGCCGGGAGAGTTGATCCGACTGGCAGCGGTGAACCAGATGGTGTAGTTGGTGGTGGGCGTGATGTTGAGCCGGACCCGGGTACCGTCGACCACCTGGGTGGTGAAGCCGGCCCCCTCGACGGTCGCGGCGAGGGTGTACCCGAAGTGGTTCGGGTCGCCCTGGCCACGGCTGAGGCCGGCACCGGCCGCGTCGGCAAAGGTCGAGACGGTGCGCCAGGTCTGCAGGTCGGGCACATCGGCGATGTTCTGGACCGTGTTCGGGTCCCACATGCTCAGGTCCAGGCCGATGCTGGTGACCCCGGGCCTGGCGTCGTCGACGTGGATGCCCATCACTTCCGAGTTCGGCGAACCCATGATCGTCACCGTGCGGTTGTTGTCGTACCGCGTGGTGAGTGTCCCGTCGTAGAGCGAGAGCCGCTGCTGGAACGTGGTGTATCCGGTATCGAACCGCGGGTTGCTGAACAGGTTGACGTTACCCGCGGCGTAGGTGGACTGCTCGGCGAGATCCACGCCGGAGACCTGCATCGAGAGGCCGTTCTCACTCCAGACCATCGCGCCGGTCCGCCCATTACCGACGGTGAGGCCGTGCAGCGGATTGGTGTTCGGTCGGCTGTAGACGACGTCGTGCTTGGCCAGGTAGCTGGCGTAGTCGACGTTGAGTGTCCCGGTACCGGAGTTGAACGCGGTGTCCGTCGCTGCCGCCGGTGCCGGTTCAGGTGGTGCGGTGGCCACCAAGCCACCCGCGAGCAGAGCCGCTGTCGCGATGCGCAGCGGCGTGCCGAACCTCATTGACATGATCCTTCCTGGTGCTCCACCGGGGATTCCATACGTCGTCATTGACGGATCCAGGTGGCTGCGGCGGCCGTCATGGCCGAGCGATGTCGCGTCACGCGGTCGTCTGGCAGGTCCGCCAGTCACGGATGTTCGGTGCGGTGATGGCAGTCCGGCGAAGCCGTCGACAAGGCTGGTCGTTGATCATCCTCTGCCGCCGCCTGATTGGTCCCGCTCGATGGCCCGTGGGAGCCGCGGTGCCCACATGGCGAACCTCGTACCGCGCCCCTAGGTCCAGGGGCGTGCTCGGCGAACAGAGAAGCCATTATTACTAAAATATCATCGGTCATCCCGGCGGCGGCCATGGGCCTGGCCAGCCGGGGTACGTCGCGAGCCGGCCCGCCAGGTCGGAGCAAGGCGGCGTGCTGCTCCGACCGCTAAAACGGTGCTGGATCCATGTGATGTCCACGTGGCCGGGGCAGGATCGTCTGCTCCATGATTTGCGCCGCACGATGCTCGGCCTCGGGCAGTACGTCCACACAGAAGTCGTTCGTGGTGCGGTGCTGGGCGTGCCCGAGGCGCTTCTGCATGATGTGGTGGGGAACGCCGTGGTCGGCACCTACCGTCGCGTTGGAGGCCCGGCCGTCGTGCAGGACGATGACGGGCACCTTAGATTCGACGCAGAGCGCCCGGAAGCGGTCGGTGAAGCACTTGGGGTGGTAAGGGGTGCCGTCTTCCTTGCAGAAGACGTAGTCGCCCCGGTGGTACACGATCCCGGCTTCGGTCCGCTCGCGTTCCTGCTGTGTGAGGTGCTGCCGGAGAATCCCGACGAGGACGTCCCCGATGGCGATGGCCCGGCAATTGCCCAGGGTGGTGACGGCAAGATCGAGCTCCCGCTCGGCCAGCCAGTTCCTCAGCTCCGCGGCCATCGTGCCGTCGGCCGCCAGGTCGGTCCGGCCGAACTGCTCGAGGGCGCGTCGCTCTTCCTTGATCGCGATTGCCTCAGTCTGGAAGCCGCGCCGGAACATCTGGTGTCGCTTGCCGTCGTATACAGACGACGGCATAGCCGATAATCACTCGACTATGCCGCCTGAACTGCGGTTGCAAGGTGGAGCCGAGGGGACTCGAACCCCTGACCCCCACACTGCCAGTGTGGTGCGCTACCAGCTGCGCCACGGCCCCTTGCTGTCGTCCCGGTTGCCCGGGCACTGGGAAACTATACACAGACCGGCTCGCATGGTCATCTCGCGGGGTCCCCCGCCGAGCCGGGTCAGTTGAGCGCCACATCCGGCGGGAAGTGTGCGACGGCGGCCATCATCCCGCCCTGCCGGCGCAGCACCATCGGCCACAGGTCGTCGGGCCGGTCGACGAAGGCGTCCCCGGGCAGCCCGTCCAGCACGAACCAGGACCCGTCGGCGATCTCCTGCTCCAACTGGCCGCTGCCCCAGCCGGAGTAGCCGGCGAACACGCGGATGCCGCCGATGCTCTCCCGCAGCCGCTCCGGGTCGACCGAGAGGTCGATCGTGCCGACCGCCCCGGAAACCTGGTGGAAGCCCTTCACCCGGCGCATCGGGTGCCGCATGCGGGCGAGGCAGATGGCCGAGTCGGGTTGCACCGGGCCGCCCTCGAAGAGCACGGCAGGGTGGCGGGCCAGGTCGCTCCAGTCACCGAGCACCTCGGCCACCGGCACCTCGGTGGCCCGGTTCAGCACCACGCCGAGCGCGCCGCCCGGCTCGTGGGCGACCAGCAGCACCACCGTACGGTCGAAGTTGGGGTCCTTGAGCGCCGGAGTCGCGACCAGCAGCCGCCCGGTCATCGACTCCATCGCTCGTCCGCCGATCGCCTGGCCCTCTCCCTGCATGCCACACACCCGTCAACCGTGAGCCCGCGCCGGGGGCCGGTCATCGACCGGATCCGCCCGGCGCATCGGGTTCAGCCACGCTGTCAACGCCATGCCTGGCACCATAGCCTGCGTCCCGGGTGCTGGCTAAGGTCTGACCGGCGGGTGATCGGACAGTTAAGACGAAGGGCCGATGCCGCCGGCCGCAGACCTCCCGGTGATCGACGGATCAGGGCCACCGGCGGCTGAGAAACGCCCGAAAGGTCCGTCACATCCCGATAGATTCGGCTGATCGGGAGGGCGACCGCGGTTGCCCCTGCCCGCGACACGGAGGCGGGTGGCGATGGCAACGGTCCGAGACGCGACATACGACGTGCTCCGCACCCTCGGCATGACCACCGTCTTCGGCAACCCCGGTTCCACCGAGGAGCCGTTCCTGCAGGACTTCCCCGCCGACTTCCACTACGTCCACGCGCTGCACGAGGCGACGGCGGTCGCGATGGCCGATGGGTACGCCCAGGCCAGCGGGACGCCCGCCCACGTCAACCTGCACACCGCCCCGGGCACCGGCAACGGCATGGGCAACCTGGTCACCGCCTGGCACAACAAGACCCCGCTGATCGTCACCGCCGGGCAGCAGACCCGGGAGATGCTGCTGCTCGAACCTCGACTGGCCAGCCGTCGACCCACCGAACTTCCGCAGCCCTACGTGAAGTGGGCCTACGAGCCGGCCCGCGCGCAGGACATCCCGGCGGCGGTGCTGCGGGCGTACGCGACGGCGGTGCAGCCACCGGCCGGGCCGGTCTTTCTCTCCCTGCCGATGGACGACTGGGCCCAGCCAGCCGACCCGCCGCCCGCGCCGCGAACGGTGGCCACCCGGTTCGCACCGGACCCCCAGCGGTTGGACGAGTTCGTCCGGGTGCTGGCCGGCAGCCGCAACCCGGTGCTGGTGTACGGGCCGGGGGTGGACCGCTCCGTGAGCTGGTCGAGCGCGGTCGCGCTGGCCGAGCGACTGGCCGCGCCGGTCTGGTCGGCCCCCGCCCCCGAGCGGGCCGTGTTCCCCGAGGACCACCCGCACTTCCACGGCGTGCTGCCGTACGCGATCGGTCCGCTGGCCGAGGCGCTGCGCGGACACGACACGGTGCTGGTCATCGGCGCTCCGGTGTTCCGCTACTACCCGTACGTGCCGGGCGGGCACCTGCCCGACGGCGCCCGGCTGCTGCACATCACGGACGACCCGGACGAGGCCGCGCGAGCCCCGGTTGGTGACAGCCTGCTCAGTGACCCGGGGCTGGCCCTGGCCGCGCTGGTCGAGCGGGTGCCGGCGAGCGGCCGGCCACCACCGGCGCGACGGGACACCCCGCCGCCGCCAGAGATCACCATCCCACTGAGCGCCGACGCCATGTTCGCCGCGCTGGCCGCGCACTGGCCGGCCGACGGCGTGCTGGTCCAGGAGTCACCATCCAACCTGTCCGCGCTGCGTCGTCAGCTGCGGATCGCCCGCCCGGCGTCGTACTTCACGATGGCCAGCGGCGGCCTCGGCTACGGCCTGCCGGCGGCGGTCGGCGTCGCGCTGGCCGAGCGGGACACCGGGCGCGGTCGCCCGGTGGTGGCGGTGGTCGGTGACGGCTCGTTCCACTACTCGGTGCAGGCGCTCTGGACGGCCGCGCGCCTCGCCCTGCCCGTGGTGATCGTCGTCCCGGTCAACCAGCAGTACGCGATCCTCAAGGCGTTCGCCGAGCTGAAGCACACTCCCGGGGTGCCCGGCCTGGACCTGCCGGGTTTGGACATCGTCGCGATCGCGGCCGGCTACGGCTGCGCCACCGAGGTGGTGGAGACCCCGGACCAGCTCGGCGCGGCGCTCGCCACCGGGCTGCGCGCCGACCGTCCCACGGTGGTGCCGGTGCCGATCAGCACCGACGTGCCCAGCATCCTCTGAGCCGGCCTCGACCTCTACGGTCCTTCTCAGCGCGGTGCGATCGACAGCGGGGCGCCGGTGAAGACGTCCAGCACCGGTCGGGCGCCCAACGGCGCCGCGAGGGTCACCGTGACCGGCTCCAGCTTCAGCACGTCCGGACAGACGCCGGTGGCCTGGGTGACGCCGCCACCGACCACCACCACGTCCGGCCGTTCCCACACCAACGGCCTGATCCCGGTGTCGCACGCGCCGACGCCGAGCCGCACGGTCAACCGGGCGTCGTTGACGGCCGCCAGGTCCTGGGCGGCCACCAATCCGTCCGGCAGCGGCCGCGCCGGCGCGGTGGGTTCGGGCACCGGCGTGACCGCCGTCGGCGCGACGGCCAGCCGGACCACCGGGGTGGCCAGCTCCCTGAGTGTGAACAGCCAGGCCGGGACCTGCGCCGAGCCCCGGCTCGTGTGGACCGGCACGGCGCCGAACGTCACCCGGGTGACGGTGAGCGGAAGACAGGCGGTCTGGGGGGCGCTCGTGGCCCATCCATCGGGCCCCGGTTCGACAGTGGGGCCGCCGGGGGTGGGCCGGCCGGGCCGCTTCGGCCGCCCGGGGCAGGGCAACGGGTCACCCTGGTCGAGCTGCCGGTACGCCTCGGCGGCGCTGACCAACGGCAGCGTCAGCCGTCCGTCCGGGAATCGGATCTCGCCGCCGACCCGGGTGGGCGGTATCGGGACGTCCGCCCGGTACCAGCCGGACCGGAAGGCCGCCTCGGTGTCCGGCGTGAAGCCCGGGTCGCCGGTGAGCAGGGTCGGCCCCTCCAGCGGCACGTACCCGGTGCGCCAGTCGGGGCCGGGCCGCCACGCCTCGGCCACCTGACTGGCCCGTTGGTCGAACGCCGCCGCGCCGTGGGTCGGGCTGCGCGGGCCGTCGGCCGGGCCGACGTCGGCCGCGGCACAACCCCCCGTGAGCAGCAACGGGAGTACGAGCAGCAGAACCGGTCGACGCATGTACGGTTCGACGCGTCCGTCGACCGGTCGGTTCCCGACCTGGGCTCAGGTCTCGCCACCCAGATCCGTCTGGTACGCCTCCCAGAGCAGGTCCGCGCCGCGCCGCCGATGCCGGGCCAACCTCCGCAGCAGGTGCCCGGCCCGATGCCGCAGCTCGTCGGGGTGCGCCTTGGGCCGCTCGGCGATCTGCTGAACCGCCAGGATCGCGGCGACGATCGCCGCGTGCTCGCGGGTCAGCAGCCGTACCCCATGGTCCAGTCGCGGCGACTGGGCCAGCAGCTCCCGGTAGAGGCCGGTGGGGCCCTCGGTGACCCGGACGTGCTCGGCGAAGCCCTGACGCACGGGACGGAGCCGGAGGAGGACGTCTTCGCGCCAGCGCGGCTCGGTGCTGGCGACGGCGACGGCTCGGCCGAAAGCGTGCACGTCACCGGCGAGTCCGGCCGGGCGTGGCTCGCCGGGCAACCCGATGGGATGTGCGTCGGCGGGGAGCCCCGCCGGCTGCGCGACGCGCGGTCGGGTGACGAGTGACGGCTGCTGGACCGGACCGGTGACCATGGCACCTCCCGCGCGGCGCTGCTACCTCATACCGCGATGGTGAGGCTGCCCACCCGCCCTGTCCAGGGCCCTGTGCCGCCTCATCTGCCCCGTTGGCCACAAAGTCCCCATCCGCCACACCTGTCGACCTGAACCGCCACGCGGCGGTGCTGCTGCTCAACCGGTCGGCGGGTGCGCTGCCAGGCGGCGCAGGTGGTCGGCCACGGCGTGCGTGTCGTGGTCCCGCCCGTCGCCCGGTCGACCCGTCGTGATCGCCTCGGGTCGCAGGCCGTCTCCCGCGGACAACGAAGCGCCCCGGCTGGTGGGCAGGGGCGCTTCGTTCGAGGTGGTGGAGGTGCCGGGAATCGAACCCGGGTCCTTCGCCGGTTTGTCAGGGCTTCTCCGAGCGCAGCTCGCTGTGCCTCTACTCGGCCCCACCGCTCACGCGAGCAAGTTGGTGTGACGGGCCCAGTCGCTGATTAATCTCGCCGCACGGACCCCGCGACCGGGTCCGATTGGCCAGCCTTCTAGCTGATGCCGGCTACTGGGACGAAGGCGTTCCCAGGCCGACAGACTTAGCTACTCGCCTCAGGCGGCGAGAGCGAAGTCAGCGCGAGTGTTCTTGGCGCTTATAAGTTTCCGACGACCGATTCTCGAGACGACGTCGGCTTCCTCGGCTCGCTTCCCCTGTCGCTGCGTACGAAGTCGAAACCAGTCACCCCCTCGACAGGCCACCGATGTGGTGGCACTGACAAGCCTAACGCCTGCCGCAACAGCTTTCATCCCGAGCCCCGGGCCGGCGCGCCGACCCGGACAAACGAGACGAACTAGTCGTCCATTCCCTTTCCTCGCCGGCCGGACACCCGGGCGATCTCCCGGTCCGCGTCCCGCTTGGCGAGGTCCTGGCGCTTGTCGTACGACTTCTTGCCCTTGGCCAGAGCGATCTCCACCTTGGCCCAGCCGTCGGAGAAGTAGACCTGCAACGGGACGATGGTCAGCCCGCCCTCCCGGGTCTTGCCGACGAGCTTGTCGATCTCGCCCCGATTGAGCAGCAGCTTGCGGGTACGCCGGGGCTCGTGGTTGGTCCAGGTGCCCTGGGTGTACTCCGGGATGTGCATCGCGTGCAGATACAACTCGCCGTCACGTTCCTGCGCGAACGCGTCGACCAGCGACGCCCGCCCGGCCCGCAGCGACTTGACCTCGGTGCCGGTCAACGCCATGCCCGCCTCGTACGTGTCGAGGATCGCGTAGTCGTGGCGCGCCTTCTTGTTGGAGGCGACCACCTTGCGCCCCTTTTCCCGTGGCATCGGCGCCACCCCCTCTCCTACGACGTCCGTGGCCGGGCTCACCCCGACCGGACAACCGATCATGCTACCCGAATGAGGCTTATTCGGGCTCTCGCCGCCGAGCAGGCCGTGCCATCGTCAGCGCCGCCCGAATAAGCCTCATTGACAAGGACCCTCCCGGGCCGTTTATTTCCGGCCGCGGGAGGGTCCTCGGGAGACGACGGGTCGACCCGTACGGTGCCTAGACCCGCAGGTAGAAGCGCAGGGTGATCCAGGCGGTGCCCGCGCTGACCAGACCACCGACACCGGCCATCAGCGGGAAGATGAACAGGATGTCGCCCCAGGTGATCGGCGAGAGCAAACCCTGCAACGCGCTCAACGACCCGTCGAAGAGCAGATACTTCGCCGCGACCAGGGCCACCAGACCGAGCAGTGCACCGATCAGGCCGGCCACCACGGCCTCCAGCACGAACGGCGCCTGGATGAACCAGTTGGACGCCCCGACCAGCTTCATGACCGCCACCTCACGCCGCTTGCTGTACGCGGCCACCTGAATGGTGTTCGCGACCAGCAGCAGAGCGGCGATCGCCATCACGATGGCGGCGGCCAGGGCGATGTTCTGGATCGAGGTGAGGATGTTGAAGATCTTGTCGAGCAGTCGACTCTGGTCGATGATCTCCTCGACGCCCGCCGTGTCCTTGTACTGCTCGTAGATGTCCTTGTATTGCTCCGGGTTGTTCAGCTTGAGCCGGAACGCCTCGGGCAACTGGTCCGGCTTCACCGCGTTCACCAGGTCCGGCGCGTCCTGGTACATCTCCTTGAAGCGCTTGTACGCCTCGTCCTTGTTGACGTAGAGGACCTCCTTCACGAGAGGGTCGCTCCGCAACTTGGTGTCCAGGTCGGTGCGCTCCTGCTCGCTCACCTCCTGGGTCAAGAAGATCGAGACTTCGATGTTCTTGTAGTAGAGGTCCTTCATGTCGTCGACCTGGCGGTACATCAGACCGCTGGCGCCGAGCATGGTCAGCGAGACCGCCATCGTGATGATCATCGCGATGGACATGGTCACGTTGCGCCACAGTCCGACCAGTACCTCGGACAGGACGTATTTCACGCGCATCGGGATTTCCTCCGGGTCTCCGGCATGAGGTGTTCGTCGTCAGGCTGCGCAGGGGTGGAGCGCCGGCTCACCCGTAGACGCCGCGGGCCTGGTCACGCACGATGCGACCGCTCTCAATCTCAACGACGCGGCGGCGCATCTGGTTCACGATGTTGGAGTCGTGGGTGACCATCACGACGGTCGTGCCGGTGCGGTTGATCCGGTCCAGCAGACGCATGATCTCGATCGAGGTGTCCGGGTCCAGGTTTCCGGTGGGCTCGTCCGCCAGCAGGATCAGCGGACGGTTCACGAACGCCCGGGCGACGGCGACCCGCTGCTGCTCACCACCGGAGAGCTCGTGCGGGTAGCGGTGCTCCTTGCCACCGAGCCCGACCAGCTCCAGCACCTCCGGCACGACCCGGCGGGCAACCGCCTTCGTCTTGCCGATCACCTCGAGGGCGAACGCCACGTTCTCGTACGCGGTGCGGTTCGGCAGCAGCCGGAAGTCCTGGAAGACACAGCCGATCGAGCGCCGGAAGTGGGGTCGCTTCCAGGACCGCATCGACGTGACGTCCTTGCCGTTGACGACGACGCGCCCCTTGTTGGGGGCCACCTCGTGCAGCAGCATCTTGATGATCGTGGACTTGCCGGAGCCGGATGGACCGATGAAGAAGACGAACTCGCCCTTCTCGATCGAGACGGACACGTTGTCGAGCGAAGGCCGGGACGCCTTCGGGTACGTCTTCGTCACTTGCTCAAGCTGAATCACGGGTGGTGAGTCTACGCGGTGTAACAACTGAGCCAAGCCCCACGCCCCGCCGATCCGGCACGAGTCGTCGAATCAGGCTTCTACCTGGAGATCGACGACGCGCTCCGCCCGCGCCCCGTCACGCACCGTCGCCGGCAAGCTGCCGCTGCTTACGCCAGCGGATGCCCGCCTCGATGAAACCGTCCAACTCACCGTCGAAAACCGCGCTCGGATTGCCGGTCTCCTGCTCAGTTCGGAGATCCTTCACCATCTGATACGGGTGCAGGACGTAGGAGCGCATCTGGTCGCCCCACGAACCGGCCGCGTTCTCCTTGAGCCCTTCGAGCTTGGCCTGCTCCTCCTGGCGCTTACGCTCCAGCAGCCGGGCCTGGAGCACCCGCAGCGCGGAGGCCTTGTTCTGCAGTTGGGACTTCTCGTTCTGGCAGGTCACCACGATGCCGGTCGGAATGTGGGTCAGCCGCACCGCCGAGTCGGTGGTGTTGACGCTCTGCCCACCCGGGCCGGAGGAGCGGTAGACATCCACCCGCACCTCGTTCTCCGGGATGTCGATGTGGTCGGTCTGCTCGGTCACCGGCAGGACCTCGACACCCGCGAAGCTGGTCTGCCGACGGCCCTGGTTGTCGAACGGGCTGATCCGGACCAGCCGGTGGGTGCCCGACTCGACGCTGAGCGTGCCGTACGCGTACGGCACCTTGACCGCGAAGGTGGCCGACTTCAGGCCCGCCTCCTCGGCGTACGACGTCTCGTAGACCTCGGTCGGGTAGCCGTGCCGCTCGGCCCAGCGCAGGTACATCCGCAGCAGCATCTCGGCGAAGTCCGCGGCGTCCACGCCACCCGCGCCGGCCCGGATGGCGACCAGCGCCTCCCGGGAGTCGTACTCGCCGGAGAGCAGGGTGCGGACCTCCATCTCCTGGATGGCCTTGGTCAACCCGGTGATCTCCGACTCGACCTCGGTCAGCACGCCCGGGTCGGCCTCGGCCTCGGCCAGCTCCAGCAGCACCTGAGCGTCGTCGAGGCCGGAACGCAGGCTGCCCAACTTGCTGATCTCGCCGTTGACGTACGACAGCTGCGAGGTCACCTGCTGGGCCTTGGCCTGGTCGTCCCACAGGTCGGGGGCGGAAGCCTCCTGCTCAAGGCGGGCCTTGTCCTCGTGGAGCCGGTCGATGTTGAGGACGGCCTCGATGTTTCGCAGGGTCGCGTCGAGTTCCTTGAGCTGTTCGGCGTAATCGGCAGCGGTCACGACAGACAAGCGTACTGCGCGGACCAGGAGTGAGCTTGCGAGCCCCGCAGGTCAGCGCAAAAGTGGCACTGTGCCTCCGGGAGCGGAGCAGCTCGTTGCCGGTGGGCGAACCAGCTGGAGGTCACCCGACGGGGGCGGACTTCAACCACGACAGGGCCGCCCGGTGGTAGGCGACGGCGAACTCCAGCGCGCTGGCGTCGTACGTCTCGCCGTCCCGTTTGGCGTTCTTTACCTGCTCCCGGACCTGGGCGAGGGCCTCGGTGTGGTATTCGTTGGCCGAGGCGTACAGGCCCTTCAGCTGGCTGGCGGAGTGCAGGTTGCCGAAGGCCATCCGCAGCGCGATCGGGTTGCGGATGGTGTCCCGCCCCGGGTTCTCCGCCAACCAGCGGGAAAATGTCCGTTTTCCGCTGGCGGTCAGCGCGTACGGCTGACTCATCCGCGGACCCGGCTTGCCGAGCCGCACAAAACCCCGCTCGGCCAGCACCGGCAACTCGCGGTACACCTGACTGCGGGTCATCGACCAATACGGCGCCAGACGGCGCTCAGCGGCGGCCATCAACTGACCGCCTGTCATCGGGCCCTCGTGGAGGAGGCCGAGCAGGGCCGCCGCCGTAGGGTTGACTCCGGAATCCGCCATGCCCACTACGCTGCCACTTTGCGCACCCGGCGTCCAGGATTTGCCAGTTTGCCACCCAACAGGACTTCCTAAGTGCACTGTCGGCGGCAGACTGTCCGTTGAGGACTATCGATGGCTTGCGCCATCTCGGCCGTCCGCCGGCGGCGCCACGCGCGCCGCCGGCGGATCGTCGCCGGTCAGCCCATGTGGGGGTACGTGTGGTCGGTCGGCGGCACGAAGGTCTCCTTGATCGTCCGCGGCGAGATCCAGCGGACCAGGTTGAGCCACGAGCCGGCCTTGTCGTTGGTGCCGCTGGCCCGAGCGCCACCGAACGGCTGCTGCCCGACCACCGCGCCGGTCGGCTTGTCGTTGATGTAGAAGTTGCCGGCCGCGTACCGCATGCGCTCGCCCACCGACTCGACGACCCGACGATCGGTGGCGAACACCGAGCCGGTCAGCGCGTACGGGGCGATCGACTCGGCCTGCGCGACCACCTCGTCGAAACGGGCGTCGTCGAAGACGTGCACGCCCAGGATCGGCCCGAAGTACTCGGTGGTGAACGTCTCGTGGGCCGCATCGCCGCACTCGAAGAGCGTCGGCCGGACGAAGTAGCCGACCGAGTCGTCGGCCGTGCCACCGGCCAGCACCCGGCAGCTGTCGTCGCCGCCGATCAGCTCCAGCGCGGCGGTGTGCCGGGCGAACGCCTTGTCGTCGATCACCGCACCGCCGAAGTTGCTGAAGTCGGTCACGTCACCGTAGGTCAGCGAGTCGGCGGTGGCGGCCAGCCGGTCCCGCAGCCCACCCTCCCAGATCGAGCGCGGCACGTACGCCCGCGAGGCCGCCGAGCACTTCTGGCCCTGGTACTCGTACGCGCCTCGGATAAGGGCGGTGTGCAGGGCGTCCACGTCCGCGCTGCTGTGCGCGACCACGAAGTCCTTGCCACCGGTCTCGCCGACCAGGCGCGGGTAGCCCCGGTAGCGGGCGATGTTGTCGCCCACGGTCCGCCACAGCTGCTGGAAGACCTTCGTCGAACCGGTGAAGTGGATGCCGGCCAGCTCCGGGTCGGCGAGGACGACGTCGGAGACCTCCTCGCCCCGACCGGTCACCATGTTGATCACGCCGGGCGGCAGGCCGGCGGCCTCGAACAGCCGCATGGTGAAGTGCGCGGCGAACTGCTGGGTCGGGCCCGGCTTCCAGACCACCGTGTTGCCCAGCAGGGCCGGCGCCGACGGGAGGTTGCCGGCGATGGCGGTGAAGTTGAACGGGGTGACCGCGTAGACGAAGCCCTCCAGCGGGCGGTGGTCGAAGCGGTTCCAGACGCCGGGCGAGGACGCCGGCTGCTCCTCCAGCAGACGGCGCGCGAAGTGCACGTTGAACCGGAGGAAGTCGATGAACTCGCAGGCCGAGTCGATCTCCGCCTGGATCGCGGTCTTCGACTGGCCGAGCATGGTGGCGGCGTTGAGGGTGTCGCGCCAGGGACCGGCGAGCAGCTCGGCGGCGCGCAGGAAGATCGCGGCGCGCTCCTCGAAGGGCAGCGCCCGCCACATCGGCGCGGCGTCCTTGGCAGCCTTGACGGCGGCGCGGGCATCGTCATGGTTGGCGTGCCCGGTCACACCCAGCACGTGCGCGTGCTTGTGCGGCTGCACCACGTCGATCGGATCGCCGCCGGCCATCCGCTGCTCGCCGCCAATGGTCATCGGCAGGTCGATGCGGTCGGCGGCGAGCTCGCTCAGCCGCCGCTGGAGCCGCTCCCGGTCGGGGCTGCCCGGCTCGTAGTTGCGAACCGGCTCGTTGCGCGGCTCGGGAACGGAGAACACGGCATCCATCAAGGCTCCTGGCGATCTCGACAGCAGTGGCGAAACCGGACCCGCAGGCACCGACCGGACGGTCGGACACCGGACGCCGCGCGGGAGGCCGAGCAGCGGCGGGACCTCCCGTGATTCTCCCATGAGGGGCCGGGCGCCCCGCCTCCGCCACCGCCCTGTGCCAAGGACCGGCCCACCCCTCCTCCCCTTACCGACCGGTCTCGATCCGATGACCCGCCCCCAGGTCCGGCCGCCGCCCGGCCCGCGCGACAGACATCCGCCCCGGGCTCGCTACGTTCCGGCCGTGGCGGCCCGGCGGACGGCCCAGTCGAGCCGATTGCGGGCTCGAACCGTTGCGGCCATCCCGGGGCGGCGGGCGGCCCAGCAGGCCCGCGTACCCTGAATGGTCGGTGACCTGCCGCCTCGAAGGGGAGACGATGACCAAGCAGCCCGGCCGCGTCCCGGCCGCCGAGTCGGACGAGCCGGCGGTCGACGAGACCAGCACCAGCAGCCGGCTGCTGCCCGCGCCCGGCGCGGCGGTGCTCGCACTGCTCGCCCTCGGGTGGCTGGCCGCGATGCTCTGGTCCACCCGGGAGGCCATCTCATCGGCGGCGGCCGGCGTCACCGCGATCAGTCTCTCCGCGTTCGCCCTGCCCGGTGTGATCTCGGCCGCGCTGGTGGCCGGGGCGGCCGTCGCGCTGGCCGGCGGCAACCTGCTGGCGCGCCGGTACGGCGACTGGGCCACCCTGCGCTTCGCCGGGGCGATCGGCGGCGGAATGGTGGTCGGCCTCGCTGCCGCACTGGCCATCAACCTCACCTACTTCGACACGTCCACCACCAACGTGATCGCCGGCACCACGGCCGCCGCGGCGATCATCGGGAGCGCGCTGGCCGGCGCGCGCACCGCCCCGGCGATCGGCGCGGTGGTCACCGCCGCGCTGGGCACACTGATCTTCGTGGTCGCGTTCAGCCAGGCCCGGGACCCGCTGTTCGACCTCTTCGGGGCCGGTGACAGCCAGGAATCGGTGGTCAACGCGGCCAAGTGGGTGTCCCGTACCGAATCGCTCGTCGCCGGGCTGCTCGCCGGGCTACTGGCCTTCGGCTACCTGACCTGGGCGCGACGTCGAGCCGTCCGCCGCGATCCCGAGGCCCCCGCGCTGCGCTGGCCGGCGTACCTGCTCGCCGGCGCCGGGCCGGGGCTGCTCCTGCTGCTCGCCGAGGTGATCATCCGGATCGGTGGCCGGTCGCTGCTCGATCTCGCCAGCGCGCTCAGTGAGGCGGACGCGGTGGCGCAGACCTCGCTAGGCACCTCGCGGGTGGACAACGGCATCTGGGTGCTCTTCGTGGGGGCGCTGACCGCCCTCATCGCCTTCGGCCGCACGCTCAGCCCGGCCCACGCCGACGACGACGAGCCGGCCGACGACTCGAACACCATCGCCGACCAGGTCGCCCCGGAAGACGACAAGCCGGGCTACGCCAAGGCGTTCGACACGGACCCGGCCGAGACGTTCGACGGTGACGCGTCTGAGACGTTCGACGCGGACCCGGCGAAGGTGGACCCGGCTCGCTGACACCGGACCGGTCGGCGGGTGTCCGACTCCGGCGGCCGGGCGGTGTCCAGCACAAGCCGGCGCGGGTGGTCTGCGGCCCAGGTGCCCCGCACCCCGGGGTCCAGCTCAGTCGGCCGCGCGCAGCAGCAGGTCCAGCTCCGTCACGTCGTACCACTCCAGCTCGTGGTCCTCGGCGCCGTCGACGGTGAACTGGGCGTCCGGGTCCCCGGCCGCCGCCTCCGCCACCACGTCGGCCGCCGCGCCGACCTCCTCGACCGCGTCCGCGCCGTCCACGTGGATGGCCGCCACGGCGCCCACCGGCAGCGCGCCCGTCAACGTCACGGTGCTAGAACCCAGCTCATCGTCACCGCGCCCGACCGCACCCGACGGCAGGTCGACCGAGACGACGACGCGGCGGCGGGGAGCGGTCGGGTCGGCCCGGAGCAGGTGCAGCGCGTCCTGGGCGGCCCGGGTGAACGCGACGTACTCCAGCTCCTCCTCGTCGCCCTCGGCGTACCACTCACGCAGCGTCGGAGTGACGGCGTGTGCCTGCTCGGCGGCCAGCCCCTCCTCGCGCAGCCGGGCCAGCATCGGTACGGTCGCCGGCACGTACACCCGGACAAGCTCCTCGGTCACCGGTGGTCTCCCCCGCGTCGTCCTCCACCGGCGGCCGCCGGCACGGGCGCAGATCATGCCGCACGCCGTGACCGTCATACACCCCAACCTCCGGCCGGAGGAAGTTCCCAGCCGGTGTGTCTCGCACGGTCGGGCTGCCATTAACGCGGTCTGCTGCTGGGCGGTCGGGGCTGTCGATGGCAAACTGAGCCAAACGCCACCAACCCCGGGAGTTCCTGTGCAGCCGAGGTTCCTGCTGCTCTCCGACGTGGCCGCCGAGCTCAATGTGTCGGACTCGCAGGTCTACCACATGGTGCGCAGCGGTGAACTGCCGGCGATCAAGATCGGCGGGCGCGGCCAGTGGCGGGTCGAGCGCGCCCGCCTGGAGGAGTACATAGCCCGCAAGTACGACGAAACCGCGGACTGGGTACAGAGCAACCCGCTGGTCGACCGCGACCCCGAATAGCGGCAGCCCGACCGCCCCGGCATCGCCCGCCCCGCGCCGGGCGTGCCCAACGCGCCCGACGGCACGCCCAGCGCGGCACGCCCAACGCGGCACGCCCAACGCGGCACGCCCAACGCGGCACGCCCAACGCGGCACGCCCAACGCGGCACGCCCAGCGCGGCATGATCAGCGCGGCAAGACCGGCATGACCAGCGCGGCATGATCAGCGCGGCAAGACCGGCATGATCGACTCGGTTTTCTGGAAGTCGGGGCATCAAGGCCGCTCCGATGCCCCGATATCAATGAACCCGAGTGGATCATGCCCATTGTCGGGCGAGAGCTGGCAGGAGCCATTGACCGAGGCTGTTTTTTTGCTCAGAATTGGTCTAGTCGAAGGCAAACGTAGGCAAACACAAGATCATGGAGGCCCTAATGAGCGGAGCGAGACCCGGTCCCTCTCGGCCACCGGTGCGATTGCGTCCCGTTCCGCCCTTCGACCCGCCATACGTCGACGAGACCGACGGGCCGTACTGGCCGGCACCGACCGAGGGTCAGCTCGCCCTCGACCTATTCGCCTCGACTCGACCACATCCGGTCCGGCCACCGGAGCGCCGAGCCGTCCTGCGCCCGGTGCCCACCCGGTCCACCGTCACCCATCCGGTCACGTCCTTACCGCGGGCGACCGCCCCGGAGACCACCCGAGCCGCACACCGCTTCGTCGGCAGCTGCCTGGAGGTGATCAACGGTTATCGTTCACCAGCCCAGGTGCGAGCGCTGCTCGATCCGGCCCGTGCAAGTGCCCTGCTGACCGAACTGGCCCGCGCGTCCGGCCGGGCCGGGGCATCCCGCCAGCGCGCCGGCCGGCCACTGGTCCGGCTGCTCCGCCTGCGAGTCTGCGAGCCCCGGGAGGCCGCGGTGGAGGCAGCCGCCGTCCTCACCGGCGCGGGCGGCCGGAGTTGGGCGATGGCGCTGCGCCTGGAGCATCGCCGGGGCCGCTGGCTCTGCACTGCCCTGCACGTCCTCTGACAGCCCGCGACTGACCACAGCCCACCGGCGAAGCAGAGCCCACCGCCGACCACAGCGCGCCGCTGAGCAGAGCCGCCGCCGACCACAGCGCACGACGAAGCAGAGCCGCCGCCGACCACAGCCCCACCGCTGGGCAGAGCCGATCGCCGACCACAGCCCACCGCTAAGCCGAGCCGATCGCCGACCACAGCGCGCCGCTGAGCAGAGCCAAGCCGCCGCTGAGTCGATCAGTCCAGCCACGCCCGCACGACCCCGGGCCGGGCACACCCGGGACGGGACCGGGGTGATCGACTCCGGTTGCAGGAAAACGTGGCATCCGGCTGTCGAGGATGCCCCGGTTTTCAGGAAGGCGAGATGCCGACGGGTCCCGGCCGTGAAGGCCGGGACCCGTCGGTCAGATGCTGGCGGTGCAGCTGCTGTCGGTCAGTTGCCGCCGTTGGGGGCGCCGTGGCAGCGCTTGTACTTACGGCCCGAGCCACACGGGCACGGCGCATTGCGGGACGGGCCGTTGCTCGCCTCCGCCTGGTTCGGTGCCGGTCGACGGGCGGCGGCCGACGGAACAGCCGGGCCACGCAGCCCGGAGGTCGGCCGCTGCGGAGCGGACGGTGCGGTCCGCCCCGGTGCCGCCGGGGCACCCGGAGCCGGTCGGCCCACACCGAGCGCCGGTGCCTGCTGCTCGGCCTGCTCCACGGCGACCGCGCCCGGGCTGGCCTCACCGTCGATGGTGGGAGCAGAGTATTGCAGGCCCTGCCGCTGCGGTGCCTGGTTGAGACCCTTGGCCCGGATCTCCACCGGCTTGTCGAGCAACGTGACCTCGTCGCCCCCCGCCTCCGGCTCCGGTTCGGTCACCTGGACATCGATGTTGTAGAGGAAGCCGACCGTCTCCTCCTTGATGCCCTCCATCATGGTGGCGAACATGTCGAAGCCCTCGCGCTGGTATTCGACCACCGGGTCGCGCTGGGCGTACGCCCGGAGGTTGATGCCCTCCTGGAGGTAGTCCATCTCGTAGAGGTGCTCGCGCCACTTCCGGTCGATGACCTGGAGCAGCACCATCCGCTCGAGCTGGCGCACCCCCTCGGTGCCGAGCTGCTCCTCACGCCGGTCGTACGCGGCGTTGGCGTCCTCCTTGAGGCGGGCGACCAGGAAGTCGGCGTCCATGCCGGCCCGGGAGCCGCCGGCCTCCTCCTCCAACTCCTCGATCGTCACGCCGACCGGGTAGAGCTGCTTGAGGCTGGACCAGAGCTGCTCAAGGTCCCAGTCCTCGCCGTAGCCCTCGGAGGTGGCGCCCCGCACGTACGCCTCGACGGTGTCGTCGATCATGTTGCGGACCTGGTCGGAGAGGTCCTCACCGTTGAGCACCCGGAGCCGCTCGGCGTAGACGACCTGGCGCTGCTTGTTGAGCACCTCGTCGTACTTGAGGACGTTCTTACGGATCTCGGCGTTCTGGCCTTCAATCTGGGCCTGGGCGCTCTTGATCTGCCGGGTGACCATCTTCGACTCGATGGGCACGTCCTCCGGGATGTTGAAGCGCTCCATCACCGCCTCGACCGCACCGGCCCGGAAGCGCCGCATCAGCTCGTCCTGCAGGGACAGGTAGAACCGCGATTCGCCCGGGTCACCCTGCCGGCCGGCGCGACCGCGCAGCTGGTTGTCGATGCGCCGGGACTCGTGCCGCTCGGTGCCCAGCACGTAGAGGCCACCGGCGGCGGCGACCTCGTCCGCCTCGGCGTCGCAGGCCTGCTTCCAGGTGGGCAGGACCTCCTCCATCGCCTTGGCGTACTCTTCCTCGTTCTCCAACGGGTCGAGGCCGCGCTGACGCAGCTCGTTGGCGGCGAGGAACTCGGCGTTGCCACCGAGCAGGATGTCCGTGCCACGGCCGGCCATGTTGGTCGCCACGGTGACCGCGCCCTTACGCCCGGCCTGCGCGACGATCTCGGCCTCCCGCGCGTGGAACTTGGCGTTCAGCACGTTGTGGGGGATGCCGCGGCGGCGCAGCAGCTGGGAGAGGATCTCGGAATTTTCCACCGAGACGGTGCCCACCAGCACCGGCTGGCCCATCTGGTGCCGCTCGGCGATGTCCTCGATGACCGCGTTGAACTTGGCCTTCTCGGTCTTGTAGATGACGTCCGGCCGGTCCTCGCGAACCATCGGACGGTGGGTCGGGATCGTCACGACGCCGACCTTGTAGACCTTGTTGAACTCGCCGGCCTCGGTCTGCGCCGTACCGGTCATTCCGGACAGCTTCTCGTAGAGGCGGAAGTAGTTCTGGAGGGTGATCGTGGCGAGGGTCTGGTTCTCCTGCTTGATCTCCACCCCCTCCTTGGCCTCGATCGCCTGGTGCATGCCCTCGTTGTAGCGGCGGCCGTGCAGGATGCGACCGGTGAACTCGTCGACGATCAGGACCTCACCGTCGCTGACGATGTAGTCCTTGTCGCGCTTGTAGAGCTCCTTGGCCTTGATCGCGTTGTTGAGGTAGCCGACCAGCGGAGTGTTCACCGACTCGTACAGGTTGTCGATGCCGAGCCGGTCCTCGACCTTGGCGACACCGCGCTCGGTCACCGCGATGGTGCGCTTGGAGTGGTCGACCTCGTAGTCGCCCTCACCGTCGGTGCCGGGCTGGAGCCGGCGCACCACGCCGGCGAACTCGCCGTACCAGCGGGCGGAGTGCTCGGCCGGGCCGGAGATGATCAGCGGGGTGCGGGCCTCGTCGATCAGGATGGAGTCGACCTCGTCGACCACTGCGAAGTTGTGCCCGCGCTGCACCAGCTCGTCCTTCGACCAGGCCATGTTGTCGCGCAGGTAGTCGAAGCCGAACTCGTTGTTGGTGCCGTAGGTGATGTCGCACTCGTACGCGGCACGGTGCTCGCTGGCCGGCCGGTTGGGCAGCACCACGCCGACGGTCAGCCCGAGGAATTCGTGCACGCGGCCCATCCAGGCGGCGTCGCGCTGGGCGAGGTAGTCGTTGACCGTGATCACGTGCACGCCCTTGCCGGACAGCGCGTTGAGGTAGACGGCCATGACCGAGGTCAGCGTCTTACCCTCACCGGTCTTCATCTCGGCGATGTTGCCGAAGTGCAGTGCCGCGCCGCCCATCACCTGGACGTCGTACGGCCGCTGGCCGAGCACCCGGGCGGACGCCTCGCGGGCCACCGCGAAGGCCTCCGGCAGCAGGTCGTCGAGGGTCTCCCCGTCAGCGAGCCGCTCCCGGAACTGTTCGGTCATGCCGGCCAGTTCCTCGTCGCTGAGGTTGACGTAGTCGTCCTCGATCGAGTTGACGGCGGCGGCGATGGCCTTCAGCCGGCGCACCATGCGGCCCTCGCCTGCGCGAAGGACCTTTTCCAGAATCGACACGGATCAACGCTCCCCTAGACGGTCTCGAACCATCGTAGGCGCTCCATCGGCGTGATGGTCACTGGTAGCGGCGGTCCATGGCGCCGAACCCGACATAACTCACGTACCAGATACGTCGGGGGCGTTATCCGGTTACGCCGTCGGCGAACGTTGCGGCACGATGCACGGGTGGATCCAGTGGAGATCATCGAGGACGGCGTGCTGCTGCGTCCCTGGCGGGAGGCCGACGCCGATGCCGTGCACAAGGCGTGCCAGGACCCGGACATTCAGCGGTGGACCACCGTGCCGCGCCCATACCTCCCGGAGCACGCCCACGGTTTCGTCGCCGAGATGAGCCGGCGGGCCTGGGCCGAGGGCACCGGTGCGCCGCTCGCGGTCTGCGACCCGAGCACGGGAGAGCTGCTGGGTTCCAACGGCCTGATCTCCATCGACCAGAACGGCACCGGTGAGATCGGCTACTGGACGGCCCCCTGGGCGCGTGGTCGGGGTGTGATGGTCCGGGCCACCCGAGCGGTGGCCCGCTGGTCCTTCGACACCCTCGGGCTGCGCCGGCTCATCTGGCAGGCCGAGGTGGGCAATCACGCTTCCCGGCTGGTCGCACTCCGGGCCGGCTTCCGGATCGACGGCCGGTTGCGGCTCGCCGACCCGGCGCCGCACGGCGGCGCGGACGGCTGGATCGGCTCGCTGCTGCCCGGCGAGGTGCCCGCTGTCGGGTCGACCGGTCCGGCCGGTCCGGGCACCCTCGCCGCCCGGCGGGCCGCCGTCTTCGGCCGCCCGCAGCCCGTTCTGTTCGCCACGACGGGGGCCGGCGAGCTGCGTCTGCGGCCGATGGAGGAGCGGGATCTGGACGGCGTGGTCCAGACCTGCCGGGACCCGGACACCATCCGCTGGACCACAGTGCCGGACCCGTACGAGCACGCCGACGCGCAGGGGTACCTGGTCTACGGCCGGGACGCCTGGGCTCGGGGGGACTCCGCCTGCTTCGTGATCGCCGACGCGGACGACCGGTACGCGGGCACGATCGACCTGCGGCTCTCCCCCACCGACGCACTGCTGGCCGACGTCGGCTTCATGACCGCGCCGGCGGCCCGGGGCCGGGGCTATCTGCCCGCCGCGCTGGTCGCGCTCAGCGCCTGGGGTTTCGGCACGTTGGGCCTGGCTCGGATCGAGTGGAAGGCGAACGTCGGCAACGCCTCCTCCCGTCGGGCGGCGGAGAAGGCGGGCTTCGTGATCGAGGGGACGGCCCGGGGCGGGGTGCTGCACCGGGGCGGACGGGTGGACGTGTGGGTCGGGGCGCTGCTCGCGAAGGATCTGGGATGAGTCGCGAAGGATCTGGGATGAGTCTGCGGCCGGTCGTCGAGGCGCACGGGGTCCGGCTGCGGCCGTTTCGCGCCGAGGACAGCGCGGACGTGGTCGACGGCTGCGCGGACCCGCTGACCCAGCGGTTCGTCCCGGGCTTGCCGACGCCGTACACCGAGACCGACGCCCGTTGGTGGATCGACGTCGGCGCGCCGGCGGCCTGGACCGGCGGTGGCGCGGCGTACGCCATCGCGGACCCCGCCACCAACCGGCTGCTCGGCGCGGTGGGGCTGTCCAGCCCGGTGCCCGCCCGAAGTCAGGCCGGCATCGGCTACTGGGTGCGACCGGCGGCGCGCGGGCGCGGAGTGGCCACGGCGGCCACCCGCGCGCTGAGCGAGCACGCCTTCGCCACCGGGACGGCCCGACTGGAGTTGCTCACCGACCCGGAGAACACCCCGAGTCAACGGGTCGCGCTGGCCGCTGGGTTCCAGTACGAAGGGCTGCGCCGGTCGGCCACCGTGAGCGCCACGGGCCGGCACGACCTGCTGGCCTGGGTACGGGTCGCCGGCGATCCGCCCGGCCCGACCGCCCGGCTGCTGCCTGACCTGCCCGGCGGGGTGCTCACCGACCAGGTGGTGGCGCTACGCCCGCTCGCGCCGGACGACGCGGCGCTGATGTACGACCTGCACAGCCGGCCCGAGGTGGTGGCGAACCAGGCACCGCCGGTGCCGCCGACGCCCGAGGCGATGCAGCGGCGTTGCCGGCTCGCCCAGAGCGGGTGGCTCACCGGTGAGATCGCCCGGTTGCTGATCGTGGATGTCGCCAGCGGGGAGCCGGCGGGCAGTTGCGGCCTGTCGTACAGCGACGTGGCCGCCGGCGAGGCGTCGGTCGGCTACGCGCTGCTGCCCGACTGGCGTGGCCGGGGGTACGCGACCCGGGCGGTCCGGCTGCTCGCGGGCTGGGCGTTCGGCCCGGCTGGCATCGCCCGGCTGTCGGCGGGCACGGTGCCGGACAACACCGCGTCGCACCGGGTGCTGGAGCGGGTCGGGTTTCGGCGCGAGGGTCTTCAGCGCGGCCGCCTGCCAGGGCTGGCCGGCACCCGTCTGGACGATCTGACCTTCGCGCTGCTCCCCGCCGACCTGCGCTGACAGATCATGGAGTTGTGGTGGGCACTCCCCACCACAACTCCATGATCGACACGGATCGGTTACCGGTCAGGTGGCGAGGGAAATGATGCCGTAGTCGTACGCGTGGCGCCGGTAGACGACGCTGGGGCGGCCGGACTCCTTGTCCTGGAAAAGGTAGAAGTCGTGGCCGACGAGTTCCATCTCGAACAGCGCGTCGTCGATGGTCATCGGCTCCGCCGGGTGCACCTTCTCCCGGGCGATGTGCCACGGCTGCTGGTCGTCGTACTCCTCCTCGACCCGCTCGGCGACCGCGGTGCCGGCGCGGGCGCCGTCACTCGGCGCGCTCAGCGCGCTGGAGACCAGGTCCGCGACCGGTAGGCCCGCGGTGGCCTCGGCGACCGAGATCGGCGCGTGCCGGCCACGGTGTACGCGGCGGCGGTCGGCCGCGCGGCGCAGCCGGGTGTCGAGCTTCGCGATGGCCGCGTCGAGTGCGCTGTAGAAGTCGTTCGTGCAGGCCTCGGCCCGAATTACCGGGCCACGGGAAACGCAGGTGATCTCCACCCGCTGGCAATGGTCGGCCTGGCGCGGATTGCGCTCGTGAAACAGCTCGACATCGACGCGAATAAGTTTGTGGTCGTAGCGTTCGATCTTCGCGAGTTTCTCAGCTACGTGTACCCGGTAATGGTCCGGCACTTCGACGTTTCGGCCCTTGACCACGATGTCCACGTGACCTCCCTTGTTCGGACGGTCTTCGATCCGGTTAGCCCGGCCGCGCGCCGTGGGGAGACCCGCTGGCGTCGACCGGTTGGTACGGCTACGCCTCCTCTCACCGCCGAGGGCGGTTGGAACGACCTCCTACCCCCGACAGCGAAACGCTAACTCCTGTTTGCCCGGCCGTCACCCCATGTTGCCGAGACGACCCAGGATTTTTCGCACCTCATACACCAACGGGTGAAACGGAAACACGATCGGTTACGACTGGTGTCTTTTCTCGGTCGCCGCGAGCACCGCGGCGACACTCGGTGCCCATCCCGTCGCGCTGAGCACCCTGGTCGCGGCGGCCAGTGTGACGCCGGTGGTGACGATGTCGTCGAGCAGCACCACGACCGGCGGCACGCTCGCGGCACGCACCCAGGCCGGCCCGGTCGAGCGGGGCTGGAAGGCGGCCTCGGCCGCCGCCGCCCGCCCGGCGCTGTCCAGGGTGACCGAGTCGGGCCGGGGCAGCGCCCGCAGCGGACGATGCACCCGCGCCGCCCAGCCGCCCTGGTTGAGCCGGGCCGCGCAGTGCCGGGCCAGCCGGTCGAGGTGGTCCCCGTAGCGGGACCGGGCCGCCGCCGCGGTGTCCGGAACGGGCACCAACGCCAGCGGACGAGCCACGCCGACGGCCGCGGCGACGACCTCGGCGAGCAGGGCCCCGAGCGGGCGGGCCAGCCCGTGCCGGCCGTGTTCCTTGTACGCCAGCAGGGACTCACGCAGCGGGCCGGCGTACGGGCCGAGCGCGACGCAGGGCGGCAGGCCCGGCGGGACGGGGGTAGGCAGGACCGATCGGGGCCGCAGGGCGCCCAGCGCCGCGACGCAGGCCGGGCAGACCCCGTGCCGGAGGCCGGATCGGCGCTCCCGACAGCCCGCACAGTCGGCCGGCAGCACCAGGTCGGCGAGGTCCGCCCAGAGCCCGCTCACCGTGTCAGTAGAGGAAGAACGGCGCCGACGGGTTGCTCGGCCGCACGCCGGTCGGCACCGGGGCGATGTCGCGGACCCGGCCGGGCTCGATCCGTTCGAACGGGCTGCTGCGGTAGGCCACCCCGTTCGCCTCGTACATGTAGGCCCCGCTGGGCACCCGAACGCTGCGATTGGTCGGGTACGCCGTCAGGTGATTGACCTTGGCACCGAGGTCGGTCCGCAGCGGCGTCTCCAGGGCGCCGTCGACACTGATCTCGTAGATCGCCGGCTGACCGGCCGACCCGGCCACCACCAGCTGATCCTCCCTGCCCCAGTCGACCGCCGTGATGCCGGTCAGCGAGGTGACCAGCTGGCGGGGCGGGCCGATGGAGACCCCGCCGCCGTCCAGGTTGACCGCCGCGACGTAGAGACGACCACCGGCGACCAGCGCGACCCGTTGGCCGTCCAACGCGGCAGCCACCGCCGTGACGGTGGCGGAGGGCAGGTTGAGCGGCACCGGATACATCCGGGCCGTCTCGTCGAACCGGTAGAGCTGCCCGTCGGCCACCACCAGGCCGCGACCAGGACGGGAGTCGACCGTACGCAGCCAGACCGGGCGGCTGATCGAGGAGTATTCGGTGCTGCTGCGACTGAGCACCGAGACCGGCTCGGCGCCCGTGCCCACCGCGAGTCGGTACCGGCTCTTGCCGGTGCCGGCCACCACCATCGCGGCGAGGATCCGCCGATCCTTGGCGAGCCCGAGGCTGGCGGAGACGACGTTGCGGTTGACCTCGGGTGCCAACGGCACCGGGCCGCTGGGTTCGCCATCGAAGTCGAGTGGGCGGATCGCGCCCTCGTACACCCCGAAGCGCTGCGGGCTGGCGGTGTTCGGGTAGAGCGCTTGGGAGTCTCGTCGCTCGCTCAGGTTCACGACGGGTTGCGGGTTGTTGCGGATCTTCAACTCCAGCTCGCCCGGCAGGTCGCCCAACGACCACGCGATCTGCGTGATCAGCTGGTCGATCCCGGTCTGGTCGTCACCGGACATGTCCAGGTTGACCTCCCACCGGCCGTTCCCGCCGGTGGCGTTGTTAATCAGCTCGGTGCGGTCGGGCAGCCCCACGACTCCCGGGCGCAGCCAGTCGGAGGGGCCGCCGACCAGCCACTTCACCACCTCGTTGACCCGGCGCTCGTCCGGCACCGCCTGCGGCCGGTAGCGCTGGTCGGGCACCAGGCGGGTGCGGTCGGAGCTCCAGAAGTAGATCGTCTCGTCCTGGTAATACTGTCGGAGGGCGGTGTCGCTGAGCAGCAGCACGTTGGGCGGGTTGATGATGTACAGGCCCGCTCGCTCGTCGTTGACGCCGCCGTTGAAGGCCGCGCTGCGCAGGCCGAACTCGTACTCCGTTTCGGTGGCCACCGGCGGCGCCAACGTGCCGTTGGCCCGCAGCACACCGATCTGCTGCACCGTGATCTTCACGGTGGTGGTCGAGTCGCTGTTGAGGGTGTAGATCGCCTCGCGCAGCCGGACCACGTTCAGCGCGACCTCGCTGCCCTTCTTGTCCTGCAGGCGGATCTTGTCCTCCGGGGCCACGAACGCCTTGACCCGCTCGTACGCCCGGTCCGGCTCACCCGCGGCGGCGGACAGGAAGTTGCGGACGAACGCCTCGTTGACGCTGCCGCTGGCCGTCCGCGTCGGTGGCTCACTGCCCCGGCTGATCACACCGGCCTCGGTCGCGGCCCCGCCCTTGCCGTCCACCCGCACGTCGGACGCCGCCGGGATGCCACAGCCGGCGCCCAGCAGCACCACCACGCCAAGCGCCCCGAGCAGAGTCGGCCGTCTCACGAGCGCACCTCCGCCCGCTGCCCGTCCCCGGCCGGAGCCGGGCCGATCGCCAGTGCCCCGCCGGTGCCGGGGCCGATGGCCAGGGGGCCGCCGTCGCGGGGACCGCCGAACGGCAGCGCGGCGTCGGCCGGCACCAGTCGCAGCGGCGAGGTGGTCAACCGGTCACCGGCGCGGGCCGGCAGGGTGAGCCGGAACTGCGCCCCCTGCCCCGGAGCACCCCACGCCTCCAGCCAGCCGCCGTGCAGTCGGGCGTCCTCCAGGCTGATCGACAGGCCGAGGCCGGTGCCGCCGGTCTGCCGAGCCCGGGACGGGTCCGCCCGCCAGAACCGGTTGAACACCAACTTTTCCTCACCCACCTTCAGCCCCACGCCATGGTCGCGCACGGTGATCGCCACGGCGGTCTCGTCGATGCCGAGGGTGATCAGCACGGGGCGGGCCTCACCGTGCTCGACGGCGTTGCCGACCAGGTTGCGCAGCACCCGCTCGACCCGGCGCGGGTCGACCTCGGCGATCACCGGCGTGCCCGGCAGATCAAGCTCGATCGGTACGCCCACCCGCTCGGCCAGGCCAGCCAACCGGTCGACCACCCGGTGCACCACCGGCACCAGGTCGGTCGGCTCGGAATCCAGCATGGCGAAGCCCGCGTCGAACCGACTGATCTCCAGCAGGTCGGTGAGCAGCTCCTCGAAGCGGTCCAGCTCGGCCTGGAGCAGCTCGGCACTGCGGGCGACCGCCGGGTCGAACTCGTCGCGCTCGGCGAAGATCAGGTCAGCGGCCATCCGGACCGTGGTCAGCGGAGTCCGCAACTCATGGGAGACGTCCGAGGTGAAGCGACGCTGCAACCGGGACATCTCCTCCAGGCGCAGGATCTGCCGTTGCAGGTTGGTGGCCATCTGGTTGAACGACGCGGCGAGTAGGGCGAGGTCGTCCTCGCCGTTGACCACCATCCGCTGATCGAGCAGGCCGGCCGAGAGCCGCTGGGCGGTCCGTGCGGCGACCCGGACCGGGTTGACCACCAGCCGGGTGACCAGCGCCGCGAGCAACCCGAGCAGGATCACCAGGGCGACACCGGTGGCCACCACGGTGGCTCGGGCGTCGGCGGCGGTGACGTCCTGCCGGGTCAGCGGCACCAGATAATAGAGCTCGATCTGACCGAAGCGGGTGGGCACCGGCGAGCCGTAGACCAGGTACTTGGTGGAGTCGCCGGTGAGCCGCCCGGTGCGGATCTGGCTGGCCACCTTGCCGTCGGCGACCGCGGCCCGCAACTCGGGGCTGATCAGCGACTGGACATTCGCGGAGGGGGCGGTGCGCGTCTGGATGTCGTTGGGGTAGCCGTCGGCGGTGATCGCCACCACCACCCCGCTGGTCTGCTGCGGATCGCCACCGGCCAGGTAGTTGACCGTGCCGTCGATGGTCTCCTGGAGCTGCGCCTCCTGCGGTTGGCCATAGAACGAGACCTGCTTGGCCGCGTAGCTGGCACCGCTGGTCACCCGCTGCCGGACGTCGCTGCGAGCGTTGTCGAGCAGGATGGTGGTGATCTTGTCAGCGATCAGGAACGCGAACCCGCCGACCAGCAGGCTGGACGCGACCAGTGTGATGGTGACGACCCGGACCTGCAGCGAGCGGCGCCAGGTCTGGTGCACCCGACTCACCACTCGCGCGAGCCGACCGCTCACCGCACGCCACAGCTCCCCGCCGGCGCTGGGCCGGCGGGCAGTCGTGCTCGGCGAGGGTGGGGGCGGCGAGGTCGACACAGTGCGACCAGGCTATCCGGTCCCCGCCTTGTAGCCCACGCCCCGCACGGTGAGGATGATTTCCGGTCGCTCCGGGTCTGGCTCGATCTTGGCCCGCAACCGCTGGACGTGCACGTTGACCAGTCGGGTGTCGGCCGCGTGCCGGTAGCCCCAGACCTGCTCGAGCAGCACCTCGCGGGTGAAGACCTGACGTGGCTTGCGGGCGAGCGCGACCAGCAGGTCGAACTCCAGCGGAGTCAGCTTCACCTCCTCGGCGTTGCGGCTCACGGTGTGCGCGGGCACGTCGATGGTGATCTGGTTGTCCGGTGGCCCGATGGTCAACATCTCGGGGGCCACGTCCTCGCCTCGGCGCAGTCGGGCCCGCATCCGGGCCACCAGCTCCTTGGGCTTGAACGGCTTGACCACGTAGTCGTCGGCGCCGGACTCGAGGCCCAGCACGACGTCCACGGTGTCGCTCTTGGCGGTCAGCATGACGATGGGCACGCCGGACTCCGCCCGGATCGACCGGGCGACGTCGATACCGCTCATCCCGGGCAACATCAGGTCAAGCAGCACGATATCGGGACGACTGTCGCGAAAGGCGGCCAACGCCCGCTCGCCGTCCGCCACAAACGAGGGCAGGAAACCCTCACTGCGCAGCACGATGCCGAGCATCTCGGCGAGCGCGGGGTCGTCGTCGACCACCAGTACGCGGGCTCTCATGGGATTAATATTGCATCCTCATTCAGATCGGTGGGACCGGCGTCCGCCGGTAACGCTGCGCACCGCCGTCGAACCGCTGACCGCGACCTGCGGCGGCGGCGCCACGTGCTGCGGGGGCCCGGCTCACGAAAGCGGCGCTTTACCAGGCCGTCACCATGATCCCCCTTCGACGCCGCCCGGCGCCACCGTAGGCTCGGCGGAGCCCACTGTCGCCATCCGGACGACGGTCAGCCGAACAGCGCGCGACCCCAGTGGTCCCCGCCGTCGCGTACCCCGGGCGGGCAGGCGAACACACCGCTGGAGACGTGCCGCAGGTACTCGTTCATCACGTCGTGCCGGGCCAACTGGGTCTGGATCGGGACGAACTGGCGGCGTGGGTCGCGCTGGTAGGCGATGAAGAAGAGGCCCGCGTCGAGCCGGCCGAGGCCGTCCGAGCCGTCCACGAAGTTGTATCCCCGGCGCAGCAGCTGGGCGCCGTTGTTGCGGCTCGGGTGGGCCAGCGCGACATGGGCATGCTCGGCGATCACCGGCTCGCCTTCCGTGCCACGCGCGGTGAAGTCGGGCTCGTCGAACTCGTCGGTCCGACCAAGTGGCGCACCGCTGCCCTTGCTCCGGCCGACGATCTCCTCCTGCTCGGCCAGAGAGGTCCGGTCCCAGGTCTCCACCAGCATTCGGATCTTGCGGGTGACCAGGTACGAGCCACCGGCCATCCAGTCCGGCCCGTCGCCCGGTTGCACCCACAACTGGTCGCGCAGCAGCTCGGTGTCCTCGGCCTTGAGGTTGGCCGTGCCGTCCTTGAAGCCGAACAGGTTGCGGGCGGTGGCCTGGTCGCGGGAGGTCGAGGAGGTCCGGCCGAAACCGAGCTGCGACCAACGGACGCTCACCACGCCCATGCCGAGCCGGGCCAGGTTGCGGATCGCGTGCACCGCCACCTGCGGATCGTTGGCGCACGCCTGGACGCAGAGGTCGCCGCCGGAGAGCTGCGGCTGCAACGCGTCGCCGGGGAACTTCGGCAGTTCGGCCAGTGCGGCGGGCCGCCGGTCGGCAAGGCCGAAGCGATCCCTGCCGTCGGCGTCGCGGAACAGCGTCGGCCCGAAGCCGATGGTGAGGGTGAGCTGCGAGGGAGGCAGGCCGAGCGCCTCGCCGGTGTCGTCCGGTGGGGCCTCCGGCATCCCGCCGACCGCGCCCAGCACCCCGGCGTCACGCCCGGCGGTCATCCGGGCGGCGGCGGCCGTCCACTCCTCGAGCAGTTCGACCAGCCGGGCCCGGTCCTTGGTGATCACGTCGAAGGCGACGAAGTGCAGCCGGTCCTGGGCCGGGGTGACGATGCCGGCCTGGTGCTCACCGTGGAACGGCACCGCCCCCGCCGGGTGGTCGCTCGCCGCAGCCGGGCCGTGGGAGCCGTTCATCAGTGCCCCCGCACCGACCGCCACTCCCGCGACACCGGCCACCCCGGCACCGGCGAGCGTGATCGCCCGCCGCCGGGTCAGTCTGCTCCCGCTCATCGAATCGCCCCCCTCTGCCATCCGGTCACTTCGCGACGGCCGCGGCGACCTTGCTGATCGGCTCGGCGAGCGCGTTGATCCCGTCGGAAAGCTCCTTGAGCTCGGCCTTGCTCAGCGCGGTGTGCAGCTTCCACCCGTCGCCGTCGCGGTGCTTGCCGAGCAGTGCCTCGACGTTGGCGAACTCGGTGTCCAGCTGCGCGACCAGCTCCGGCGCGCGCTGTTGCAGCGCGGGGCGGAGGGCGGAGACGGCGGCCTTGGAACCTTCGAGGTTGGCGGCGAAGTCCCACAGGTCGGTGTGCGAGTAGCGGTCCTCCTCGCCGGTGATCTTGCCGCTGGCCACCTCGTCGAGCAGTTCCTTGGCACCGTTGGCGAGCTGGAGCGGCGAGAGCTTCTCGGCGTTGGCCTTGGCCACGATCTCCTTGACGTCGACCAGCAGGCGGTCGGCGATCGGGCCGTCCTTGCTGATGTCGCCGGACTGCCAGAGGTCCTTCTCGATCCGGTGGAAGCCGGTGAACTCCATACCCTCCTCGATGACCTCCTCGCGGCCGTCGATCTTGGGGTCGAGGTCACCGAAGATCTCGGCCACCGGCTCGATCCGCTCCCAGTAGGTGCGGGCGACCGGGTAGAGCGCCTTGGACTTCGCGACATCACCGGCCTTGACCGCGCCGACGAACTCCTCGGTCTTGTCCAGCAGGGCGGCGGTCTGGCTCTTGACGTACCGCTGGTAGTTGTCGGTGGCGTCACTCAGCGCGGCGTCGGCGGTGAGCGGCTGCGCCGATCCGCTGACCTTGAGCGCGCCCCGGATGCCCTTGCCACTCATCCCCGGCTTGCAGGCCGTCTCGTACGTGCCGGCGGGCAGCTCCACGCGCAGTTCACGGCTCAGGCCGGGGGCGATGTTCTCCACCTCGCCCATCACCCGGTCGCCGTCGGCGTACACGTAGAACTCGGTCACCTTCGCGCCAGAATTCGTGATCTTGAAGGTGGCGGTGCCGGCGCCCAGGTCGGTCGAGCCGACCTCACAGGCGGTGTCGCTGGCCTTGACCACGATCGGGCCGCCGGCCGCGGCCGAGTCACCCTTGTCGGCATCGGAGCAGGCGGCCAGGCCGGCCGTCGCCAGCACGCCGGCGGCGGCCAGCGCGAAGAACTGGGTGGTACGCATCTGAGCTGTCTCTCCTCGTGGGTCAGGCACGCTGCGGCGTGGACGCCGCCTCGGCCTCGGCGCCGGTGTCGGCCCCGCGCTCGGTGATGGTGGTGGTGGTCGCGGTGGGTGCCGGCTTACGCCGGGCCGGTCGCAGGAAGAGCAGAAGAACCGGTACGGCGTACGCGACCCAGGCGATCGTCTCCAGCACGGTGGGCGCGGGCGTCACGTTGAACATGCCGGCGAGCAGGGCGGCGTACCAGGTGCTCGGGTCGAGCGCGCTGGTGATGTCGAAGGCCAGGTCGTTCAGGCCGGGCAGGACACCGGCCTCCTGGAAGTCGTGCACGCCGTACTTGAGGATGCCGGCGGCAACCAGGATCAGCAGCGCGCCGGTCCAGGTGAAGAACTTGCCGAGGTTGATCCTCAGGGCGCTGGCGTAGAGCAGCACACCGAGCACCACGGCGGTCACGATGCCGCCGATCAACGCGAGCAGCGGCCCGCTGTCGCCGGCCGCGCCCTGGGCGGCCGAGTAGAAGATCAGCGCGGTCTCCAGGCCCTCGCGGATCACCGCGAGGAAGGCCATGCCGGCGACCGCCAGGGACCCGACGGCCAACGCCTCGGTGAGCTTGCCCCGCAGCTCACCAGCGATGGTCCGGGCGGCCCGACGCATCCAGAAGATCATCCAGGTCACGAAGACCACGGCGGCGACCGAGGTGATCGCTTCGAACAGCTCCCGGTCCTCGGACCGGGACAGCAGCGAGGTCGACGTGTACTCGATCAGCCAGCCGAAGAGCACCGAGAGCGCCACGGCCAGGCCGACACCGCCCCAGACCTGCGGCAACCGGTCCCGGCGCTGCGACTTCACCAGGAAGGCGACCAGGATGCTGACCACCAGGGTGGCTTCCAGCCCTTCCCGCAGGCCGATCAGGTAGGTGGCGAACATCCAGGCTCCGAGTGGGTTAGGTACGCCTTGGCTGACTTAGGGCAGGCATACCTTCCTCCCTGCTCAGGGCCCTCGTCAAGTCGTTCACGACAACCTCACTCGCCGCACCACGAGGACCGTCGTCACCCGGCAGCCGGTCGGTCTCGGTCGGCTGTGGAAGGATCCCCGCCGTGAGGGGATTCCTGCCGTGGTTGACGGTGCTGGCCGTGGTGCTGCTGCTCAGCGCGCTACGCCTGCGGGCGCTGGCCACCGTCGTGTCGGTCGGCTGGCTGGCCTGGTGCGTCTGGACGTGGTTCCGCCCCCGTAACCGCAACCCCTAACCCCACTCCCACTTCCGCGATCTTGCACTTTCTGCGGTGGCTTCTCGCTGCAAAAGCCGCACATCTCCATCCGAAACTGCAAGATCGCGGGAGTGACGGGCGCGGCGCGGGAGTTACGGGGGCGGGGCTTGGGACGACGAAACCGGGCCGGCTGCGAACAGCCGACCCGGTCCGGAGATGTCGATCAGTAGCGGTAGTGGTCCGGCTTGAACGGACCCTCCGTGGAGACGCCGAGGTAGGCGGCCTGCTCCTTGGTCAGCGTGCTCAGCTTGGCGCCGAGCGCGCCCAGGTGCAGCCGGGCCACCTTCTCGTCCAGGTGCTTGGGCAGCACGTAGACGCCGATCGGGTACTCCTCGGTCTTGGTGAAGAGCTCGATCTGAGCGATCGTCTGGTTGGCGAACGAGTTCGACATCACGAAGCTCGGGTGCCCCGTCGCGTTGCCCAGGTTCAGCAGGCGGCCCTCGGAGAGCACGATGATGGCGTGCCCGTCGGCGAAGCGCCACAGGTCGACCTGCGGCTTGATGTTGACCCGCTCGACGTCGGAACGCTTGGCCAGACCGGCCATGTCGATCTCGTTGTCGAAGTGGCCGATGTTGCCGACGATGGCCTGGTGCTTCATCCGGGCCATGTGCTCGTTGGTGATGACGTCGAAGCAGCCGGTGGCGGTGATGAAGATGTCGGCCTGCTCGACCACGTCGTCCAGGGTGGCGACCTGGTAGCCGTCCATCGCAGCCTGCAACGCGCAGATCGGGTCGACCTCGGTCACCACGACCCGGGCGCCCTGGCCACGCAGCGACTCGGCGCAGCCCTTGCCCACGTCGCCGTAGCCCATGACGACCGCCATCTTGCCGCCGATCAGCACATCGGTGGCCCGGTTGATGCCGTCGATGAGCGAGTGCCGGCAGCCGTACTTGTTGTCGAACTTGCTCTTGGTCACCGAGTCGTTGACGTTGATGGCCGGGAAGAGCAGGGTGCCCGCCCGGTGCATCTCGTAGAGCCGGTGCACGCCGGTGGTGGTTTCCTCGGTGACGCCCTTGATGCCGGCGGAGATCCGGGTCCAGCGCTGGTTGTCCTCGCCGAGCGAGCGGTGCAGCAGTTCGAGGATGACCGCGTACTCCTCGGAGTCGGCGGACTCGACCGGCGGAACGGCCCCGGCCCGCTCGAACTCGGCGCCCTTGTGTACGAGCAGGGTGGCGTCGCCGCCGTCGTCGAGGATCATGTTCGGGCCCTGCCCGTCCGGCCAGGCGAGCACCTGCTCGGTGCACCACCAGTACTCCGGCAGGGTCTCGCCCTTCCAGGCGTACACCGGGACACCGGAAGGCGCCTCGGGGGTGCCGTTCGGGCCGACGACGATCGCCGCGGCGGCGTGGTCCTGGGTGGAGAAGATGTTGCAGGACGCCCAGCGCACCTGCGCGCCGAGCGCGACCAGCGTCTCGATCAGGACGGCGGTCTGGATGGTCATGTGCAGCGAGCCGGTGATGCGCGCACCGGCGAGCGGCTGCGCCTCGGCGAACTCCCGACGGATCGCCATCAGGCCGGGCATCTCGTGCTCGGCGAGCTGGATCTCTTTACGCCCGAACTCGGCGAGCGACAGATCCGCCACCTTGAAGTCGCCGTCGGCAAGCGTGCTTGGCCGGGCCTCGGACGGCGTGCCGCTGGCGGACGCCGGGAGGGTGCTGGTCATGAAAGCTCCTGTCGAACGATGTCTGCGCCGACCCTCCACCTTACGCGCGTCAGTGACGGGCAGCGGGGCACGGCCCTCGGACAGCGCACGGGGCGGTCGGTGATGGACGGTTTCCCGCCCACGTCCCGCCCGCCCCGTGCATCCCCCCGGTTTGGTTCCCCCGCACGTTCTCGGACCGTCGTCGCGATAACGCTGCGTACTCATAGAGTCACACTCGGCCAGGGTGACGTCAAGCTATTCCGGGAAAGTCGGACTTGTGTCGTTGCCCGGCGCGGGTCAGCGGAGCCCAGACGTCGCCACGTACGCCAGACCGGCACCGTCAATTCGCAACGGCTCGCCGGCCGCCGTGCCGATCGCCGCCTCGCCGGAGACCATCGTCAACGCGCCGGCACCGTCATCCACGGTGATCGAACCGCCGGCGCAGAGCACCACCCGGGGGCCGGGCAGCGGTAGCGCCACCGAGGGCACCGCTGCGTCCACCCGCACCCGGTGCAGCGCGAAATCGTCCACCGGCACGGGCCACCAGTCCACACCCGGGCCGACCGGCTGCGCGGCCCGCACCGGCTCGTCGAGCACCTCGAAGCGCAACACCCGCAGCAACTCGTCGACGTCCACCCGCTTCGGCGTCAGACCGCCGCGCAGCACGTTGTCGCTGGCCGCCATGATCTCCACTCCGCAGCCGCTCAGGTAGGCGTGCAGGTTGCCGGCGGGCATCCAGATCGCCTCCCCCGGCACCAGCCGCACGTGGTGCAACAGCAGCGCGACAAGCGCCCCCGGATCTCCCGGGTACGCCCTGGCCAGCCGGCGGGTCAGCTCCGCGTCCGGGCCGTCGGCCGCCGACGCCACCACGGCGGCCAGCAACTCGTGACGCCGGGCGGCCGGCCAGCCGAGCAGCGTCCGTACCGCCGTCCGCAGCCCCGCCGGCCCGGTCCGCAACGCGGCGACCACCGGCGCCAACTCCGGTACGCCGAACGCGGCGAGCGCCTCGGCCGACTGCGCCGGATCCCGGAACCCGCACAGCGCCTCGAACGGGGTGAGCGCGACCAACAACTCCGGCTTGTGGTGCGGGTCGGAGTAGTTGCGCTGCTCCTCGGGACGCCCCGCCTCCGCCGCGTAGCCGACCCGCGCCTGCTCGGCGTCCGGGTGCGCCTGCAGACTCAGCGGAGCGTCGGCCGCGAGCACCTTGAGCAGGAACGGCAGCCGATCGCCGAACCGCTCGGAGACCCGCTGGCCGAGCCACTGTCCGGGCTCGTCCCGCACCAGGTCGCAGAGGCTCACCCGCAGACCGGCGCGGTCCACCCGGGCCGGGGCGCCCGGGTGGGCGCCCAACCACAACTCCGCCTCCGGGCCCGCGCTGGGCACCGGTCGCCCCTGGAGGAGGGCGATGGCCGAGCGGGACCCCCAGGCGTAGTCCCGGATCGGCCCGTACAGTGGCTCCACCCGTCAGCCCCCGGGTCGCCCGGCCGCCTCGCCCGGCGTGTCCTGCGGCTGCGGCACGGCGGTGTCCGCGGCGGTACCGGTGCCGGCCTCGGCCGCGGCGACGCTGTAGACGTCCGGCTCCAGGTAGATCACCCGGGCGATCGGCACCGCGGCGCGGATCCGCGCCTCCACGGCGTTGATGCCGCGCGCCAGGTCGTGGGCGCTCTCCCACGCCGGGACGGCGATCTTCGCGGCCACCATCAGCTCTTCCGGCCCCAGGTAGAGCGTCTTCATGTGGATGATCCGCTCCACCTCGGGGCCGTCGGTGACGGCCCGCTCGATGGCGGCCACGTCGGACGCCTCGGCGCCCTCACCGAGCAGCAGGCTCTTCGTCTCGATGGCCAACACGACGGCGATGACGACCAGCAGGATGCCGATCATCGCGGTGCCGGCGGCGTCCCACTCGCCGTTGCCGGTGATCAGCGTCATGGTGACGCCGAACAGCGCGAACACCAGACCGACCAGCGCGCCGAAGTCCTCCAGGAGCACCACCGGCAGCTCCGGCGCCTTGGCCCGACGGATGAAACGCACCCAGGACTGGTTGCCCCGGACTTGGTTGGACTCCTTGATGGCGGTCCGGAAGGAGAACGACTCCATGATGATCGCCGCCACCAGCACGGCCACCGGCAACCACTGCCACTCGGTGATCCCGTGCGGATCGTGCCACTTGTGGTACGCCTCGTAGAGCGCGAACAGGCCACCGATGCTGAACAGCACGATGGACACGATGAACGCGTAGATGTAGCGCTCCCGGCCGTACCCGAACGGGTGTTCCGGGGTGGCTGCCCGCTTCGCCCGCTTGCCGCCGAGCAGCAGGAGGCCCTGGTTGCCGGAGTCGGCGACCGAGTGGACCGCCTCGGCCAGCATCGACGACGAGCCGGAGAGCAGGAACGCAATGAACTTGGTGACGGCGATGCCGATGTTGGCCAGCAGGGCGGCGACAATCGCCTTCGTCCCACCGTTGGCGCTCATGCCACCGCTCCGCTTCGCCGCACGAAGCCGCCCGGTTCGCACATGGCGCGCCGCCCCCTACGTTGGTTCACTGGTTCGACAGCTCCTTCATCTCGGTGATGGCCGGAACGGCCATCGGGTCCAGCCCGTGGGCCAGCGCAAGGTAGATCGAAGCGAAATCCGGCACGGCGATCAGCGAAGCCAGCCGCTCCAGGGCGGAACCACCCTCGGCGGTCACCACGTCGCACCGCACACCACGACGCTCCGCGAGGGTCTGCACCGCGTCCGCACGGCGCTCCTCTACGGCGAGGGGCTCGTCGGTGTCGTCCTCGGCGTTGAGCCCGCCGTCGCGCAGCAGCACCAGCCGCAGCCGGGTGCCCTCGCCGTCGTCCTCGGCCGGGTCGGCGAAGATGTCCCGCTCACCCTCGGCCAGGCCGCCGAAGACGCCGTCGAGCAGCCCGACGCGGCCCCGCCCGGCCTCACCCAGCGCCCCGGTGACCACCGGATAGCGGGCGTTGGCCGACAGGGTGTCACCGAACCGGCGGGCGGCCACCGTGGCCAGCGGGGACGAGCCCCAGACGATCGGGATCGAGCCGGCCAGGCCCAGGGCCAGCGACTTCGCCGGGTTGACGAAGGACTCCGCAGCGGACCGGCAGCGGTCGGCGTCCGCGTCGAGCCGGGCCGCCGTCTCCGCCAGGTCCGCCTCGTTGACCTTCACCAGCCCGAGGGAACGGGCGGCGAGCAGGACCGGCACGGTGAGCGCCCAGAGGCTGGCCCGGGCCGGGGCACGCCGGGGCACCGGAATGAACGGCGCCCGAGCCTGCTCGGCGATCGACTGCAACTGCGAATCCGGGGCGCCCACGGCGACCAGTCGGGCGCCACGCCGGTGCGCCGCCTCGGCGGCGCCGAGCGCCTCCGGGCTCCGGCCGGACGCGCTCACCGCGATCACCACGTCGGCCGCGCCCACCCAACCGGGTACGCCGGCACTGCGGTGCGCGATGACCGGGACGGGGCAGCGCGGTCCGGCGACCGTGGCCAGCACGTCCCCGGTACGCCCCGCGGTGCCGATGCCGGCGATCACCACGGCTCGCGGACGCCCGTCGTCGGCGAGCACCGCCAGATTCGCCTCGGCGGCCAGGGCAGCGCTCTCCCGGACCTGCGCACCGGCCGACGCCGTGTGTCGGAGCATGCCACCCGGGTCGGCCTCGGCCAACGCCGCCGGGTCGTCGAGCAGGGCCTCGTCGGCGTCACGGCGTCCGCTGACCCCGGCCGTACCGTCGATCATGACGACTGCCCGGGGCCGCCGCGCGCCTCGTCGAGCAGCAGCACCGGCACGTCGTCGCGGACCTCGAAGATCCGGCCGCACTCCGTGCAGGTCAACGTCTGCGCCTCGGCGTCGTAGATGAGCGGGGCGTGGTGCGTGTCCGGACAGGCGAGGATCTCGAGCAACTGCGGATCCAGGGCCATGGCACGGCTCCTTCCACGTGTGCGGCTTGACCGACGGCGGTGCCGACCGGCGCAGGCGATCTTATCGGCGAACGCGGTCGAGCACGTCGTCCCGGAGCGAGACCATCCGATCCCGGGTGGGCGCCTCGACGTTGAGCCGCAGCAACGGCTCGGTGTTGGAGGCACGCAGGTTGAACCACGCGCCGTCGGGGAAACGCAGGGTGAGCCCGTCCATCTCGTCGGCCACCGCGTCGGGGTACGCGGCGCGCACCTCGGCCACCGCCGCCGCCTGGTCGACCACCGTCGAATTGATCTCACCGGAGGCGATGTAGCGCTCGTACTCACCGGCCAGCACGGACAGCGGCAGCGACTGCTCGCCCAGCGCGGCCAACGTGTGCATCGCGGCGAGCATCCCGGTGTCGGCGAACCAGAAGTCCCGGAAGTAGTAGTGCGCGGAGTGCTCGCCGCCGAAGACGGCGTTGGTCCGCGCCATCTCGGCCTTGATGAAGGAGTGCCCGACCCGGGCGACGACCGGCTGCCCGCCGTGCTCCCGAATGATCTCCGCGACCGCGCTGGACGTGATCAGGCCGTGGATCACCGTGGAACCCGGGTGCTTGGCCAGCTCACGGGCGGCGACGAGAGCGGTGATCGCCGACGGCGAGACCGGCTCACCGCGCTCGTCCACCACGAAGCACCGGTCGGCGTCACCGTCGAAGGCCAGCCCGATGTCGGCTCCGTGCTCCACCACCGCGCGCTGGAGGTCGACCAGGTTCGCCGGGTCCAGTGGGTTGGCCTCGTGGTTCGGGAAACTGCCGTCCAGCTCGAAGTAGAGCGGCACGATCTCCAGCGGCAGCGGCGACAGGGCCGCGTCGCCCAGCACGGTCGGAACGGTGAAGCCACCCATGCCGTTGCCGGCGTCGACCACCACCTTCAACGGCCGGATGCCCGAGAGGTCGACCAGCTTGCGCAGGTAGCCGGCGTAGTCGGGAAGCAGGTCGCGCCGCTCGGCGGGGCGGGTCGGCGCACCGGCGGGACGGGCGTCGCCCGAGCTCAGCAGGGCCTGGGCCCGGTCCCGGATCTCGGCCAGACCGCTCTCCTGGCCGATCGGCCGGGCGCCGGAGCGGCACATCTTGATGCCGTTGTACTGCGCGGGGTTGTGGCTGGCGGTGAACATCGCGCCGGGCAGGTCGAGCGAGCCGGAGGCGTAGTAGAGCAGATCGGTGGAGGCGAGCCCGATCTCGATCACCGAGCGCCCCTCGGCGCGTACGCCGGCGGCGAAGGCGGTCGCCAGACCAGGCGAGGTGGCCCGCATGTCGTACCCGACGACGACCGCGTCGCCCGGCTCGTCGGTGGAGTTGAGCAGCTGGGTGAAAGCGGCTCCCAGCGCCTCGGCGACCCGCTCGTCCCACTGGTCCGGCACCGTCCCTCGGACGTCGTACGCCTTCACAATCTGGGACAGATCAGACACGTGTTCCACTCCTTGGCCGCAGGTTAGACACCGATCCTGAGCCTAACGGAGGGGCCGGGTCGTACCCCGGTCAGCCGGGGAGCCGGGGTATGAAGACCGTGTGACCGTCACCGTCGGCGGGCGGATCCCCAGGCAGCTGCCGACCCTCGGGCCGCCCCGGCATCGGCTGCGTCGCCTCCGGCGCGGGCGCGGGAATGCCCGGCCGGGCACCGTAGACGCCACCGGTGGCGGGCCGCGGGGACGGCACCGTACCCCAACCAGCGGCCGGTGGCTGCTGGCCGTACACCTGGCCGGGGCGATTGGGCGCGGCCGGCAACCCACCCCCGGCCCGGTAGGTGGTGCCACCGGGGTTGCCCGGCAGGATGCCGGGCTCCTCGTCGGTCGGCTTCCGATCCTGTCGCGAGCGACGGAACAGCAGCACGATGAGCAGCAGACCGACCGCCACCAGCACGATGCCGAAGAACATCACCGGCGAACCACCTCCGGACGATTCGGCGGCGGTCGCCGTGGTGTCCGGCGGGTTGGACGCGACGCCCAGCGCCGCCGGGTTCACCGCTTCGTCGACGGTCGCGGCCTCGGTCGGGCTCGGGGTGGGCGTCGGCTTCTTCGACGGCGTCGGCGACGGCGTGACCCGCGCGCCGGTCAGCCGCGCCGCGTCGGAGGCGCGGCCCAGCAGGTGGCCGTCGGCACGGAGACCCGCGCCCGTGACGATGAGCCGGCCTGCCGGGGTATCGGTCGCGAACGCCACCCGGTAGCGCACGGTGATGCTCTTGCCCTTGCATAGGGTCGGCTTCGAGGGCGACGTCTGCGCGGTCGACACGTTGCCGGCGCCGCCGCTGACGGCCACCGGGAACCAGCGCCCGCCCGCGTTGACCTCGACCGCCACCTGGTTCGGTTGGAGATTCTCAAGTTGGAAGCCCAGCGCGGTGCGCAGCAGGACGCACCCGTCGGTGCGCTTGCGCACCGCGACGTTCACCCCCTGGGCGGAACCACCGGCGGCGAAGCTGCTGGCCGCACCCACCCGGACCGAGTCCTCGTCGGCCAGCGCCGGCGACGCACCAAGCATCACCAGGCCGCCCGCCAGACCGCAGACCGCCGCGAGCCGTGCCACGCGTCGACGCACAGTCATGATCACCTCACCGTTCTCCCCGGGTGGGGTCCGCGGGTCAGGCTACTACCGGCCCACCCACCCCACCGGTCATAGAGCGGCCGGCATGTGTGCGGCGTTACGGTTTACGGCCCGCCCACCAACCCCCGGTCGGCCGGGCTGACCAGCCAATCAGTCGGCCGATCCGGCCTGCTGCGCGTCGCGGAGGGCGTCGCGGCAGAGCCGGTCGGCGGTGCGGGTGGTCTCCGGCAGGCGGTAGCGCGGAGTCAACGCGAGCACCTGCGTCGTCGCGTTCTCCAGGCTCATCCGATGCCCGACGCTGACGAAGACCGGCTTCACCTTGTCCTGGGTCCGCAACACCCGGCCGACCACGTCACCGCCGTCCCGCAACGGCGACCAGGCGCCCCGCTCCGCCGACGGCGGCTCCCACGTCCCCACCAGCGGCGTCTTGCCCACCCCGATCGTGGGCAATCCGGTGACCACCCCGAGATGACACGCGAGCCCGAACCGGCGCGGATGGGCCAGCCCGTGCCCGTCGCAGAGCAGCAGATCCGGAATGGTGGTCAGGCGGTCAAGCGCACCGAGCAACGCGGGCAACTCGCGGAAGGCGAACAACCCCGGCACGTAGCCGAACGCCGGCCGCCCCACACCGACCGCGGAGTCCACCACGGTCAACGTCCGGGCATCCAGGACCGTCACGGCTGCCGCCAGAAGGTCACCACCCTCGGCGTACGCGACATCCAGCCCAGCCACCGTCGCAGGAGCGCTCGGACCCGGCCCGACCAGGTCGACCAACGGCCGCAACCCCTCCTGTACGGCCACCGCCTCGGCCACACTGCCCGGCCCCGCGCCCGCCGCCCGCCATGATCCACTCGACGTCCTGAAAGTCGGGCCATCCCTGCGGCCTTGATGCCCCGACATCAATGAACCGGAGTCGATCACCCTCGACTTGAGGCATCGGCGCCGTCCCCGGCAGCCCTGCCGTCCTGGCCACCCTGGGCAGGATCGCCTGCAGCCCGGCCCCGGATCACACCCAGGCCGAGCGCGAAGGCGACGCCGAGGGCGACACCGAAGGCAACACCACCCTTCGCCCCGAACACGGGAATGCCGATCGCCAAGCCGATCAGGATGCCAACCGGCCAGGCCCAGAGATTGGACGTGCTGCTCTGCGTACCGGATTTCGCCACGGGTCGATCTTATTCGGCTCCGCCACAACCACCTCGCCGAGCGCATTCCACGACAGACTCCCGGTCAGGCGTCATCACCTGGTGGACCGTGCCCACCCAGAACAGCGACTCGCCCTCACCACGGGCGTCACCCAACTCCCAGTAGAGCCCGGCCGCCCGCTCGAAGAGCGGCAGCTCCGCCGCGTCCTCCAACCCGGTATCGAGGAAACGCGCGTGCAGGATCTTCCCCCGGGCCAACGCCACATCAGCGTCCATCGGCTATATCGGGGTCCGCGCCAAGGTCACCGGCCGCGCGAAGCTGCTCCTCGAACATGACGAACGTCCGCTGCCGAATCCCGCGGATGATGGCCTGCTCCTTCGGCGGCACCCTTGGTTACGGCTGACCGGACGACTGCGAACCAGCGGCGCTGGCGCCAGCCGCGAACATAGCTCGGATATCGTCCTCGTCCGGCAGTTCGGCACCCCCGCTGATGGTCTCGGCAACCCTCTCGGCCGCCGCCCGATCAACGGTTTCATAGCGGTCATCATTTCGATAATCATTGACAAAGCGCACAACCAGAGCTGGATCGAAGGCCCAGCCCCCGCTGCGGTGATCCCAAAGGATCGCCTTACCTTCCCCTACGTCCATCACAAAGAGTCCGGCGGGACCTCCTGCCCTCTCGTCATTCCGGTAGATTACGTAATACGTCAACAATCTCTTTCTCCAACTTGACGGCGACGTCCGGTGCTATCGGGAAGTCGGAAGAATTTAACCCCAACCCATGCACTACTTGCGAAAAGCTGACCCCTTGACGATCGAGCCACGATCGATACTTCTGCCAGGCGTCTCCATTCCGACTCAACCACTTGGCAAAACTTGCGTCCTTTGTGGGGAAATGATCCTCCAAGTCGGGTGGGACGGATTCCGACATCCGACGTTCACGGTTCGCGGCAAGCATCCGTAGGAACGCTTGTACATGCTCCTCCGGGCTGATGGAGACCCTGCGCAGGATCTCGTAATCACCATGAGTCTGCATCCAAGCTTCCCGCGAGCCGTGCGTGTGCAGCTGCAGCTCGACGAGGAACCCGTCGGGAGATCGTAGGGTGCAGTTGAATCCGTAGAACCTGTTGCCTGCCCGCCAAAAGTTCTTGAGGTCCGACGGCGGGACGGAGAACCCGGCCTCCACAAGGCCCGCGAGTACCAGCTGAACCGCGCGCCGATAATTCTCCCCGGGCGGCATCTCGAACAAGAATCGGAGCACGTCGTTAACCGTCTCTGAAAACTCCTCGACCCCGATGTTCAGGCCTCGCGCCTCGTCGACGAACTTCCGCGCCAGCGAATCCAGCCCCTTGACACGAAAAGCGCGGTCGCGCAGCTGCACCGGCACTCTCAGGCCCATCGCCTCTGTCACGTTCCGCCCGACCTGAGTCAGAGTCTCCTCGACTTGATCGGCGACCGCGAGTGCGCGCTGACGGAGATTCGTGAGAGTTGCCAGCTCCGCTGTCGTAAGTTGCGCCAGCTCCGCCCCTGGATCACGCGACTCATTCGCTGCGGTCGCGTCGCTCGGCGTTTCCGGCTGCTGCACGGAGCCCGGGCCGTCAAGGAGGAGGTACATCCGGTTGATGTACGGGTCACCGTGGCTGCCGTTGTCGTGTGTCGGCGGGTGATCCGGCAGGTCGGGCCGCTCGCTGAACCGGCCCCGGGGCAGTCCGCCGAGCGGCATCGGTCGGCCGTCCCCGCTCAGCACGAGCGCGTCGATGCCGACCACGTCGGGGTAGAGCGGCCGGTCCCGGACCACGTTGTTCTGCGGGTCCACGTAGAGCACGGTGCCGTTTTGGTTGAGCGCCACCCAGGCGTGCGAACCGCCGTGCGGCCACTCGGTGACCATGAACGCGTAGCTGCCGTGGCCGCCCAGCAGCAGTTGGTCGTGCAGATTGCGGTAGCCCCGGTCGGCGGCCTGCCGCGCCTGTTCGGCGTTCGGGCGTTGGCCGGTCTGCGGGGCGAGGAGTTGCTGGAAGCGACCGCCGGTCACGTCCTCGACCCGTCCCGGGCCGCCTGCCTCGCCCCGGATGGGCCGCCGAGTGTCACCATCCAGGTAGCCGTCGAAGGTTCGCGGGGCTGACACGCGTGGTCGCCCGTGCACCCACGTCTCGAACAGCGACAGCGTGCAGTCCAGGCAGTTGATGCCCCGGGTGGCGTCGGCCGCGGGGCCGCCGTCGTTCAGGAGCCGGAACCAGCCGCCCTGTCGGGGGTCGGCGGTGCGGGTCACGGTGCCGTCCGGGTCGCGGGGCACCTGCCGTTCGACGTCGACCTGATGCAGGGCGAGCGGTGGGCGCAGGCCCCCGGGCCGCCCGTACGGTCGGGAGTCGTCGATCGGCGGGGGATTGTCGTCGCCGGTGAGCCGGGACGGGCCGGTGGCCTCTACCGCGCCGAGCGCGAGCGCGCCCACGTCCCGGTTGGCGTGCTCGAAGGTGGCGGCGCCGATGTCTACGACCGCGGGCGCCGTGGTGCCGGCCAGCACCGCGTCTGCCAGGTCACGCCACTGGGAGTACGCGCGAGCCTCGTCGTTCGCGGCCCGCTGCCAGCCGTCGGACCACTGCCGGTTGCCGGCTTGGTGCAACTGTCGGGCGTAGGTGGCGTACTCGACGGCCCGGCGATCGTGCTCTGCTGCCCGGGCGCGTAGTCGGGCGGCCTCGGCCTGCCGGCGGTTGGCCTCGAATCCGGTCCGCTGGGCTTCGTAGTGGCCCTGGTAGCGCTGCCGCTCGGCGGCTTCGGCCGCGGCGGCCCACTGCGCCGCGTACGAGTCGTCGGTCTCGGTCTCGCGCACCGGCGGGGCACCGAACGCGGCCACGTCGACCGGGATCGACGCCCTTCCCCGGGCCGGGTGGTCGGGCGCGCGGACCTCCCGGGTCGGAACCCGCGCTGGCACGGCGAATCGACCCACCACCGGTTGGGTGGGGACAACCGGCGACGGGCCGTTGGTGGTGGCCGGGGCGGCGAACGGGACCGGCGTTGTCGGGCCGGGGGCGATGGTCGGCGTGGCCGTCCCAGTCGTCGGAGACCAAGCGGTGGGTGCGGAGGCGCTGGCGTGCGGCGATTGGCCGGCGTGGCCCGACGGGGCACCGGTGGAGGCCGGCCCGCTGCTCGATTCGTAGGCCCCGGCGACGGGCGCGGCCACCGACGACAGCGCCGGATCAGCAGCCACCGACGACAGCGTCGGATCAGCAGCCACCGGCGGCCTCGGATCGGCCGCCACCGCCGACCGGCCGGGATCGGCGGCCGCCGAGAGCGTGGGGTCGTTGGTGAGCGGGTGCGGTGCGCCCACTCTCTCCCCGACCGGCCCGCCCGGCAACGGCGTCGCCGCCTCGGACGGGCGCACCGAACGGTCCTCCGCGTCCACGTCGGACACCGGGTCGACCGGCGACGGTGACGTGGTGGTCACGTCGGACACCGTCGAAGACGCGAGCCGGGCTTCCCGCCCCTCACCGACGCCCGAGGACGTCAACGCCTCGGCGCGCGCCGACGCCGGTTGGTCCGGCGATGACGTGGTGACAGCCTCCGTGGCCTGCGCAGGGATGCCCGGAGCCGGGCCCAGACCACCGGAAGCCACGCCGCCGACGGCCACCGCGGACGAGACCGTCGCAGACGCAGCGTCCGCCGCGGACGCGGCACTCGGGGAGGAAGACGCCGAATCCGCGGCGACAGGCGGCACGGGCGAAAGGGAGGATCCCGCGATTGATGCTCCGGTGAGGGCATTGGCCTGCGCGTCGAGCCGGGCGCGTAGCGCGTGGTCGGTTTGGCCGGTGGCCGAACCGGTGGCGCCGGACGCGGCAGCACGCGCCACGTCCTCCATTGAGGTCAGGCCCTGGCCGGTCGCCATGCTGGCCGCGTTCTCGGCGAGCACTTCGCCGGTCATCTCGCGCCCCAGGTGCTCCCCGACCCGCGCGGCTCGCCCGGTCGCGTGCCGGCCCAGACCGGCCAGCGGAGCCACCGCCCCACCGGCGAGCCCCCCGACCGCCGAGGCACCGAGGTCGGTCAGGTCCAGGCCGTGGGCCCGCCCGGTGGAGTTCTGGTACGCCTGGGTGGCCAGGGTGACCCCGGCCTCCTCGGCAGCCTCCTCCAGCCCTTCGCGGGTGGCCCGCTTGGCGAGCCCCCGTACGCCTCCGCGGGCGACCTCCTTGGCGGCCCGTTCACCGGCCTCCTTGAGCCCGTGCTTGAGGGATTTGCTGGCCAGTTGGCCCATCAGCCGCTTGAAGATCTGTTGGACCAGCAGCCGCGTCGCGGTGATCGCCGCGCCGGCCGCCGGGGTCGCGGCACCGGCGGTCAACACCGCCGCGACCGCCACGGTGAGCAACTCGATGACCAGGATGCCCAGCTCGATCCAGACTTCCAGCTTGGCGCCCTCGATGTCGCAGCCACACTCCTCGACCAGTCGGCCCAGGTCGGCCGTGACCGCGAGCAGCACGGGCAGCGGGGCGTCGGCGTCCTCGGCGATCCTTCGCCAGGCCGCCTCGAACGCCGCGTCGACCATTCCGACACCGCCGTACCCGCTGCGCACCTCGACGGCGGCCGTGGCGGCGTCGTTGTGCGGCCCGGCGAGCACGGAGGCGACGGCGTACCACTGGTCGGCGACGTCCCAGACGGCCCGCTCGTTGCCCTCCGGCCACTGCACACCGACCACCCAGTCGAGGGCCTCGTAGATCCAGCCGGGCACGTCCCACGGTGCGTAGTCCAGTGGGTGCGGGATGGGACTCGGCAGCACGCTCATCTCAGATCGTCGGCCGTCAGCGCTGGTCGGCGGCCCGACCGAGCCGGATGGCGTTGGCCCCGTCGGTCTGCACGCTCGCATCGACCGCCTCGACCACGTCGTTGCCCAGCTCGGTGAGCCGATGCCCGACCCCCGCCCAGGCCCGCAGCACGGTCTGCTCCAACCCGCGGTAGTTGCGCTCGAACGCGGCGCCGATGTCGTCACGACCCCATGGCCTGGCGCCGCTGGCGGCCTCGATGGCGCCACCCTCGGCGGCCCGACGGGCCGTCACCGCCTCGCCGGCTAGTGCCAGGTCGGCGCCGCCCCGACGGGCCCGGAGCGGATCGAGCCAGAGCTGCCCGTCGGTCATGCCGCCCCCTCACCCTTGCCGAGCGCGGCGTCGGCCCGGCCGAGCAGCGCGGCGTAGTCGCCGGTCTTGAGGAAGTCCATCGACCCGGAGCCGGCCGGCATGCTCTCGGCGACGAGGTCACGTGTGGCGTCGGCGGCGGCGCTCGCGGCGGCCCGGATCGTTTCGGTGACTTTTCGGCTGAGCGCGGCGACGTCCCGGTCCCGGTAGACGGCGGGCGTCAGCTCGACCTCGATCACCTGGCCCTGCGCGCCCACCGTCGCCGTCACCTGCCCGTCGGCCGACCGGCGGGTCACGCGCAGCGCGGCGAGTCGCGTCTGGAGGGTGTCCAAACCGGACCTGAGCTGCTGGTATTGCCCGTACACGTCGTCGAATCGGGCCCGTAGCTCGCGATTGACGCCCCGGTCCGCCTGCTCGCCCACCGCCGCCCCTCCCGTCACCGTCGGTAGAGCGAAACAATACCGGCCGCCATCGATCCGTGTAGTCCGGTAGTTTCAATGCGTGATCGACCGTCAACAGGCCGAGCAGCTCGCGGCCACCTGGGCCCGCCGCGACTCGCAGCGCCTCGGCTACGAGTGCACCGCGATGGTCGACGAGTTCGACCTCGGTTACGTCATCACGTCCGTGGTGCCGACCGAGGTGCGCACCGTGCCGGGTGACCTGCCGACGACCGTCATCGACAAGCAGACCGGCAAGGTCACCACCTGGCCCCGGGTGCCGAGCACGGTGGTGGCGGAGATGTACCGGCGCAGCCAGCCCACCGGGCCGACCGCTCCCCGCACGGTCGACCCGTCGAGTCTGCTGGTCCGGGAGATCAACCGGGGCGTCACGCCGAACACCGAGGCGCATCTGACCATCGACGGGCGGATCTGGACGGCCCAGGGCACGAGGGCCGAGGTGCCACTCAACCATCACCCGCTGGTCCGCGATTATCTCCACCAGCTGCCCCCGGGCGAGCTGGTTCGCGGCGGGGAGGCCCATGCCGAGCTGATCGTGGTCTCCGACGTCCTGCATGAGTACGATCACCGCCGCGCCGCCGAGGGCATCGCCCCGATGGGCCGGGCCGAGGCGGCCGCGCTGCTGGAGGACGCTCGCTTCGAGGTCTTCCGGGTCCGCGAGCCGGGTGATCCCGCTGCTGGGCCCGCCGAGCTGCCCTGCGACTCGTGCATCAGTTTCCTGGTGCGGGCCAACGTCCTGCCGGAGTCGGCTCGCGCCTACACCGAGCCCTGGCACGCGCCGGAGGCGCCCGACCCCGATCCGGGGCGCTTCCCGGCGGAGGTCGCCAACGCGCTGGTCGCGGCCGGGTGGCGACCACACATCGGGGATCAGATCATGGCCGCCGCGGCGGTACGGGACGTCACCGCGGTGGCGGGGGTGAACCATCAGCACACGGTCTTCCCGGCCGCCGTGGAGGCGCTGACCGCCTTCCCCAGCCTCGTCGGCGCCCGGCGCGGGCGGGGTGAGCAGGTGTGGATCTCCCGCTTCGACATCCGCCCGCACACCATCGCGCACACCGCCGACACCCTCGCCGACTTCGGCGCGGTCCTCGGCGTACGCCTCTTCCCGATCGGCACCGAGCAGCAGGACAGCATCCTGGCGGTGGATGAGCGCGGCCGGGTCTTCGCCCTCGATCAGGCCGGCGAGTGGTTCCTCGGCGACACCATCGACGCGGCCCTGACCACGCTGCTGCTCGGCCGCGCTCCTGCCCGGGTCCGCGACGACGGCACCTGGCCGGCCGGCTAGCCCGGCCGGGCTAGAGCGCGAGGCCGGTCAGCACCATGACCCGGGGTTCGGTGTAGTCGTCCATCGCGCTGCGCAGCCCCTCCCGGCCGACACCGCTGCCCTTCACTCCGCCGTACGGCATCTGGTCGGCGCGGTACGACGGCACGTCACCGACGATCACCCCGCCCACCTCCAGCGTGCGGGCGGCGGCGAAGGCCACGTCCAGACGCCGGGTGAACACGCCGGCCTGCAGCCCGTACGCCGAATCGTTGACGGCGGTGAACGCGGCCTGGTCGTCGGTGACCGGGGCGACCACCAGCACCGGCCCGAAGACCTCCTCGGCGACGACCTTGGCGTCCGCCGGCACACCGGTGAGCACGGTCGGCGGGTAGGTCGCGCCGTCGCGGAGGCCGCCCACCTCGACGGTGCCGCCGGCGGCGACCGCTTCGTCCACCCACGTCTCGACCCGGCGTGCCGCGTCCTCGGACACCATCGGCCCGACGTCGGTCAGCTCGGACGCGGGGTCGCCGGTACGCAGCCCTCGCACCGCCGCCACCAGCCGGGGCAGGAAGTCGGCGTGGAGCCTGTGGTGCACGTACACCCGCTGCACGGCGATGCACGACTGGCCGGCCTGGTAGTTGGCGAACGTCGCGATGCGCTGCGCGGCGAAGTCCAGGTCCTCGTCGGAGGTCCAGTCCGCACAGAGCACCGCCGCCGCGTTGCCGCCCAACTCCAGCGTCACGTGTTTCTCCGGTGCCGCCCGACGGATGGCCGCGCCCACCGGCCCGGACCCGGTGAACGACACCACCGGAAGCCGGGGGTCGCTGACCAGTTCGGCGGCGCGGTCGTTGGGCAGCGGCAGCACCGAGAACATGCCGATCGGGAGGTCGGTCTCGGCCAGCAACTCGCCGAGCAGCAACGCGGACAGCGGGGTCGCGGGTGCGGGCTTGACGATGATCGGCGCACCGACGGCGATGGCCGGCGCCACCTTGTGGGCGACGAGGTTGAGCGGGAAGTTGAACGGCGTGATGCCCAGCACCGGCCCCCTCGGCACCCTGCGAACCAGCGCGATCCGCCCACTGGCGGCCGGGTCGGTGTCGAGGCGTTGCAGTTCGCCGGAGAAGCGCCGGGCCTCCTCGGCGGCCCACCGGAAGGTCGACACCGCACGCCCGACCTCGGCGCGGGCCCACTTGAGTGGCTTGCCGTTCTCCGCGGTGATCAGGGCGGCGACCTCGTCGGCGCGCTCGGCGAGCCGCCGGGACACGTGGTCCAGGGCCGCCGCGCGGGCGTGCGCGGGCAGAGCCGCAGCCTGCGCGGCCACTCCGGCCGCCGCCGCGAGAGCGGCGTCGACCTGGTCGGGCGTGGCAACCGTGGTACGCCCCACCGGGCGGCCGTCGTACGGGTGGTGGACGGTCAGCTCACCCTCGCCGGTGGCGGGGCGGGAGGCGACGAAGAAGGGTGCGGACTCCACGCCGAGCAGCGTAGCCGGTTGACCTGTCGACGGAAACAGTCGCGATAACCCTTGTCTGCCGCGAATTCGGTAGCGAAGATGGCAGGGAGATTGCGATAACCGCCGCAGAACCGCACCCCCGGCCCCCTCGGAGTGATCCCGTCATGAGTGACCAGCAGCAGCTGCGCAACTTCGTCAACGGCTCCTACGTCGACCCGGCCGATGGCGGCTACGCCGACCTGGTCGACCCCTGCACAGGTGAGGTGTTCGCCCAGGCGCCGGTCTCCGGTGTCGCCGACGTGGACGCGGCGATGAGCGCCGCCGCCACCGCGTTCGAGAGCTGGCGGGAGGTCACCCCCGCCGAGCGGCAGCGGGCGCTGCTCAAGCTCGCCGACGCCGTGGAGGCGCGGGCCGCCGAGCTGGTCGACGCCGAGGTGCGCAACACCGGAAAGCCCCGCCAGCTCACCGCCGAGGAGGAGCTGCCCCCGGCGGTGGATCAGTTCCGGTTCTTCGCCGGCGCGGCCCGGATGTTGGAGGGGCGGTCCGCCGGGGAGTACCTGGCCGGGCACACCTCCTACGTGCGGCGAGAGCCGATCGGCGTCTGCGCGCAGGTCACCCCCTGGAACTACCCGCTGATGATGGCGGTCTGGAAGATCGCCCCGGCGCTCGCCGCCGGCAACACGGTGGTGCTCAAGCCGTCGGACACCACGCCGGTGTCGACGCTGCTGCTCGCCGAGATCGCCGCCGAGTTCTTTCCGCCGGGGGTGTTCAACGTGGTCTGTGGCGACCGGGACACCGGTCGTACCCTCGTGTCGCACCCGACCCCGCAGCTGGTGTCGATCACCGGCTCGACCCGCGCGGGCATGGAGGTCGCCGCCGCGGCGGCCCCGGACCTGAAGCGGACCCACCTGGAGCTGGGCGGCAAGGCCCCGGTGGTGGTCTTCGACGACGCGGACGTGGCGGCGGCGGCCGAGGCCATCGCGCTGGGTGGCTACTTCAACGCCGGGCAGGACTGCACGGCGGCCACCCGGGTGCTGGCCGGTCCGGGCGTCCACGACGACTTCGTGGCGGCGCTCGCCGAGCAGGCCCGCACCACGAAGACCGGCGCCCCGGACGACGCCGACGTGCTCTACGGTCCGCTGAACAACGCCAACCAGCTCGCCCGGGTCAGCGGCTTCGTGGACCGCCTGCCGGACCACGCGGCGATCCAGACCGGCGGGTCCCGGCAGGGCGAGCGCGGTTACTTCTACGCGCCGACGGTGGTCTCCGGGCTGCGTCAGGCCGACGAGATCATCCAGGACGAGGTGTTCGGGCCGGTCATCACCGTGCAGCGCTTCTCCGACGAGGACGAGGCGGTGCGCTGGGCCAACGGCGTCGACTACGGCCTGTCCGCCTCGGTCTGGACGAGGGACCACGGCCGGGCCATGCGGATGACCCGCCGGCTCGACTTCGGCTGCGTCTGGGTCAACACGCACATCCCGTTCGTCTCGGAGATGCCGCACGGTGGCTTCAAGCACTCCGGGCACGGCAAGGACCTGTCGGTCTACAGCCTGGAGGACTACACCCGGATCAAGCACGTCATGCACAACATCGAGACTCAGTGAAGCGCGAGGAGTGAGCCGGGTTTGCGAGCCCCGCAGCCGCGAACGAAATGAGGCACAGGCCCATGACCACATCCGATGAGTTGCACAAGCGGCGCGGCGGTGCCGTCGCCCGGGGTGTCGGCAGCGTCATCCCGTCCTACGTGGACCGCGCGTCCGGCGGGACGATCACCGACGTCGACGGCCGGGAGTGGATCGACTTCGCGGCCGGCATCGCCGTGACCAGCGTCGGCAACTCCGCCCCACGGGTGGTCGAGGCGGTCCGGGCGCAGGTCGAGCGGTTCACCCACACCTGCTTCATGGTCGCGCCGTACGAGTCGTACGTGGCGGTGTGCGAGCAGCTCAACGCGTTGACGCCCGGCGGGTTCGAGAAGCGCTCGGCGTTGTTCAACTCCGGCGCGGAGGCGGTGGAGAACGCGGTGAAGGTCGCCCGCCACGCGACCGGGCGACCGGCGGTGGTGGTGTTCGACCACGCGTACCACGGCCGGACCAACCTGACCATGGCGTTGACCGCGAAGAACATGCCGTACAAGCACCGGTTCGGGCCGTTCGCCGGGGAGATTTATCGGGTGCCGATGTCTTACCCGCTGCGTGATGGCGGGCTCTCCGGCGCGGAGGCGGCGACCCGGACCATCGAGATGATCGAGAAGCAGGTCGGCGCGGAGAACGTCGCCGCGCTGCTCATCGAGCCGATCCAGGGTGAGGGTGGCTTCGTCGTACCCGCGCCGGGTTTCCTGCCCGCGTTGCGTGCCTGGGCGACGGCGGCCGGGGTGGTCTTCGTCGCCGACGAGATCCAGACCGGTTTCTGCCGGACCGGCGACTGGTTCGCCTGCCAGCACGAGGGCGTCGAACCCGACCTGGTGACCCTGGCCAAGGGCATCGCCGGTGGCCTGCCGCTGGCCGCGGTGACCGGTCGGGCCGAGCTGATGGACGCCGTGCACGTGGGTGGGCTGGGCGGCACCTACGGCGGCAACCCGATCGCCTGCGCCGCCGCGCTGGCCACCATCGAGACCATGCACGAGCTGGACCTGGCCGGCGCGGCCCGACGGATCGAGTCGGTGCTGGCCTCCCGGCTACGGGCCATCGCCGCGCGGGATCCCCGGGTCGCCGAGGTACGCGGCCGGGGCGCGATGCTCGCCGTGGAGTTGGTACTGCCGGGCACGCTCACCCCCGACCCGGTCGCCACCGCGGCGGTCTCGGCGGCCTGTCACGCCGCCGGTCTGCTCACCCTGACCTGCGGCACGTACGGCAACGTGCTGCGTTTCCTACCCCCGCTGGTCATCTCGGACGCCCACCTCAATCGGGGCGCGGACCTGCTCGACGCGGCCTTCGGCTGAGCCGAGGAGGGGCCCGGTGCACGGGCCCCTCCTCCGAGGTCAGCGCAGCACCTCGACCGTGTTGCGGCGCACCAGGTTCTTGCCCGGCTCGCGGATCTGCTCCATGGCGGCGGAGTTGAGCAGCACGCAACTGCCCGACGGGCCGGTCACCGTCACCGTGGTCGCCCGGTTGTTGTCCAGGTTGGTCACCCGCAACCGGGTACCCACCGGAAACTGTCCGCTGGTCGCCGCCGGCCCGGCCGCCTCCTCGAAGAAGGTGATCGCCCCCGAGCAGGCCGACCGGGGCGCCGGGCCGGGCGCGCCGGGCGACGCGGCGCCGGGGCGGACCGTGCCGGGAGCCGGAGCGCCGGCGGGCGGTGCCGCGTCGTCGACGCGCTCCACCACGTTGCGTCGGATCACGTTCTTCCCGGGCTCCCGGACCAGTTCCATGGCCGCCGCGTTCAGCAGCACGCAACTGCCCGACGGGCCGGTCACCGTCACCGTGGCCGCCCGGTTGTTGTCCAGGTTGGTCACCCGCAGCCGGGTACCCACCGGGAACCGGTCGCTGGTCGCCGCCGGCGCCCCGCCCTCCGCCGAGAAGGTGACCGAGCCGGAGCAGACCGACGACCGTGCGGGGGACGTGTCGGCGAACCCGAAGCTGGTCCCCACCGACACGCCCACCGCGGCGAGCACCGCCACACCCGCCGCCAGCACGTGCCTGCGCTGCACCCTCATCGCCGTCACTCCCGTCCTCGGTGGTGTTCTTCCTCCCCTGGTACGGACCGGAGCGCCCTACCGTTCAGCCGGCACGGGTATCGATCGGGCGGCGGCCAGGTCCACCGGCCCGTACCGGGTGCGCGGCGCCCCGGTGATCAGCGCCCAGTAACGGTCGCCGTACGACCAGTGCCACCACTCGGTCGGGTAGTTCACCATCCCCGCACCGCCGAGAGCGTCCACCAGGATCTGCCGGTGCCGACGGGCGGTGCCGACGATCGCCGGCGCGTCGGTGAAGCAGGCGTCGGCGCTGTCCTCCGGGGTGGCGTCGATGGCCGTGCCCAGGTCCAGCTCCACACCGTCGTCGGTGCACAGCGTCAGGTCCACCGCGCCGCCCGTGCTGTGCGGGGCCACCTCGACCGGTGAGACGAACTTGGTGGTCTCCCGGTGCAGCCGCTCCGGCGACCAGTCCGGGTGTCGTCGGCGCAGCTCGTCCCGGTAGCCGGTGAAGATGGCCAGCTGTGCCCGGTACGGCCGGTAGCCCTCGACCACCAGCAGGCGCATCCCACCGGGCAGGGCACGCTGCGCGGCCAGCAGGCGCTTCACCACACCGGCGCGCAGCCGGGCGTACGCCCCGGCCGGGTCGGCGGCCCGGCCGTCGAGCCGCAGCTCGGGCAGCTCTCGCAGGTCAACCAGCGGGTCACCGTCGTCGGCGCTGGGCACGGCCGCCACCCGGGGATCGGAAAGCAGGATCATCGGAGGCTCCCCACGGTGCTCGTCGGCCGTTCCGCGTGCCGGGCCCGGGCCAGCTCGACGAGTCGGTCCACCACCTCCCGGTAGCTGACACCGGCGGCGGCCCACACCTTCGGATACATCGAATGCGCGGTGAAGCCGGGCATCGTGTTCAGTTCGTTGACGTACAGCTCACCGGCCGCCTCGTCGTAGAAGAAGTCGACCCGGGCCAGCCCCCAACCGCCGATCGCGGCGAACGCGCGGACCGACAGCTCGCGGATCCGCGCGGTCACCTCGTCCGGCAGGACGGCGGGGACGATCATCGGGTCGGCGTCGCCAAAGTACTTCTGCTGGTAGTCGAACCAGCCGCCGGCAACCCGTACCTCGCCCACCGCCGACGCCTCCGGCCGCCAGCCGCCGAGCACCGCGCACTCCAACTCCCGGCCGGTGACCCCCTGCTCGACCAGGACGAGCTGGTCGTGGCGGAACGCCTCCTGCACGGCGGCGGCCAGGTCGTCGCCCGCACCGACGCGGGAGATGCCGATCGAGGAACCCATGCTGGCCGGCTTGACGAAGAATGGCCGACTCAGCCCACGCACCAGCTTCTCCGGGTCGTCGGCCGCCCGGTAGGTCTGCGCGTCGAACGCCACGTACGGGGTGACCGGGACGCCCTCGGCGCGAAGCGCCCGCTTCATCGCCACCTTGTTCATGCCCACCGCCGAGGCGAGGATGCCGCACCCGACATACGGCACGTTCAGCGACTCCAGCAGCCCCTGCACCACACCGTCCTCACCGAACGGACCGTGCAGCACCGGGAAGACCACGTCGAGTTCGGCGTGCACCGCGCCGGGGGCGCTGGCCGCGGAGACCTGCACGACACCCGGACGCGGACCGGGCCGCAACTCGACGGCCGGCCCGGTCACCACCAAATGATCGTCGATGGCCCGCGCACCGGGCGGCTGATCACGCAACTCGGCCAGCAGCGCGTCGGGCAGCAACCGAAACCCGCCGCTGCGGGTGACACCGATGGCGACCGTGCGGTAGCCACCGCCGGCCAGCGCCCGGACCACCCCGAGGGCCGAGGCGCAGGAGACCTCGTGCTCCGCCGACGGTCCACCGAACAGGATGCCGATCCGCGTGGGCGCGCTCACGCCGCCGCCCCTTCCGCGGTCGTCACCTCGACGGGCCGCGGGAGCATCAACCGGGCCACCAGCGCCGCCTCCACGTTCCCGCCGGTCAGCACGACCCCGACCGTCCGCTGCCGGTCCGTTTCGGGAGCGAGGCGAAGCACGCCGGCCAGACCCGCCGCCCCGGACGGCTCGGCGAGCACCTTGAGCTCCATCAGGATCAGCCGGAACGCCGCCGCGATCTCGTCGTCGTCGACCCGGACCACCCCGCTTAGCGTGTCCCGCACGACGGCGAACGGCAACTCGCCCACGCAGGACGGCCGCAGCCCGTCCGCGATGGTCGGCGCCGGCGCGACCGGGACCCGTACACCCGCAGCCAGGCTGCGGGCCAGCGAGTCGCAGCCCACCGGCTCCACGCCGTACACCTTGATGCCCGTGCCGGCGGCGGCCAGGCACGCGCCGGCCACTCCGCCACCACCACCGACCGGTACGACCAGCGCGTCCAATGGCGTACCCGCGCGCTCGGCCTCCTCGATCAACTCCATGCTGGCCGTGCCCTGCCCGGCGATCACGTCCGGGTGGTCGTACGCGTCGATGACGGGATGACCACTCTCGTCGCTGAGCCCGTTGGCCACCGCCACCCGCTCCTCGACGGCGGTGCCGGCGAACACCACGCGCGCCCCCGCCGCCCGAGCCCGGTCGACCTTCGTCGGTGCCGCGTCGACCGGCAGCACCACCGTCGCCGCGAGCCCGTGCTGCCGCGCCGCCAACGCCACCGCCACCGCGTGGTTGCCGGTGCTCTGCGCGATCACCCCGGTGTGGCCGGCCTCGGCGAGGCGGCCCACGGCGCGCAGCGCACCCCGCATCTTGTACGAGCCGCCGTGCTGGAGATTCTCGGCCTTGAGCAGGACCCGTGCCCCGGCGATTTCGTCGATCACCGGGGACCGCAGCACGGGGGTACGGACCACCCGGCCGGCAAGCCAGCGGGTGGCCTCCCCGACATCGACCCGGACTTGGCCAACGGTGCGTGACATCGTTTCTCCTTTCGGGCACACCACGGGCGGGATCCAGCGGTGCGTGGATCCCGGTGACGTGGGTGGAAGAGTTAGGTCAGGGTGGGTAGCTGGACGTCGACCCGCAGGCCGCCGTACTCGGCGGGCCGGGCCGCGATGATGCCGTCATGCGCCTGCGTGATCGAGCGGGCGATGGCCAGACCCAGGCCGGCCCCACCCCCCTGCGAGGTCCGGTCCCGGGCGAGTCGACGGAACGGCTCGAAGAGACCGGCCACCGCCTCGGCCGGCACGGGCTGGCCGGTGTTCACGACCGACAGCGCGGGCGTGTGGTTCACCACGACGGTCAGCGATCCGCCCGGCCGGTTGTACTTGATTCCGTTCTCCACCAGGTTGGTGACCAGGCGCTCCAACAGCACCCGCTCGCCGACGACCACCCGGGGTTCGAGATGGGTCTCCACGGTGACCCCGGCCTCCCGGGCCCGGTCCAGGTACCCGGCGAGCACCGACTCGACGATGGCGTCCAGCCGCTGCGGGATCCGCGAGCGCAGGCCCTGGTCGCTTTCGCTGAGCGCGAGCAGACCCTCGATCAGCCGCTCGTTCCGCTCGTTGGTCTCCAGCAACTGGCTGGTCAACAACTCCAACTGCTCGCCGGTGAGCGTCCGGGCCATGCCGACCTCGATGAGCGTCCGCTGCACCGCGAGGGGCGTACGCAGCTCGTGCGAGGCGTTCGCGGCGAACCGCCGCTGCCCCTCGTAGCCGGCGGAGACGCGTTCCATCATCTCGTCGATCGCCCGGGACAGCCGGGCCAACTCGTCGCGGCCCCGAGGCCGGATGCGGTGACCGAGGTTCTGCGGGCCGAGGTGCCCGATCGGCCCGGCCAGGTCAGCGACCGGGCGCATGCACCACACCGCGCCGAACCAGAGCCCCACCAGGGCGGCCACGGTCACGAGCAGGACGGCCGCCAGGGGCAGCACGAACGCCCCCGGCCGCACATTGCCGCAGACCGTCGACAACCCGGGCACGGGCAGGTCACAGAACTGCTGCCCCCAGATCCAGGTCACCCCCGACAGCCACTTGCCCATCGCCGGCAGCGCCGGCCCGGCCAGCAGCGCCAGCAGGCCCACCAGCAGCACCCGACGTCGGGGCGTCCAGCTCACGCCGTACCGCCGATGCGGTAGCCGGCCTTCGGAACGGTGTGGATGATCGCAGGATCGCCGAGCTTCTTGCGCAGAGTCATCACGGTGACCCGTACGGCGTTCGTGAACGGGTCGGCGAACTCGTCCCAGGCCTGCTCCAGTAACTCCTCCGCGCTGACCACCTGACCGTCGGCGCGCAGCAGCACGTGCAGCACCGCGAACTCCTTGGGGCTCAACGCGAGCGGGCGGCCGTCCCGGGTGGCCACGTGCCGACCCACGTCCAGCACCAGGCCGTCCTGGGCGAGCACCGGCGGCAGCGCCGGCGTGGACCGTCGACCGAGGGCCTGCACCCGGGCCACCAACTCGGCGAAGGCAAACGGCTTGGTCAGGTAGTCGTCCGCGCCGAGGCCGAGACCCTCCACCCGGTCCCGGATGCCAGCCGCCGCGGTGAGCAGCAGCACCCGGGTGCCGACCTGCGAGTCGGCGATGCTGCGGCACACCTCGTCGCCAGTGTGCCCGGGCATGTCCCGGTCCAGTACGGCGACGTCGTACCGGTGCACCCCGACCCGCTCCAACGCACCGTCACCGTCGTAGCAGACGTCGACGGCCATCGAGAGGCGGCGCAGCCCTTCGGCCACCGTGTCCGCCAACAACCGCTCGTCGTCCGCCACCAGCACCCGCACGTCTTCCGCTCCCCCGAGTTCGGCTTGCCCGGCATACCGTCTCAGGCCCGGGTTAAGGGTTCCGTAAGCACCCGCCGCAGCCATCCTCCACGCGAACGTCCAACGGGCAAACCACCACCACCCAGGAGATGTCGACTTCGTGCCGCCCACACACCCTCTGCGCCATCCGTCCGCAAGAACCCCGACGGTCGCCGCTCCCGCGTGACCTGCGTCACGAGGCCCCCACTCCACCCCACCCCACCCCACCCCACCCCACCACCCTGTCGATCATGGAGTTGTGGTGCCTCACAAAAGGCGCGAAACGTCATTCAATGCCCACCACAACTCCATGATCGACGGGCGAGATGGGGCCGGGGCGGGGTGGGGTGGGGTGGCTAGGGGTGGAGGAGGGGGAGCACGGCTTGGAGGATGTAGCCGGGGCGTCGGTAGAGGTCTCGGTCCGTAAAATGGCGCATTTGCCAGCCGTTGGCGGCGAGCCAGTTCGTTCGAGAGCGATCGTGCCGGAGCCGGGCACGGTCCAGGTGGGACGACCCGTCGTACTCGACACCGACGCGTTGTCGCCGGTACCCAAGATCGAGGCGGTAGAGGGGTATCCCGTAGCTGTCTACGACCCACATCTGCGGCTCCGGCGGTGGCAGGCCCCCGTCCATCAGCACCAGCCGCAGTTGACTCTCCTGCCGACACTCCGCCCGAGGATCGGCGCGCGGCACGAGATCACGCGCCTGGCAGACTCCACGCAAACGATCGTGCCGAGCGACCTCGACCCTAAGTTCCTCGGGCTGGCAGGCGCCTACGCGAAGGCAGAGATCCAGCAGCGGCATCGTTTCCATTCGAGACAACGACCGGGCCAAGTCCACCGCGCACCTGACGGCGGGTGCACAGGGCACTCCGGCCAGCAGCACCGGATCGCGCACCGGCAGCACCGCCTCGTGAATGACCACGCCACGAATACGCGGGACGTTCTCCCCTGCCGGCACGATCACGTGCACATCCGGGCTTTGTGCGTCACCGAAGCCATGCAGTTGCGCGCCGGTGTGAAAGCCGACGACGGCGCTGGCGGGCAGCCGCCGGAAGAGTGCCGGTAGGCGCCCGGCCTGGTCGGCCGATGGTGCGTAGACGCCTCGCGACATCCGGTGCAGGCGGGAGAGTTCGGCCGACCTGCGTACTTGTTCCCGGCTAAGGCCGGCTGCGAGTAACTCCGAGTATCGATACAGAGGCTCCGCCATGCCGCAGCAATCTGCAGCACCAGGCCGCCGATCCTCGACCCCAATGAAGCCTCCTGTGGATAACCACGAGCCCTGTGCACAACCCCCGCAGCCTCCCCGAATGTGCTATGGCGCCGAGCCCGCCACCATGAGTCGATCATGGAGTTATGGTGGTGGACGAACGCCCCGTAATAGCTTCTTCCGCCCACCACAACTCCATGATCCACGGGACTGGGGGCGCTCCTTCAGGACCCAGCGCCCGGTCACCGCTCCTCCAGACCCCAGGGCGAGCCGTAGCTGGTCAGCAGGTCGAGGAACGGCATCGGGGGCAGCGCCTCCGGGCCGAGCACCCCGACACCGGCCCACGCGCCGGAGGCGAGCAACTCCAACGCGACCACCGGGTTGACGGCGGTCTGCCAGACCACTGCCTGGTGCCCGTACTCCCGCATCGACCACTCGTTGTCGACCACGTGGTACAGGTAGACCTCGCGGGGCTGCCCGTCGGGGCCGAGGCCACGAACCCAGGTGCCGGCGCAGGTCTTGCCGCGCATCCGGGCGCCGAGCGTGGCCGGGTCGGGCAGACTCGCGGCCACCACGTCCCGCGGGGAGACGTCGACGCCGCGTACCCGCACCGGGGAGACCGCGTCCAGGCCGAGTTTGTGCAGGGTCTTGAGCACCTCGATGAACTCGTCGCCGAGGCCGTACTTGAAGGTGACCCTCCGGGCCTTGACCCAGCGCGGGATAAGCAGCACCTCCTCGTGCTCGACGTTGACGCACTCGACCGGCCCGATCCCCTCCGGAAAGTGGAAGATTTCCGGCTCGGAGAACGGTTCGGTGGTGAACCAGCCCCGGTCCCGCTCCCAGACGACCGGCGGGTTGAGGCACTCCTCGATGGTGGTCCAGATGGAGAACGAGGGCGCGAAGTCGTACCCGTCGACGGTGAGGTTCGCCCCGTCCCGCACGCCGATCTCGTCGATCTCGCTGAAGAGTTCGTCGGCGGCGTAGCGGGCGAACACGTCGGAGAGGCCGGGCTCGACCCCGATGCCGCACAACGCCAGCCGACCGGCCGCCGACCAGGAGTCGGCCAGCGCGAACTGTTCGTCGCCGAGCTTCACCCCGGTCTCGGCGTGCGACAGCGACATCGCCATGTCCAGGTAGTCCGCCCCGGCCGCGAACGCGCCGTCGAAGATCGGCATGACGAACCGTGGGTCGACGGCGTTGAGCACGTGCGTGATCCGGTGCTCCCGGCACAGCGCGGTGACCGCGTCGGCCGAGGAGGCGTCCACCTGGGCGGCGACGAAACGGTCGCCGTGCCCGGCGACCGCGCGTTCGGCGCGCACCGGGTCGTGGTCGGCGACCACCATGGTCTCGAAGAAGGTCCGTCGGGCGGCGATGGCTACGGCGGCGGAGCCGACGCCACCGGCGCCGACGAGGAGGACACGCATCAGGAATCAAACCCCAAACCGAAACGATCGAGAGTACGGAGCCAGAGGTCGCGCCGGCCCTCGCGCGCGTCGGCGCGGGCCAGTGACCAGCGGGTGAGATTGATGCCGACCGCGCGGACGGGTTCCGGTGGGAACGGCAGTGGCTTGCGGCGAACAAGGTCGAGCCGGGTCAGCGGGGTGTTCCCGCCGTCGAGCAGGTCGAGCAGGACCCGGGCGCCGAAGCGGGTGGCCCCGACGCCGAGGCCGGTGTAGCCGGCCGCGTACGCCAGCCGCCCGCCGTAGGCGGTGCCGAAGAACGGGCAGAACCGGGTGCAGGTGTCGATGACGCCGCCCCAGCGGTGGCTGAACCGCACGTCGGCGAGCTGCGGGAACGTGGTGAAGAAGTGGCGGGCGAGGGTGGTGAAGGTGGCCGGTCGTTGCTCCAGCTCCGGGGCGACCCGATTGCCGTAGTGGTAGACGGCGTCGTAGCCGCCGAAGAGGATCCGCCCGTCGGGAGTGATCCGGTAGTAGTGGAACTGGTTGCCCGTGTCGGCCAGCCCCTGCCGGTTGCGCCAACCAATGGCGTCCCGCTGGGCCGGAGTGAGGGGTTCGGTCATCAGCACGTGGTCGTAGACCGGCACCAGGTACGCTCGGAGTCGGCGCAGCAGCGGCGGGAAGGCGTTGGTGGCCAGCACGACCCGACGCGCGCGCACCGAGCCGGGCGCGGCGTCCGGCCCGCCGACGGTCGTCGCGTGCAGGGCCGCGCGGTCGGCGCGCAGGCCGGCGACCCGGGTGTGCTCGTGCACGCGTACGCCGAGGTCGAGGCAGGCGCGGCGCAGCCCCCAGGCCAGCTTCGCCGGGTCCACCATGGCCACCCGGTCGGCGTCGAACATGCCACCCAGGTACGTCGGTGAGTTGACCTCGGCGCGTACCTCGTCGCGGTCGAGCAGCCGCACCCGGTGGCCGTACCGGCGGGCCAGGTCCGCGTCGGCGGCCAACCCGTCGAGCTGGTACGGCTCGACGGCGACGGACAGCTCGCCAGTGCGCTCGAAGTCGCAGTCGATGTCGAAGGCGGCGACGGTGGCGGCGATGGCGTCCAGGTTCTCCCGGCCGAGGCGTTCCAGCTCACCGACCTCGTCGGGGAACCGGTCGACGCCATTGGCGAGGCCGTGGGTGAGCGAGGCGGCGCAGAACCCGCCGTTGCGTCCGGACGCGGCCCAACCGCAGGTCCCGGCGTCGACGAGCAGCACGTCCCGGTCGGGGTCGGCCTGTTTCGCCAGCAGCGCGGCCCACAGTCCGCTGTAACCGCCGCCGATCACCAGCAGGTCGGCGGCGTGCCGGCCAGCCAGTGGCGGCAGCGGGTCGGGGCGGTCCGGGCGGTCGAGCCAGTACGGCACGGGTGCCGCGTCGGCCAACGCCCGGCCGGTATGCGGGAGCGTCATGACGGCCCGCCGGTCGGACGGCCCGGCGACCGGCCCGCATTCGGGAGGGTCATGACGACCGGCGCGCGGGACGTGCCGGCCCGGCCAGCAGGTTGGCGCGGCGGGCCCGGCGACCCCGCAGCGAGCTGAGGCCGACGAGCAGCAGCGCGACCGCGAACATCGCGGTGCCGATGACGTTGACCTGCGGTGGGATGCCCCGCTGGGCGGCGCCCCAGACGTACATCGGGAACGTGACGGTGGTGCCGGCGTTGAAGTTCGTGATGATGAAGTCGTCGAAGCTCAACGAGAAGGCCAGCAGGGCGGCGGCCACGATGCCGGGCAGCACCAGCGGCAGGGTGATCCGCCGGAAGGTCTGCCACTCGTTGGCGTAGAGGTCCATGGCGGCCTCCTCCAGCCGCCGGTCCATTCCGGCGAGCCGCGCCTTGACGGTGACCACCACGAACGACACGCAGAACATCACGTGCGCGATCACGATGGTCCAGAAGCCCTGCGGCACCCCGGCGGACACGAACAGGGCCAGCAACGACGTGCCCATCACCAGCTCCGGCGTGGCCATCGGCAGGAAGATCAGCACGTTGATGCCGGACCGGCCCCGGAAGCGGTGCCGCACCAGCGCAAACGCCATCAGGGTGCCGAGCACGGTGGCGACCACCGTGGCGAGAAAGCCGATCTGCACACTGCGGACCACCGCGTCGCACATGTCCGAGGTGGCGCACGGCTGCCGCCAGTTGTCCATCGTGAACTCGTTGAAGTCGTACGACAGCCGGCTGGACGGCCGGTTGAACGACAGCGCGGCCACCACCAGGATCGGCAGCGCCAGGTAGCCGAGCACCAGCAACGCCACGATCATCACCCAGCGGTCCGCGAACCAGCGGGAAATCCTCATCAGAGCCCCCCTTCATTCGCGACTGCGGGGCTCCGCTGCGCTGCACTCCTCGCGCTCATCAGAGCACCTCCTCCGTGCCGGCCCGCCGCAGGTAGCCGAAGACCACCGCGAGGATCGCCGCCATCAGCAGGAACGACAGCGCGGCACCCTGCGGGTAGTCCAGTCGGACCAGGAACGCCGAGTCGATGACGTTGCCGATCATGTATTCGTTCGGGGTGCCGAGCAGTTCCGCGTTGATGTAGTCACCGCTGGCCGGGATGAAGAACAGCAGCGTGCCGGCGACCAGGCCGGGCATGGACAGCGGCAACGTCACCCGACGGAACGCCTGCACCGGGCTCGCGTACAGGTCGGTGGCCGCCTCCAGCAGCCGATGGTCCAGCCGCTCCAGGCTCGCGTACAGCGGCAGCACCAGGAACGGCAGGAAGTTGTACGTGAGGCCGAGCACCACCGCGAACGGGGTGGCCAGCAGCCGGCCGTCCGGGGCGAGCAGGTGCACGTCACGCAGCAGACCGACGAGCGCACCGTTGTCCGACAGGATCGTCTTCCAGGCCAGCGTGCGGACCAGGAAGCTGGTGAACATCGGCGCGACGACGCACACCAGCAGCAGGTTCTTCCACCGGCCGGCCTTCTGCGCGATCGCGTACGCCAGTGGATAGCCCAGCAGCAGCGCCAGCACCAGGGCCAGCCCGGCGTAGCCGAACGAGCGCAGGAACTGCGGCCAGTACGCCTGCACCACGTCCGGGTAGTTGCCGACCGCCCAGGTCATCGCGTACCCGGTGGAGAGCGAGCCGCTGGGGTCGTAGAGGCTGGCCGCCGCCAGTTGCACCAGCGGCACACCGAAGAAGATGAGCAGCCAGGCCGCACCGGGCAGCAACAGGAGGTACGGCAGGAGTCGGTGCCGCCCGGACCGGGCTGCCGGTGGCGCGGGTGGCGGGTGCCCCGATCCGGTGGGGGCCAGGAGGGTCACGACGACGCACCCACCGGCTCGTCGAGCACCGGCGAGGTCCGGTCGGTGTCGGTGGCGTCGCGGGGCAGCAGGAACGCGTGCCGCGGATCCCAGTACGCCACCGCCTCGCTGCCCACCGGCACCCGCGTCGACGTTCCGCTGTTGGCGGCGAAGACCGACAGCTCGGTGCCCCAGCCGGTGCGCAGCAGGTACTGGGTGCTGACCCCCACGTAGGAGGCGTCGGTGACCACCCCGGTGACGTGCTGATGCCCAGCGGGCACCTGGTCGGCGGAGCCGACCAGAATCAATTTCTCCGGGCGTACCCCCAGGTGGACCGGGCCGTGCTCGGCCCGGGACCGGCCGGCGGGCACCGAGAAGCGCGTGCCGTGCGCCGTCACCGCGACGTCGCCGCCGCCGACGCCGGTGGCCTCGCCGGCGAGCAGGTTGGACTGGCCGAGGAAGTTCGCCACGAAGGCGGTGGCGGGAAACTCGTAGATGTCGGCCGGAGCGCCGAGCTGTTCGATCCGGCCGGCGTTCATCACCGCGACGGTGTCGGCCATGGTCATGGCCTCCTCCTGGTCGTGGGTGACGTGTACGAAGGTGATGCCGACCTCGGTTTGGATGCGCTTCAGCTCGATCTGCATCTGGCGACGCAGCTTGAGGTCGAGTGCGCCCAGCGGTTCGTCGAGCAGCAGCACCTGCGGCCGGTTGATCAGCGCGCGGGCCAGCGCGACCCGCTGCTGTTGACCGCCGGAGAGCTGGGCGGGACGGCGGTTGCCGTAGCCGTCGAGCTGCACCAGCGACAGCATCCGGGTGACCTCGTCGTCGACCGAGCGGATGCCGCGTCGGCGCAGCCCGAAGGCCACGTTCTCGAAGATGGTGAGGTGCGGAAAGAGCGCGTAGCTCTGGAAGACGGTGTTGACCGGCCGCTTGTACGGTCGCAGCCGGGCGATGTCGGTGTCGCCGAGCAGCACCTGGCCGCTGGTCGGCTCCTCCAGGCCGGCGATCATCCGCAGCGTGGTGGTCTTGCCGCAGCCGGACGCGCCGAGCAGCGCGAAGAACGAGCCCTGCTCGATGGTCAGGCTCAGGTCGTCGACCGCGGTGAAGATGCCGAACCGCTTGCTGAGGTTGGCCAGGCGCAGGTCGCCGGCGGGTGTCTCGCGCGCCATCCCCATCACGCCCCGATGACCTGTTGGAACTTGCCCTCGTACTCCTTCTCCTGCTTCTCGTCGAGGGCCATGAAGACCTTGGACTTCGAGAGCAGCGCCTCGTCGGGGAAGATCAGCGGGTTGGCGGCCAGCTCGGGGTCGATCTTCTCCATCTCGGCCTGGGCACCCTTGACCGGGCAGATGTAGTTGACGTAGGCAGCGAGCTTCGCGGCGACCGCCGGCTCGTAGTAGTAGTTGATCAGGGCTTCGGCGTTGCCCTTGTGGGTGGCCTTGTTGGGGACCATCATGTTGTCGCTGTAGAGCATCACGCCGGAGTCCGGTGCGACGAACCGCACCTTTTCGTCCTCGCTGGAGAGTTGGATGACGTCACCGGACCAGCCGATGCACGCGGCGATGTCGCCCTTGGCCAGGTCGGGCGCGTAGTCGTTGCCGGTGAACTTGCGGATCTGCCCGGAGTCGACGGCCTTCTTGAGCTTGTTGAGGGCGTCGTCGAACTGGGCGGCGGTGAAGTTCGCCGGGTCGTGCCCGTTGGACTGCATCAACAGGCCCATCGTGTCGCGCATCTCGCTGAGCGCCGTCACCTTGCCCTTGAGGTCGGGGCGGGTGAGCAGCTCGTCGACGGTGCGCAGCTCCTTGGTGACGTTGCCGTTGTACGCCAGTCCGGCGAGGCCGGACTGCCATGGGATGGAGATCCGGTTCTCCGTGTCGAAGGGGCGGTTGATCAGCGACGGAAGCAGGTTGGCCTGCACGTTCGGGATCTTCGCCGGGTCGAGCTTCTGGATCCAGCCGAGCCGGATCATCCGGGCCGCCATCCAGTCGGTCAGCACGATGATGTCCCGGTCAGTGCTCTGGCAGGCGGCGAGCTGGTTCTGCACCTTGCCGAAGAACTCGTTGTTGTCGTTGATGTCCTCGGTGTAGGTGACCTGGATCCCGGTCTTCGTGATGAACTCGTCCAGGCTGGGTCGCTTGGACTCGTCCTTCTCGTCCACGTCCATGTACTGCGGCCAGTTGGAGAAGGCAAGCTTCTTCTCGGTGCCGGAAAGGTCCTCGCTGACGCAGCCAGCCTCGGTCTGTTGCGCGCCCTTGGTGCCGCAGCCCGCGAGGCTGCCGCCCATGGTGAGCAGAGCGGCCGAACCGATGGTGCCGGTGAGCAGTCCACGCCGGGAGAGGGGCCGGAGGGGAGTACGCATGACGACTCCTAGGGGGTCATCGTCGGCGGGCGGGACGGGGGAGGCGCGCCGGCGGGAATGTCGGGGAGGTCAAGTGCCATGGACGACTGATCCTGACATGAGGCGCCCTCCCTTACAAGGGATTCCGTTGCCGGAATAGCGATGCACGACGAAATACGCCAGACTACGCGGGGATACCCGCACGACATCACGATTCGGTACCTGGGGAGCGGACCATGACAAACCGGCAGCACGAGAACAGTAACGGCGGTCGCCGCGTCGCTGTCCGTGAAGGCGCGAATCACGCTCTGCTGGATGACGTGGCCAAGCAGATCATCGAGCAGCTCCAGGAGGACGGCCGCCGGCCGTACGCGACGATCGGCAAGGCGGTCGGGCTGTCCGAGGCGGCGGTCCGCCAGCGGGTGCAACGGCTGCTCGACTCCGGCGTGATGCAGATCGTGGCGGTGACCGATCCGCTCCAGCTCGGCTTCCCCCGGCAGGCGATGATCGGCCTACGCACCGACGGTGACCTGGAAGCTGTCGCGGACCGGCTGGCCGAGCTGGACGAGGTCGACTACGTGGTGATCACCGCCGGGTCGTTCGACCTGCTCACCGAGGTGGTTTGCCGCAACGACGACCACCTGCTGGAGATCCTGCAACGGCTGCGCGCGGTGCCCGGGGTGCTCTCCACCGAGGCGTTCGTCTATCTCAAGCTGCGCAAGCAGACCTACACCTGGGGTACGGCCTGACGCTGGTTCTTGCCCTTGATCCACTCGGCTTTCAGGAAGTCGGGGTGTCCGCGCCGTTCTGACGCCCCGGTTTCCGTGATCCCGAGTGGATCAGCGGCCCGTCGCGCCCCGACGACCGGCCGCAGCGTGCGCGCCGACCGCGCCGACGAACGACGTCCAGGCGGCCGGCGCGAAGGTCAGGGTGCCGCCGTCGCGGTCCTTGCTGTCCCGCACCAGCACCCGGCCGGGCAGGTTGTCGGCCACCTCGACACAGTTGCCACCGTTGTTGCTGCTGCGAGTCGCGGTACGCCAGCGGGCGTCGGTCATGTCATCGCCGCCGCAACTGCTCGACGAAGGAACGCCAACTGGTCGGCGCGAAGGTCAGGGTGCCGCCGTCGCGGTCCTTGCTGTCCCGCACCAGCACCCGGCCGGGCAGGTTGTCGGCCACCTCGACGCAGTCACCGCCGTTGTTGCTGCTGCGGCTCGCGGTGCGCCAGCGGGCGTCGCTCATGTCCATGTCGTGGCCACTTCCCTGATCAGCTCGATCGACCGGCGTTGGGGGAACGCCTCACCAGTGACGCTCTCCCACCTGCGTCCCAGGCTAGCGACGTCGAGGGGATCGGTCACGACCTGACCGCGGAGCTGGTTGTCGAGATACGCCAATTCCGTCCCGTCGGGCAGGCGGCCCAGCACGAAGGGCCCGGCCAAACCGGTGTGCCACGGGCACTCGGCCGGAATGACCCGGACCTGTACGTGTTCCCACTCGGCCACTCTCGCAAGGTGGGCCAGTTGGCCGGCCATCACCGACCCGTCGCCGACCGGCCGGCGCAGCACCACCTCGTCGATCACCGCCACGAGCTGGGGTGGGGCGTCGCGGCCAAGGACCGCCTGCCGGTCGAGGCGGCTCGCCACGATCTGGTCCACCTCGGACGGTGGGACCAACCCTCCGGTACTCAGGATCGCGCGGGCGTACCCCTCGGTCTGGAGCAGGCCCGGCACGAGCAACGGCTGGTAGGACCGGAGCGAGATGGCGTCCTGTTCCAGCTCGGCCCACGGTCGGAACCACGGCAGGTCGCGGCGGCGGAACGGCTCCGGCCAGAGGTCGGCCGCGTCCCGGCGCAGGACCTGGGCCACCGCCACCCGGGTACGCGGATGCGGAATCCGCCCCGACGCGAGCCACCGTGCCGCTGTCTTGGGGTCGACGCGGACCTTCTCGGCCAACGACTCGACCGTCTCCCCCGCCTCGGCCATCGCCACCCGCAACGCCTCGTTCGCCACCGGATCCTCCCGCCGTCCTCGGTGCGGTGGCGGAAGACCGGATCCCCCGCCCAGCAGGCGCGCTGCGACGCCGCTCGATACGCACGTTGCGGCGCACGATAGCCACGCTGCGTGTCGGTGTCTGTGGCCTACCGGCGTGTTGCGGTGGGACGTGTTGGCACGCATTCAGGACGCCCCCGGACCGCCCCCGAGGTGCCCCACCAGCGTCCCAAGGCCGGCGCCTCGCCAACCCCCGACATCTCGACCCCCGACGTCTCGGCTCCCGACGTCTCGGCCCCCGACGTCTCGGTTTCGGACGTCTCGACCCCCGATCCCCGCGCTTGATCCACTCGACTTCACCAATACCGCGGTATCAACCACGCCCGGACACCGCGACTTCAGCAAACCGGAGTGGATCGAGCCGGCACACCTCCGACTCCTGCCGACTGCGGACCAGAGACCGACGGCGGTGCGGATTCCGTTGCATCCGTGACACCAATGCGCTAAATCCGTCGTGGTCAACCCGTCACGCCACTGATACCACTTGCCTCGGGCCCCGCGACTGTGCGATAACCGTTGGCAGAGCGGCCGGCCTCACCCCTTTGACCGGCCCGACGACCGATGGGGCTGACATGGCCAACGCCACCGACCACCTCTGGATGCACTTCACCCGGATGGCGAGCTACTCCGCCGGTGAGGTGCCGACCATCGTGCGCGGCGAGGGCGCGTACGTGTGGGACGCGCAAGGCCGCCGCTACCTGGACGGGCTCGCCGGGCTGTTCGTGGTCAACGCCGGCCACGGCCGCACCGAGCTGGCCGAGGCTGCCGCGAAACAGGCCGGCGAGCTGGCCTACTTCCCGCTCTGGTCGTACGCCCACCCGAAGGCCGTCGAGCTGGCCGAGAAGATCGCTGGGCTCACCCCCGGCGACCTCAATCGGGTCTTCTTCACCACCGGCGGCTCCGAGGCGGTCGAGGCGGCATGGAAGCTGGCCCGCGCCTACTTCAAGCGCACCGGCCGACCCAACAAGTACAAGGTGATCAGCCGGTACATCGCCTACCACGGCACCTCGATGGGTGCCCTGTCGATCACTGGCCTGCCGGGCATCAAGAGCGACTTCGAACCACTGGTACCGGGCGCGATCAAGGTGCCGAACACGAACTTCTACCGGGCCCCCGAGCACGGCGACGACCCCGAGGCGTTCGGCCGCTGGGCCGCCGACGAGATCCGTCGGGCCATCGAACGGGAGGGGCCGGACACCGTCGCCGCGGTCTTCCTCGAACCGGTGCAAAACTCCGGCGGGTGCTTCCCACCCCCGCCCGGCTACTTCGAGCGGGTCCGGGAGATCTGCGACGCGTACGACGTACTGCTCGTCTCGGACGAGGTGATCTGCTCCTGGGGTCGGCTGGGCGAATACTTCGGCGCGGTGCGCTACGGCTACCAGCCGGACATCATCACCACCGCCAAGGGCATCACCTCCGGCTACGCCCCGCTCGGCGCGATGATCGCCAGCGACCGGCTGATGGAGCCGTTCCTCACCGAGACCGGCATGTTCGCCCACGGGGTGACCTTCGGCGGGCACCCGGTCTCCTGCGCGGTCGCCCTGGCCAACCTGGAGGTCTTCGCCCGCGAGGACCTGGTCGGGCACGTACGCGCCAACGAGGACGCCTTCCGGGCCACCCTGGAGAAGCTGTACGACCTGCCGATCGTCGGCGACGTCCGTGGCGACGGCTACTTCTACGGCATCGAACTGGTCAAGGACAAGACGACCCGGGAAACCTTCAACGAGGCCGAGTCGGAGCGCCTACTGCGCGGCTTTCTGTCCACCGCGCTGTTCCAGGCGGGCCTCTACTGCCGGGCCGACGACCGAGGCGACCCCGTCATCCAACTGGCCCCACCCCTGATCGCCGACCAGCAGCACTTCGACGAGATCGAACAAATCCTCCGCACAGTCCTAACCGAAGCCTGGACCAAGCTCTAACTCGGAAGTAGACCTACTTCCTCCCGATTAGGGCCGCTTCGCGCAGCGGAGCGACAGGGACTAACCCCACCCACCCACCCCCTCAAGGTGCTGATCAAGAGGTTTGCGTCAAAAACAGGCCAACTAATGACCGAAACCTCTTGATCAACGCCGGGAAGGGGCACCGGCGGGGCAGGGGCTAGTGGTTGGGGGGGATTACTCGGAGGTGGCCTCGGCGGCCGGTTTGGTGGGGGTTGTCGTGGCCCTGGTCCGGCTCCGGGGGGCGGGGCGCCGGACGGGCGGCTTCGCGGACCGCTTCGGCCAGCGCCACCAGGTCGTCCGTGGTGGGCGGCGGCGGCTCGAACTCGCCCTCGTGCCGGACCACATCCCAGCCCCGAGGGGCGGTCAGGCTACGGGCGTGCGGCTCGCACAGGTCGTACGTGTGCGGCTCGGCGAACGCCGCCAGCGGCCCCACCACCGCTGTCGACTCGTTGTAGACATAGGTCAATGTGGCGACCGCTTGCCGGGGGCAGCCGTTACGGGAGCAGCGCCGTGGTGACCTCACGTGCGGCAGGGTATCTCCATTACCGGGTCCGGCGCATCGCTTCGCGTTGCGACACGCCCGTCGTGGTGATCACAGTCGACCCACTTGGGCCCGCCGCGCCACGGGAACGGCGCTGCCGCTGGCCAGCCCGACCCGGGCGCTACCCTTTGCCTCATGACGAGCCCGGAACACCGCCGCCCCGGCTCCGGCCGGCGTGCGCACCGTGACCGGCACGGGCGCGGCCTGCGCGGGCGGCTGGTGCCGGCCACCGTGCCGCTGGCGCGGACCAAGGCCGAGGTCTTCGACGACCTGGTCCTGGACACCGTCGAGACGCTGGAGCGTCGGTTCGCCAAGGAGTTGGCCGGGGTCGAGTTCGCGGTCGAGGATGTTCCGCCGGACCTGAACGTCTACGACTCCGACGTGTTGGAGGACGGCGAGGTCCCGCTGGCCCGGCTGCTGCCCGGCCGCCCGGGCCGGCAGGAGGTGCCACCGCGGATCGTGCTGTACCGACGGCCCCTGGAGTTCCGGGCGATGGACCGTGAGGACCTCGCCGATCTCGTGCATGACGTGATCATCGAGCAGGTGGCGAACCTTCTCGGGGTCGACCCCGACGAGCTCGCCTGAGCCTGGCCCACCCGGAGAGCGGAGAGTCGGGCCGGAGGGCGGAGAGTCGGGCGGCCCCCACCGCCCTAACCTCGCACCGCTCAGGCGGCCCCCCGCCTCGACCTCGCACCGCTCAGGCGGCTCGCCGCTTCAACTTGCGCCGCTCCCGCTCGGAGAGCCCACCCCAGATGCCGAACCGCTCGTCGTGACCCAGAGCGTATTCGAGGCATTCGGTCTTGACCTCGCAGCGCGAACAGATCCGCTTCGCCTCGCGGGTCGAGCCGCCCTTCTCGGGAAAGAACGCCTCGGGGTCGGTCTGCGAGCACAACGCCCGCTCCTGCCACTCCGGCGCGTTTCCGAGCAGGTCGGCCACCTCAAGCTGGCCGTCCATCAAATGCCTCCTTGTCGCGCACCGGCGTCATCGCCGCTGCAACCCCCCACGCGAAAGGCGTGCTTGTCCGTCCGGTCCCGTTTTGTTGCGTTCCGTGCGAACAACCCCATTCAAATTACACGCGTGTAATGCGTGCGCCGTCAAGCCAAACTTGATAATGGAGTCGCCCTCCCGACACCCGTGGTCGGCCCGTCGGGCCGTCCAGCCTCGCAACCTGCCCTATCGATTCAGACCCCGGCCGAGTAACGCCCTCTCCGGCGAGTTGCCCGACTTTTCTGCCGTGGCGCTCCCTCGACGGGTCGCCGTCGGGAAGCCACCAGACACCGCCACCCCCTAAGCTGATCTTGGTGGGGGACAGGTTAACGCGGTGCGGCGCAGACCGCCCGTCGAGCTGCGCACAGCACTTGCGCCCCGTCCACATTGTGGACGGGGCGCAATCGGAAAACGCGTGCCGAGAAGTCAGCCGGCGGCCCCAAATCCGCTGCTAGGCCAGACGAACTCGGCTATCGCTCCACCATGGACAGAAACTGTGCCGACGGGCGTGCGTTCGTCCCACCAGACGGTATAGATCCCGCTCGGCAGATCGGGATAGACCGCAGTGTGGAACGAGCCGTCGTGCACCCGTCGCTCCCGCACCGCCGAGTGGACCCGCCGGTCGCCGTCCCGGCTGATCTCGATCTCTCGGCCGTGCAACTCTCGACCCGTGTAGAGGATCAGGGCACCGGTGTCGCCGCCCAGATCGAGGACGACACTTCCGGTCTCCGACGGCCCGTACGCGTGCTCGTGCATCCGCCGCTCCCCCGCGCCGGTCAGGACGCCGCCGGCGGGTTGTTGAACCCGTCGTACGGCGTACCCAGGTAGGGGAAGTTGCCGAGGAACGGCGCTGTCACATCGGCGGCGCTCAGCCCCGGGGTGACCGCGGCGGCCGCCGCGTCCGGTCGGAACGTCTTGTCCACCAGCGGGACGGTCACCCCGGCGATCGCCCGCAACGCGATGCTCACCACGTCGTCGCCGATGCGTCGGCCGTTCGGGAACCCGGCCAGGTCGCCACCGAGCACCCCGAACCGGTCCGGGTTGCGGGTCGGCGGGATCGCGGTGTTCAGCCGCAGCATGTCGGCTTGCACGTCCCCGGTGGCGTTGGTGAAGCCGTCGATCAAACCGGCCGGCACGCCGGTGAGCAGGATCGCCACCAGGTCGGCGCGGGCCTTCTTCGCCTTGGTGAGGTTGTCCAGATTGGGGAAGACGTCCGGATAGAGAGCCGGCAGCAGCGCGGCCAGCTCCGGCTGCTCGACGAACTGCGCGAACCGCTTGTCCTCCGACGGCGGCAGCGAGTTCCACAGGTCCTTCTTGGACATCGGCACGATGACCTCGTTGAACAGCGGATTGCCCAACCGGGAGACCTGGGTGAACGGGCCGGTGGCGGTGTCCGCCGCACCCCGGTCACCGAGAACCCGCACCTGCCGGCGCGACGCCGAGGTCCACACCCCGATCACCGAAGCCCGGTCGCCGGAGCCGTACCGGTTGGCGCGCCGCCGCACCCGATCCAGCGGCACCTGCACCGCGATGCTGTGCACGTTCATCCGGTCGGTGGCGTTGACCGGCTCCCCCTCGGCCTTGAAGATTTTCTTCCCGGCGACGTGCAGCTGCTGGAACGGCCGCAGCGTGCCGAGATCGAAGATCGCCCCGAGGTCGACGAAGAACCCGTCGGCGCGCTGCCCGGCGAAGACCCGCTCCCCGGTGGAGAGCGAGAAGGTGGCCTGCCGCACCAGCTCGGCGTACTTCGGTGTGGACAGCGGGCCGACGTTGCATGGCGGGCAGGGCAGCTTGTGCGCCAGCCGGTGCGCCCGGCCGTCGGCCACCCGGGTCAGGCTGTAGAACTGCCGCCGGTTCCAGTTCTTGCTGTCCAGCGAGTCGATCGGACCGGTGTTGTAGAGAAAACTGTTCGGGTTGGTGATCTCGGTGGTGAATTCGAACCGGTAGGTGACATCCGGACGGCCGTCGCCGTCGTTGTCGATATGGATCTCGTACCGCACGTCGTCGCCGAACTCGAAGAAGTTCGGGCCCCCGGAGGGGAGCTGCAACGGCACGTAGTTGGCGATCAACGTGACCGTGTCGCGCTTGTCGGGACTGACGAACGCGTACAGGTCGGAGCTGTCGGCGACCGGATCCTTGGCTATTTCCGGGGCCTCGCGGTGGGAAGACATGGCGAACCAACCTCACTGGGCGGGGAGCAGGATGGCGGGGCGGGTGTCGGGTCAGCGCCGGGCGGCGCGCCGCAGCCGGTCCGCCAGGCCGCGGTCGCGTACCTCGATCCGGGCGTCACCGACGAAGACGTCCATCGTTCCGGAGGCGGCGTCGCGCAGGTGCACGACGATCGGTTCGTCGGCTCGTCCGGCCGCGCCGGGGGCGTTCTGCGCGGCTGACAGGCCCGGCACGGTGAGCGCGGCGGCGCCGAGGGTGGCGCTGGCCGCGGCGGTCAACGTCTGCCGGCGGGTCAGTCGCGGCCACTGCCGCTTCCGCTGATCACTGGTCATGGGCAACCTTTCGGCGGCGGCGCGAGCGCGCCCGCGGAGACGGACGGGTCCGGTGCCGTCTCGCGACGCCGCCGGGCCCTTGGGGGGACACCGGCGGCGGTCCTCGCCGTGACCGCCGCCGGCATCGCGTGGTACGGCCGGCGGCGGGGAAAGGTTCGACGTCAGGGTCGGGCGTGACCGTACGCAGTCGTTCGCTTGCGGGCCGGACGACCGGCGGCCTTCGCGATGGCCCGCAACTGCTCCTCGGTACGCGCCGACCCGTTGTCGGAGCCGGCCATCCGGGAGATGGTCTCCTCCATCAGCGTGCCGCCGAGGTCGTTGCAGCCACCCTGGAGCATCGCGACCGTGCCCTCGTCACCCAGCTTCACCCAGGAGCACTGGATGTTGTCGATCCGGCCGTGCAGCAGCAGCCGGGACATGGCGTGCACCACCCGGTTCTCCCGCCACGTCGGCCCGGGTCGGGCGATGCCCGCCAGGTAGATCGGGGCGTTGGTGTGCACGAACGGCAGCGCCACGAACTCGGTGAACCCGCCGGTGCGGTCCTGCACCCCGGCCAGCACCCGGAAGTGCGCCAGCCACTGCCCGGGGTGGTCGACGTGGCCGTACATCATCGTGGAGCTGGACCGGATGCCCAGCTCATGCGCGGTGCTGACCACCTCGACCCAGGCGGCGGCCGGGAGTTTGCCCTTGGTCAGCACCCAGCGCACGTCGTCGTCGAGAATCTCGGCGGCGGTGCCCGGGATGGTGTCCAGCCCGGCCTCGCGCAGGTGGATCAGCCACTCCCGGACCGGCACGCCGGCCTTCGCGGCGGCCGTGACGATCTCCATGGGCGAAAACGCGTGCACGTGCATCTCGGGCACCCGGGCCTTGATGGCGCGCACGATGTCGGCGTACCCGGTGACCGGCATCTTCGGGTCGATGCCGCCCTGCAGGCACACCTCGCTGGCACCGACCGCCCACGCCTGCTCGGCCCGGTCGGCGACCTGCTCGACGGAGAGCCGGTACGCGTCGGCGTCCCGCTCGCGCTGGGCGAACGCGCAGAAGCGGCAGCCCACGTAGCAGACGTTGCTGAAGTTGATGTTGCGGTTGACCACGTAGGTGACGTCGTCGCCGACCACCGTGCGGCGCACGTCGTCGGCGAGGCGGCACAACTCGTCGAGCGCCGGTCCGTCCGCCCCGAACAGCGCCAGCGCGGCATCGGTGTGCCGGGGGTCGAGCAGCGCCGCCGGGTCGTCGGCGGCCAGCTTGAGCCCGGCCGCCAGGTCCCGGTCCGCCCCGCTCCCGGCCGCTGCCGGGGGTACGCCCGCACGGCGTGCGGCCGCCTCGGGGGCGACCTTGCCGGCCACCTCGGACCAGTCGCCGTAGACGCTGTCGAAGTCGCCGCGCCGGTCGTCGGTGCGGCCGGTGGTGTCGATGGTGGCGTGCAGGTCGACCCGCCCGCCGAACGTCTCCTCCGGCTCCTGCCAGGGTCGCCCCTGCGGCATCGCCGACTCGACCGCCATGCCGGAACTCAAGTCGGCCAACGCGTTCACGTGCGGCAGCAGCCGCGGGTCGAGCCACGGGTCGCCCGCGCGCACGTACTCGGGGTAGATCGTCAACCGCTCCCGCAGCGTGAACCCGGCCAGCTCGCTGTGCCGGGCCAACTCCTCGATCTGGGGCCAGGGGCGCTCGGGGTTGACGTGGTCCGGGGTGAGCGGGGAAACACCGCCCCAGTCGTCGATGCCGGCGCGCAGCAGCAGGTCGTACTCGCCGGCGATGAGGTTCGGCGGCGCCTGGATCCGGGCCTTCGGGCCGAGCAGCAACCGGGCCACCGCCACCGTGGCGGCCAGGTCGTGCAGCTCCGCGTCGGGCATGCCGCGCATCGCCGTGTCCGGCTTGGCGCGGAAGTTCTGCACGATCACCTCCTGGAGGTGGCCGTACTCCCGGTGGGCGCGGCGGATCGCGAACAGCGCGTCCACCCGCTCCGCCGGGGTCTCCCCGATGCCGATGAGAATGCCGGTGGTGAACGGCACCCCGACCCGCCCGGCGTCGTCGAGGACCCGCAACCGGACCGCCGGCTCCTTGTCCGGCGAGCCGAAGTGCGGGCCGCCCGGCTCGGACCAGAGCCGGGTCGCGGTGGTCTCCAGCATCATGCCCATGCTCGGCGCGACCGGCTTGAGCCGTTGCAACTCCGACCAGGACAGCACGCCCGGGTTGAGGTGCGGCAGCAGGCCGGTCTCCTCCAGCACGGCGACCGCGCAGGCGCGCAGGTAGTCCAGGGTCGAGTCGTAACCGCGTTCGTCCAACCAGGTCCGGGCCGCCGGCCAGCGTTCCTCCGGCCGGTCGCCCAGGGTGAACAGCGCCTCCTTGCACCCCTGCGCGGCACCGGCCCGGGCGATCGCGAGGACCTCGTCGCGGTCCAGGAACGGCGCCGGCAACCGGTGCGGCACGGTCGCGAAGGTGCAGTAGTGGCAGCGGTCCCGGCAGAGCCGGGTCAGCGGGATGAAGACCTTCTTCGAGTACGTGACCACGCCCGGCCGCCCGGCGTCGCGCAGCCCGGCGTCGCGGATCCCCCCGGCCACCCGCAACAACTCGTCGAGCGCGTCACCCCGAGCGGACAGCAGCGCGGTCGCCTCGTCGACATCCAGCGCCCGCCCGGTCGCGGCCCGGCCCAGGGCCCGCCGCACGCTCGCGTCGCTCGGAACGGACGGGATGCGATCAACCATCCACTCACCCTATGCGCTGGGCGTACCCGCCCCACCGCACCCACCCCACCCGTCCCCCTGCTGATCATGAGGTTATTGCCACGACACGCCGTACGGCCGGGCAACAACTTCATGATCAACGAGGGTGGGAGCCCGGGGGGTCGTTGGGCTTGATGTGTTGGGTCCGGTCGGTGTCGAGGTCGGTGGGGTGGGAGATGACCTCGGTCGGGTCGGCGGACTGACGCGGGATGGCCTGCGTGGGGTCGGCCGACGGCGGCTGCCCGAACGGGGGCGCGGCCGGGGACGGCGGTGCCGACTGGGGGGCCGGGTTCGCCGGGAGCCCGGACTGCGGGTGCGGCGGGGCGGACTGCGGAATCGGCGGGGCGGACTGCGGGTGCGGCGGAGCCGACTGTGGGGCCTGGAACGGCGGCGACGGCTGGCCGTACTGGCCGGCCTGCGGGTAACCACCCGGCTGTCCCGGCTGCGGATAGCCGCCCGGCTGGCCCGGAGCGGGCCAACCGCCCGGCTGCTGGCCGCCGGGCTGGCCCGGGGCCGGCCAACCGCCCGGCTGCTGCGGCCAGCCCGGCTGGGGCTGGCCGTAGACGCCCGGCTGGGGCTTGGGCCGCGGCACGTAGTAGTGGGCGCGCCAGATGGTGTAGACCACCCAGGCGGCGATCGCGAAGATCACCATCCAGGCGAACCGGGTGAGCACACCGAGCAACGCGTCGAGCACCTCGGCCTCGGCGAGGCGACCCACCGTCCAGATCAGCATGGTCAGCGTGCCGAACAGGGCGCTCACCGCGTACTCGATGAGAGCCGCCTGCGTGATCAGCTTCGCCCTCGGCAGCACCGGGGCGATGTGCGTGGCCAGCAGCACCGCCAGCAGGGGGAGACCCACCGCCTCCACCCCGACGAACGCGTAGAAGGCGCTGCCCGCGCGGTCGGTGAAGGAGCTGTAGTCGTTCGGGGCGATGAACCGGAGCAGGCCCACGAAGAGGAACACGGCGTTGGCGCCCAGCAGCGCGAGCGCGGCGAGCTCACGTAGTGGCTTGGTCAGCTGACGGGCCTGCGTCGCGTCGGAGGACGCGGGCTCGGCGGGGCTGGTCACGAGCTCCCCCTCGGGGCATGAACGGACAGGGCGCACGTGAGCCTAGTCTCCTGGGCCACCGACGGATCGGAGGCGTCACGTGCGCGAGGATGGTCGACATGCGCATCGTGGTTCTGGCCGGCGGCATCGGCGGCGCCCGGTTCCTGCTCGGCGTCCGGGCGTACGCCCGTGACGTCGGCGCGGAGGTGACCGCCGTGGTCAACGTCGGCGACGACCTGTGGTTACACGGGTTGAAGATCTGCCCCGACCTGGACAGCGTCATGTACACGCTCGGTGGTGGCGCAGACCCGGAACGGGGCTGGGGTCGGGTCGGCGAGAGTTGGACGGTCAAGCAGGAGCTCGCCGCGTACGGGGCGCAGCCGACCTGGTTCGGCCTCGGCGACAAGGACATCGCCACCCACCTGGTCCGCAGCACCATGCTCAACGGTGGTTACCCGTTGAGCGCGGTCACCGAGGCACTGGCCACTCGTTGGCAGCCGGGCGTGCGCCTGTTGCCGGCGACGGACGACCGCCTGGAGACCCACGCCATCGTGAGTGGGAAGGGTGAGTCGACGGCCGCGGAGAGCGCGGGTGACGTGCAGGACGAGCAGGGCCAGCGGGCGATCCACTTCCAGGAGTGGTGGGTGCGGTACCGCGCCGACATCCCCACCCACCGCTTCGTCTTCGTGGGCGCGGAAACCGCGAAACCCGCGCCCGGGGTGTTGGACGCGATCGCCTCGGCCGACCTGGTGCTGATCGCGCCCAGCAACCCGGTGGTGAGCGTCGCGCCGGTGCTGGCCGTACCGGGGTTGCGGGCGGCCGTGGCCGACGGCCCGGCGCCGGTGGTGGGCGTGTCGCCGATCATCGGCGGAGCACCGGTGCGGGGCATGGCCGACCGCTGCCTGGAGGTGCTCGGTGTCGAGTGCAGCGCGGCCGGGGTGGGCCGGTTGTACGGCGGCCGGGCGAGCGGTGGCCTGCTCGACGGGTGGCTGGTCGCCGAGGAGGACGCCGGCACGGTGGTGCCCGAGGTGACGGTCCGCGCGGTGCCGCTGCGGATGACCGACGAGGCGGCGACGGCGGCCATGGTCCGCGCCGCGGTGGAGTTGACGTGAGGCTCGAAATTCTGCCGGTGCTCGGCATCGGCCCTGTGACCGAGGGCGACGATCTCGCCGCGGTGATCGCGACCGCCGCGCCGTGGCTGCGCAGCGGCGACGTGCTGGTGGTGACCAGCAAGATTGTTTCCAAGGCGGAGGGGCGGCTGGTCGACGTCCCGGCGGACGGGCCGGAACGGTTGACCGCACGCGACGAGATCCTGGCCGGTGAGACCGCCCGGGTGGTCGCCAGCCGGGGGGCGACCCGGATCGTGCAGACCCACCACGGTTTCGTGATGGCCTCGGCGGGGATCGACGCGTCGAACGTGGACAAGACCCAGCTGGTGCTGCTGCCGGTCGACCCGGACGCCTCGGCGCGGGCGCTGCGCGACGCGCTGCGGGAGCGCTACGACCTGGACGTGGCCGTGATCATCAGCGACACGATGGGCCGGCCCTGGCGCAACGGTCTCACCGACGTGGCGCTCGGCGTGGCCGGGATGCCGGCCATCCGCGACCACCGGGGCGAGACCGACCCGTACGGCAACGAGTTGCAGTTGACCCAGATGGCCGTCGTGGACGAGCTGGCGGGTGCCGGCGAACTGATCAAGGGCAAGTGCGATCAGGTCCCCGTCGCCGTGGTGCGGGGCTACCTGCCCGCCGGCAGCCCGGACGACACCGGTGGCGCGCGGGCGTTGATTCGCGACGCCGCGCAGGACCTCTTCTCGCTCGGTACCGCCGAGGCCCGCACCGCCGGGCTGGCCGCCGCCGCCACCCTGGCCGATGGTCCTGGCCCGACGCCGGCCGACCTGGCCGCGGTGCGACGGGCGATCGACGCGGTGGCCGGGGTGGTCGCCCCCGGCACGGTCTTCACCCTGGTCGACGAGGCGGAGGTACGCGCCGGACTGGTCGCCGAGATGCCCGGGTGGCCGGATGGCGCGGCCCTGCTGCTCGGTTCGGCCCCGACGCCGGTCGAGCCGATGGGTCTGGTCCGCTTCGGCGCGGACCTGCACCGGTTGCGCGTCGCCCTGGCCGCCGAGGGCGTCGGGTCGACCCTGTTGCCACCACCCCCGGGCAGCCCGGCGAGCGCCGCGCTCGCCCTGTAGCCGGTGAGCGCCGCGCTCGCCGGGTGCGCGACGGCCGGGTCACGTGTCCAGCATGGCCCGGCCCAGCGGGGTCAACGTGTGCAGCACACTGTTGCGTTCGCGGTGGCTGACCAGCAGGCCGGCGTTGCGCAGCACGGTGGCGTGCTGGCTCGCCGCCGCCGGTGAGATGTTCAGCTGGCGGGCCACCTCGCCGGTGGTGCAGCCCTCGTCGCTGGCCTGCAACACCGCGGCCCTGGTGCGGCCGAGTAGCGCGGCGAGTGATTCGCGGGCAGCGCCGGACGGGGACGCTCCGGTGGCGTCGGCCGGCACCAGCCCGCCCAGCCGGTCCACCGGGTAGACCAGCACCGGGGGCAACGCCGGGTCGAGCAGTGCGACCGGGGTGGCCGCGCAGAAGAACGACGGCACGAGCAGCAGCCCACGGCCGTCCAGGTGCAGCTCCCGGCTGTGCGGGTAGTTGCGCACCTCCAGTACCCCGCTCTCCCAGCGCATCGCCGGCCGGAGGCTGGTGAGCAGACCCTCGACCCCGCCGTCGAGCAGCGCCCGCGCCCGGCGCGCGCGGTCCGCGGCCACCGCGGACTGGATCCGGCTCCAGTACGGGCTGATGGCCAGCGACCGGTACTGCTCCATCGACTCGGCCAGGTGGTGCAGCACCGCCGCCTCGCCCCGGGCCAGCGCGGCCGCCGAGGAGGGCAGCTGATTCTCGGCGGCCAGCACGCTCAGGTCCCGGTGCAGCAGCTCGGCGGGAGTACGGCGGAGCGCGTCCAGCCCGGCCTCGAAGCCGTCGACGCTGGCGTACGGGGTGAGGAAGTCGGGGAAGTAGCCGCGCGGCGGGCTCAACGCGAAGAGCAGGCGCAGCTGCTCGGAGGCGGCGTCCTGGCGAAGCTCCCGGGCCACGCTGCGTCGCCAGTTGGCGGTCAGCGGATCGCGGGTGCGGCCCCGCAGCACGTGCAAGCTGAGGACCAGCTCCCAGACCGGGTCCGCCGCCGGCGCCACCCGGGTCCGGAGGATGTCCTCGCCAGAAAAGTGGATCTTCAGCATGGAGCGCTCCCGTGTCGCCGGCAGGGGGGTGCCGGATGACCGTTCGACTCTACCTGGCCGGCAGTAATCTCCATCTTTAAGCCTGGACTGAAAAACCTCGACGCCCCCGGGGCCGGTTCGGCATGCTTCCAATGCCCGAACACGGCGCCGCGCGTCCTGGACGCTCGCACTGCCGGGGCACCGGGACCGGGGAGGCCCCGGTGATCGGACGGCACCACGAGGGTCTGCGGCCCTTGCTCCGCAGAGGTGCCGTCCGGTCATCCGCCCCCCGCGCCGGCACCGCGCCCGGCTCAGCCGACCCAGAGCGCGACCCGGTGGTCCTCATCGGTGACGTAGAACGGCCTGCCGTCCAGTTCGGCCAGCCCCTCGACGTGATGAAACGGCGCCAGGTCCGCCACCGCCTCCCCGACCAGCCGGCCCCCGTCGCCCGACGCACCGACGGGCAGCCGGAAGCGGACGTGCCGGGAGGTGACGTCACCCCCGCCCGGATGGTCGTCGAGCAGGACCGATCCCTTGCCCAGCGCGTCGATCGAGCCGACCACTGCCGCGTACCCGCCGTCCGGCGTCGGGGTGATCGCGCGGAAACCGGTCAGCTGCCCCGGCGGGGTGACCCCGGTCAACACGTACGCGCCCAACGCCCGCGGCCACGTCGGCTCGGCGGTGAACATGCCCGGCACGTCAGCCACCTCGACCAGGATCGGCTCACCGGCGTCGGTGACCGGGAACCGAAGCCCGAGCAGCACCGTCCCGGCCGGGGTGAAGGCCGCCGCCTCCACGTTCAACGGCAGGTCGTCCGGGGCCAACCGGCTCACCCAGCTCTTCTCCCGCACGGTCCCCCGCGCCAATGTCTGCACGATGAACCGGGCCCGGACCCGCTCCCCCGCCGGCAGCAGGGTCAGCGGCGACGCGGCGAGCGCGTCGTTCACCGCCCGGTGCAACCGGAACGAGTTGCGCACCACCTGCACCGGCACCGGCCCGGCCGCCGCGTCGTCCTCGCGGAACCGGGCCACGAAGGCACGCCGGGGTCGCAGCGGGCCGGCCTTCGAGCCGAAATGGGAGCCGAAGACGTACACCCAGCCGTCGTGGTGGGCGAGCGCCTCGCCATCCTCGGTCCGCCCGTTCTCCCCGCCGGCGTCCGCCCGCACGTGCCGGGCCGTCCACTCGCCGTCCTCCTGCTCCAACAGCAGCGCGAGACAGCGCTCCACCGGCCCCTCGTCCAGCACGGTCCAGAAGCCCCGCCGCGCACGGTACGCGCGCAGCAGCGCCGCCGACCGCACCGGCAACAGATCGCTGGCCTCGTTACCGGCCACCACGAATTCGACGAGTCGCAAGGTCACCGGGCCAGCGTACGGAGCACACGCTCGTACAGTGGCGGGGTGCCCGACACCGTGATCACCGGCCCGACCGCCCACCCGACCGACCCCGAGACGTACGCGGCGCTGCACGCCGACGCCACCGCGCTGCTCGAAGGCTGGCAGCCCACCAGCCCGGCCGCCGCCAGTGCGCGGGACCGGACCCTCGCGCTGCTCGCCGCCGGCCCGGTCGCGATGAGCCGGCAACACCGCCCCGGGCATCTCACCGCGAGCACGCTGGTGCTCGACTCCACCGGCTCGCGGGTGCTGCTCTGCCTGCACGGCAAGTTCGGGCGCTGGGTGCAGCTCGGCGGGCACTGCGAGCCGACCGACCAGACCCTGGTCGCCGCCGCGCTCCGGGAGGCCACCGAGGAGTCCGGCATCGCCGGCCTGCGCATCGACCCGGTGCCGATCGACCTGGACGTCCACCAGGTGCAGTGCCAGGGCGGCTCTGCGCACCACGACATCCGGTTCGCCGTGCTCGCCCCGGCCGCCGCTGTGGAACAGGTCAGCGACGAGGCCGAGGCGCTGGGCTGGTTCCCCCCGGACCAGCTGCCCGAGCCACTGGCCGGTGGGACCAGGCAACTGGTCGCACCGGCCCTCGCCGCCCTCAGACGTAGCCCTCTTCGCCTCGCTCCTTGAGCTCGTCGACCAGGGCCTTGACATCCTGGGCCCGGTCGCGGGGGCAGACCAGCACCGCGTCCGGGGTGTCCACCACGATCAGGTCGCGCAGACCGAGGACAGCCACCAACCGGCCCGACTGCGGCACCACCACCAGGCCGGAGCTGTCCCGCAGCAGCACGCCCGGCTTGGCGTCGGTGCCGAGCACCACGTTGCCCGCGTCGTCCGCCGCCGGCAGCACGTCACCCAGGGTGTGGAAGTCGCCGACGTCGTTCCAGCCAAAGTCACCCGGCACCGTCGCGACGCGACCCGCCGTGGCCGCGCCCTCCATCACCGCGTAGTCGACCGAGATCTTCGGGAGGGTGGGCCAGATCGCGCCCAGGACCTCGTCCTGCTCGGGGGTGCCCCAGGCGGCGGCGATCGCGGCGACCCCGGCGTGCAGCGCCGGCTGCTGGCGGGCCAGCTCGGCGAGGAAGACGTCCACCCGCCAGACGAACATGCTCGCGTTCCACAGGTGCCGGCCGGACCGGACGTACGCCTCGGCGACCTCGGCGGCCGGCTTCTCCTTGAACTCGGCCACCGTCCGCCACGGCACGCCCTCGATCGGGTCGCCGGTCTCCAGGTAGCCGTAACCGGTCTCCGCCCAGGCCGGGGTGATCCCGACGGTCATCAGCAGGCCCTGCTCGGCGCCACGAACCGCCTCCTGGACCGTGCAGACCCAGCTGTCCGGGTCGCGGATCAGGTGGTCGGCCGCGAAGCTGCCCATCACCGCATCCGGGTCGCGCACCGCGATCACCGCGGCGGCCAGCGCGATCGCCGCGCAGGAATCGCGCGGCGAGGGCTCGACCAGGATGTTCTCCTCTGGCAGACCGGTCAGCTGCCGAGCCACCGCCGCGACGTGCGCGGCACCGGTGACCACAAGAGTCCGCTCCGGTGTGGTCAGCGGCGCGAGTCGTGCCACGGTCGCCTGGAGCAGCGAGGCGCTGGTGCCGGTGAGCGGATGGAGGAATTTGGGGTGGCCAGCGCGGGACAACGGCCACAACCTTGTGCCGCTACCACCTGCCGGAATGACCGCATAGAGCATCCGCACATCATGCCCGACGAACCTGCCCGAAGTGGCAAGGGTCACCACCAGCGGCGCGTAGGGTCAGGAACGGGCACGACTCCACGCGGCGATGTGCACCTCGGCGCTGGACTCCCAGGTGAACTCCTTGGCCCGATCGAACCCCGCCTTCGCCAGCGACAACCGCCGCTGCTCGTCGTCGAGGAGAGCGGCCAGGTCGGTGCCGATCTGCTCCGGGTCCTCCGAGGTGTACGCGACCGCGTCGCCACCCACCTCGGGCAGCGAGAGCCGGGGCGTGGTCAGCACCGGGGCCGCACACGCCATCGCCTCCAGGATCGGCAGCCCGAACCCCTCGCCATAGGACGGGTACGCGGCGACCAGTGCCCCACCGAGGAAACCCGGCAGGTCGGCGTAGCGCAGGTAGCCGGGGCGCAGCAGGCGCAGGTGCGACGGAACCTCGGCCACCGCCCGGTCGATGTCGTCGTCGTGCCCCTGCCCACCGGCGATCACCAGGGCGGGCGGGTCGGCCCGGTCAGCCACCGCACGGGCCCAACCACGGATCAGGTTGGGTACGTTCTTCCGCGGCTCCTTGGCGCCGAGGAAGGCGACGTAGCTGCTGTTGCCCAGCCCCAGACGAGCACGGACGCGGGCCTTCTCCTCCTCGGTGGGGGCGTGGAAGGCGGCCTGGTCGACGCCGTGGTAGGCCACGTCGATCCGGGTCGGATCGGCGTCGAGCAGCCGGATCAGCTCGTCGCGGGTGGCCTTGCTGGGCACGATCACCCGGTCGGCGCGGCGCAGCGAGGTCTTGATGGCGCTGCGGAAGAACGTGCGGCGCGACTTGTCGTAATGCTCCGGCTCGGTGAAGAACGTCGCGTCGTGCACGGTGACCGTGACCGGACACCCGGCCCGCAGCGGGCAGGTGTAGAAGGGCGAGTGCAGCACGTGTGCGCCCACCTGCTGGGCGAGCAGCGGCAGGCCGGTCTGCTCCCACGCGAGCCGGGCCGGGCGGTGCGCCACGGCGGCCGGAGCGGGGATGATCTCCGCGCCGGGCAGCATGCGGGTGTAACGCTCCTGGTCGGTGCGGAGGCTGACCACCGCCAGCTCCACCCCCGACCCGCACACCTTGCCGAGGGCGCCGAGCAGACCGTCAACGTATCGACCGACACCACCACGGTCGGCGGGGACACTCGTGGCGTCGATGAGCACGCGGGGCGGGCGACCGGCGGTCACGGGGCGACTCCTTGTACTGGCGGGTCTGTGGGGAACAACACTCCGGGGGTAAAGCCTACGCCGGGGCGTGGGCCCGACGCTGACTGCGACCCGACGGTACGCCGACTTGTCATCGTCATCGAGTACGGCCCGCAGGGGCGTATCGTTCGCGCCGATGGCCGACAACATTGCCCGGGTGTTCGCCGACGCGATCGCGACCGACCCGACCAGACCGCTGCTCACCTGGTACGACGACGCCACCGGCGACCGCACCGAACTCTCCGGCGCCACACTGGCGAACTGGGTGGCGAAGACCGCCAACCTTCTCGTCGACGAGGTCGGCCTCGCACCGGGCACCCCGGCCGGCGTGCTGTTGCCGCCGCACTGGCAGACCGCAGCGGTGCTGCTGGGCTGCTGGTCGGCCAAGTTGAGCGTCGTCGACACACCGGGCGACGTGGACGTGCTCTTCGCCGCCGTGGACCAGTTCGACGAGGCGCAGTCCTGGTCCGCTGACGAGCGGTACGCCCTCGGGCTGGCCCCGCTCGCCGCCCCACTCCGGCAGGTGCCGCCCGGGTTCGCCGACTACGTGGTCGAGGTACGCCGCCACGGTGACCACTTCACCCCGCGACCCGGTCCGGGCCCCACCGACGCGCACCTGCTGGCTCGCGCCGAGGCCCGCGCCACCGAGTTGGGCATCGAGGCCGGCGCACGGGTCCTCGTGGACGCCACCCGCTACCCCGACCCGGTCGACTGGCTCCTGGCTCCGCTGACCCGCGCCGCCACCGTGGTCCTCAGCGCCAACCAGGACCCAGCCCGCCTGGCCTCCCGCCTGACCACCGAAAAAGTGACCCAACCCCTACCCTGAACCCCACCCCCACCCCACCCCGCGATCTTGCACTTCCTGTCGTGACCTAAGGGGCAATCCACGCATCTCGGCAACAGAAACTGCAAGATCGCGGGGAGGTGCGGGCGGGCGGGTCAGGCTTGGGGGCGGGACTTTGCCAGGGCGGCGAACGCGGTCAGGGACTCCGGGTTGGCCAGGGCACCCTTGGCCGCCGCCTGGTCGACCGGGGTGCCGGTGAGGATCTTCTTGACCGGCACCTCCAGCTTCTTCGCCGAGAGGGTACGAGGCACCGACCGCACCTGATGGATCTCGTCGGGCACGTGTCGGGGTGAGAGCGCCGTCCGCAGTTCGCGGCAGATCTTGGTGCGCATCGGGTCGTCCAACTCCAGACCCTCGGCCAACACCACGAAGAGCAGCAGCTCACCGGCGCCGCCCTCGTCGTCCTCTAGGTGGACGACGACCGAGTCGACGACCTCGTCGAGCCCCTCCACCACGGAGTAGAACTCGGCGGTGCCGAGCCGTACGCCACCGCGGTTGAGCGTCGCGTCGGAGCGCCCGGTGATCACGCAGCCACCCCGCTCGTTGATCGTGATCCAGTCACCGTGCCGCCAAACACCCGGGTACACGTCGAAGTACGCCTCGGAGTAGCGGGTGCCGTCCGGGTCGTTCCAGAAGCCCACCGGCATGCTCGGCATCGGCTCGGTGATCACCAGCTCGCCGAGCTCGCCGATGACCGGCGTTCCGTCTGCGGACCGGGCCTCCACCTTCGCGCCCAACGCGCGGCAGGCGATCTCACCGGCGTACACCGGCAGCAGCGGCACCCCACCGACGAAGCCGGTGCACACGTCGGTGCCGCCGGAGAGCGACTGGAGCTGGAGGTGGTCGCCGACGGTCTCGTACACCCAACGGAAGCCCTCGGCGGGCAACGGCGCACCGGTGGAGCCCACACCGCGCAGCGCCGACAGGTCGGCGACCTCCCGGGGGACCAGCCCGGCCTTGCGGCAGGCCAACAGGTACGGCGCGGACGTGCCGAAGTAGGTGGTGCCGGTCTCCGCCGCCAGCCGCCACAGCCCACCGAGGTCGGGGTGGCCGGGGTTGCCGTCGAAGAGCACGATGGCCGCGCCCACCGCCGGGCCGGAGACCAGGAAGTTCCACATCATCCAGCCGGTGGTGGTGAACCAGAAGAACCGGTCGGCCGGGCCCAGGTCGTGGTGCAGGGCGAGCATCTTCAGGTGCTCCAGCAGGATGCCGCCGTGGCCGTGCACGATCGGCTTGGGCAGCCCGGTGGTGCCCGAGGAGTAGAGCACGTACAGCGGGTGGTCGAACGGCACCGGCGTGAACGTCAACGGCTCGTCGGTGGGCGCGGCCACGTCGGCCCAGCTCAACATGCCGTCCGACGTGCCGTCCGCCGGAGCGGAGGCCGGACCGCCACCGGCAGCGCCCTCCGGGTCGAGGTACGCGATGCGGACGGTGTGCCGCAGCGACGGCAGGGCGGCCCGGATCGCGGCGACCTCGGCGCGCCGGTCCACCGGCTTGTCGCCGTACCGGTAGCCGTCGACGGCGACCAGCACGGTCGGTTCGATCTGCTGCCAGCGGTCGGTGACGCTGCGGGTGCCGAACTCGGGCGCGCAGGACGAGAAGATCGCGCCCAGGCTGGCGGTGGCCAGCAGCAGGACGTACGTCTCGGCGATGTTCGGGGCGTACGCCGCCACCCGGTCACCGGCGGTGACGCCGAGCCGGCGCAGCCCGGCCGACACCCGGCGGACCTGCTCGCGCAGCTCCCCGGCGGTCAGCGTGACCGGCGGTCGCGTCTGCCCGTGGGAGATCACCACCGGATCGTCGTCGGCCCGCCCCGGCATCCGCAGCACGTTCTCCGCGTAGTTGAGCGTGGCTCCGGGAAACCAACGGGCGCCGGGCATGCCCCGCTCCGCCAGGGTGGCGGTCGGCGGGGTGTGCGCGATCACCTCGAAGTGGTCCCAGATCGAGCGCCAGAACCCGTCCAGATCGGTGGTGGACCAGCGCCACAGCTCGTCGTAGTCGGCGAAGTCCAACCCGCGGTGCTCCCGCAGCCAGCGCAGGTAGGCGCCGATCCGGGACCGCTCACGAACATCCGTCGGCGGCGCCCACAGCATGTCACCCACTGCTCCACCCTCCCCCGGCCCGACACGCCACTGTGACTGGGCCGTGGCGCCATCTTGCCCTACCTCGAAGCGCCATTCTGCGCACCGGGTCGGCCAACCGACGCGTGCCCGTCCCACACTCCACCCCGCCACCTCATGTGGGTCAGCCCGCGCGGTGGGCCTGGATGGCGCGGCGGCGGGCCAGCCGATGTGCCCGGCGGATCTCCGCCTCCTTGTACCGGCGCTCGTCCTCGGCCGTCTCCGGCAGCACCGGCCGGACCGCCCGCGGCGCCCCACCGACGTCCACCCCGACGAACACCAGGTACGCCGTCGCCACCCGGACCGGGGCGTCCTCGGCCGAATCCCACCGTTCGGCGACCACCCGCACGCCCACCTCCATCGAGGTCTGACCGGTCCAGTTGACCTGAGCGTGCGCGTGCACGAGGTCGCCGACCCGGACCGCCTCGGAGAAAACGATCTCGTCGATCGCCGCCGTCACCGCGGTGCCGCCACTGTGTCGGGCCGCAGCCGCCCCGGCCACATCGTCGACGAACTTCATCAGGACCCCGCCGTGCACGGTGCCGTAGAGGTTCACGTCCACCGCGGTCATGATCTTGCTGAGAGTGACGCGCGAGTACGACGTCGGCTTGCCGATCGGAGCGGCGGAGAGGTGCTCAGTCATGTCGAAAACGGTACGGTGCGCGGATGCGACATCTCTGGAGCTTCCTCGCCGGGCTGGTGGTGGCGCCCATCACCTGGGTGCTGGTCACACTGGGGCAGGACGGGTCGAGCCGGACGGTCGACCGCTGGGTGGAGATCGGCACGTTCAACACCGCCAACCTGATCGAGCCGGCCGTGTACCTCGGTGTCGGCGGTGTCCTGCTGGGCCTGCTCGGCACGCTGCGCGTCTCGCCGCTGGGCCCGCTGGTGGCCGGGGCGCTGCTGGTCACCCCGTACATCGGGATGTTCGTGGCGCCCTTCTCGGTGCGGGACGCGATCCCGCACGAGTGGAAGGTGTTCGGCGACCCGTTGCCGCTGCGGCTGCCGGTGGAGAACGGCACGCTGTTCCTGATCGGCCTGTTGCTGCTGATGGCGACCTTCAGCAGGCAGCGTTGGCGGCAGTGGCCGAGCCCGGCGACCGATCCGGCCACGGCACCCACCCCCACGTCGGACGGCGGCCCCCGCACCGACGAGTTCACGTTGACCGACTGGCCGCCCCCGCAGTCCGCCGAGCGCGACACCGCGCCCCTCACTCTGGGTTACCCGGGCGACTCGACACCGACCGAGCCGCTGCCCCGTCGGGTGGGTGGCGAATCACCCTGGTCCGCCCCGCCGCGCGGTCAGCCGCGCGCGGAGGACACCACCGAGACCCGCTGATCGTCGGGCGGGCCGGGTGACCGGCCCGCCCGCTCTCCTGCGGAGAACGTCGAGTCCGCGCCTAGTGCAGCGCGACCGCCAGCTCCGGGTCGACCGTGCCGAGGCTGGCGCGAGGCACGACGAGGAGCATGACGATCAGCGCGGCGGCCATGCCGCCCGCGATGACGATCGCCATCGGTACGCTCCCGGTGCCGAACAGACCCGCCAGCGGCGCCGACAACGCACCGATGCCGAACTGCACCGCGCCGAGCAGCGCCGCGGCGGTGCCGGCGGCCTCGCTGTGCCGGCTCATGGCCAGCGCCGGAGCGTTCGGCAGGGCGAGGCCGGCGGCGGCCAGCACCAGCCACAGTGACGCGAGCAGGGTGCCGAGGCCACCGAAGCCGGTCGCCGCGAACATGACCAGCAGCAGCCCGGCCGCCGTCCCGGCGATCAGGGCGCTGACCAGGATCTGCTGCGGGGTGTAGCGGCGCAGCAGCCGCACGTTGAACTGGGTGGCCCCGATCAGGCCCACCGCGCCGGCCCCGAAAGCCACACCGAACTGCTGCTCGTCCAGGCCGTACTCCTGCTGGAGCACGAACGACGAACCCGAGACGTACGCGAACAGGGCCGCCATCGCCAGGCCGGCGACCAGCACCAGGCCGACGAACGCCCGGTCGTTGAGCAACCCCCGGTAGTCGCGCAGGGTGGCGCTCACCCCGCCGTGCCGCCGACGCGTCACCGGCAGGGTCTCCGGGAGCCGGAACGCGGCCACGACGATCAGCAGTGCGCCCAGCACCGCCAGCGCGGCGAAGACGCCCCGCCAGTCGGTCCAGCTCAGCAGGGCGCTGCCCAGGGTCGGCGCGAGGATCGGCGCGAGGCCCATGACGAGCATCAGCCGGGAGAAGATCCGGGCGAAGGACGCGCCACTGAACAGGTCGCGGACCACGGCCGTCGCGACCACGGTGGCGGCCGCGACACCAAGCCCCTGGAGTACGCGCAGCCCGCCGAGCACCCCGATGTTGGGCGCGAAGACGCAGAGGACGGACGCCAGGATGTGCGCAGCCAGACCGGCCAACAGCGGCACCCGTCGCCCGACCACGTCGGAGAGCGGCCCGATCAGCAACTGACCCAACGCGAGGCCGACCAGCGTGCCGGTCAGCGTCAACTGCACCGCGGTCTCGGTGGTCTGCAAGCCCGCCGTGATGGCGGGCAGCGCCGGCAGGTACATGTCGATGGTCAGCGGCCCGATGGCGATCAGGGCGCCCAGCACGATGACGAGCCGTGCCCGCTGACGGTTCGTCATCAGGTCGCCGGGCAGGACCTCTTCGCGCACGGTGTCCGGGGAGGTCTTGTCGGCCAGTTGTTTCATCATCTCGATCTCTCTGCGGGAACTGGTGCCCGACGGTGGGCAGCGGAAAAGGGTCGAGACGGGGGTGGCCCGATGAGCCGACATCCAGTGGTGATTCTGTCGCTCGCCAACGCTCAGAAGCCGAACGACGTTCCCGGTGTGTGGGGAGTCACGCCGCATCGGCGTCAGTCCGGGCCTGGCGGGCGCTGCCGGGTTGCTCGATCAGACGCTCTGGTGGCAGTGGGTTTCCAGCAACGCCCGCAGCGGCGCCGGATCGGTTTCGCTCCGACTTGCGCTGGTGAGACGCAACCCGGTGCCATCCACGATGGCTCGGATGGACTCGGACAGCCAGGGATTTCCACGCGTGAGCATGCGTACCGGCCAGCGATAGACCCAGCGGGCGGCGATGAGGAGCCGGAACAGCAGCAGCCCGAGCCCGACGGCGGTGAGTGCCACCACGGCGAGGACTGCGACGCCGTCGCCGACATGGCCCGAAAGTCGTTCGAGACAACGAGCCCGCCGGCCGCGGCGACGATCAGTACCGGGATCAGCCAAGGACGCCGGACGCGGCGCCGGTGGGCGACGAAGCCGTCGAGCCAGTCCTGCTCGGTGCGGGTGTAGCTGAGTTCGACCGCCGACGCCCTCGACCACGCCGCCGCCATCGCCCGCGACCTGTGGTGACGCAATCACCAGACCAGGGCCTTGACCAGCCACGACGGACAATGCAGATACGTACTACCTCAACATCTGAGAATTTGGCACTGGTGTGGGTGTACGGCGTTTGGCACGCGTCCGTTGACGTTTTGTGATTGTCCAGGTACCCCGAGCCAACGGGCACCATATTGTTGCACCTTTTGTCAGCAAAACACCGACGCATTCGTTCGCCGGGAGAAGCGGCGGGCGGCTAATGGGTTACTCTTTGGTGAACATATCGATCACATTTCATTCATCTGTGAACCCATGACGAAGATCTTGCGGGGCAATGGGAGCGTTGATAATCTTGGCCCGCTCAATCGGGATGCTTATGAAGGAGAAGGGAGGGAAAATGGCTGACATCGTTGTGCTCGACGAGGTTCAGGAGCTGCTCGACGGCGCGTGGACCGAGTCCGCCGAGGACGCCGAGATGTTCGAGGTCTACGACTTCCGTTGCGAAACTGGCGGCGGCAGCAACGACGGCCACACCTGATAGGCCAGACGTCGGGGAACAGGGCTTCGAGCCCTGTTCCCCGACGTGAAGAAGTGGCGTTGAGGCTGTGGAGCTGCTCTTGTGGGTGGGGGTAGATAGTTTTGGCCCACCCAATCGGGATGCGTATGAAGATGAAGGGCGGGAAAATGGCTGACATCGTTGTGCTCGACGAGGTCCGGGAGCTGCTCGACGGCGCGTGGACCGAGTCCGCCGAGGACGCCGAGATGTTCGAGGTCTACGACTTCCGTTGCGAAAGTGCCGGCGGCGGTAACGGCACCGGCAACTGCTGATAGGCCCGGCAATCGGGGAACAGGGCACGAAGCCCTGTTCCCCGACGTAAAAAAAGGACCATAGTCGATGGTTGTCAAAGATGTCTCGATGGCCTACGAAGATCTAGTGGAATTTCGGGGTGCCCTCTCCCCGGCTACGCGAGACGTTATTCAACTGATCTGCGCGGATGATGCGGGCCTGCGCGACGCCAGCCTCAGAATCGTGGACAACGATTTGAGTACGGAAAGTGTCTTCCGGCTGCTCTGTGCTGCCCTCATGGGAGCGGTGAGTGGTGACCCGGGTCGGGCGGAGCCCGTCTGCCTGCTCTCCAGGATCTGGTGGGCGGGCGCGGAAACGCTCGACGACGCGATGGACGGGCAGCTCAACGTCGGCGCGTTCGGCCTGCCGGTCTCAGCGATCACCGTGGCGAGCATCGCCTGCCTGACCGTCCTGCCGCAGGAGATCGTCCGCCTGCGGGCCGGAAACGCGACGCTCGAGCGAATGTGGGCCTATGAGCTGACGCTGACCAACCTGAAGTCGGCGGGAGGCCAGTTGAGCGACGTCACGCCGGGTGTGGCCACGTGGAAGTCGGTGATGACGAGCTACGTCGGTAAATCGGGGGCGGCCTATGGCCGCGACACGGCGATGGTTGCCCAACTGGCCGGACTCGACCCAGGCCAGCAGAACGCGTGGCGGTTGTTCGGCCGACTCTTCGGCGTACTGCGTCAACTTGCCAACGATCGCGCCGCAGACGGGGCGCCGTCAAACACCGACGTGACCAACGGGACGTGGACGTTGTTGGCCGCGCACGCCATGGACACCCTGCCGGCGGGCCGACAAGCCGATTTCCGGGCCTCGTACGAGCGGGCCGGCACCGACCGGGCCAGTTATGACGATGTGCAGGAGGCGCTACGCCTGCCCGAGGTGCGCAGCGGCTACGACCGCCGGGTCAGGCGCGTCCGCGACCAGCTAATCCGGCTGCTTGACCAGGTCGCCCCGCCGTCGCAGCACCGCGACCTCGTCAGTTGGATGGTCGTCAGCAGTGCGGACGCGGCGCTGATCGGATCGTCGACATGAAGGCCTGGCAGCCCCTCCCGGCCGCCCGGATCGAGCAACTGCGGACGCTCGCCGCCGGCATGAGGTCCTACGCGCCGATCTCCGCGCAGATAGTGGCCCGCATAACGGACGATATCGAGTCCGGTGGTGACGTCGCTCGCGCTATTTCCGGCCATCCGGACTGGGGCACTCCTCTGTTTGCCACGCGTGCCCTTGCCGGCGTGCACTGGCTGATCCTCGCCGGATTGGCGCCCGACATGGAGCAGCACTTTCGACACCACGAGAGTCGGCGGGATGACCCGGCCTGGTGCGACGAGCTATGGAATCATTTTCGGGCGGTCGTGCTCGGTCACCCACGTGAGATCCGCGCAGCCCTGGATCGACCCGTTCAGCAGCACCAGCCCGGACGCGCGGCCACCCTGCTCAACGGGTTGAGCATGCTCGCCGCGCCGAAGGTGCAATTGCTTGAACTGGGTGCCTGTGCGGGTCTGAACCTTCTCGTCGACCGTTACTGGTGGTTTGGTGACGGCTGGCAGTGGGGTGACGAGAATTCGCCGGTACGGCTCGCGACCAGAGGACGCCGGCCGGGACAGTTCGAGATTGTGGACCGGGCTGGCTGCGACCTCGCTCCGCGTGACGCGGGAAATGCCGAGGACGCCATGGTGCTCCGGTCCTGTTTGCCGATCGAGCGCGACATCAACCGCATGGAACTGGACGATGCGTTGGCCCTGGCGGCTACCGACCCCGGACTGACCGTCGACAAGGCCGACGCCGTCGAATGGCTGGCGCAGCAGATGCGTGAACGCCCCCGTAGTCGGCACGTCTATACCGTCGTTTGGCACAGTCTGTTTTGGGGATTCCTCTCGCCGCAACAGCAGCACGACATCGAACGGATCATGGACTCGGCCGCCCGTAACCGACGGCTGGCACACATCTCCTATGAACCCGTCTGGGCATGGTCGGCTTCCCGACTCCGGCTGACGGTCTACTCGTGACCGGAATGCACACCCGGCGTCGCTGTTCCGATGCGTGTCCCGACGGCCATAGTTTCCAACGGCGCCGGGGCCACTACAGAGAACGGAATGCCGGCTTATTCCGTACTCCGGTTCGAGGTGTGATGTGATTCGAACCCGGAAGTTGACCCGCCATTACCGGGCGTCATGGCGTTCCGGCGCGACCGTCGAGGCGGTCAAGGGTCTGGATATGGACATCGAGGCCGGTGAGCTGATCGGTTTTCTTGGCCCGAACGGTGCCGGCAAGACCACGACCCTGCGCATGCTGACCACGCTGTTGCGGCCCACCGGTGGTGAAGCGGTCGTGGCGGGCCACGATCTGATCCGCGACCCGGTCGGCGTCCGGCGCCGCATCGGATACATCGCGCAGAACTCCGGCTCCTCGCCGCAGAGCACGGTGGGGGAGGAACTCGGACTGCAGGGCCGGTTGTACGGGTTGAACAAGGCTGACGCGGCCAGCCGGGCTGCGGACCTGATGGCGCAGATGGATCTCACCCGACTGGCGGGGCGTATCACCCGGACCCTGTCCGGTGGGGAACGCCGCAGGCTGGACGTGGCGTTGGGGCTCATCCACTCGCCCGAGCTCGTATTCCTCGACGAGCCGACAACCGGACTGGATCCGCAGAGCCGGGCGAGCCTCTGGCAGTACCTGCGCCGGCTGCACCGCGAGCAGGGCACGACGCTTTTCCTCACCACGCACTATCTGGAAGAGGCTGACGCCTTGGCCGACCGGATCATCATCGTCGACGGCGGGCGGATCGTGGCGGACGGGACGCCGGAGGCGCTCAAGGCACAGGTTTCGGGTGACAGCGTCCGCGTCCAGGTCGCCGACGACGGCGTCTCCACCGCCGCGGAACTCATCGGGCAGCTTCCCGGGGTGGCCGAGGTTCGGATCGAAGGAGCCACGCTGAGCTTGCGGGTACCGTGCGGCGACGACGTTCTGCCGCAGATTATTGACGTCCTACACCGTGGGCAGGTGTCGATCCGGTCCCTTCAGGTGCAGCGTCCGACTCTCGACGATGTCTTCCTGACGTTGACCGGACGGCATATCGGCCAGGGCCAGGACGACCATGCCGCGGTCCCGGCGCCCGCATCGACGGGAGACGGAAGAGGGAGAGTCAATGCGTGACGTCCTGTCGATCCTGCGTCGGGAGATGTCACACCGGTTACGCGAGCCGGTGTGGGTAATCATGCAGCTGGGGCAGCCCATTCTCTTCATGTTTTTTTTCGGGCCCATCCTGAAGCAGTTCGTCGTGCACACACCGGGCTTCCCGCCAGGCACCGCGTGGACGATTTTCACGCCCGCCCTCATGCTGCAGATGGTCCTCATCGGAGCGTCGACGGTGGGAGTGGCGTTCCTGGCGGAGTACCGGTCGGGCACGTTCGAACGGTTCCGCGTGACGCCTATGCGACCCTCCTCGCTGTTGCTCGGCAAGGTCCTCTGCGTCACCCTGAGCGTGTTGGTCCAGTCCAGCGTGCTAGTCCTGATCTGCCAACTGTTTTTCGGACTCGACACGACCGTACCGGGCATGCTGGCCAGCTTCGGGATGGTGGCACTGCTGTCGGTGGCGCTCTCCTCCTTCTCCTACGGGCTCACCCTGCGGATACCGAGTGAGCAGGCGCTGCCCGCGGCGTTGAACGCGATGCTGCTTCCCCTGATCCTGCTCTCCGGGACACTCCTGCCGATCACGGCCGAACTCGCGCCGGCCTGGCTCTACCGGCTCAGCCTCCTGAATCCGGTTGCCCACGTCATGACGGCGACCCGCGCGTTCTTCCGCGGCGACTTCAGTGTCGAGGCCACGTGGTCCGGGGTCGTGTCTGTTGTGGTGATGAGTGTCGGAGCCCTGTGCTTCGGTATTCGTACCTTCGGCCGCAACGACCTGAAGTGACACGTCGTCCGGTGAACCCGCCTCCTCCGTCGGCCAGGGTCGCGCAACCTGCGGCGAGACCCGGCCATAGGACCGCTCACCGTTTGTCCACCGGACAGGAAGGTGCGACATGCTGGACACCCCGCGAGTCGAGTCCGTCGTCGACACTTTGAAAAAGATTGTCGGAGAACTAGCGCCCGGGACAAGGCACGCGTCGGCGTACCACCATGGCTGGATCGACCGGTCCGGCGCTCCGGCCGGCGATATCGGTGGCAAGTTCCTCCGCGCACGGTTGACGCTGTTGTCCGCGTCCGCGGCCGGGCGGCACCCGGCGGACGCCGTACCGGCCGCAGCGGCACTCGAACTCGTGCACAACTTCTCGCTCCTGCACGACGACGTCATGGATGGTGATGTCGAGCGACGGCGGCGCCCGACTGCCTGGGTCACCTTCGGTATGCCGACAGCGATCCTTGCCGGTGACGCTTTGCTGTTGGAAGCGATGCGGGTGATCGCGGAGAGTCGGGCGCCCGGTGCGGAGGCGGCCCTGCACCGGCTGCTCGGGGCCACACGGCGGATGATCATGGGGCAGGACGCCGACTTGTCGTACGCCGATTCGGCCGTTGTTTCGCTGGCCGACTGCATCACGATGGCGTCTGACAAGACGTCGTCGCTCATTGCCTGCGCCGCTTCGATCGGTGCCGAGATTGTGGGCGCCGACACCATCCTCGTGGACGGCCTTGCCCGGTTCGGCGAGCATGTGGGCATCGCCTACCAGCTCACCGACGACATGCGAAACCTGTGGGGGACCGCAGACGACCTCGGCCGGGAACTCTATTCCGACATCCGGAAGAAAAAAAGTCGCTGCCGGTGGTCGCGGCCCTCAACTCGGGTACGGTGGCGGCCCGCCGGCTTAGTGAGATCTACACCGCCCCCGGGCCGGTGGCGGAGGATCAGTTCGCGGACGTGGCGGAACTGGTGCGGGAGGCCGGCGGCCGGACCTGGGCAGACGGGGAGATCCGTCGCCGGCTCGATGCCGCCGAGCAATGTCTCGCCACCCTCGCCATCCCGCGGACGATCGGTACGGAACTTGTCACGTTCGCGAGATGCGTGGTGGCCAGGACCTGCTGACCGGTGCTTGCTTCGAGCGACCTGCCAGCCGTACGCCGCGCCGGGCTACTCAAGACCGAAGCCGGCGGGTAGTCGCAGGGTCGAGTCGGACCCGCCGGGCAGTCCGCAGGGACTCGCTACGGTCCTGACCCGTGGGGGTTTCGTTGCGACAGCGATCACCGAGTGGGGGTGGTCCGGTGTGGGCGGCGGGCGGCACCCCGCCCACGTCGTGCTCCCCACGCTCGTGGGGGTGGTCCGCAGCCCCGCCAGCAGCAAAGATCGACAGTCTGCTATCCCGTGTTGCCTGGTGGTCTTTCGTGTGCCCGGACTGTGCCCGGAATAGAGATCAAGAGCCCGCCCCCAGAAAATCGGGGACGGGCTCTGACCTGGTGTTTCTCTCGCAGCGGGGACAGGATTTGAACCTGCGACCTCTGGGTTATGAGCCCGACGTTCCGTAATCTCGCCGGAGTGTCGCTGACGCGTTTATGCAGCTGAGAAGCCATCTCCCGTGGAGTCTGATGCCGCCCACTGCCGCCCTCTGGCGGTCCGTTCGCCCACCTATGCCCACCCAAATAAATCGAAGATCACGACAGAGCAGCACCTCTGGACGACGCCGAGCATGATCGATTCGCGCTGGCCCAACAGAACGGAGCACCGATACGTGGACCTCGGCGATCCCGGTTGATGAAGCCGACCGACGCCCCGCGCACCGCCTCGGCACCGTCACCGACGTCCCACCTGGCGCGGCCGAGGCAAACCCCCGGTCAGGTCGTACCAGCAGCTCCGCCACACCAACTCCCGACCGTGGCACGGGCAGCGAGCGCGTACACCACGGCCGGATCGTCCAGCCGATCAAAAATCCCCACACTCTCATCGGCGGCACCGACGGCGACGGCGAAGGCGACGCCGACTCAACACGCCGACTGTGGGCGCTGGTCCGCGACAAGCCATCACGCTCGGTATTCGGCGTGCGGTGGTGGCCGGCATCCTGAACTACCGATGGGCAAGCGGGTGGTTCGTCGTCGCGCGCCTTCGGGCAATCTTCGCCTTCGGCCCTCACCTGCGACTCGGCACCGGAAACGCCGTGGCCGGGCATGGGCACAGCACGGGACACTGGGCTCCATGACCGATGACCACGACATCCGGACACCGGATGATGGAACGGTCGCTGCGGGCGTCGCCGCCCAGGCTCGGCTGCTGGAGCTCGCCGAGCTGTGCCACCTCTGCCGGCAGACATTCCATAAGACCGCCGATCGATTTCACTGGCGGCCCATGCTGGGGTCGGCGTCGGGGGTGCTGGCGGCGGCACTGCCCAGTCCAGATCCGCTTCTGGCAGCACCACGTGTGGAGGCCGGGCATCGACTGGTTGCGGGGGTCGTTCAGACGCACCTGCTTACTGCGGCTGGTCATCTTGGTGCGCTGTCTGCCCTCTACCGCGCTGGCGAAGTGCTGTTCACGCCGGGGATGGTAGTTCGTGGAGTCATCGAGTGCAGCGCTCGTGTCATTTGGATGCTCGGCAACCGGACGACGAGCCAGAGGATCTACTGGCCCGTGGGTACCTTGAGGAGCTCCTCAGCGCTGAGGAGGCCAAGAAGGCAGCCGGCCGGCTCGGCGGGAAGTCGACCAGCCTGCACAAGAAGCTGGACAAGACCTACAAGGATCTCAAGGCGGAAATCGTCCGGCGGTTCCCGGGCACAACTCCCGATGGCCTGAGCCGGTGGATGCTGGGCGGGCAGACCTTGGCGAAGCCGGGCGAGGCAGTGACCTCGATGTACGGATTGCTGGAGAAGAACGCAGGTTCGACGGTCACCAGCAAGATGTCAGAGGGCATCTACGACCTCCTGTCGAACGTGACTCACCCGACGCTGTACCCGACTCGTGAACTCCGAGCGTGGGTGCCGTCACCGGATCATCCCGACGAACTGGTCGCCATACTTCACGTGGAGACCGATTTCGTCGAGCGACAGACGATTGCTGCGGTGCTTGCGTACTACAACGCGTTGTCGTACGTGACGTCCTTCTTCGGGTGGAGCACCGACATCCATAACCAGCTCACCGAGGCGATCGACCGGCTCCTTCCGGGCGCGCTACAGCCGCCCCGGCGTGCCCCCGATTGAAAGCGGCAGGCTCCGTAACGGGTCGCTAAGTCCGCAGGATTCTGATCTGCCGACGAGAGAGCGCCTCAGCTTATGCCTGCTTGCGACCTCCAACCCCACCCATCGAGACAGGCCGTCACACAACGCAAAGATATATCGATTCCGAGTAGCCCTTGGCTGCCAATTGCCCGCGAGCGATAACCAATCAGATGGTCGGGCAGGTGGGTCCACAAAAGCCGATTCCGATCGATGAATCGAGATGCATCAGCTCGCAGGCCAGCATGACATCCGAAACGAGCCATGATCAGTCGAAGCCAACCGAAAGATCAACTCAGCAGCCGCCACGGCTGAGCTGGGAAAACAGCCTAAACAATGCCGTTGAGCAGCTGTCTTGCCATGACGATCCGCTGCACTTGATTTGTGCCCTCGTAGATCTGGGTGATCTTCGGACCAAAGCAGCCTGACCTGCGACAACGCTCCCTGACACCTGGCCGAACCAGTATTTGCCCAGAGTCACAGATTCCGACAATACGGACCAGCCCTTTGGGCGAGTGGAGAAGAACCTAAGGATCAGCGGGGGAGCTGGGACGGTACGGACGCCGGCGCACCCCAGGGCGCCCGCAAAATCTGGCACGAGCTGCACCGACGCGGTGTTTCCGTGGCCGGTGCACTGTCGAGCGGCTGATGCGCGAGTCCGGCCTACGCGGGCTGCTGCGGGACAAGTCCCGCGCACGACCCGGCCCGCCGCGGAGACGGGACGCCCCGGTGACCTGGTCAGACGTAACTTCACCGCAGTACGGCCGAACCAGCTGTGGGTCGCCGACCTCACCTACGTGCGCACCAGCGTGGGCTGGGTGTACGCCGCGTTCGTCCTCGACGTGCGCTCCCGCATGATCGTCGGCTGGCAGGTGTCCACGTCGCTCTACACGGACTTGGCGCTCGACGCGCTGAAGATGGCGATGTGGCGCCGCGAGAACCAGGGCGCTGACCTGGGCGGATTGATCCATCATTCGGATAGGGGCGTGCAATATCGAGCGATCCGCTACAGCCAACGGCTCGCCGAGGCCGGCGCCGTCGCCTCGGTCGGCTCCAAGGACGACTCGTACGACAACGCCATGGCCGAGGCGTTCAACTCCCTGCACAAGGCCGAACTCGTCCGCAACCGAGGACCGTGGCGCGGCGTCAACGACCTGGAGATGGCCACCGTCGAGTACATCGACTGGTACAACAACCGGCGGCTGCACCGCGAGCTCGGCCACGTTCCACCAGCCGAGTACGAGGCGTTAGACGCGATGACCCAGTCGGTCACTGCACTCCTGAAAACCAGCTAACCAACTCTCCATCAAACCCGGGGCTTGACAAGTCCTCGATCCCGCGAACAGCCCTGCCGTCCGGCATCTGCGGCCCGTCTGAGGGCCGTCGTCGACGAGCTACACCAGCCGAGCACGGTCAATCCATAAGTAGGGGCTACTACTACGGCGCCCAACCATTTGGTTCAAGACTGGGCAGGAGTCCGCTTGTCGAGGACGTGCAGCCTGGTCAGCACCGAACGTGCCTCGCTAGCTGTGGTCCAGAGATGTCCGTTCCATCCGTGGCGCCGGGCTTCCTTGACGTTTTCCAGTCGGTCATCGAAGAAGGCGATTCGTGCTGGTGGGAGGTCGAGCAGGGTTGTCGCTCGCGCGTAAGCGGCAGGATCGGGCTTCGCTAGTCCTTGCCTCGCAGAGAAGATCATCTTTTCGAACAGTTTCGACCACGTGGACCGCTGGGCCTTCTCGGCCAGTGCAAGCGGCGCGTTGGACAGTAGCGCCAGACGCGCACCCTGGCGGTGCAGATCCTCGATGAGTAGCACGGAGTCTGGGGCGAGGTCGGTCCACTCGTCCGCGTCCGCGCTGGCGAGGGCGTCGGGAGCGCCGGGCGGCAGCCGGACACCCGCCTTGGTGGACACTGCCGTCCAGTATTCGGCATCGGACCATCCGAGGTCGTAGGCGTCGCGGTGTGCCCAGTAAGCGTCGGTGAACGCGCCGTGGTCGACGTCGGCGCCGAGCGCGTGCGCGACCCGCTGGGCAGGGTTGGTCGGGTGGGCCAGTACGCCGCCGAGATCGAAGACGACGGCGTCGATCTCGGCGGGACCAAGGTTGTCGTCATTCATCGCGGTGCCGGTCCCAGTGTGCGTCCGGGTAGGAAGGTGCCAGGTAGTAGCTCATGTTTGATCTCTGTTTGGCCGTCGAGCAGGGTCTTCATGACCTCGGCGGCGCGTTGTGCGGCCTGCTCGACGGGGATCCGTACCGTGGCGAAGCCGATCAGGTCGATGCCCGGGAGGATTCCGTCGCATCCGGTAAGGGACAGGTCCTCCGGTGTCCTGAGGCTGGCTGCCCGCAGGTATGGCATGAAGGCGAGCGCGCGCAGGTCCGACGGGAACATGGCGGCGGTGATGTGTCCGGCGCGGTGCAGAGCAATGATCTCCTGTGCGCCTTCGTCGATCAGACCGAAGGTGGGGGCGGCCACCGGATGCGCCCGTACGCCGTGGGCGCGCAGCCGGGCTGCCATCGTGATCGCGCGTCGGTGTTCGGTCGCGGAGTTGCCGCCGCTGGAGGTTACGACCGCCACTCCCTGATGCCCGTGCGCCGCGACGGCATCGGCGAGCTGGGTCGCGTTGCTGTCCTCGTCATACGAGACGCTGTATATCCGGGGGTGGGATTCGGGACGTCCGATGATGACGACGGGCACCTTGTCGAGAAACGGCTCCAGCATCTCGGCGTGGATGACGCCGGTCGCGACGAACATGCCGCCGACTCGCAGGCCGAGGAGCCGGTTCAACGCCTGGCGCTCGAAGTTCGCTCCCTCGGCCCGAGACGGGGCCACAGCTACCATCTGCATGCCGAGCCGGCTCACATTTTCCTGCAGTTCTCCGAAGAGGAGGCCGTACGCGGGGTTCGTGGGCCCTCGCAGCAGCAGTCCAAGGATGTCCGAGCTACGGGCGGCCAAGACCCTGGCCATGACGTTCGGAACATAACCGAGCTTTTCCGCGGCGGCGTAGACGGCGTCCCGGGTGGACTGGGCAACAGGCGTTGTGCCGTGGAACACCCGCGAGACAGTGGCCCGCGAGACGCCGGCTGCCGCAGCGACCGCCGCCATGGTGACACTGAGTGCCGACATGGCGGAGCCTGTCCGATCCGGCGACGGGGTGCTGTCATCCGGGTTCGGTAGTTTTGCGGCGCGCGCGGCGCTGCGGGGTGTTTGCACCACGTCACCCTACCGACGGCAGGTCGACCGCCGGGTTGTGCCGGAAGCCCTGCGGCGGCAGTGCTACCCCGCGCACCTGGTCGCGGTACTGGAGTAGCAGGTCTGGCCAGTCGGTCTGGATGATGTCGGCGCCCTGCTTCATGAGCCAACCCCATCCGTCGGCGGGGTCGTCGAAGACGGAGGTGCGGTCGTCGTGACCGGCGAAGAGTGGGACGCCGTCGGGCAAGTTAATCGCGTTGAGTAGGCAGGCCAGTCCGGACGCGTGCATCTCGGTGACGACGTCGGGGCGGGCGAGTTCATCGTCCTTGTGTGCGGCGATGAGTTCCACTCCTACAAGGTTGATGTCCGGGTCGCCGAGGACGGCCTCGATATCGCGGCGGGACCGGACCATCGGGATGTAGGGGTACTTGACCGGATGCCTGCGCAGCCGTTCGAGCCATTCCTCTTCGACCGGGCTCTTGAAGACGAGCTGACCAGTCATGTTGAAGCGGTCGGCGAAGGGGAGTAGGTCGTCCCAGTACCACCACGAGCGATCGACGTTGAGCAGTACGCCACTACCGAGACGTTCGAGTAGTGTGTCGAGTCCGGTCACCGTGGCCTCATGACGGATCCATCGGTACCGCAGCGTACGGATTTCCTCGGTTGACAGCTCACGGATGTCGATGTCGCGGTCGAACGCCTGGCGTTCGCAGCCGTCGTGGAAGAGGAAGAAGTCTCCGTCGGTCGACTTGATGATGTCGATTTCCACCATGTCGGCACCTTGCCGCAACGCGGCCTTGACCGCCTGAAGGGTGTTCTCCGGTACGTTGCCCAGGCCCGTGCCGCGATGGACGGCGATTAGTGGCGTCCGCTCGGCGAGCCGGGCATTCAAGAGGGCATTGATCTTCTGGTATTGCATCTGTCCGAACATGGGTTCCTGCCGTTAGTCGATCGGAGTGGTGTCGGCGTGCGAGAGGAGGGCCGGTACCGCCGGTTTCGGTGGTCGCGTACTCCGTTTGCTTCGCTGCCTCGGTCTACCGTTGCTGCGTCCGTACACAAACCACATGGTCAGGGTGGAGATGGCCATGATTAGCACGGCGTAGACGAATGTCAGCGCTGTGGCGTCGCTGCTTCCCTCGCTGGTCGCTGCGTTCTGGATGAAGATTCCCAGGGGTTGATACAGAGGGTGGGCGAGGAACACGGCCGTGTCGTAGTCGTCGAGCAGGCTGGTGAAGTTCAGTGCGGTGACCGCCGTTGCCGCGGGCAGGACCAGGGGCAGCAGAACCCGTCGGTAGGTGCGGAACGTCCCTGCTCCGAGAATGGTCGCCGCCTCCTCGATCGAGTCGGGGATGCTGGCGAACGCGGCCTTCAGGATGCGTAGGGTCAGCGGGATCTTGGCCGAGATGTAGGCGATCGCCAGCAGGCTTAGCGTGCCGCTGAGGACGATGCCGCCGACCAAGGGGCGGGGTACCGAGTAGGTGATGATGAGGCCGAGTGCCGTAAGCGTTGCCGGGAGCATCCAGGGGATGTGCAGTAGATACTCGATCGTGATCGTTACCGGGTTCACGATTTTCTGCAGCAGCCGCGCCACGAACAGCATCATGGCGATGACGATGACGGCGGTCACCGCCGAGTAGCCCAGGCTGACCAAGAATGGCCATGCCGCCGACGCCTTGGTCAGTACCTGCTGGTAGTTGGCGAGCGTGAAACTGCTCAGCGTCAGGCGACCGGACGAGATTGTCGCCGCGTTGGTGAACGAGAAGATCACGATGAGTGCCGGCGGGAGCAGATAGACGAGGAAGAGGGCATAGCTGAGCACATGGACAAGGACGTTCGCCACCGGATTCTCGATGGGCTGCCGTCGTAGGGCGGACGGGACCTTGGCGACCGAGAAGTAGGTTCCGCCTGCCTGTAGGCGGTTGAGGATGGCGAGCAGCAGCAGTGTTGCGGCGCCGAGGATCAGGGCGAGCGTGGCCGCGAGGTCACGTGACGTGGGGATTCCGGAAAAGGTCAGGATCATCGGCGTGATCGTTTCGAATTCCCGTCCACCGAGCACCTTGGGGGCGGCGAACGCGGCGAGACCGCCGAGGAACGTCAGGATCGTGATGGCGAACAGCGTGGGCTTGAGTACGGGAAGCACAATCTGCCGCAGGACCTGCCAGGTCGAGGCGCCCAGTTGCCGCGCCGCCTCGATCGTCTGCTGGTCGACCCGGGAGATGGCGGAGGAGAGGAACAGCAGATGGTAGCCGGTGCCGGTCAGGGTCATGACGACCACGACGGCGAGCATCCCGGAGAACCACGTCGGATCCGCGCCGGGGAAGATCAACAGGAGTAGGCGGGTGGCGAACCCCTTCTCGCCGTAGACGAAGCGGTAGCCCACCACGGCGATCACACCGCCGTAGACCAGGGTCGTGGCATAGCCGAGCCACAGCAGGCGTGCGCCGCGGATGGCGAAGTAGCGGGTGACCAGGACGACGAAGACGCCTACGACGTTAACGGTGACCGACAGGACAAAGGCCAACACGAAACTGTTGCGCAGTGAGTCGATGGCACGCTGTGAGGCCCAGAGCTTCTCGAACGCACGCACGCTGAACGTGCCGTCGGGGAAGAAGATCTGCTGAAGTGTGACGAGATTGGGGTAGATCAGGAACGCGACGATGAACCACAACAGCCCCACACCCGCGATGATCATCAGTGGTGAGCGGAACATCGCTCGCATCTGGGGGCTCATTTCGGGTGTCCTGAATACTGGAGTACGGAGGTCGGCTCGATGGCCACCTTCACCTCTTGCCCTACCTGAGGGCGCAGCCCGGTCCCCTCCGTCAGCACTATCTGTAGGGTGTCGTGCTCGGTGCGGACGCGATACCTGCTGTGCGGGCCGTGGTAGGTGCGGGCGGTGACCGTGCCGGGGATGAGCACGCCAGCGGTCGGCTGGGCATCTTCCGCGAGATGGACCCGTTCGAATCGGATGTAGGACGGCTTGGCCGGATCGAGTTCGGCGCCGCCGTGCTCCACCAACGTGCCGACGAGGCGAGGGCTGAGTTTGTTCGCCTCGCCGATGAAGGTGCAGACGAACTCGGTCGCCGCGTGGTCGTAAATTTCCTCGGGACGACCGACCTGCTCGACACGTCCTCGGTTGAGGACCGCGATGCGGTCGCTCATCGACAGGGCTTCTTCCTGGTCGTGGGTGACATAGACGGTGGTGATGCCGAACTGGCCTTGAAGCTCCTTGAGCTGGAGACGTAACTGCTGGCGGAGCTTCGCGTCGAGATTGGACAGCGGTTCGTCCAACAGCAGGATCTTGGGCCGCAGTACCAGCGCGCGGGCGATGGCGACGCGCTGCTGCTGACCACCCGAAAGTTCGGCTACGCCCTTGGCGAGTTGCTCCGAGGAGAGGTCGACCTGCGCCGCGATCTCGTCAACCCGACGGTCGATCTCCGACTTCGGGCGCCTCTGCACCTGCAGCCCGAACGCAATGTTCTCGCGCACGCTCATGCTGGGGAACAGGGCGTAGTTTTGGAACACCATCCCCACCTCGCGCTTGCCGCTCGGCAGTTGGGAGACGTCTCTGCCCGCGATGCGGACGGTGCCGGCGCTGAGGCTGACGAACCCGGCAATGGACCGTAGTGCTGTGGTCTTTCCGCAGCCGGAGGGGCCGAGGAGGGTGAAAAACTCCCCCTCCTCCACTTGGAGCGAGAAGCTGGGCAGCGCCTCGATGGCGCCGAAACGCACGGTGACGTCGGCGAGTGTGATCATTTCGCGTCCTTGGCTTGGGCAGCAGCAGGGCAGGGGTGCGGGCGGGCAGCAAGAGCCACTTGGGCATGCGTCCGCCCGCACGATCGGTTCACCCGGCGAGATACTCGAGCTCGACCTTCTCGATCCAGCTGTCGAGGTTCTTCGTCACGAAGGACCAGTCGATGTCCTGCTTGGCGAAGGATTCGGTCACCGCGACGGCCTCGGGCTGCGCCTTCGACAGCGCGTCCTTGTTCGTGGGAGCGGTGAAGAACTTCTGCGACCAGGCGGCCTGCACATCCGCGCTACCGAACCAGTCGATGAACCGCTTCGCCGTGTCCGCCTTCTTCGTGCCCTTCACGAGGGCGACCTGCTGGACGACCATCGGGACACCGACCTGTGGGTGTGCGGCTTCGGTCTGGACCTTGTACTGCTGCTCTCGGGTCGCCTTGCCCGCCAGCCACATTTGTCCAGAATTGATTTTGCCGGCGGCCATCTGTGCGTACAGGTCGGTACCGGTGACCGACGGCACACCGTTGGCGTAGTAGGCCTTGACCGCATCCCATCCGGCCTGGCTGACGCCGAGGTCTCCGCTGTCGTCGCGATAGCGGCTCAGGATTCCCGCGAGCACCATCTGGGCGGTGGCGCCGCCGAGCGCGTTCGACACCTCGTACTTCTTCTTGAACTGGTCCTTGGTCCACAGGTCGGGCCAGTCGCTGGGCGCCTGGTCAGCACTCGGGTAGGCGGCCTTGTTGTATACGAGCATGACCGGTTCGCGCACAATTGGCCAGAACTGCTTGTCCACTGGATCGCCGAGCGAGGCATCGACGGCACCCGACCAGGCCGGGGTGTAGCTGTCGAGAACCTGAGCCTCCTTGAGCTTCTGGAAATAGACATTGTTCAGGCCGAAGGTGACATCCGCGATGGGGCTGGCCTTCTCCGCGACCAGACGGTTCTTGATGTCGCCACCGCCCAGATCGAAGAACTGCAGCGTGAACCCCGCCTGCTTTGCCTCCTGCTTGAGCCAGTCACCCCGCCCGTCCGAGACAGAGTTGCTGTAGACAACGAGGGTCTCCGAGTCGCCAGCCTGGCCGGTGGCGGCCGGCGTGGCACACCCACTGACGGTGAGGGCCGCAGCAGCAAGCACAGCCACGGCTGGCAGCAAGATTCTGCGCATCATTTTTCCGTTCTGCCCCTTGCGGTGCGCCGCCAGGGCTTTTGAGGTCATCGAGGCGAACGCGAGTAGAGCTCCATCCCCGAGGTCACCCTCGAATGAGAGCGCGTTCATGGACCAATGAACGCGCTCTCATGAACATCTAGCGAAACAGTGGCTGAACCTCCGGAGGCAGAGCGTCGAAGATTCAGCAGCTCGACCGTGATGGGTAGGACCGGGCCCCGGAGGAGGTTGCTCGCGGCGGCGGGCGGCCCATCATCGACATCGATGAACGACCCGCTGGCGTCAACCCTGCCCCCACTGTGCGGCGAACCGTTCTTTGACGACCTCGCGGGTCATCGGCCCGAAGGTCTGTAATGCCGCTGTAGCCGCTGACGGACGGCGCGCACTCAGTCCAGTACTGGCCGTGCTGCCGACCTGTCGTCACCTGCGTCGAGTTGCAGGTCGGCCGGTGGCGTGCCGGTAAGGAGATAGTGGTGGGCGGCATGCCGTGCTTTGGCTGGTGTGAGTTTCGTCTGTGCCGGTACGTACGTGGTGACCTGTCCGCCTTGGTCGTAGTCGATGGGCTCTGGCCAGGGCGCTAGGCGGGCGTCGTAGGCGTATCCGCCGCCCACACCGAAGACGAGGAGTACCGCACGGTCAGGGTGTCCGACGCCGATTTGGAGGCCGAGGTCGTCGTTGTCGTCCGGTACGACGTCGACGATGTGTCGGCCTTGCGCAGCGACCTGGTCCAGGACGGCATCCAGGTCGGCGGGTGCGGATACCTGGGCCGTGTTGTCGGCGCCCCAGTAGACCGAGTAGCCGTTATTCATGCGACTCCTCTTCCGTTGCCCTGATAGTCCGCCCACCAGGTAGTGGTGCCGTCGTCACCGGCAACGTACACCCGCAGCGTTGTGCCTTCGGGGAGCATCTCGGCCAGTCGTCTGTGGCAGCCCTTGGGTCCGCCGCACGGTGGAGCGGAAACCACGAGTACCGCATGGTTGGGGGCGTTCGGTCTCCGGAGGATGGCGGCGACGTGGCCTTCCACGTGCTGGGCTGCTGCCGCCATCTGGTGCCAGCGCAGCGGGGAGTCGCGACGCAATCCTGGCGCCCCTTGGCCTGGGCCGTCTTCGCCGCTCCAGATCGGCTTGCTGCGCGTACGGCCGTCCGGGCTCATCAGCATGCCGACGGTCTTCGTGCCGCGTGGAAGCATCGTCCGCAGGCTTGCCGCGACTGCGGCCAGGTACGGCGACGGTAGGAACCGCGGGGTTCGGCACCGCTGCCGGCAGATCGCCATCGGAGATGGGTATGCCGATCGTGGTCATGTATGCCTCGACCGCGTCGGCGCTGGTGCCCGCTGCTTCTGCGGCGACCGTCGCTTTCTCAACGGCCCGAAGCAGCGCGGCCGTGAGCAGTGTCGCCGAAGAGCCGTCGGCGCCGCGCAGGTGTTCCCGCAGCCGGACGGTGGCCTCGGACAACTGCGCCGATGCCTTCATTGCCAGCGCCGAGCCGGCACGGATGGTTGTGACGGCGGCGCGTAGATGCGCGCCGACCTGCGCCAGCGTGGTCACCACGATCCCATTCCAACCGGTCGCGACGGGCCGGCGGACGCACCGTCGGGTTGGGGCGAGGTTCCCTGGTTGCGAAGGACTGAGGGTGCTGCGGTTGGCGTTCGCATGGGAAGCAGGGTGCGGCCATGGCCGGGGAGCGTGGGAAGAGCGACACCTCGGGCTGTGGACGACACGCACGATATCCACAGGCACACTCCGTAGCTGCCCAGGTAAACGCTTGTTGTCGAGGTCGGCCATCGGTGTCCCGGTGCCGCCGCTGCCCTTCCCCCGCGTCTACCGCCCCGGCCCTTGACGGGCAAGGGCACAAATCCGATCCGCCCCGGTCACCGGCACACCAACAGTTCCGGTTGGGCGCTGGTGCGGGTGACGGTGCGGCTCGGGGCCCTTGCCCGACCGCGGGGCATCGGGGCGGTGCGCGTCGGGGGTCAGCGCGGCCCCGGCGCCACCCCAGGCCGGGGCACGCGTCATACCGGGTCCCGGAGGAGGCCGTCCGCGCTCCGCCAAACCAGCCTGTCTACGAGAAGAGGACACGTCCCCTGTAGGACATGCCCTCTGAGCTGCTTGACAGGACGTGGGTTCACATGGACAGGTGACCTTGCGGTCGTAGCGCCAGGGGGCCGCCGTTGACGTCAAGGTGTCCGAGAAGGCGGCCGTACCAGGAGGATATCTTGTTGCGCCGACCTGTTGGGCGAAGTGATCGGTAGGCGGTCCAGGCGGCGAAATCGGCGATTTGGACCCACTGGCTGCTGTTGGCGTGCCGGAAGAAAGGGTCTTCGATCAGCCGCCGACCCTGGCCGTCGAGCGCCCGGTGTCCTCGGGCGTAGATGGCGTTGGAGCCATCGCCGTCCATCACGATCATGCCGAAGCACCCGTGCGCGCCCAAGTTCCGGTCGAGCATCGCGACCATGCCTCGGTAGAGGTTCGCCTTGTCACTTTCGAAGTCCCGGCCGCGGGCGGTGGTTTGCCGGTAGACGGTGCCTAGCGCTATGCCGGGCAAGGCGGCGATTGCGTCCAGTCCGTCGCGGATGAGCTCATGACCCCCACCATCTCCGCCACCAAATTCTTCTCCAAGATGCGCACCATCGACGGCTGGGAAACCATGCCCCTCGCGGTCGTCGCCCAACGGGTCCAGGTCAGCGCCTTTCCCGACGCCTACGCCAAACACGAGCCCCTCGCCACGGCGATCGTCAACGCGATCACCGACGGCGCCCTCACCTGCACCGCCCCGGGGTCCCCCTCGACCTCGGGATGGATCAAACCCGTCAACGGCACCTTCACCAGCGGCTTCCGTACCCCCGAACGCCCCACCCACGACGGCGTCGACGTGGCCGCACCCAAGGGAACACCGATCTACGCCGCCAGCGCCGGAGTCGTCATCACCGCCAAGTGCGACAGCGCCAACTGCGACATCGACGGCTCACTCAACACGCCAGGCTGCGGATGGTACGTCCAGATCCGCCACGCCGACGGCACCGCGACCCGCTATTGCCACATGCTCCACCGCCCGTACGTCACTGTGGGCCAAGCCGTCAGCACTGGCCAGCAGCTCGGCGTCGTCGGCACCAGCGGGCCTCACCTGCACTTCGAAACCCACACCAGCAACCCGCCAGGTAGCGCCAACGCCACCGAACCCTTCGCGTTCATGGCCGCTCGCGGTGTCCGTTTGAGTTGATCATAGATGTAGGTACTCCTCATTAGATCTTTCGGTTTCTCATCGGCCTGTCGGCGCACTTGTCGGTTTCGACATGTCGATGAGACGCCGATGGCGCGGCGGAGGTCCACCCGGTCCCGGGAGTTGGCGGGTTCACAGGGATCCGTGGCCGCAGCAACTACACGCCGCCCCACTTGCGTCACCGAGCCTTCGGTGCGGAAGAATGCCCTCATGACCGAGGACCGGGAGTTCCCGTCAGGCTCCAAACTGGACACTACGGTTCCGCACTCGGCGCGGATCTGGAACTACTGGCTCGGCGGCAAGGACAACTTCGCGGTCGACCGGGCCGCCGGCGATGAGGTGATCGCACACATCCCGGATATCCCCATCGGGGCAAAGTCCGAGCGCGCGTTCCTCAAGCGCGTGGTCCGGTTCCTCGTCGAGGATGCCGGCATCCGTCAGTTCCTCGACGTCGGCACCGGCCTCCCCTCGGCGGACAACACCCACGAGGTCGCGCAGTCCCTCGACCCGCGCTGCCGGGTGGTCTACATCGACAACGACCCGCTCGTCATGGCACATGCGCGTGCGCTCCTGACCAGCGCGCCGGGCGGCAGGTGCGACTACGTGGAAGCCGACCTGCGCCAGCCGGACACGATACTCGCGTCCGCGCAGCAGACGCTCGACTTCTCGCAGCCGATCGGGCTCATGCTCCTCGGCGTCGTCAACCACCTCATGGACGACGACGTGGCGTACGGCTCCGTCGCGCAGCTGGTGCAGGCTATGCCCACCGGTAGCCACCTGGTGCTCACCCACTCCACCGCGGAGATCCATGGCGAGCCGATGCTGCGCGTGATGCGGGAAACCACCGAGCGCGGCGGCACGCCAATCCGCGCCAGGACGAAGATAGAGCTCGAACGCTTCTTCGACGGGTTGGATCTGCTGGAGCCCGGCGTCGTTACGTGCTCGCGCTGGCGCCCGGAGTCCGACGAGCCGGAGGTCTACCTGTTCGGCGGCGTCGGCCGCATCGGCTGAGCTGGAGCCTCTCGATGCCCGCCAGACACGAGGGCAACCTATTCGCGGACCCGGGAGGCGACCCGGCAGATCAGCGGCCACCGGTCCGTTTCGCGGCAACGAGCCCGCAGCGAACTCCATCGAGGAATCCGCCATCTTGGGTGAGAAGCCGGGCCGCCACACCGCTGATGAGACCCTGACAAGGGCCAGGTCAGCAGACGTTGCCGCCGTCAGAACCGATGGGAACCTACAAGAGTGTGCGGCTCAAGCCTGCCTGACGAACAGCAGTCGTGCCGTCGCCGCACCAAGGTCATTTCAGTCTCAACCGCTGTCGAGACACTTGCCGGAGACAGGTGACTCAACCCGTTGGGAGGGATCTTGCCTGATTCCGCTGGTCCCGCTCATTCTGCGTACGGCTCTCGTCACCCGGTACCGCCCTGACGTGCATCCCGAACCAGCGAGCCCCAATCACATCAGTAACGCAACCGGAATGAGAAGCCCGGAGTCCGAAGGGTGCGATCATCGCTGCTCGGGGACCGAGCAGCGATGATCGCGGTGCTGAGGTCCACGGCTAGGAGACCGCTACGATCATCGCTCGGTCTGAGACCCGGGCGCAGCTCAAGTGGGTCGCCTCGATCATCACCTGGTGGTGCCAGTCGCGACCCTCGCCCGGTCCGGGGACCGGGCACAGCATGAGCTTCGTCGCCCCGGTGCCGCAGAGGTTGTTGTGGTTGCGATCCTCGCCCGGTCCGAGAACCGGGCGCAGCCGTGGCAGGTGACGCTGTACGACACCCGACCGGGGAAGTTGCGATCCTCGCCCGGTCCGGGGACCGGGCGCAGCGGATCGTCAAGGCCACCCACGACGTCGTAGAGGTCGTTGCGATCCTCGCCCGGTCCGAGAACCGGGCGCAGCTCGGCAGGCCGTTACCGGTGACGGTGGTGACACCCGGGTTGCGATCCTCGCCCGGTCCGAGAACCGGGCGCAGCGGCTCGTGAACAGCCAGCATTCAAGTTAACCAGTAGAGAGACATCGACGACCACGCCAGAGAGATCCCAATTAGTATGATTTAGGGGCTAGGAACGTCAGGCTGTCCGGGTGACCACTGGGGGTTCCTAGATCACGAACAGACCCTAGCTTGATCTTTAACCTGTGGCGGCTGGTCGTTGCCCCCGGCTGATCATGGGTCACGTCCGCGCTGGTGGTGTGGGAGACGGCCATCGCGGGATCCGGTTTGATGTTATGCGGCGATCGGGGTGGGCTGGTCCTGGTCGGTGTCATGTTGGTCTGGCTGGACGGGGTGAGTCGGGCTTTGGCGAGGAGTTCCAGGCCCATGTAGCGGCGGCCTTCGGTCCATTCGTCGGTCTGCTCGGCCAGGACCGCGCCGACGAGGCGGATGATCGCGGGTCGGTTGGGGAAGATCCCGACGACGACGGCGGTGCGGCGGCGGATCTCCTTGTTCAGCCGCTCCTGCGGGTTGTTCGACCAGATCTGACGCCAGATCTCGCGCGGAAAGCCGGTGAACGCCAGCAATTCGTCACGGGCGGCATCAAGGCGCTCGGCTGCGGCCGGGAACTTCGCCTCGATCGTGGTCACGACCCGCTGGAACTGGGCCCGGACGGCGTCGGCGTCGGGCTGGTCGAAGATCGTCCGGACCAGAGTCGCGATCCACGGCTGCGCCGAATTGGGCATCTTCGTGAGCAGGTTGCGCAGGTAGTGGGTCCTGCACCGCTGCCACGACGCCCCGGGCAAGGCCGCGCCGATGGCATGCACCAAGCCGGCGTGGGCGTCGGAGATGACCAAGCGGACACCGGACAGGCCGCGAGCGGTCAACGACCGCAGAAACGCCGACCAGCCAGCGCCGTCCTCGTCCGAGGCGACGTCGAGGCCCAACACCTCACGCTGGCCGTCGGCGTTGACCCCGACAGCGATCAGCGCATGGACGTTGACGGTGCGGCCGGCTTCGCGGACCTTCATCGTCAACGCGTCCATCCACACGAACGTGTAGTGCGCCGAGTCCAAGGGCCGGTTGCGGAACGCCTGCACCTGCGCGTCCAGGTGCTTGGCCATCTCCGAGACCTGCGACTTCGACAGCTGCCGAATGCCGAGCTGCTCGGCCAGCTTCTCCACCCGCCGCGTCGATACCCCGAGCAGGTAAGAGGTGGCCACCACCGACACCAATGCCTGCTCGGCCCGCCGCCGGTGCGTCAGCAGCCAGTCCGGGAAGTAGCTGCCCTGTCGCAATTTCGGGATCGCCAGGTCGATGGTGCCGGCCCTGGTGTCCCACTCCCGGGCCCGGTATCCGTTGCGGGAGTTGACCCGCTCGTCGCTGCGCTGCCCATATGAGGCGCCGCAGATCGCATCAGCTTCGGCGGACATCACCGCCTGCGCGATCGTTCTGATCATCGCCTGCAACACATCAGGCGAAGCGCCCGCGATCTGCTCGCACAGCAGCTCAACAGGGTTCACACTCTCAGATGCGGCCATCGCGCATCACTTCTCCTTCACTCGGACTTAGCCGTCTCGAAGGATCGCGCGGTGGCCGTCTCTCATCTACGCAACACGCCCCATCACGGGCAAGTCGTACACCACTTCCCTGGACGCAACCTGATCATGGTGACAGCCCTTGGTCGATCACCAAGCTAGGTGTTCTGTCCAGAGTGGGTGGGGAGGGAGTGTGGATATAACGGTGTTTCCGGCCTGACCCGCCAGACGTTGTGCCTGGTGAGGACGGTGCCGTGATGACCGCGACGCAGAACGATCCGGCTGAACGTAAGAAGCGGGCGGAGGCGAAGGCCGCCATTGAGCTGGTCCGGGCCGCGAAGGAGCAGGGGCTGTCGTTGACCGGTCCGGATGGGCTGCTCAGGCAGTTGACCAAGACGGTCCTGGAGACCGCGTTGAACGAGGAGATGACTGAGCACCTCGGCTGTGAGAGGCACGACCTGTCGGGTGCCGGGATGGGCGATATCCGCAACGGCACCCACTCGAAGACGGTGCTGACCGACGGCACCGGGCCGGTGCAGATTGCCGTGCCGCAGGATCAGGCGGGCACCTTCGAACCCCAGATCGTCAAGAAGCGGCAGCGTCGGGGGTCGCGAAGGCCCTCAGGTGCACGCGTACGTGACATGAACGTGTGATGAGTAGATCCGCGATGACGTAAGGCGGGGACGGCTGCCCGTCCCAGCGCGTGCACTGCGCGGTGCGCCGATCCCCACCGGTCGGATCAGTCCGGGTCGGGCATCAGCCCCTGCTCGCGGAGATCGTGGACCTGCCGGGCGGGCGGTGGATACGAATCGCGGTCCGAGGGGCGCGGCCCTTCCGGCCCGTCCGGTCCGACTCGGACGAAGGTTTCGACCCGGGTCACCCGGCACGACACGCCCTGCACCTCGAAGTCGTCGGTGCACGGCGGCCGGTGCGCGGCCCGGGCGCGCTCGTACGCCGCCATGACCTCCTCGAACGGGGCGTTCTCGTCCGGGGCGAAGGGCCCCATGGAGAAGGAGCCCGCGTCCCGTGCCGCCTGCGGCGTCGGATAGGTAGCCGCCGTTCGGGGTCGCCAGCTGCCGGCGACATATGCCCCGATGGTGTACTCGACCGGAAGGAGAACCACGTTGGGATGGCTGGTCACCGCGAGGCGGGAGTCGGCGCGTACATCCTCGCCGACGGCGTCGGTCTGCAGGTAGCCCGAAATCATCTCCATCCGGACTAGTCCGTCGGTGAGCCCGGTACCCACGGTCGGGTCGATAACGAACCCGGCCATCGGTGAGCTGTCCCGCTCCGCCTGGCCCGGCGGATAGGGGTCCGGGTCGGTGGGCCGAGGCGGCTCCGGCCCGTCCGGGCCCATCCGGATGAACGGCTGGGCGCGGATGATCCGGTAGCGGCGGCCGTTGACGGTGAGCTCGTCGAGCGGTTCCCAGTCGAGCAGCTCGTACGCCGTCTCGTATCCCGCTCTCTCGGTCGCGTGCTCGTCGGTCTCCGGCAGTTCGCTGTGCAGCTTCCGGAAGTGCGACGCAAGGCCGTCGCGGGCATGCTGGGGCTCGTCGGCGGCGAGCCGGAGGATCCGCCACCGACCGTCGACCTGCTCCACGAAGCCGAAGACCGGCATTCCCCACATCAGCGTCGGATAAGCGATTGATCGCTCCCGGGCGTCGTCCTCGGAGAGCTCCGACACCGGGTCGTCCCGCTGCTCGATCCTGACCAGCAGATGATCAGGCAATCGCTCATCGTGATACGTCATGCACGCATTGTGTCGCCCTGGCCGCACAGGCGCAGACCCGCACCGCCGCAGGTGACCGACAGACAACGTCGTTCGGCCTGCAGCCCATCTCGTTGCGCACGCCACGCTCGACTGCGGCGCTCCCGTCCTTGAGCATCACAGCACCCCGACACCATGCACTTATTACTCGACGCAACCGGCAGACCGGGCACCAGTCAGCTACGTTCCTCGATCGAGCGAGGGCCTCTCCTGAGACGCCCACCTATGCCTCGGCAACGCTTCACCGTGCACAGTGCAGTCTATGCATGCAGATAGGTGGATGACTCTCCCCAGGATTTCCCCAGAACGCCAACCGAAAGCGTTCTGGGGTGACCACAAATATCCCACAAGGTAATCACTCAGCCACACTGCGTGGCCAAGGCGATCGCCCCGTCTACACCCGCCCTGAGCTGCTAAAACAGCCCCGGATCAGCCCTTCAGCAGCTCCCGTGCCATGACGATTCGCTGCACTTGGTTCGTGCCTTCATATATCTGGGTGATCTTGGCGTCGCGCATCATCCGCTCGACCGGGTAGTCCCGCGTGTAGCCGTAGCCGCCGAGCAGCTGCACGGCGTCGGTGGTGATCTCCATGGCGGCGTCCGAGGCGAAGCACTTCGCCGCCGCACCGAAGTAGGTGAGGTCGGCGTCGCCCCGCTCCGACTTGCCGGCTGCCGCGTAGGTGAGCTGCCGGGCCGCCTCCAGCTTCATGCCCATGTCGGCGAGCATGAACTGGATCCCCTGGAACTCGGCGACCGCCTTGCCGAACTGTCGGCGCTCGGTCACGTACCCCATCGCGTAGTCGAGCGCGCCCTGCGCGATCCCGACGGCCTGCGCGGCGATGGTGACCCGGGTGTGGTCCAGGGTCTTCATCGCGGTGGCGAAGCCGGTGCCCTCCGCGCCGATCATCCGGTCGGCGGGGATCCGCACGTTGTCGAGGTAGACCTCGCGGGTGGGCGAGCCCTTGATGCCGAGCTTCTTCTCCGGCGCACCGAAGCTCACCCCAGGATCGGACTTCTCGACCACGAAGGCCGAGATGCCCCGGGACCGGGCAGCCGGGTCGGTGACGGCGAAGACGGTGTAGAACTCGGACACCCCGGCGTTGGTGATCCAGCGCTTCACACCATTCAGCACCCAGTGATCCCCGTCACGTACCGCCCGGGTGGTCATCGAGGCCGCGTCGCTGCCCGCCTCCGGCTCGGAGAGACAGTACGAGAACATCGCGTCACCGGCCGCGACCGGCGTCAGGTAGCGGCTCTTGAGGTCGGCGGAACCGGCCAACAACAGCGGCATCGTGCCGAGTTTGTTCACCGCCGGGATCAGCGAGGAGGACGCGCAGGCGCGCGCAACCTCCTCGATCACGATGGCGGTGGCCAGCGCGTCCGCGCCCGCGCCGCCGTACTCCTCGGGGATGTGCGGGGCGTGGAAGTCGGCCGCCCGCAGCGCGTCGTAGGACGCCTTGGGGAACTCCCCGGTCTCGTCGGCCTCGGCGGCGTGCGGCGCCACCTTCGCGGCACAGACCGCACGCACCGCCTCCCGGATCGCCTGGTGCTCCTCGGGCAACCGGTAGACGTCGAACGACTCCCCTGCGGCCATCTCGGCCCTCCCCTTCACCGCTATCATGCGCAGTCTGTGACGACTCCTGACCGCCGACCGCGCAGACTGAAGACTAGCGACTGCAGTTCAGGTGATGTTACCGGCGCGTAGGTATGGGCAAGATGGTGCACCTACCGCGCTGGGCGATGATGGAGACCGAGACAGTAGCCACCCCTCCGGTGCCCCGCCCAGGCGCCGCAGCAAAATGCGACGCGACGACGCGACGCCAGTGCGAGCGGAGAAGACAGGCGTGACGATCCCCTACCCCACCATCCAGCCGACCCCCGCCATCGCCGCGGTGACCCCGCCCTCAGGCGCACCCCGGCCGCGGGTGACGTTCCTGGGGACCGGTTACCTCGGTGCGACGTACGCCATCTGCTACGCGGAGCTGGGGTACGAGGTACTCGGGTTCGACGTCGACGCGGACAAGATCGCGATGCTGAACGCGGGTCAGGTGCCGATCCACGAGCCCGGCCTGGACGAGCTGCTCCGGCGCAACCTCGCCGCCGGCCGCCTCCGGTTCAGCACCGACATCGCCGAGACCGCCGACTTCGGTGACGTGCACTTCATCTGCGTCGGCACCCCCCAGCGGGCCGACGGCATGGGCGCCGACCTGTCGTACGTCGAGGCGTCGGTCACCAGCCTCGCGCAGCACCTGACCCGCAAGGCGTTGATCGTCGGCAAGTCCACCGTGCCGGTCGGCACCGCCGAGTGGGTCGAGCAGCTGGTCGGCAAGCACACCCCCGACGACCTGGACGTCGAGGTGGCGTGGAGCCCCGAGTTCCTCCAGGAGGGCTTCGCCGTCGACGACGTCCTGCGGCCCAACCGGATCGTGGTCGGTGTCAAGAGCGAGTGGGCCAACGGCATGCTCTACGCCGCGCACAAGGGCGTGTTCGACCTGGCCGCCACGGAGGACCGCGAGGTGCCCCTGGTGGTCACCGACTTCTCCACCGCCGAACTGGTCAAGGTCGCCGCGAACGCCTTCCTGGCCACCAAGATCTCCTTCATCAACGCGATGGCCGAGGTCTGCGAGGCGTCCGGTGGTGACGTGACCCAGCTGGCCCGCGCGATCGGTTACGACCCGCGGATCGGCAACCGCTTCCTCCAGGCCGGCCTCGGCTTCGGAGGCGCCTGCCTGCCCAAGGACATCCGCGCCTTCCAGGCCCGCGCCCAGGAGCTGGGCGCCGGCGAGGCGCTGCGCTTCCTGCACGAGGTCGACCTGATCAACCTGCGCCGCCGCACCCGGGTGCTCCAGCTCGCCGCGGACCTGCTCGGCCGCCGTTCCGGCCCCGCCGGCCCGGACTTCTCCGGCACCCGGATCGCCGTGCTCGGCGCCACCTTCAAGCCCAACACCGACGACGTCCGCGACGCCCCGGCGCTCGCCGTCGCCGCGCTGCTGCACAAGGCCGGCGCCGAGGTGCACGTGTACGACCCGCAGGGCACCGAGAACGCGCGCCGTGCGGTTCCCGAGCTGACCTACGAGAGCGGCATCAACGAGGCGGTCAGCGGCGCCGACCTGGTCTGCGTCCTCACCGAGTGGGCCGACTTCCGCAACGCCGACCCGGTCGCCCTCGGCGAGTTGGTCAGCGGCCGCAAGGTCGTCGACGGCCGCAACTGCCTCGACCCCGCACTGTGGACCCAGGCAGGTTGGGAGTACCGGGGCATGGGTCGCCCCTGACGAAACCGACGCCCACCGGCCGGTCATCGAGCATCTCGATGGCCGGCCGGTGTCGTTGTTTGCCCCGGACCCGCCGACAAGAGTCGAAATCCGCGCCAGCTTTGGGCATGCTGCGACAGTGGGAGTCCACAGTGCGGGTGGAGGGGTGTCGTGGCGACCTTTCAATGCTCCTCGTGCGGCCGGGAGATCAAGCCGGCCGTTCGATGCCCGCACTGTGGGGCAGATCAACCACAGTGGGTCGAGCACCTGGCGGACATTGAGCGTTCGATCGCGGAGATGAAGGCGCGCGACGCAGCCATCGCGCGCGAGCAGCGGCAGATCGCCGCCAAGATGCAGGCCGCGCTCTTCCAGCGGGACATCCTCGCCCACGCCGGCGAGGAGCGCATCAAGCAGGCCACCCGGCCACGTCGGGTGCTGCGCCGCCGGCCCGGCCGGCGGCCACCGACCGCCACCACCGGAGCGCCGCCCCGAGTGCCCCGCCAGGGCACCCCACCCGCCCCGGAGGACCCACCGCCGCCCCCGCCCCGGGCCAGCTGGCTGGACGCGGACGACCCGGAGCACCCGCCCGAGGCGTCCTCGCGCGAGGTACAGAACATCCCTCTCGGGCTCGGCGCGCTGCTGCTCGGGGTGGCCGCGGTGGTCTTCGCCGCGGTGGCCACCAGCTCGATGGACGCGCTGGCCCGGCTCGGCATCCTGCTCCTGGCCACCGTGCTGATGCTGCTCGCCCCACCGGCGCTGGCCCGGCGCGGGCTCACCTCGACCGCCGAGACCATCGCCGCGGTCGGCCTGCTGCTGGTGCCGCTCGCCGGCAACGCCCTCTGGGCGGTCGACCGGATCGGCGCCGGTGGCGCGTCCGCCACGGTCTTCGCCGGGGTGATCTTCGCGGTCACCGCCGCCGTCGCACTCGGGTACGCAAGGTGGACGGGTCTGCGCGCGCCCCGCTTCGCCACCGTGCTCGCCGCGCAGCCGGTGCTACCCCTGCTGGCGTACGACCAGATCAGCGGCCCCGACGGCTGGGCCCTGGTGCTGGCCCTGGTTGCCCTCGTCAATCTCGGCCTGGCCCGCTCCGGCGTGGCCGTCGAACGTCCCGTCCGGCAGGACCTGCCACCGCCGGGCCCGCCGTCGGCACCCCGGCAACGCGACGCCGAGAGCCGACCCGAGGGCGACCCGGAGGAGGCCGCCGAGCTGATCGACGTCAGCGGGGGCTCCACCGACCCGCTGCCGACCCGCCCGGTGCCCGGTCTGCGCGAGCTGACCTGGTTGCTGCACGCGGTGGCGGTCGCCGTCTCCCTGGCGTACGCGGTCACCGCCCTGCTGCGGGCGCAGACCGTGCCGACCGCGACCGGCGCCGGGGTGGTGCTGCTGCTGGCCGCCATGATCGGGCTGGCCGGTGCGCTGGTGCTGCGTCGCCCACCGCTGCCGGACGTCGCGGCCGGCATCGTCACCCTGGCGGTGATCGGTGCGCTCAGCCGGATCGCCTCGGTGGCGCTCCCCGGCCGGGCGCTGCTGCTGATCGCGGCGGTCATCACGGTGACGGGGCTGGCCGTACGCGCGGTGCCGGAGGCGGCCCGACGTGGCCCACAGATCGCTTCGGCGGTGGCGCTGACCGTCAGCGGTCTGGTGGTAGCCGGCGGCGCACTGCGCGCCGGGGTGGCCCCGGTCCGGGGAGCTCTGCCCGCCTGGGACGCCGACCTGAGCCGGTACCCGAGCGAGTTGGCCGCCGCGGTCGGGCCGACCACCTGGCAGCTCGCGGGCGCCGCATTCCTGCTCACCATCGCGGCGGTGCTGGCCCTGCCCAGCGAGATCCGCCGCGAGTTCGCGGTCGCCGGCGCGGCACTGACCGCGCTCGCCGTTCCGGCCTCGTTCGGTCTGGGCTGGGCGACCGCACCCTGGCCGATGGTGATCACCGCGGTCGGCATCGGGGTGATCGGGCTCTCCGCCCGTACCGACCGGGCCGCGGCGGCGCACGCCATCGGGGCGGCCGTGGTAGGCCTCTTCGGCGCAGGTGCCAGCCTGGCCAGTCCCACCCTCACCGCCGCGGTCCTGATCACCCTGTTCGTGGCCGGCACGCTGGTCGCGCTGGCGCCCCGGGTCCGGATCGCCTCGGCCGCCTCCGACACGGTCACCGCCTGGGCCGCCGGCGGGGCCGCGTTCGCGCTGCCCGGCGCGGTGGCCGCGTTCGTGGCCGCCACCATGCCGAGCGACCCGACCCCCACTCCGGCCAGCCTTCGGGAGGTGACCGTCCCGATCCTGGCGGCCAGCTTCCTGGCGGTCTGCGTGACCCTCGGCTACGCGGCCGTCGTGCAGGTCTCCCAGCGCCGCATCCCGGTGCCGCTGTCGGTCGGCACCGGCCTGGGGGCGCTGATGGTCACCGCCGCCGCGTTCGGGGCGCCCGGCGCGACCGTCGCCGATGCCTGGGTGGGCGCGCTCCTGCTGGTCGCGGCGGTGTTGCTCTTCCTGGCCCCGTCCATCGACGCCGGCCGTCGGGCCGACCTCACCCTCGACGGCTCGGACCTGGCCGCCGCGGCGGTCACCACCGCCCTGGTCGCCACGCTGGTACGGATCGGGGCCGTACTCGCCCCGGGCGGGCAGCTGGCGGTGGCCGCCGCCCTGCTCCTGGTGGTCGCGGTGGGCGCCCGCAGCATGCCCGAGGAGTGGCGACGCGGGCCGATCCTCGGCCTCGCCGTCGGCGGTGCCCTCATCGGCGTGCTCGCCGGCTGGTCGGCCATCCGCGGCGGGGTCGGTGTGCTGGCCACCCCCGGCCCGATCTGGAGGGGCGACCTGGCCGACTGGCCGGCCGCCCCCGTCGGCGGCGCCACCTGGCAGGCGCCGGTCGCTCTGGCGCTGCTGGCCCTCGCCGCCGGCATCCTGCTCCCACCGCCCTGGCGCTGGGACGTGTCCGGCGTGGCGGTGGTGCTCGCCACGATCGGCGCGCCGGCCGCATTCGACCTGGCCTGGTGGTCACCGGTCCTGGTGGGCGGCATGGTGGCCACCGTGTTCGGCATGGCCTCGGTGGCCACCGAGGAGGCCCGCGCCGGGCTGTCCCGGGCCACCGTGGCCGGCGTCGTCGCGCTGCACGCCGCCGGAGCCGGACTGGTCCGACCGTGGACCACGGCGCTGGCGTTGGGCAGCATCGCGCTGATCGGCGTGGTGGTGGCCACGCTGGCCCGCGTCCTCGCCAGCCCACAGGTTGGCGACATCGACACCGAGGGAATGCCGCCGCACCTGGTGCAGATCGGTGGTGCGGCGATCGGGGCCGCCCTGCTGGCCCTCCCCGGTGCGGTGGCGGCGCTGGCGGCCGAGTTCGAACACTCGGCGCAGGTGGTGCTGACCGCCGCGCTGGCCGCCACCAGCCTCGGCCTGGCCGCCGTGGCCGCGGTCCGCCGGCAAGTACCCCAATATCTGCCCTGGGTCAGCGTGGCGGTGGTCGGCGGGGCCACCATCAGCGCCCTCGCCGCCATCCCCACCGGCCTCGCCGCCGGCGTCTACGCGGCGGCCGCCGCCCTGCTCGGTGTGCTGGCCGAGCTGATCCGGGGGGCCACCGTGCCGCCCACCGGCTCCGCCCAGCCAGTTCGGCGCTGGGCGGTACGACTCGACGGCGCGCTCCGACGGCTGCCCGACGACCCGGAGCGACGGCGGTGGCGTGTCAACCCGGCCGCGGGTGCGTTGGCCGTGGCGGCCCTTCCGACCGCCCTGGCGCTCGCCTCGATCGCCCCGGCGCTGGTTGCCGCCCTGGTCGAGCCGCACCGCACGCTGACCCGGATCTGGCAGGGCCCACCGCCGGAACTGCTCACCCCACCCCCGGACGTGGTGGACCCCACCCACGTGCTCACCGCGCTGCTGCTCACCGCGACGGCGGCGCTCGCCGCCACCGGCTTCAGCGGCGGTCGACGCTCCCGTGCCGTGCCGGTGGTGCTGCCCGGGGCCGCCGTCACGCTGCTGATCGCACCCATCGCGCTGGGCAGCGGCTGGCCGGCCAGCACCCTCGCGGCGCTGTCCGTCTTCACCATCGCGATGCTCGGGCTCGCGCTGACCCCACCACCGCCGCTGGTCGAACCGGCCCGCTCGCTGCGGCTGGCCCGTGTCCTGGTGTTCGTCATCGGGTTGGCGGCGGGCGGCGCCGGGCTCGCCGGCAGTCTCGCGGCCCGCGAGCTGACCCTGTTCACCCTCGGCGGGGCGGTCGGGGTGGGCGCGGTGGCGGCCCTGTTCGGGACCACCCAGCGAGCCCGCATCCTCGGCTGGCTCTTCGCCTCGTTGATGGCACAGCTCTTCGTCCTCACCGCCGGCCTGGTCGCCGGGCTGGCTGCGGTCTGGTCGGCGTTCGGGGTGCTCGCGGTCGGAGCGGCCCTGCAGGTGTTCGCGGCGGTCCTGCCGCGGCTGCGCCAACCGGAGGCGCAGCGGGAGGCCGCCACGGTGCAGTGGAGCGGGTACGCGGCCGCTCTGATCGCCCTGGCGCTCGCCTTCGACTCGCCCCGACACATCGCCGCCCTGCTGGCCGCCTGGGGTGCTGTCCTCGGCGTGGCGGCGACCCGGCCCGGCCGCCGGCCGGTGGAACGCCGGATCCTGTTCTGGGCGGTGGTGGTCTGCGAGATCACCGCGTGGTGGATCCTGATGCGCGTCGCCGACGTGGCGCTGCCCGAGGCGTACACGCTGCCGTTCGCCGCGTTGGCGCTCCTGGTCGGAGTGCTGGAGCTGCGCCACCGACCCGACCTGAGCAGTTGGGTGGCGTACGGTCCGGCGCTGGTCGCCGCGTTCGTGCCGACGCTGGCCATCGTGCTGGCCACCGAGTCCAGCACGATGCGGCAGATGCTGCTGCTGCTCGGCGCGGTCGCGGTGCTGGTCTTCGGTTCGTCCAGTCGGCAGCAGGCGCCGGTGATCGTCGGCGCGTCGGTCACCGCGATCACCGCGATCCACGCCCTGTTCAGCCTCGGCCCGTGGCTGGCGCTGATCCCGGTCGGCATCCTGCTCCTGGTCCTCGGCGCGAGCAACGAGCGCCGCCGCCGAGCCCAAGAGCGCCTACAAACAGCCCTGCGCGGAATGAGATAAACCGGAGGGTCCCTGCGGCGTGGGCGAGCGGGCACGGCGAGTGGGCCGGGTTCGTGTGCCCGCCGCCGCCGCGTCCGCCGCCGCCGCGTCCGCGTCCGCGTCGATCATGGAGTTGTGGTGGGAGACAAAAAACCCGCAACGCCCTTTTTCGGGCACCACAACTCCATGATCGACCCCGTTGAGGATGGGGCTGCGCCCCCGGGGACTAGCGCAGGGTGGCTTGGAGGGCGGCTTCCTTGGTAGCCACCAGCTTCTCCAGGTCCTGCTGGTAGGTCGCCATCTTGGCGCGCAGGCCCTCGTCGGCCGCGCCGAGGATCCGGACGGCGAGCAGGCCCGCGTTGCGGGCGTTGCCGATCGACACCGTGGCGACCGGGATCCCGGCCGGCATCTGCACGATGGACAGCAGCGAATCCATGCCGTCGAGGTGCTTCAGCGGCACCGGCACTCCGATCACCGGCAGTGGCGTCACCGAGGCGACCATGCCCGGCAGCGCGGCGGCACCCCCGGCCCCCGCGATGATCACTTTGAGGCCCCGGTCGGCGGCGTCCCGGCCGTACTCGATCATCGCGACCGGCGTCCGGTGCGCCGAGATCACCCGTACCTCGTACGCCACACCGAAGTCGTCCAGCACCTCGGCGGCGGCCCGCATGGTCGGCCAGTCCGAGTCGCTGCCCATGATCAGCCCAACCGTGCTCACTGCGGCCCTCTCGTCGTTCCCGAAAGCGTGGCTCACTCGTGCCCCTCGCGCAGCCAGCGCGCGGCTCGTGCGGCCCGTGCCCGTAGATCGTCCAGGTCGTCGCCGAGCACCGTGACGTGCCCGATCTTGCGGCCGGGTCGCACCTGCTTGCCGTACAGGTGCACCTTGGCGCCCGGCTCGGCGGCGAAGAGATGGTGCAACCGCTCGTCGATCGAGATTCCACCCGGCTCACCGCCGAGCACGTTCGCCGACACCACCACCGGGGCGGCCAGCGCGGTGTCCCCCATGGGGTAGTCCAGCACGGCCCGCAGGTGCTGCTCGAACTGCGAGGTCCGCGCACCCTCGATGGTCCAGTGCCCCGAGTTGTGCGGGCGCATCGCCAGCTCGTTGACGATGATCGCGGGCCGGCCGGCGTCGTCGCGGATCTCGAACAGCTCCACGGCCAGCAGCCCGATCACACCGAGCGCGGTGGCCAAATCGATGGCGAGTTGCTGGGCCGCGACCGCCAGCTCCTCGTCCAGGCCGGGGGCCGGGGCCAGCACCTCGACGTTGATGCCGTCGCGCTGCACCGTCTCGACCACCGGGTACGCGGCGACCTGACCGAACGGCGAACGGGCCACCTGCACGGCCAACTCCCGCCGCAACGGCACCCGTTCCTCGACGATCAGCCGGGTGCCGCCGGCGAGCAGCGTGGTCGCCAACTCGCTGGCCTGCGCCGCGTCGTCGACCATCCAGACGCCCCGACCGTCGTAGCCTCCGCGGGCCGCCTTGAGCACCACCGGCCAGCCGACCTGCTCGCCGAAACCGACGAGGTCCGCGGGCTCGCCGATCGGCCGCCACACCGGGTTGGGCGCGCCCAACTCGGTCAGGCGTTCCCGCATGACCTGCTTGTCCTGGGCGAACAGCAGGGCGTCCGCGGGCGGGTACAGGGTCACCCCTTCCGCCGCCAACGTGCGGATGTGCTCGGACGGCACATGCTCGTGGTCGAAGGTGACGACGTCGCAGCCCTTGGCGAAGGTGCGCAGGGCGGCCAGGTCGGTGTGGTCGCCGTACTGGACGTCGGCGGCGACCAGCGCCGCGCCGTCGTCGGGGGCGGTTGCGAGCACACGCAGTGACTGGCCGAGGGCGATCGCGGCCTGGTGGGTCATCCGGGCCAACTGGCCGCCACCCACCATGCCGACAACTGGCAGACCGGTACGGGAATCCATAGCGCGGCCAGCCTATCCGGGCCGCCGACGTGCCCCACCCGGAGGGCCGGCGACCCGCCTCGGGGGGTGTTGGGGAGACCACCCGGTGTGTGGGTCGGGCGACTACTGGGCGTGGCGGTGCGCTCAGCGCAGCTCGGCGATCAGGTCCTCCACCGACGTGACCGGACGCTGGCAGACGAAACCCCGGCAGACGTACGCGGCGGAGCGCCCCTCAAGCAGCGGACGGTCGGCGAGCAGCGGCACACCCGGCTGGTCCGGGCGCCCGGCGACGACCACCGCCCCGGGCGGGGCGTGCCGGTGGGCGGCGGCCACCAGGGGGTCACCGGCCGGGTCGTCGGTGGCCACGGCGATCTCGTACGGCCCGGAGAGCAACGCCTCGCCGACCATGGCCGCGTACCCGGTGAACCGGGGGTGCCGCCCGACGATCGGCGCGACCGTGCCCAGCGCGGCTTCGGCGGCCTCCCGGTAGCGCGTCTCCCCGGTCAACGCCGAGTACGCCACCAGACCGGCGATCAACGCCGACCGGCCGGACGGGGTGGCGTTGTCGGTCGGGTCGGCCGGCCGGGCGACCAGCCGCTCCGCGTCGTCGGCGGTGTCGTAGAAGGCGCCACCGGGCGCGGCGAAGTGTGCCAGGGCGGTGTCCAACAGCTCGCCGGCCAGCGTGAGCCAGCGGCCTTCGCCGGTGAGCTGGTGCAGCGCGCAGAAGGCCTCGGCCACGCACCCGTAGTCCTCCAGGACGCCAGCCGGCTCGCCGACCCTGCCATCCCGGGAGACCCGGCGCAGCCGGCCGTCCACCAGGTGCACGCTGGCCAGGTGCTCCGCGGCCTGGCGCATCGCCCCGTCGGCGACGATGGTCACGCCGTCCATCAGGTTGGCATCCTCGTCCTGCGGGGACGCGTAGAGGGCGGCGACCTGCTGGAACTCGGCGATGGCGGTGATCGCCAGGCCGTTCCAGGCGGCCACCACCTTGTCGTCGAGGGCCGGCTGCGGGCGGGTGTCCCGGGCGGCGAGCAGTCGCCCGACCACCTGCTGCCAGCGGGCGCGCACCTCGGGCACGGCATCGTCCACGTCCCGGGCGAGCTTGAGCACGCTCATGCCGTGCTCAACGCCCTTCTTTCCGTCCGGAGTGCCGCCTTGCGGCGCGGAGGCGGAATGAGAGGCGAAGGTGCCCTCGTCGGTGACGGTGAACAGGTCGGCGGCGAACCGGCCGTCCTCCTCGCCCAACGCCTCGACGAGCTGGGCCGGCGTCCAGGCGTAGGTGAGCCCCTCGACGCCCTCGGTGTCGGCGTCCAGGGCGGACGCGAACCCCTGCCCCGGCCGGTGCAGCTCGTCGGCGAGGAACCGGGCGGTGTCCCGGGCGACCCGGCGGGCCAGCGGGTCACCGGTGAGTCGCCACAGCTGGGTGTAGACCCGCAGCAGCAGCGCGTTGTCGTAGAGCATCTTCTCGAAGTGCGGCACCGTCCAGTGCGCGTCCACCGAATACCGGGCGAAGCCGCCCGCGAGCTGGTCGTAGATGCCGCCCCGGGCCATCGCCTCGGCGGTGTGCCGGGTGATCTCCAGGCTGCCCGGGTCGCCGGTGCGCTGGTGGTGGCGCAGCAGGAAGAGCAGGTTCATGTGCGGCGGAAACTTCGGGGCGCCACCGAACCCGCCGTTCGTCCCGTCGTACTCACTGGCGAGCTTGGCGGCCGCGGCGTCGAGCAGCGGTGCGTCCAGCGGCGCGGTCGGGCCACCCACGGCCTGCGCGCCGCCGATCGCCTCGACCACGGCGGCGCCCTGGCCCAGCACCGCCTCGCGCTGCTCGCGCCAGGCGGTGGCGACCGACTGGAGCAACTGGACGAAGTTGGGTCGCGGGAAATAGGTGCCGCAGAAGAAGGGGGTGCCGTCCGGGGTGGCGAAGACGGTCATCGGCCAGCCGCCCTGGCCGGTCATCGCCTGGGTCGCGGTCATGTAGACCGCGTCCACGTCCGGGCGCTCCTCACGATCCACCTTGATCGACACGAAGTTGTCGTTCATCAGGGCGCCGACCTGCTCGTTCTCGAACGACTCGTGCGCCATGACGTGGCACCAGTGGCAGGCCGCGTAGCCCACCGAGATGAGCACCGGAACGTCCCGCCGCTTCGCCTCGGCGAACGCCTCGTCCGACCAGGGCCACCAGTCGACCGGGTTGTCGGCGTGCTGGAGCAGGTACGGACTGGTGGCGTCGGCGAGTCGGTTCACCTGACGACCATAGCCAGCCTCGGCCCGGACGGCGCGGGCTCCACCCGGACACCATGCCCGGAAACCGGTCGGCCGAGGTCGCGCCGGTCGCTCAGGACGCGCCGTCGGCGCGGAGCCGGAACACGTTCGACTCCGCCGAGTCGCGCAGCGACCCCAGCACCGCGCCGATTTTGTCCGCCGGCATCGGCTTGAAGAAGTGGTAGCCCTGCGCCGAGGTGCAACCCAGCTCGGCCAGGGCCATCCGCTGCTCGGCGGTCTCCACTCCTTCGGCGACCACCCGCAGCCCCAACTCGTGGGCGAGGCCCACCGTCGTCCGGACGATCGCCGCGGCCTCCGGCGAGTCGGCCATCCGGATCACGAACGAGCGGTCCACCTTCAACTCGTCGACCGCGATGCGGGTGAGGAAGGTCAGCGACGAGAAGCCGGTGCCGAAGTCGTCGACCGCGAGTTGCACGCCCATCGCCCGCAATGTCGCCAGCACCTCGTCGATGACCTCCAGCTCGCTCATCACCACAGTCTCGGTGATCTCCAGGACGAGCCGGTGCGGGGGCACCTGGTGGCGGCGCAGCGCCTCGGCGATCTCCGCCGGCAACCGGGGGTCGAGCAGGCTGCGCGCCGACAGGTTGACCGAGATCGGGACGTCCAGTCCCTCCCGGGCCCAGCTGGCGGCCACGCTCAGCGCCTTGTTCAGCACGTAGCGGGTGAAGGTGCCGAGCTGCTCGCTGTTTTCCACCGGCCGGATGAAGTCGGCCGGGTTCAGCCACCCCCGCCGGGGGTGCTGCCAACGGATCAGCGCCTCCACCCCGGTGGGCGCACCCGTCGCCAGGTCGACCGCGGGCTGCAACGCCAGCACCAGCTGATCGTCGACCTTCAACGCCTCCCGCAGCTCGGCCAGCAGGGCGAGCTGATCGGTGCTGGCCGCGTCGCGGGCGCCGTCGTACGCGGCGACGTTGCCTCCGCCCTCCTTGGCCTGGTACATCGCGATGTCGGCCCGGCGCAGCAGCTCGGTCAGGTCGGCGGTGCCCGCGGCGGCCACCACCACGCCGACCGAGACCTCGATGGACATCCGTACGCCGGCCACCTCAGTCGGCGCGGCCAGCCGCTCGGCGATCTCGCGGGCCTGGCGCAACGCGTGGGCCATCGGGGCGGCCCGGTCGCCGAGCACCGGCACCGCCGTGAGCAGCAGGGCGAACTCGTCGCCGCCGAGCCGGCCGAGCAGATCGCCGGAGCGGACCAGCGCGTTGAGACGGTTGGCGGTCAGCCGCAGCAGCTGGTCACCGGCGGCATGGCCGAGGGTGTCGTTGACTTCCTTGAACTGATTGATGTCCAGCAGCAGCAGCGCCACCGGGTGGTCGTGGGCGAGCTGCCGCAACGACTGGTCACCCTTGCTGAGCATCGCCGCCCGGTTGGCGAGCCCGGTGAGCGGGTCGTGCACCGCCTCGTACGACGAACGAGCGGTCACCAGCCGCAGCTCGTGGTGAGTCGCGGCGTCGTGCAACGCGGCGGCGAGCGCGTCGCCGAACGCGGCCACCGCGTCGCGTTCCCGGGCCGTGGGCGGGGCCGAGCGGGGGAACCGCACCCGCAGCCGACCGACCGGCGCGGCACCGACCGCCAGCGCCCGGCTCAGCTCGTGCTCGTCCGGCTCGGACTGGTCCGGTGGAGCCGCCTCCCGGTCGACAAACTGCCCGCTGGCGTCGCCTCGGTAGCGGTGCCACCGGCCATCGGCCCGCGCCACGTCGACGTCCACCAGTTCGGCGTTGAACAGTGTCAGCGCTCCGGTGACCGCCGCGCTGGCCACGCCCCGCTCGTCCAGCTGGTTGAGGGCCGCGGTGGCCTCGGCGAAGGCACGCCAGGTGCGGCGCTCCTGATCGGAGCGCAGCCGGTAACGGTAGGTCTGTTGCAGCAGCCACAGCAGCGGCGGCAGCAACAGCAACCAGCGCGGATCCAGCTCCAGCAGAGCGACCACGACGAGGCCGACCGCCACGTTGCCGACGAACATCAGCAGCTTGCCGCGCAGCGCGGCGAGCAGCGGCGGACCGATCGGCAACCCGTGTCGCAGGCCCAGCGTCACCCCGCCCAGCCAGGCGGTCACCAGGAGGTAGGTCACCGAACCGGCGATCACGGCCAGCGCCAGCATCGGGGTGGGCGGGGAGAGCAGTGGCCGCCCCAGTGCGGTGGTCACGGACACGGCCAGTGCCGATGCGGCGGCCAACGACGCGGCGATCCGGAGGATCTCCAGGGCCGGACGGCGGTCGTTGTGCAGGGACAGCATCGTCCAGGCCAGCCCGGTGCCGAGCAGCGTGGCGGACGGGAGCCAACCGGCGGGAGTCAGGTAGAGGCAGACGATCAGAGCGGCCTCGCCCCAGGTGATGCTGACCATGCCCGCGGCCGAACGAAACCGCAGTCGGGCGAGCTGGGCCAGGGCGAGGACGGCGACGGCGATGCCGAAGCGGGCCGGACCACCGAGGGGGTCGTCGGCCGGCAGCCGGACCGGGAGGGTCAAGCCGACCGCGGCGGCGGCCAAGGCGGTCAGCGTCACGGCGGCGGTGAGCACGAGCAGCCGACCCGGAGTGCCACGCACCCCGAGCCGATCGAACGGGTCGCCGGCCGGACCGGAGGTCATCGACCTCCCCCGTCAGCCGACCGACCGACGTCGCGGCGGGCGGCCGGTGCTGTGCTGGTCATCGGCGCCCCCTCCCGCACACGGCTCGGAGACTTTTGGTCCCCCCGGCGGAAGGCTAAGCCAAACCGGGTGGTCGCAACAGGGGGCGACCACCCGGTTCGGCGTGATTCATGCGCGGACTACCCGTTCAGGTGCTGCTGGTGCCCGTTGGGAGCGGGCGTGGATGAATCACGCCCGTCGGTCCCGTCTGTCGGATCGACGACTGCCGCATCGGCCCTGGTCGGATCGGCCGCCCCGGACTGCTGCGGGAAACGGTCCGGCAGGCGGCGCAGCCGAGCGTTCATGTTACGGATCAGCAGGATGGTCGCGGTGGCCAGCAGCAGGATGAGGAAGAGGCCCATCGGCCCGGCCAGACCACCCGTGCGGGTGTCCCCGAAGTTGTTCTCCGCGAGCACCTGTGCAGCGGTCAGCATGGCGTTCCTCCGATGTGCGGTTGGTAACCAGGGTAGCCCCGCCCGGAATCAACGTGCGTGCGCCGTCTCCCGCACTCCGGCGAAGAGATCCGACTCGGGCAGCGGGCTGTCGACCATTGAGCGGGCGAGTTGGTAATCCTCTGTCGGCCAGGCCCGCTGCTGCAGCTCCATCGGCACGTGGAACCAGAAGCCGTCCGGGTCGACCTGGGTGGCGTGGGCGCGCAGCGCGTCGTCGCGGACCGGGAAGTATTCGGCGCACTCCACCCGGGTGGTGATCCGGGGGCCCTTGTCGGGCCGATCCTCCCACCGCTTGAGCCACTCCTCGTAGGGCGACTCCAGACCGGCGGCCAGCATGCCCTCGTGCAAGGCCATGATCTTGGCCTTGGAGAAGCCGATGTCGTAGTAGAGCTTCAGCGGCTGCCAGGGGGCGCCCAGCTCCGGGTAGCGCTCCGGATCACCGGCGGCCTCGAAGGCCGCCACGCTCACCTTGTGGCACATGATGTGGTCCGGGTGCGGGTAGCCACCCTCCTCGTCGTACGTGGTCACGACGTGCGGACGGAACTCGCGCATCAGCCGCACCAGTGGGCCGGCGGCGACCTCGACGTCCTGCAGGGCGAAGCAGCCCTCGGGCAGCGGCGGCAGCGGGTCACCCTCGGGCAGGCCCGAGTCGACGAAGCCGAGCCAGGCCTGGTCGATGCCGAGGATGGCTCGCGCGGCGTCCATCTCGGCACGCCGGATCTCGCCGATGTTGGCCCACACGTCGGGCCGATCGAGCTTGGGGTTGAGCACGCTCCCGCGCTCGCCGCCCGTGCACGTCACGACCAGGACGTCCACCCCCTGAGCGACATACTTCGCCGTCGTCGCCGCGCCCTTGCTCGACTCGTCGTCCGGGTGCGCGTGCACGGCCATGAGACGCAGTTGCTCTGCCAACTTCGGCGCTCCTCGTCTGTGCCGGACGGTGGACCCGACCGGGCTCGACCGGCTGACCTGCCGGGATCTTTCCTCACCACACCCTGTCGCCGACCACCAGCGCCGGGCACGACCTGCCATTCCTGCCGCTGGATCGGGTGGGAGGATGGGGCTCTGTCATTCTTGCCGATGCCGCCGACAACAACGCCAGGAGATACCCGCCGGTGACCGAGACGCACGCCACAATTTCACCAGGCGCGCCGGTATTCCCGGCCGGACGCTACGGCCGCCGTCGCGCGCCGGGCGGAAAGCGCCGCCGTACGCTGCTGGCCGCGCTGGTCCTGCTGGCGCTGGTGGCGACGCTGACCGTGATCTCGGTCCGGCTCTACCGCCAGTACGGTGACCCGGTCTACGACGCCCAGGTGATCACGTACACCGACATCACGGACAACCAGGTACTTGTCGACTTTCGGGTGACCGTGCCGCCGGGCGGATCAGCGGTCTGCGTGCTGCGCGCCCGGGACCGCTCCGGCGCCGAGGTGGCCCGTGAACAGGTCACCGTGACCGCCGATCCCGGCGACCGGCACGTCACGACCCGGCACCGCCTGGCCACCACCGCGCGGCCGTTCATCGGCGAGGTTCTGCGCTGCCAACAGGCGTCCTGAGCTGCCCGAACAGCATCAGCGACCAGGTTGACCGAGCGCCTACCGCAAGTGTTGGATCCGGACACCGGCGGTGATGGCCGACACGCTGTGTCGTACCGCACTGGTAACTTGGTAGTTCACCTGTCAGCCAGCCACGCACAACTGAGGAGAACGCCTGTGTCCACTGGCAACGAGGCGCCCGCCACCTGGCTGTCGCAGGACGCGTACGACCGCCTCCAGGCCGAGCTCGACGAGCACATCGCCAACCGTCCGGCGATCGCAGCCGAGATCAACGCTCGGCGCGAGGAGGGCGACCTGCGGGAGAACGGCGGCTACCACGCCGCCCGCGAGGAGCAGGGCAAGGCCGAGGGTCGCATCCGCTACCTGCAAGAGCTGCTGCGCACCGCGAAGGTCGGCACGGCCCCCACCGCCGACGCGGTGTCGCCCGGCATGGTCGTGACGATCTACTTCGACGACGACACCGACGACACCGAGACCTTCCTGCTCGGTTCCCGGGAGATCGCCGCCACCACCGACCTGACCGTCTACAGCCCCGAGTCCGCGCTCGGCAAGGCGATCCTGGGCGGCCGACCCGGGCAGACCTGCACCTACACGGCGCCCAGCGGCGCCGACATCAAGGTGACCGTGGTCAGCTTCGAGCCGTTCGCCGGCTGACGGTCGTCAACCGCGCGATCCACCGTCGGCCGGGCTGACCGACGCCGGCACCCGCTCCCAACCAGCGCATCCGAGGCGTGGCACCCACCGGTGTCACGCCTCGGCCGCGAAGACCACCTGATAGCCGCTGGCCCGCAACGCGCTGATCAGCGTGTCCGAGTGCTCGACGCCCCGGGTCTCCACCGACAGCGCCACCTCCACCTCGCCGAGGCTGAGGTGCGGGTTGGCCCGTTGGTGCTCAACGTCCACCACGTTGGCCCGGTGCTCGGCGATCTGGCTGAGCAGCGACGCGAGTTGCCCCGGCCGATCCGAACAGCGGACGGTCACCCGCAGATAGCGACCCGCCGCGGCCAACCCGTGCTCGATCACCCGCAGCATCAGCAACGGGTCGATGTTGCCCCCGGAGAGCACCGCGACCACCGGCGTCTCCACCTCGACCACGCCGGCCAGCAGCGCGGCGACGCCGACCGCCCCGGCCGGCTCGACCACCTGCTTGCCGCGCTCCAACAGCATCAGCAGGGCCCGGGAGATGTCCTCCTCGGAGACCGTGACGATCTCGTCGACCAGCTTGCGTACGTGGTTGAAGGTGATCTCCCCCGGCCGGCCGACGGCGATGCCGTCGGCGATGGTGGCGAAGACGGGCAGCCGGACCGGTTCCCCGGCCACCAGTGAGGGCGGAAACGCCGCCGCACCGGCCGCCTGCACGCCGATGATCCGGACGTCCGGCCGCAACGCCTTCGCGGCCACCGCCATGCCCGAGATCAGACCCCCGCCACCCACGCCGGTGATGATCGTCTTCACGTCCGGGCACTGTTCGAGGATCTCCAGCGCCACCGTGCCCTGCCCGGCGATCACGTCGGGGTGGTCGAACGGGTGGATCAGCACCGCGCCAGTGCGTTCGGCGTACGTGTGCGCGGCGACCAGCGCCTCGTCGACGGTGTTCCCAGCCAACTCGACCTGCGCGCCGTACCCCTTGGTGGCGGCCACCTTCGGCAGCGGCGCGTTGACCGGCATGAAGACGGTGGCGTGCGTGCCGACCAGGCCGGCGGCGAGGGCCACGCCCTGCGCGTGGTTGCCCGCGCTCGCCGCCACCACGCCGCGCTCCCGCTCCGCGGCCGACAACCGGGAGATCCGCACATACGCGCCCCGCACCTTGTACGAGCCGGCGCGCTGCACGTTCTCGCACTTGAGCCAGGTCGGGCCGCCCAGGGCCGCGCTGAGCGGGCGGGAGGGCTCCAGCGGGGTGGTGCGGGTGACGCCAGCGAGCAACTCCCGTGCGGCCCGCACGTCGTCGAGACCGACCAGTTCCGTCATGCCCCGATCGTGCCACCCGCCGCCGGAACCCTTACCGGCGACACCGGCGTGCCCGACGCCGCGCACACCGTCGACGGTCAGGCGGTGGCCGGTGATCCCGTGCCGACCCGGGGATAGCCGGGAGCGTGGCGCGTCCACGGTGCGGTCATCTCGAACTGGCCGGCCACCCCGAGCAGCAGCAGCTCCGAGCCGGGCGGACCGACCAGTTGCACGGCGACCGGCAGGCCGTCCGGGCGGCGGCCGACCGGCACCACGACCGCCGGCAGGCCGGCGATGTTCCAGGGCGCGGCGTACGGGGCGTACCGGATGCTGGCTGTCATGTTCGCCCGCCAGGGCCGCTCCGACCAGCGGGCCGCCTCGGGTGGCGCGGTGGCCAACGCCGGGGTGAGCAACAGGTCGACCGAGTGGTCGGTGAAGAAGTCGACCGACCGTTGCCGCCAGGCAGCCCGGTCGGCCTCCCGCACGTAGCCGCGACGCTGCGCCCACTCGCCCAACGCGACGTGCCGCCGGGTACGCCGTTGCAGGCCACGCCGGTCCAGCCCGGAAGCCCGGACGTCGGTGGCGGCCGCGGCGAACCAGGTGGCGATGCCCTGGAGACCGAGCGCGGTGGGGTAGACCGGATCGGCCGGCACCGTGTCGTGCCCGGCGGCGGCGAGCAGTCGGCCGGCGGCGGCGACCGCGTCCCGGTTGGGCGCGTCCGGTGCGACGCCGCGAACCGGGGAGCGCAGCGAGACGCCCACCCGCAGGCGCTGCGGGGGAACCAGCTTCTCCGGACGCCGGCCGGCGAGCACCGAGAAGCCGACCGCCGCGTCGGCGACCGTGCTGGTCAGCATGCCGTGCTCGGTGAGGCCGAACCAGTCGTCCGCGCCCAGCTGGCAGGGGACCACACCCCGACCGGGCTTGAGCCCGACCAGGCCGCAACAGGCGGCGGGAATCCGGATCGAACCGAGACCGTCGTTGGCGTGCGCGATCGGCACCAGCCCGGCGGCGACGGCGGCGGCGGCCCCACCGGAGGACCCACCGGGGGTACGCGTGCTGTCCCACGGGTTGCGGGTGACCACGGTGTCGTCGTCGGTGACCGCCCACAGCCCCAGCTCCGGCATCCGGGTCACACCGAGGATCACCGCGCCGGCGCCGCGCAGCCGACGCACCACCTCGTGGTCGGCCTCCGCGACGTCGGTGCGGGCGGCCGCCGAACCGTTCCAGGTGGGCAGGCCAGCGACCGGGGTGTTCTCCTTGACCGCCACCGGAACCCCGGCCAGCGGCAGGTTGGCCAGGTCCTCCTGCTCGTCGACCTTCTCCGCCTCGGTGATCGCCTCACCGCCGCGAACGGCGCGGAACGCGCCCAGCTCACGGTCGGCTCGGGAGATGTACTCGAGGTGGTCGGCGACGACCTGGGTCGCCGAGACGTCACCTCGGCGTACGCCCCGGGCGATCTGCTTGGCGGTCGCCCCAACCCAGGTCGCCATGATGTCCTGCACGGCCATCCTCCCCAGCGGTCAGCCCAGCGCCTGCTCCAGATCGGCGAGTAGGTCGTCGACCGTCTCGATGCCGACAGACAGTCGCACGAGATCGCCGGGAACTTCAAGCGGCGAGCCGGCAGCACTTGCGTGTGTCATCCGACCCGGGTGCTCGATCAGGGATTCCACGCCGCCCAGCGACTCGGCGAGCACGAAGAGCTTGGTGCGGTTGCAGATTTCCACGGCGTGGTCCTCACCCCCGGCGGCGCGGAACGAGATCATGCCGCCGAACCGGCGCATCTGCTTCGCGGCCACCTCGTGACCAGGGTGCGACGGCAGGCCCGGATAGATCACCTGGGCCACCTTGGCGTGCCCGTCGAGGTACGCGGCGAGCCGCTCGGCGTTGTCGCAGTGCCGGTCCATGCGTACCCCGAGGGTCTTGATGCCCCGCAGGGTGAGCCAGGCGTCGAACGGGCCGTTGATCGCGCCCATCGCGTTCTGGTGGTAGCGCAGTTCCTCGCCGAGCCCGGCGTCGGCGACGACGAGCGCGCCGCCGACCACGTCGGAGTGCCCACCGATGTACTTGGTGGTGGAGTGCACCACCACGTCCGCGCCGTACGCGATCGGCTGCTGGAGGTACGGCGAGGCGAAGGTGTTGTCGACCACCAGCAGCGCACCCGCGTCGTGTGCCACGGCGGCCAGGGCGGCGATGTCGGCGATGCCGAGCAGCGGGTTGGTCGGCGTCTCGATCCAGACGATCTTCGTGCGACCGGGCTGCACGGCCGCCCGGATCGCAGCCGGGTCGGAGACCTTGGCCGGGCTGAACTCCAGGCCCCAGCGCTGGGCGACCCGGGCGAAGAGCCGGTACGTGCCGCCGTACGCGTCGTCCGGGATCACCACGTGGTCGCCGGGCTGGCACACGGCCCGCAGCAGGGTGTCCTCCGCCGCCAGGCCACTGGCGAAGGCGAGCCCCACCGGCCCACCCTCGAGCGCCGCCAGGCATTCCTGGAGCGCGTCACGAGTCGGGTTGCCCGAGCGGCTGTACTCGTAGCCGAGGCGAGGCGCGCCGACGGCGTCCTGCGCGTACGTGCTGGTCTGGTAGATCGGTGGGATCACCGCGCCGGTGCGGGCCTCAGGGTCCTGACCGGCGTGGATGGCGAGCGTCTCGAAGCCGTGACTCATTCTGGTGAGGCTAGTGCCCCGTCGGCGAGGGCTGGAACGGAACCCGTGCTCCCGGGCAGGGGCCGGACCGCCCGGGGTCGCCGGCATAGCCTGGCCCGGTGAGCGGTTGCGTGTTCTGCGGGATCGTGGCGGGCGAGGTGCCGGCGTTCCGGGTGGCGGACACCCCGGACGGGGTGGCGTTCCTGGACACCCGGCCGGTGTTCAAGGGGCACGTGCTGGTGGTGCCCCGGGTGCACCTGGTGACCCTGGTCGAGCTGCCGGCCGACCTGCTGCCCGGCTACTTCGCCATGGTCCAGCGGCTGGCGGTGGCGGTGGAGACCGCTCTCGGTGCTGGTGGGACGTTCGTGGCCATGAACAACAAGGTGTCCCAATCGGTGCCCCACCTGCACACCCATGTGGTCCCGCGCACCAAGGGCGATGGGTTGCGCGGTTTTTTCTGGCCGCGCACCCGGTACGACGACGACACCGAGGCCCAGACGTACGCAGACCGGGTCGCCGCAGCACTCCCCCGTGGGCCTGAGTCACGGCGGCGCGGGTAAGGAAGCAGGACCCTCCGGTGTTACACGCTGCGAGCGGTACGAGAGGAGATCCCCACCGTGTTTTTGCGCCGTATGAACGCCGAGATGGTCACGCCCGACCAGGCCCTGCCGGGCCGCCCGATCGCCATGCCGGTCGCCGACCGCCACGAGGTGCTGGGCACCCCGTTGAAGGGCCCGTTCCCCGAGGGCCTTCAGGTCGCGGTCTTCGGCATGGGCTGTTTCTGGGGTGCCGAGCGACTGTTCTGGACGCTGCCCGGCGTCTACACCACCTCCGCCGGCTACGCGGGTGGCATCACCAAGAACCCGACGTACGAGGAGACGTGCTCCGGCCGGACCGGGCACGCCGAGGTCGTTCAGGTGGTGTACGACCCCAGCAAGATCAACTATGAGGACCTGCTGAAGGTCTTCTGGGAGAATCACGACCCGACCCAGGGCATGCGCCAGGGCAACGACGTGGGCACCCAGTACCGCTCGGCGATCTACACCACCACCGACGAGCAGCGGACCATCGCGGAGTCGTCCCGGGACGCGTTCCAGCCGATCGTGACGCGGGCCGGCAAGGGTCAGATCACCACCGAGATCGCACCGCTCGGCAGCTACTACTTCGCCGAGGACTACCACCAGCAGTACCTGGCCCCGACCAAGAACCCGAACGGGTACTGCAACCACGGCCCGAACGGGCTGAGCTGCCCGGTCGGCGTGGCCCGCGTCGGCGGCTGACCACCGGCCGCCTGAACCCACGTGATGCCCGGCCGCCGAGAAGGTGGCCGGGCATTCCCGTTTGGCCTGTGATCGAAATCCGTTGCCGAGCCCGACGAGAACTCGATAGCGTGGCCGTACACGTGAAAGGAGGTGGTCCAGACTTGTATAGCAATCGGACTCGTGAGGTGGCTGTCAGCTAGCCGCTGTCCTCGACAGTGATCGGCTCGCCGCGAGGCGGGCAAAAGCACCATCGTCGAGACCGTGTGGCAGCGGTGCGGCGAATCCACGACAGCCACCCGACCCCCGGGGTGCCGGCCAAGTCCAGCCGGCCCGCGCACATGCGCGGAGTGCCCCGGGGGTCGCTCCATATCCGCGGGAGTGGCGATGTCCATGCGCGAGCTGGTGGTGCTGGGAACGGCCAGCCAGGCGCCGACCCGCCAGCGCAACCACAACGGGTACGTGTTGCGCTGGGACGACGAGGTGATCCTCTTCGACCCGGGTGAGGGCAGCCAGCGTCAGCTCCTGCACACCACGGTCACGGCCACCGATCTGACCCGGATCTGCGTCACCCACTTCCACGGCGACCACTGCCTCGGCCTGCCCGGCACCATCCAACGGCTCTCCCTGGACCGGGTGGCGCACCCGGTCGCCGTGCACTTCCCCGCCGGCGGCGCCGAGTACTTCACCCGACTGCGCCACGCCACCTCCTTCTACGAGACCGCCGAACTGCGGGTCGAGCCCATCGAGGCCGACGGGCAGCGGATCGCCCTGCGCTGCGGCACGCTGGAAGCACGACGGCTCCGGCACCCCATCGAGACGTACGGCTACCGGCTGGTCGAGCCGGACGGCCACCGGATGCTGCCGGAGAAGCTGGCCGCGTACGGCATCGCCGGGCCGGCCGTCGGCGAGCTGATCCGCGGCGGGCACCTGGACCTCGACGGACGCCGCGTCACCCGGGCCGAGGTGAGCGTGCCCCGGCCCGGGCAGCGGTTCGCGTTCGTGATGGACACCGGTCTCTGCGACGGGGTGTACGCCCTCGCGGAGCACGCCGACCTGCTGGTCATCGAGTCGACGTTCCTGGAGTCGGAGGCCGCGCTCGCCGCCGAGGTCGGCCACCTGACCGCGGCGCAGGCCGCCCGGGTGGCGACCGAGTCCGGGGTACGCCGACTCGTGCTCACCCACTTCTCCCAGCGCTACCCCGACCCGCGCGGGTTCCACGACGAGGCGCGAGCCCATTTCGACGGTGAACTGATCATCGCCGAGGATCTGACCACGGTGCAGCTCCCACCGCGCCGGGTAACCTCGGCCGGGTGACCATCACGCTCCGCCCCGCGACTGACGGCGACCTGATGGCGGTGGGCGCCCTGCACCAGCGCTCCCGGGTCGCCGCCTACTCCGCCTTCCTGCCGGCCGAGGCGCTGGCCGACCCGACACCGGAGGCGATGGGGCGCTACTGGGTCGAGCGGTGGCAGTGGGAGCGGGACACCCACCGGATGACCGTGGCCGAACGGGCCGGGGCGGTGGTCGGGTTCAGCCACCTCGGCCCGGACGACGAGGCCGACCCCGCCACCGGGCTGCTCAACGCGATCCACCTCGACCCGGCCGAGCAGGGCCGCGGCGTCGGCCGCGCCCTGATGGTGGACGCGTTGGACGCCATGCGGGCGCAGGGCTGGAACCGTGCCGTGCTCTGGGTGCTGCGGGACAACACCCACGCCCGCTCCTTCTACGAGCGCGGCGGATGGACCCCGACCGGAGCGGAACGCGAGGAACACATCGGTACGGCCCGCACGCCCCAGCTCCGCTACACCCGCCCGCTCTGAGCACTCCACGCCCGCGCGCGCCCTTTGCTCTGCATACCAATAGGCACCAGCGGTGGTGATGGCGGCGGGTGGTTCGCGGCGGCGTGGTGGCCGGGAGGTGGGTGGTGGTGCGTATGGGTAAGCAGAGCAAAGGACGCGACAGAGTGGCACGGGTCCCCCCGGCCGGCGGGGACCCGGGCGACACGGCACGGTGCCCCGCCCGCAGGCGGGGCACCGGGACCGGACTCAGTGGGCGCCGAGGTGGGACAGGAGGTCCTGGCGGGTGAGGACGCCCTTGGGCTTGCCGTCGACCAGGACCAGTGCGGCGTCGGACTTCTCCAGCATGCCCACCGCCTCGCTCACCGGCTGGCCGCCACCGATCATCGGCAGCGGGTCGCCCATGTGCCGCTCGATCGTGTCGTGCAGGTGGGCCTGACCCGTGAACAGCGCGTCGAGCAGGTCCCGCTCGGCGATCGAACCGGCGACCTCACCGGTCACCACCGGCGGCTCGGCCTTGAGCACCGGTAGCTGCGAGACGCCGTACTCGCGCATGTAGTCGATCGCGTCGCGGACGGTCTCGGTCGGGTGCACGTGCACCAGCTCGGGCAGCCCGCCCGGCTTGCTGGCCAGCGCGTCGGCCACCGTCGGCTCGGCACCCGAGTTGTCGAGGAAGCCGTACCGGGCCATCCACGAGTCGTTGAAAATCTTCGAGAGGTAGCCCCGGCCGCCGTCGGGCAGCAGCACCACCACCACGTCGTCCGGGTTGGCCCGGCGGGCCACCTCCAAGGCGGCGACGACGGCCATCCCGCAGGAGCCGCCGACCAGCAGCCCCTCCTCGCGGGCCAGCCGCCGGGTCATCTCGAACGACGCCTTGTCGGAGACCTCGACGATCTCGTCGGCGACACCCCGGTCGTACGTCTCCGGCCAGAAGTCCTCGCCGACGCCCTCCACCAGGTACGGGCGGCCGGTGCCGCCGGAGTAGACCGAGCCCTCCGGGTCGGCCCCGACGATCCGAACCCGCCCGTCGGAGGCCTCCTTGAGGTAGCGGCCGATGCCGGAGATGGTGCCGCCGGTGCCGACGCCGGCCACGAAGTGGGTGAGCCCGCCCTCGGTCTGCTTCCACAGCTCCGGGCCGGTGGTCTCGTAGTGCGAGCGCGGGTTGGCCGGGTTGCTGTACTGGTTGGGCTTCCAGGCGCCGGGGATCTCCCGGGTCAGCCGGTCCGAGACGTTGTAGTACGAGCGCGGATCCTCCGGCGCGACGGCGGTCGGGCAGACCACCACCTCGGCGCCGTACGCCCGGAGCACGTCCTGCTTGTCCTGGCTGACCTTGTCGGGGCAGACGAAGACACACCGGTAGCCCTTGAGCTGGGCCACCAGGGCCAGCCCGACGCCGGTGTTGCCGCTGGTCGGCTCGACGATGGTGCCGCCGGGCTTGAGCAGGCCGGCGGCCTCGGCGTCCTCCACCATCCGCAGCGCGATCCGGTCCTTCACCGAGCCGCCCGGGTTGACGTACTCCACCTTGGCGAGCACGGTGGCCTGGATGCCCTTGGTGACGTTACGCAGACGCACCAGCGGGGTGTTTCCGATCATGTCGACGACGTTGTCGTAGTACTGCACGGTGTGCCCTTCGTTGCGGCGCCGGCGCTGGCGACCGGGAAGACGATTCCTCGCCGCCCAGCGTACGTGCCGTCAGGGCACCAGCCCCCCGGGGATGACCGAGCTACGGCGGGCCTCCCACTCCAGGAAGCGATCGGTCTCGGCGAGCACGCTGCCGGCCAACCACGTGATCATGACCGCATCGTCGGCCAGCCCGAAGATCGCCAGCGGGATCTCCGGGAGCAGGTCGATCGGCGAGACGATGTACGCCGTCGCCGCGGTCATCAGGGCCAGCCGCAGGCCGCCGTCGTACTCCCCCTTGACGGTTGCCCGGATCATCCGGGGCAACGCCGCCAACCGCGTGCCCATCGACGGCCCGGTGCGTGCCCCGGCCGCCAGGGCCCGCGCCAGGGCCGTGAACGCCGCGCTGCGCTTCAGTGTCTTACCCATCGTCGCGCTCCTCTCCGCCGGATCAGCGTGGCGGGTCGGCGCAAGTCGGCCGGCCGCACCCGCACAGGTACCCCGTCGCGTCGGTTTCCAGGCACCTGGCTGCCGTCACGACGACAGCGGTGTGTCGGGGCAGCGCGATAATGTCGCGGTATGGGGGTGGCTAATTCCGTCGTACCCGGTGGTGAGCGCTGGCGACAGGCCCGGCGCTTCGCCCGGCTGGCAGCCATCGGCACCGGCGCCACCGCGGCGGCCGCGGTGGCGACCGGCGGGGTGCTGCTCGGCCAGGCCCGTCAGGCGCGACGCACCATCCCGATGGCCGAGGCGCCGCCGCCGCGCTGTGACGGGATGTACGGCGCGAAGTTCCCCGGTCCCGCGCTCACCATGGTCGTGCTCGGTGACTCGTCGGCGGCCGGCTACGGGGTGCACCGCCGCCGGGAGACGCCCGGGGCGCTGCTCGCCACCGGCCTGTCCCGCCGACTACACCGACCCGTGCAACTGCACCGCTTCGCGGTGGTCGGAGCCATCTCGGCGGCGCTGCGCCACCAGGTGGAGGCGGCGCTGGAGTCCCGGCCCGACATCGCGGTGATCCTCATCGGCGGCAACGACATCACCAACCGCACGCCGCGTGGGTTGGCGGTGCGCTACCTGGTCGAGGCGGTGCACACACTGCGCGACGCGGGCTGTGAGGTGGTCGTCGGCACCTGCCCCGACCTGGGCGCGATTCGCCCGATCCAGCCACCGCTGCGCTGGCTGGCGCACCGCTGGAGCCGCCAACTCGCCGCAGCCCAGACGGTGGCGGTGGTCGAGGCGGGCGGCTGGACGGTCTCCCTCGGTGATCTGCTCGGCCCCCGGTTCGCGGCCGAGCCGACCCGGATGTTCGCCTGGGACCGGTTCCACCCCTCCGCCGAGGGGTACGCGATGGCCGCCGCCGCGCTCCTGCCGACGATGCTCTCCGCCCTCGGCGCGGCCCCCGAACGACGGGCCACACCGACGCGCCGCGACGGCGTACGGTCGCTGCCGGAGGCCGCGCAGGAGGCGGCTCGACACGCCGGCACGGAGGTCAGCGGCGTCCAGGTCCGGGGCCGCGACCGAGGGCCGGCCGGCCGGTGGGCGCAGCTGCGCCGCCGGGCGTTCTTCGGTGTCGGGGCGGTGCCGCAGCACGGCTCCGCCTCGGACACCTCGACAGTGGAGGGACTGGCATGAACGAGCGCAGCGCGCGGGGCGTGACCCCCGGCCTCGCTGGCCGACTGGGCCGGGCGGCGGCGTTCTCGCTGCTCGCCGGCACCGTCGGCGGCGCCGCAGTCCTCGCCGGTGAGGCGTTCGTCGCCCGGCACCGCCGCTACGCCCAACCGGAGCTGGGCCTGGCCCTGCGCGCCACGATCGGCCGGGCGGGCGCCCCTCCGCTGCGACTGGTGTTGCTGGGCGACTCGTCGGCGCTGGGCGTCGGTGTCGACCGGCTGGAGGACACCATCGGCGGGCAGTTGGCCAACCTCCTGGCCGAGGGCCCGACCGGCCGCCGCGTGCACCTGTCCAGCGTCGGCGTCTCCGGGTCCCGTTCGACGGACCTCGCCACCCAGGTCGCCCGCGCCCTGCTCGGTGAACGACCCGACGTGGCGCTGATCCTGATCGGCGCGAACGACGCCACCGGGCTGCGTCGGCCCTCCGACGCGGCGGCCTATCTCGGCGCGGCGGTGCACCGGCTGCGCGAGGCGCGCGTCGAGGTGGTGGTGGGCACCTGCCCCGATCTCGGCGCGATGCGTGCCATCGCGCCTCCGCTGCGCCAGGTGGTCGGCTGGTCCGGGCGCCGGATGGCCCGCGCGCAGACCACGGCCGTGCTGGAGGCGGGTGGCTCGGTGGTCGACCTGGCCACCGAGACCGGGCCGGTGTTCCGGGCCGACGCGGGGACGCTCTGCCCGGACGGCTTCCACCCCTCCGCCGACGGCTACCGGGTCTGGGCGCACGCGCTGCTGCCGGCCATCGTCGCGGCGGCGGCGGCCACCACCCGGCGCTAGATCGTTCCCGGTGCGGGGTGACATTTCCCGCCGGGCCGGCTTCTTCCGCGCCATGTTACTGGCGGGTTAACGTTGGTCCATGCCGATTGAGTCGTCCCGCGACGCTGTCATCGTCGCTACCGCCCGCTCCCCCATCGGCCGGGCGCACAAGGGGTCCCTGCGCGATGTCCGCTCCGACGATCTCGCCGCGACCATCGTCCAGGCCGCGCTGGACAAGATCCCCGCACTCGATCCGACCACGATCGACGACCTCTACCTCGGGTGCGGCCTGCCCGGCGGCGAGCAGGGCTTCAACATGGCCCGGGTGGTGTCCACGCTCCTCGGTCTGGACACGGTGCCCGGCGCCACGCTGACCCGCTACTGCGCCTCGTCGTTGCAGACCACCCGGATGGCGATGCACGCGATCCGGGCCGGTGAGGGCGACGTGTTCGTCTCCGCCGGTGTGGAGATGGTGTCCCGCTACGCCCGGGGCAGCTCCGACGGGCTGCCTCCCGAGGCGCAGGCCCTGGTCGGCGGCGGCTGGGAGAACCCGCGCTTCGGGTCGGCCGGCGAGCGCTCGAAGCGCCGCGCGCAGGGCGGGGCCGAGGTGTGGACCGACCCGCGCGAGGCCGGTGAACTGCCCGACATCTACCTGACCATGGGGCAGACCGCGGAAAACCTGGCCCAGGTGTACGACGTCACCCGTGCCGACATGGACGAGTTCGGCGTACGCAGCCAGAACCTCGCCGAGAAGGCCATCGCCGACGGCTTCTGGGCCCGGGAGATCACGCCGGTCACCACGCCGGACGGCACCGTGGTGAGCACCGACGACGGGCCCCGGGCCGGCGTCACCCTCGACGCGGTCGCCGGCCTGAAGCCGGTCTTCCGCCCGGACGGTCGGATCACCGCGGGCAACTGCTGCCCCCTCAACGACGGCGCGGCCGCCGTGGTCGTGATGAGCGCCCAGCGGGCCGAGGAGCTCGGGCTCACCCCGCTGGCCCGGATCGTCTCGACCGGGGTGACCGCCCTGTCGCCGGAGATCATGGGTCTCGGGCCGGTCGAGGCGTCCCGGCAGGCGCTGCGCCGCGCCGGCATGACCATCGACGACGTCGACCTCGTCGAAATCAACGAGGCGTTCGCCGCGCAGGTCATCCCCTCCTACCGCCAGTTGGGCATCCCGGAGGAGAGGCTGAACGTGATGGGTGGCGCCATCGCGGTCGGCCACCCGTTCGGTATGACCGGCGCGCGGATCACCGGCACCCTGCTCAACGCGCTGGAGTGGCACGACAAGACCATCGGTCTGGAGACCATGTGCGTGGGCGGTGGCCAGGGCATGGCCATGGTGCTCGAACGGCTGAGCTGACCCGACCTGCCTCAGAGCGCGCTGCGGGTCGCCGTCACCTCGGCGGCGACCCGGGCCAGCGCCTCGGGCCCCGGGTCGGCGGCCAACAGGTCCGCCGTCACCACCCGCAGCTGGTCGGGCAGGGCCAGGTCGTTGTCGAGCCGGGGCACCACCCGCCGCGGCTCCCCCTCGGCGTCGGCCGCCAGGTTGGCGATCTCCTGCACCAGGCGGTGCACCAGGTCGGCGCGGGACACGTTGCCGGTGGTCGCGACGGCCGCCCAGCGCGGCTGCTGCCAGTGCACGATCTGACGGACCAGCAACTGCACGGTCTTGTCCAACTCCGCTGCGCTCATCGCCGCCGAGTCTACGGCCGACACCGACCACAGCCGACCGGCACCACAGCCGAGATCGACTCGTCCTCCTGAAAATCGGGGCGTCACCGCGCCCCGGACACCCCGACTTTCACGAAATCGAGTCGATCACGCGGGTCAGCGGCCGACCACCGGCCGGCAGGCGCCGCACGGGCGGGTCAGCGGCGTAGGTAACTGAGCAGCCGCAACAGCTGCCAGTAGAGGAAGACCAACCCGGTGAGCAGGCCGAACGCGCTCAGCCACGCGTACCGACGGGGGCGACCGTCGCGCACCGAACGCTCGACGAGGTCGAAGTCGAGAATGAAGCTGAACGCCCCGGCGATGATGGCCACCACCGAGAAGGCGTACGGCAACCAGCCAACCTCCCCGCTGACGCTGTAGACCTCCAGGCCCGGCCGCCCGGAGATCAGGTACGACACCAGGTTGACCACGCTGAGTACGGCGATGCCGAGCAGGGTGCCGATCACCAGGCGAGCCAGCCGGGGCGTCGCCCGGATCACCCGGGCCCGGTAGAGGGCGGCCATGCCGAGGAAGACGCCGAAGGTGCCGGCCACCGCCTGCACCACGATGCCCGGATACACCTGCTCGAAGGTACGGCTCGCCACCCCCAGCAGCAGGCCCTGGAGGACGGCGTACCCGACGATCGGCACCGGGTTGGTGATCCCCCGCAACGAGATGACCAGGACCAGCGCGATCGAGGCGAGCGCGCTGCCGGCCAGCGCGGCACCCAGCCACACGGCGTCGGGGATCACCGTCCAGGACACCGCCGCGGTCGCGCCGGTCACGAGCAGCAGCCCGACGGTGCGGACCACCACGTCGTCGACGGTCATCGGCTCGACGTCACGGGCGCCGAGCACCCGGGCCTCCACCCGGCCGGTCTCGTCCAGCCGGTTGAGCACCGGGTTGTTGCTGCGCACCGCCGCCTCCTTCGCCCGCGTACCCCCCGAAGTCACTCTGCCCCGGGCGGACCGGCGGCGGCGGGTAAACGGCGCGGACGACGGCGCCCGCCCCCACCAGAGTGGGGACGGGCGCCGGTCGGCAGTGCGGACGAGGTCAGTCGTCGCCCTGGAAGTAGCTCAGCAGGCGCAGGATCTCGATGTAGAGCCAGACCAGGCTGACCAGGATGCCGAACGCGGCCACCCAGGAGTAGCGCTGCGGCAGGCCCATCCGGACGCCGTCCTCGATCTCCTTGAAGCTGAGCACGAAGCTCAGCGAGGCGACCACGATGCAGACCAGGCTGAAGCCGATGGCCAGCGGGCTGCCGTCACGCAGACCGGTGTTGACGCCGAACAGCGCCAACACCAGGTTGATCATCATGACGGCGAAGAGGCCGACCATCACCGCGATCATGCCCTTGACGAAGGCCGGGGTGGCCCGGATGACCTTCGCCTTGTAGAGCATCGCCATCAGGAAGAAGATGCCGAAGCTGGCAACCGCGGCCTGAAGCACGATGCCGTCGTAGCGCGTCTCGAACGCCTTGCTGACCATGCCGACGAAGACACCCTCGACGACCGCGTACGCGATCACGAGCGCCGGGTTGGCCATCCGGGAGAACGAAATGATCAAGCCCAGGACCAGGCCGACCACCGCCGCGCCGATCCAGGCCGTCCCGACCAGCGCGTCGGGCACGAGCACCCAGGCGGCCGCGGCGGTGATGCCGAGGATGCCGAGCAGGGCGACCGTCTTGACGACGACGTCGTCAACCGTCATCGGTGCCACGGTCGGCGGCGCGGCCGGGTAGCCGGCCTGGGACGGGTACTGCTGGGGAATGCCGGGCTGTCCGTACGGCCCGGCCGGGGCGTACCCGGCGGAGCGCTCCCGCTCGGCCGCTTGGCCGAGCCGGGCGAGCACCGGGTTCGAGGTCTTCACTGTCTGGCCTCCCTCAGGGGGTCGTGTGCACGTGAACGTGCCCTCCAAGAGTAAACGGCGCAGCCAAGTCCTGGTGATCACGAATGAGAATGTGTCAACCGACCGGTGCCCGGGGCGGGGGTCGAACCCGCACGCCTTTCGGCAGCCGCTTTTAAGGCGGCCGTGTCTGCCTTTCCACCACCCGGGCGGGTGGCACCGGCGCGCCGACACGCCTGGTGCAGTGTCACCGTAGCCGGTTCGCGGCGACCCGGCGTACCCCGTCGGCCTGGCCACATTAGGGTCGATGCCGTGAGCAGCGCAGCCCCCACGGCCCCCGACGCCGCCCCTGAGCAGGCAGTCCGCCTCGCCGATCAGGTCGACCGCCGACCCCGGGCCACCCGGTTGCTGGCCGCCGTCCACCGACGCCGGGTCGACCTGCTGAGCGCTCTGATCTTCGTGGTGCTGGCCGGCTGGCTCACCCACGGGCTGTGGCCCGACCCGGGCGGCCGGACCCTGGCGCTCAACCCGGAGGACCAGACCCTCTACGAATGGTTCCTGGCCGTGGACGCCCGCGCGCTGCTCGGCGACTTCGACCTGCTCACCGACCGGCTCAACGCCCCCGACGGGGTCAACCTCATGGCCAACACCACGGTGATCGCGCTCGGCGTCGTCTTCGCGCCGGTCACCCTGCTGCTGGGTGCACCGGTCACCTTCGCGCTGTTGGCTGCCGCCAACCTGGCCGGCACCGCCCTCGCCTGGTACCTGCTGTTCCACCGGACGCTGCGCGCCCGCTGGGTGGCCGCGGCACTCGGCGGCGGACTGTGCGGATTCGGCCCCGGCATGGTCTCGCAGACCAACAGCCACCTGCACATGACCGCCCAGTGGCTGGTGCCAGTGATCGTCTGGCTGGTGGTCCGGCTGCTGCGGGCGGCCGACCCGGGGCCCGGGACGCCGGACGAGACCGGCCGACCCACCGGGCCGGACCGCCGGCGGCTGTTCACCTCCGCGGCGGGGCTGGCCGCCGCGGTCACCGCGCAGGTCTTCATCGGCGAGGAGGTGCTCTTCCTCGCCGCGATCACGCTGCTGGTGATGGCGATCAGCTACGCCGTGTCGGACCGGGACCTGGCCCGCAGAGCGCTCCCCGGCTTCGCCGGCGGGGTGGCGATCGCCGCCGGACTCGCGCTGCTGGTGCTCGGCTATCCGCTGTGGTTCCAGTTCGCCGGGCCGCAGGGAGTCGCCGACGGGATGTTCGCCCCGGCCTACTTCTCCGCCGACCTGAGTAGTTGGTGGACGGTTTCCCCGCTGTCGGTGGCCGGCAGCGACCAGTCCGCCCGGCTGACCACCGGCCCGGCCGAGTACAACACCTTCCTCGGCTGGCCGCTGTTGCTGGTCGCCGTGGCCAGCGCGATCTGGGTCGGGCGGCGCCGGCTGGTCTTCGCCTGCGTCGTGGCGGGCCTGGTGATGGGTGCGCTCTCACTCGGCCCGGAGGTGGTGCTCGGCGGCACCCGCACCGCGCTTCCCGGCCCGTACGCCCTGATCGGCGGCCTACCGGTGGTGGACGGGGCGCTGCCGATGCGGTTCGCGCTGGCGTTGCTGCCGATCGTCGCGACGCTGCTGGTACTCGCGGTCGACCGGGCACTGGGTAGCTCCGGTCGAGCGCGGCGGCTGGTGCCACTGGCCGTCGGCGTGGCGCTGCTGCCGATCTTCCCGACCCCCCTGCCGACCACCGGACGACCCGCCGTGCCGGAGTTCATCACCGGCGGCCACTGGCGACAGTGCGTACGCCCCGGCGGGGTGCTGGTCCCGGTGCCGCTACCCACCCCGAAGGAGCCCTGGCCGATGCGCTGGGCGACCGCAGCCGACGCCGGTTTCGGGCTGCCGGAGGGGTTCTTCATCGGCCCGTACGGCCGGGGCGGCACCGCGGCGATGGGCACCTTCAAGCAGCCGACCTCCGCGCTGCTGGCGGACGTTGCCCGGCGCGGCGACCAACCGGCCATCGGCGACGAGCAGCGCCGCCAGGCCGCCCGGGACGCCGACTTCTGGGGCGCGTCCTGCGTGGCGCTCACCGACGACGCCCCCCACGCGCAGAGCCTCCGAGCCACCCTGGACCAGCTCTACGGCCCCGCCACCCGGATCGCCGACGCCTGGACCTGGCGCGTCTAAGCCCGCGTCGGAGCACCCAAAACCCCGTCGATCTTGCACTTTCTGCGGGGACAAAGCGTGGCAAAAGCCGCGTTACGGCGTCCGAAAGTGCAAGATCGGCGGGGCTGGTGAGGGCTCAGACGCGGGGGGCGCCGACGGGCTGGGATGCCTCGACGAACTCCTCGCGCGGGTCGTGCAGCTGACCCAGGGCGACCACCTCACGCTTGAGGAAGAACGCCAACGACCAGTCCACCACCACCCGAACCTTGCGGTTGAACGACGGGATCCGGCTCATGTGGTACGTCCGGTGCATCACCCAGGCCGGCCAACCGGTCATCTTGATCCCGTAGACCTGGGCCACGCCCTTGTGCAGGCCGAGGCTCGCGACGCTGCCCACGTGCTTGTGCTTGTAGTTCACCGGCTCGCGACCCCGGATCACGGCCGCGATGTTGTCGGCCATCCGGGCGGCCTGGCGCACCGCGTGCTGCGCGCTCGGCGAGCAGAAGTTGCCCGGCTCCTTGGTCAGGTCCGGCACGGCGGCGCAGTCGCCGGCGCTCCAGGCACCCTCGACCACCTGGTCGCCGTCGACCACCTGAAGAGTGGGCAGGCAGGTGATCCGTCGGCGGTCGTCACGCGGGAAGTCGGTCGCGTCCAGCATCGGCGACGGCTTCACACCGGCCGTCCAAACGATCGTGTCGGACCGGAAGCTGTCCCCGTCGGAGAGCTTGACCACGCCGTCGACGCAGGACTCGAGCCGGGTGTCCAGCCGGATGTCCATGTTCCGCTTCAGCAACTGCTGCACGGTGTAGGCACCCATGTCCCGGTCGACCTCGGGCAGCACCCGCTGAGTGGCCTCGACCAGCACCCAGCGAACCTCGTCCTGCTTGAGCTCCGGGTAGTAGCGCAGCGCGTCGCGAGCCATGTCCTCCATCTCGGCGAGCGCCTCGATGCCGGCGTACCCACCGCCGACGAAGGTGAAGGTCAGCGCCGAACGGCGGACGTCCGGATCCGGCGTGGCGGCCGCCACGTCGAGCCGATCCAGCACGTGGTTGCGCAGGTAGATCGCCTCACCGATGGTCTTGAACCCGATGCCCTGCTCGTGCAGGCCGGGAATCGGCAGGGTGCGGGACACCGAACCCGGGGCCACGATCACGTGGTCGTAGGTGATCTCCCGGGCCGGGCCGCTGATCGGCTGCACGGTGGCCACCTTGCGGTCGTGCTCGATCCGCGTGACCGTACCGGCCACCATCTTGCACCGGCGCAACTCCCGTCGCAGCGGCACCACGGAGTGCCGCGGGGAGATGTTGCCCGCTGCCGCCTCAGGCAGGAACGGCTGATAGGTCATGTGGGGTTGGGGGTCCACCACCATGACCTCAGCCTCACGGGAGCTGAGCTTCTTCGACAGGCGCAGCGCGGCATACAGACCGACGTGCCCGGCACCAACCACAAGGATCCGCTTCGGATTCACGTCGTCTATCTTTCCCCGGCCGGCTCAGGTAATCCCGCTCGCGCCCCCCATCTGTGACGGAGCACAACCCATGTGACCTGCGTAACCCTCGTGTCGCAGTGGTCACCGGCGGCGCAGCAGCCAGCCCAGCAACGCCGCCGTGGCCACGGCCACCAGGAGCCCGAGCACGGTGACCCACTGGTGCCCGACTTCCCCACCCGTCCCCGCCGCTTGCAACAACAGCACGCCCAGTACGGCCGCCCCCAGCAGCACCGCGGCCGACCGCACCAACCAACGGGTGATCAACTCGGGGTCCACCACCGCGTCATAGGGCAGCAGCGCGGCCAGCGCGCAGAGGGTGTGGCCCAGATAGAGCAGGGCCGCGATGGCGAGCAGCCGCCAAAGGGCGACCGGGCGACCGTACCCGTCGGTGGCGAGCAACCAGCCGCCGACCGTGACCAACGCCGTGAAGGTCGCCCAGATCCGACGCGGCCCGAACGCGGGCAACAGGGCGGCCACCGCCAGGAAGAGGATCGTCCGGCCGGAGAGCACCTCGGCGGGGAACGCCAGGACGAACCCGGCAAACACGATGACGAAGACCGCGGCCCGAACCAGCAGCGGGGCCACGCTGACCCGAGCGACGGCGTACTGCACCGCCCGAACCCGCTCCACGACGGCGTTCACCGCGCCCGCCCTTCGTTCGCGACTGCGGGGCTCGCAAGCTCACTCCTCGCGCTCACCGCGCCCGCCCTTCGTTCGCGACTGCGGGGCTCGCAAGCTCACTCCTCGCGCTCACCGGCCACCCACCCTTGGCGCCGTCGCCAACCGGGCCACGTCCCGCAGCACCTGGTCCAGACTGCCGGCGCCGGCCCAACGCACCACGGGCACGCCGTGCTCCCGGAGCTGCCCGATCATGATGTCGCGATCCAACCGCCACAGCCGGTACGCCACCTCGGCCCACCCCCGGTCCTTCGGCGACGCGAGATCGGTCGGCAACGTGTCGACAGCCACCACGAACCGCCCGCCGCGGGCCAGCCGGGCGAGCATCTGCGCCGACCGTTCGTCCAGCAACGGGGTGAGCACCACCACCAAGGCGTCCGAGGAGAGCAACTGCGGGCCGAAGACCTGGTCGTACGGCTCGTGCGCGGACGCGTGCACCCGGACGTCGAGCAGCCACTCCAGGACGGTCAGGTACTGCCGCCGCCCGGCGGCCGGCCGGAGCCGGCGGGCTGCCGGCCCGTACTCCAGCAGGGAGACCCGGTCGCCACGGTGCAGGTAGTGCTCGGCGATCGCCGCGGTGGCCCGGACGGTGGTGTCCAGCACCGAGGCGGCACCGCCCACCCCACCGGAGCGGCCCGCCTCGGCGAGCACGTCGAGCAGCACCACCACCTCGGCGTCCCGGTCGGAGAGGGTGGCGGCCACGTGCAGCTGCCGGGCCCGCAACGAGACCCGCCAGTCGATCCGGCGCAGCCGGTCCCCGGGGGCGAAGACGCGTACGCCGGCCAACTCGCCGCCCTCCCCGGGCCGCCGGCTGTGGTGCGCCCCGACCAGACCAGCCGCGCGCGGCATCGCCTCCACCGCCTCGAACGGCTCGGTACGCGGGTACACCCGCACCAGGACCGGCTCGGTGATCACCGCCCGGGAAACCAGCAGGCCACCCGCCGTGGCGACCCGGGCACCGGCCGGGCCGACCGGATGCCGACCCCAGCGCAGGGCGTTGCCCGCCATCTCCAGGTCCACGGCGGCACCGATCGGCACCGAGGTCACGAACGGCCGGTCCGCGACGGAACGCCGCCCACCGTTGGCCGGAGCCGTCGCACCGGTCTCCACAGTGGTGCCCGGCGGCACGTCGACGGCCTCGTCACGGGTGAAACCGGCCCGTTCGATCCGCAGCCACGGCGACACCCGGGAACGCATCACCACCAGGTCGTAGTCGACGGTGTCCGGGTTGCCGACGCTCACCGCCGCCGTGACGTCACCGCCCTCGACCAGCGGCCCGCCGTCACCCTGGCTGATCCACACCTGGGGCAGCGCCGTGGGCCGTTTACGCAGCGCGTACGCGGTGCCCAACGCGAACGGGGCGGCGAGCACGATCAGGTCGACCCGACCCAGCAGCACACCTGCCACCAGCAGCAGGCCGGCGAGCAGCACCGCGCGGCCGAGCGCCGGGGTGGGCGCCCAGCCGGCAGCCGGTTCCGCTTCGGTGACCGTCGGCACTGTCGGTCCGGTCATCAGTGCCGGGGCCCGCCGGCGGCGTAGCTGGGCAGCGCGCCACTGGCCGGGGCGGGAGTCGCCTCCAGCACCTCGCCCACCACGAACGCCGGATCGACCCGACGCAGCCACATCTCCGGGCGCAGCGTGATCCGGTGGGCCAGGGCGGGCGCCGCCACCGCCTTCACGTCCTCCGGCACCACGTAGTCGCGTCCACCGAACACCGCGCGAACCCGGGCCAGCAGCAGCAGCGCCAGCGAACCGCGAGGTGAGGCACCAACCAGCACCGACGGGTGCTCCCGGGTGGCCGCGGTGAGCGACACGATGTAGCGGCCGATGGAGTCCTCCACCACCACGTCCTCCAGGGCGGCCTGCATGGCCCGCAGCGTCGCCGCGTCGACCACCGCCTTGATGTCCGCCTCCTCCCGGCGACGGCTCATCCGACGGCGCAGCACCTCCCACTCCTCTTCGTGCTGCGGGTAACCGAAGGAGACCCGTAGCAGGAAACGGTCCAGCTGTGCCTCGGGCAGCGGGTAGGTGCCCTCGTACTCGATGGGGTTGGCGGTGGCCAGCACGTGGAACGGCTCGTCCAGCTTGTAGGTCACCCCCTCAACCGACACCTGCTTCTCCTGCATCGCCTCCAGCAGCGCGGACTGGGTCTTCGGTGGCGTCCGGTTGATCTCGTCGGCGAGGAGCAGGTTGGTGAAGACCGGGCCGGCCCGGAAGGTGAAGTCGCCGTTGCGCTGGTCGTACAGGAACGAGCCGGTGACGTCGGCGGGCAGCAGGTCCGGGGTGAACTGCAACCGCCGGAAGTCCAACCCGAGGGCCTGGGCGAACGAGCGGGCGGTGAGCGTCTTGCCGAGCCCGGGCAGGTCCTCCAGGAGCACGTGCCCGCCCGCGAGGATGCCGGCGAGGACCAGCTCCAACGCGTCCCGTTTGCCGACCACGACGGTGCCGACCGCGTCCAGGACCGCCCGAGCCAGGTGCCCGACCTCGGCGGGGGCAATGCTCCGGTCCACGTCGTTCATCAAATCTGCTCCAGTTCGGCGACGATCACCGCGAGGTCGCGCGGCGACGGGGTGCGGCGAGGCGGGGTCTCCAGGAAGGTCCACAGGCGTTCACCCAGCAGCGCGCGAGCGCGGGCCGGATCCGATTCACGGGTGACGCCGTGTTTCAGGCGCATCCGCTCGTCGGCCAGCTCACCGATTCGGGGCAGGACCGTCCCGGTGAACCGTTCGGGGCTGGTCGAGGACCAGTCCAGGGGCCACTCCCACCGGTTGATCGCGCTGCGTAGCGCGTCCCGGGCGGCCCAGTTGTAGCTGCCGTCCTCTTCGCCCGTGCCGACCCGGGCACCGCCGGGCGGTGGGGGTGGCGGCGCGAGCAGGGCGGTGACCCGGCGCACCGCCAGCACGGCGAGCACCCCAGCGATCAGCACGGGCAGCGATACCTTCAGACCCACCGCCCGGAGGCCGACGAGCAGGACCGCGACCAGCGCGGCGGCCCAGGCGAGCGAGCGCAGCACCGGACCCGACCGGGAGGGGCGCGCCTGCGGACCAGCCGGCGCCGGCTCCTCCTCGAACGCGAGCAGATCGTCAATGCTGGTGCTGCTCATGACGTCACCACCGCCGTCAGCTCTCCGCGCAGTCGGCTGAGCGCGGCGCGGGCCTGGTCCCGGGTGCGCTCGCCAACCGGGTGGGTGGCGTACCGGGCCTCCCGGTAGACGTGCGCGAACTCGGCCAGCACGTCGGTGCTGACGATGGCGGGCACGCCCGCCGCTGGGTCGCCCTGGAGCAGCCGGCTGACCAGGTCGGTGGGGGTGTCCCCGGCGAGCCTCGGCACACCGGCCGCGGCAGCCGTCTCCTCCAGGCGGACCCAGCAGGCGATCACCGCCACCCGGGGGTCGGTGTCCCGGTCGTCGAGCTCCACCAGGCCGGCGTCGAGGGCCGCGACCACCTCACGGGCGGTGCCCTCGGCGGTACGACGGGTCCGCTGGGCCGGTAGTGCCCGGGTGGTCCGGCGCAGCGCGCCCCGGATCAACACCCAGCAGAGGTATCCGAGCGCGGCGAGAATCGCCAGCCCGAGCAGGACCATCGCCACCGTGGCGATCCACTGCGGGATGTGCGCCTGGGTGGCCTCAGCGGCGTCGCGTGGCTCGATCGGGATGGACGGCGACGGCTCGGCCGTCGGGTACTCGGGAACCCAGGGCACGTTGTCGGCGGCCGGCGGGATCCGACTGGCCCCGATCGACGAGTGGGCGGACGCCAGCGCGGCACCGGCGAGCAGGGCGGCGACCGCGCCGACCGGCCACCAGCGGCGGAGCAGGCCGAGCACCGGGCGCAGCACACCCGGCTCGGCGGACGGTAACGGCATGGGCGGGCGTGTGCCGTTTGTCATCGCCACCACCCCACGCGTCGCCTCAGTCCACTCCGGCCAGCTGTTTGGCCTGGCCGAAGACGTCGTCCAACATCCCTGGTGTCAACCGCCCGGTGAAGGTGTTCTGCTGACTGACGTGGTAGCAGCCCAGCAAGTCCGGAGCGTCCGTGCCGGACCAGTGTGCCCCATGACCGAACGCCGGTCGCGGGCTGGGCGGGCGCTGCCCGTACACCGCGCGGAGCACCGGCCACCACGCGGCCCAGGCGAACGCGCCCAGCGCGACCACGACACGCAGGGTGGGCCGGATCAGCGTGACCTCGCGGTGCAGCCAGGGTGCGCAGGTGTCCCGTTCCGCCGGGGTCGGCTTGTTGTCCGGGGGCGCACACCGGACGGCCGCGAAGATCCGCAGGTCCCGCAGGGTGAGCCCGTCGTCGGCGGCGACACTGGTCGGCTGGTTGGCCAGCCCGGCCCGGTGCAGCGCAGCGAACAGCACGTCACCCGACCGGTCACCGGTGAAGATCCGGCCGGTGCGGTTGCCACCGTGCGCGGCCGGAGCCAATCCGAGGATGGCGATTCGTGCGTCGCCGGTGCCGAAGCCGGGCACCGGCCGACCCCAGTACTCCTGGTCGCGGAAGGCGGCCCGGCGGGTGCGGGCGACCTCCTCCCGCCACTCGACCAGCCGGGGGCAGGCGAAACAGTCGCTGACACCGGCGTCGAGGTCGGCCAGGTCGGTCGCCCGCGCTGCGCGGGCGACCACCTGTTCGGGGGTACGCGTCTCAGCCAAGCTTGGCCCGGAAGAGTTCCAGGGTGCGGGCCCAGGCGCTGGCGGCGGCGCGCTGGTCGAACGCCTCCGGCCGGTCGTCGTTGAAGAAGGCGTGCGCGGTGCCCGGGTAGTCGTAGAGGTGGCAGTCGCCGCCGGCCTCCTCGATGGCTCGACGTGCGGTCTGTACGCCCTCGTTGGCCGAGGTGCCGTCCTCTTCGGAGGAGTGGATGATTGCTGTCTTGCCGGCGTAGTCGGCCCAGTCGGGGCGCATCGACTCCCAGGGCAGCACGGGATAGAAGCCGGCGGTGGCGACGATCCGCTCGGAGATGGTGGCCGACCAGAGGGCCAGGCTGCCGCCGGCGCAGAAGCCCACCGCGCCGACCTTGCCGGTGACCTCGGAACGACTGGCGAGATAGTCGGCGGCCCCGGCGATGTCCTTGGCCGCTTCGTCCATCCGCATCGCCAGCAGCAGCCGCTGCGCCTCGTCCGGCTCACTGGTCGTCTCGCCGTGGTAGAAGTCCGGGGCGAGGGCGACGAAACCGGCCTCGGCGAACCGGTCCGCCACCGACCGGATGTGTGGGACCAGGCCCCACCATTCCTGGATGACGATGACGGCGGGGCTGGCCGTGCCGCTGGCGGGTATCGCGAGATACCCCTCGCTCGTGCCCCCGTTGCTGCGGTAGCTCACCATTTCGCCCATGCGGCCGTCCTCCTAGCGGTCAGTCATCGTTGGCTGGTCGCCCAGTGGTCCTACGTGCCGGTAGCCTGCCACGCCGCGCGGCCGTCGGGAAGACGCCGGAACAGTGGCATTCACCTCCTGTTCGCCCCGTGGTGACTCCGGGTACGCCAACGGCGGCGGGGTTCGCCCCCGCCGCCGTCGATGCCGATCTGCCGCTCCGGTCAGACCTTCTTGGTCAGGCAGAGCACATAGCCCGTCTTGCCCGGCTCGATGCTGGAGAAGATGTACCCCTCCTCGCCTTCCTTGAAGTACTGGGTGCAGGTGGTGTCGGCCTTGGCCTGGGCCTCGCTCTGGCCGTCCACCCGACCGACCACGTTGTACGCGGCGTCCGTGGAGGTGCACTCGACGACCTTGGCGCCGTCGACCTCCTCCTGCTCGGTGCCGGTGATCTCAGGCAGCTCGGCGATGCAGTCGCCGGTCTTGGCGGACGCGGTCTCGTCCTTGTTGAAGTAGTTGCCGATCGCCGAGGCGACGCCGAACTTCAGGCCGGCGATGACAACGACGGCGAGGATCGCACCGACGATGCCGAGGGCCTTCTTTGCACCGGACTTCTCCGCCTTCGGCTCGGCCGCCGGCGGCTCGGCCTGCTGCGGCGCCGCCGCTTGCGGCGTCTCGACGGCCGGCTGGGCTGGCGCGGCGTCGGGCGCGGGGGGCGGTGCGACCTGCTCTGACACGGGGGTTCCTTCCGAGGGGTTGATGAGCAGACGACACCGTAACGATCATTGATTTACGGTGTCGTCCCGCTCACCTCGTCCGTTCAGCTATTTCCCAGCTTCACCTGCATGATCCAGTTCACATCGTGGCTCAGCGCGTCGGAGTGGGGGTTGGCGTGTCACTCGGCGTCGCCGTCGGAGCTACCGAGGGCTCGCCGGTCGACGTCGGCGTGCCGGTCGGTTCCGGCGTCGGCGTGCTGGTCGCGGTCGGTTCCGACGGTGCGGACGCACCCGGGCCCCGGGGGCCGAAGGGTGCCCGGCCCACGCAGTACGGGTACGGCCGCAGCAGCGGGTTGCCGTACTCGTCGACGCGACCTTCGCAGTCCGGGTAGCCGAGCCGGATCGGGTTGCCGTTCTGGTCGAAGAGCCGGGCGTTCTCCACCAGTCGACCCTCGCTGTCGTACACGAAGACATCCTGGACGTGGTCGTACGGGCCGTTGATCGACGTCGGATCGATGCCGTAGTCGCCGTAACGCATCCGGTCCTCCGCCTGGATCAGAGCGGCGAACGCGAAGACCACCAGCACCACGCTGCCGACCTGCACCGCCGAACGCGGCCAGCGGGTCAACCGCCCGGAGCTGCGGCCGATCCAGATGGAGGCGAGCACGAAGCCGACCAACATGATCATGCCGGCGAGCAACTCACCGCCGAACCTGGGCAGCAGCCCGAAGCTGCCACCGGTGGTGATCACCGTGACCAGCATCGCCGCCAGATAGCCCCGCAGCACCCACCAGCCGGGGCGCAGCAGTTGGAGGAAGTCGCTGGCCGTCGGGTACCCCAGGGGTGGGCCGAGACGGGTGTCCCACGCCCGCAGCCGGCCGCGGACCCGAGCCAGCGCGCTCGCGACCCGCTGGTCGAGATTGCGCCCGCCACCCGGCGCGGCACCGGCCGCGGCACGCAACTCGGCGGCGTACGTCTCGGGCTCGCCCAGCCGCTCGACGAGGGTGCCCTCGGACTCGGCGGCGACCTCGGCGAGGTGGTCGGCAAGGTCCTCGGTCAGCTCATCGCGGTCGGTGGGCGGCAGGTCGGCCAGAGCGGCCCGGACCCGCGCCACGTAGTCGGTGATCTCCTGCTCCGTGACGGTCATGCCGCCATCCCCCGATCGTCGAGCAGACTGTCCATGGTGGTGGCGAACGAGCGCCAGAGCTTGCCGGAACGGGTCAGCTGGTCACGCCCCGCGGCATTGAGTGAGTAGTACTTGCGGTGCGGCCCGGATTCGCTCGGCACGACGTAGGTGGTGAGCAGGCCGGCGGCGAAGAGGCGGCGTAGCGTCCCGTAGACCGAGGCGTCGCCAACCTCCTCCAGGCCAGCCTCGCGAAGCCGGCGCAGGATGTCGTAACCGTAGCCGTCCTCCTCTCGGAGCACGGCCAGGACGGCCAGATCGAGCACGCCCTTCAGCAACTGTGTGGTGTCCACGCATTGCACACTAGTGCGTAATGCGAAGTAGCGTCAACGAAACCACTCCGACACGCCAGGCCAGGCCGGGCGGGCCGGGCCAGGCCGGGCGGGCCGGGCCAGGCCGGGCGGGCCGGGCCAGGCCGGCACGCAGGGCGCTGGGCGCGCGATGGGCGTTGATCGACTCGGTTTTCAGGAAGTCGGGGCATCCCGGCCGCCCGGACACCCCAACTTCAAGGAAGCCGAGTTGATCTAGCGCGTCAGCGTGGTCGGCTGGACGCTCCAGGCGATGCCGTCGAGGATGTCGTGCTCCGAGGCGACCACCGACGGCATCCCGGCCCGTTCCATGATCACGCGGAGCACCAGCGCACCCGCGCCGATCACGTCGGCCCGACCGGGGTGCATCACCGGGTTCGCCAACCGCTGCTCACGGGTCTGGCCCAGCAGGTCCGCGGTCACCTGGGCGACCTGCTCGTACGACACCCGGGCGTGGTGGATGCGCTCCGGGTCGTACTCCCGCAGGCCCTGAGCGAGGGCGACCACGGTGGTGACCGACCCGGCGAGACCGACCAGGGTGGCCGCCTCGCGGCCGGGCACCACGGCGAGCGCCCGGTCCACCACGGCCGCGATGTCGGCCTGCGCCGCCGCGACCTGCTCGGGCGTCGGCGGATCGCCGGGTAGGTGCCGTTCGGTCATCCGGACACAGCCGATGTCCACCGAGATCGCCGCCCGCACCCCGGCGGCTCGGTCACCGACCACGAACTCGGTGGACCCGCCGCCGATGTCGACGACCAGAAACGGCTCCTTCGCGTCGGCCGGCAGCCCGCGCACCGCGCCGGTGAACGACAGCCGGGCCTCCTCGTCGCCACTGACCACCTCGGGTGCAACCCCCAGCGTGGCCTGCACCATCTCGGTGAAGTCGGCGGCGTTGGCGGCATCGCGGGAGGCCGAGGTGGCGCACATCCGCACCCGCTGCGCACCCAGCTTCTCGATGTCGGCGGCGTACGACGCCAACGCCACCCGGGTCCGCTCGATGGCCTCCGGCGCGAGTCGGCCGGTGCGGTCCACGCCCTGCCCGAGCCGGACGATCTCCATCCGCCGGATCAGGTCGGTCAACGGCGCCTGCGGCCCGGCCGACGCCTCGGGCAGGTCGGCGACCAGCAGTCGGATCGAGTTGGTCCCGCAGTCGATGGCCGCCACACGCGTCGTCACGGCAGCAACCTTACGGCAGGACGGGCGGCCGACCGCCGGCTTGGCCCGGGGTGGGCCACGACTCGCACGGGCCGCCCGGCGCGCCCCGCAACAACGCCGCCCCGAGCGCGGTCAGGTGGTGGCGGACGGCCCCGCCCTCCCGCTCACTGGCCACCAGGCCGGCGGTCCGCAAGGCGCGGGCGTGCTCAGAGGCCGAGGAGAGACTGATCCCGACGGCCCGGGACAGCACGGTGGTGGTCAAGCCGCCGTCGGCCGCCAGTCGGCGCAGCACCAGCGCCCGGGTGGCGCCGAGCAGCCGGCCGAGGGAATCGTCGTCAGCCCAGGCCCCGGGCTCGGGCATGAGCACCGGATAGACGAGCAGGATCGGCTGCCCCTCCTCGACCAGCACGCGGGGGCGCGGCCCGGCCAACGGCGAGGGCAGCAGGATGATCCCGTGGCCGGTGCCGGGGAGATCCCCGTCCCACCACGTCCGTATCTCCAGCACCGGCTCCCGCCACCGGATCGCCGGGTGCAGACCCGCGAGGAGGCCGTCCAGGCCATCCTGCGCCAGCCGCTGGCTGGCGCACGTCACCTGCTGGCGGTGCCCGGACGTCAGCTCGGCCCAGTGCGGTTCGAGCACCACGTCGAACCAGGTCCGCACGGCCCCGCCGAACAGGTCCAGCACCTCCGGGTCGGCAGCCGCGAACCGCCGCCGAAGCGGGGTGGCGGTCGTGTCCGCGTACGCCGCGGTGACCTCGGCGCGGACCCGCCGAGCCGAGGTGGCCCGGATCGCCTCCAGACCGGCCTGCACCGACTCCAGCCCGTCGAAGGGTGTGACGAAATCCGGCAGACGCCCCCGGTCGGGCAGCAGGTGCCGCAGGATCGCGGTGGCGGCCTGGGCGGCAGCCGCGCCCTCGGCGGCAGCCGCCCGCCCGGCCAGCGTCGGCGCCATCGCCGCGACGGTGGGATCACGCAGCCACTGACCGGCCAGCAGCGCCATCCCGACCGGGTGCAGCCGGTCGGCGAACCGCACCCGGCACAGGTCGGCCGACCCGAGCTGGAGGCGAAGCATGGCAACAGCCTGCCCGCCTTCGGCCAGGACCGAAAGGGTTGATCGGCGGCCGGTCGATCTCCAAAGTGGACGACGGGGTCGACGGGGGGTGGCCGACGTGCGGCGAACGGTGGCAGTGTTGACGGGGCTCTGCCTCATGGTCGTGGCCGTGGCTTGTGGTGAGCGGGGGCAGCCCTCGTCGGCCCCGCCAGCCGCGCCGTCCGCGTCGAGCGAACGCCCGGCGGCCGGCGACCACCGGCTCACCCTGAAGCACAACGGCCTGGACCGCGGCTACCTGCTGCACGCGCCGCCGGGGTACGACCCGAACCGGCCGTCCGCCCTGGTCATCGCGCTGCACTTCTACCCCGGCGCCGGGGCCTCGATGCAGGAGCTGGCGGGCCTGGACGCCAAGGCCGACGAGGACAACGTGCTGGTCGCGTACCCCGACGGGCAGGGCGGTGGCTTCAACGCGCTGATCTGCTGTGGCAGCCAGGACGACGTGGGCTTCCTCAACACCCTCACCGATCACCTGGTGCAGACCTGGCACGCGGACCCGAACCGGGTGTTCCTCACCGGCATCTCGAACGGCGGCGACATGAGCTTCCGGTTGGCGGTGGAGGGCGCGGGTCGGTACGCCGCGATCGGGGTGGTCAGCGGCGGCTACAGCGGTTCCCGGACCACGGCCGACAACTACGTGCCGAAGAGCCCGGTCTCCGTGATCACCTTCATCGGCGGTCAGGACCGGTACGCCTCGATCTTCCAGACCGGCATGCGGACCTGGCAGCAGCGGCTCAACTGCCGGCCCAGCCCGAAGACGTCCGGGGTGGCCGGGGTGACCCGGACGCTGGCGACCTGCGCGGACGGCAGCGACGTCAGCGTCTACACCATCACCGACATGGGCCACAGCTGGCCCGGGGCGAAGTCCGGTCAACTCGCCGCGCCCGCCGCGGGGCTGTCCGCCACCGACCTGATGTGGGAGTTCTTCGCCGCCCACCCCCGCCGGGCCTGATCAGAGGCGCAGCAGCATCCGGGTGTTGCCCAACGTGTTCGGCTTGACCCGCTCCAGGTCCAGGAACTCCGCGACACCCTCGTCGTACGAGCGCAGCAGCTGCTCGTACACCGGCTGGGGCACTGGGGCGCCGTCGATCTCCCGGAAGCCGAACGAGCCGAAGAACCGGGTCTCGAAGGTGAGCACGAAGATCCGCGCCACGCCCAGCTCCCGGGCCGCGTCGATCAGCTCGCCGACCAACCGGTGGCCGATCCGGCGGCCCCGACAGGACGGGTCCACGGCCACCGTGCGGATCTCGGCCAGGTCCTCCCACATGACGTGCAGCGCGCCGCAACCCACCACGGCGTCATCCTCGGCCCGGACCGCGACCCGGAACTCCTGCACGTCCTCGAAGAGGGTGACGGTGGCCTTGCTCAACAGCCGCCGGTCGTCGGTGTACGTGTCGACCAGCCGCCGGATGCCCCGCACGTCCCCGGTGCGGGCCCGGCGTACCAGAATCTTGCCCTCGGGTGTCGAGGACCCGGTCTGCGCGTTCATTCGGCCGTCGGCACGTCCACGCACGGCCCGGCCGACCACCAGGGCTCGACCAGCTCCAACGTCTCGTCGCCGAACGGGTTGACCCCGGGGCCGGCGCCCAGCGCATGCCCCAGGTGCACATGTAGGCACTTGACCCGGCCCGGCATCCCGCCGGCCGAGATGCCGGCGATCTCCGGCACCTCGCCGATGGCCTCCCGGCGGGCGAGGTAGTCCTCGTGCGCCGCACGGTAGTGGGCCGCCAACTCGGGATCGGTCGTCAACCGATCCGCCATCTCCTTCATCAGCCCCGCCGACTCCAGCCGGCTGCACGCCGCGGTGGCCCGGGGGCAGGTCAGGTAGTACAGCGTCGGAAATGGTGTGCCGTCGGCGAGGCGCGGGGTCGTCTCCACCACGTCCGGAAGGCCACACGGGCAACGGTGGGCGACCGCCCGGGTGCCGCGGGGCGTCCGGCCCAGCTGCGCGGCCACCGCCGCCAGGTCGGCCTCGGTGGCCGGCTCCCGCTGCGGCAGGGGAACGGAATCCGCCGCCGGCTCCGACGGTGGTACGACAGTCACGGTGCCCATCTCTCCTGGTGCGCTGGTGGGTGGCTCACTGGCCCGGTTGCTGGCTGTCCGCCGCCTGCACGCTCGACCAGAGCGTGTCGTACCAGGTCGTCGGCCCGGCCGGGGCGGCCGAGCCGGCCGGCTTCCCGGCGTCGCGGGCGGCGCCCTCCGGGTCGTGCAGCACCACCATCATCTTCTCGCCCGGCCGGCCCATGAAGAACCGTTCCCGAGCCTGCGTCTTGATGTACTCGTCGTCTTTCCAGTTGGCGGCCTCGGCGGTGAGTTTGGCGATCTCCGCCTCCTGCGCCGCCTGGGCGGCCTCCATCCGCTCGATGTCGGCCTGCTGGTCCAGGTAGACCCGGACCGGGTAGGTGTAGGCCAGCGCGAGCGCGATCAGGACCGCGAACAGCACGGTGGCCCGACCGGTGAAGCGACGGGGGTGGGGTGCGGCGAGCCGCTTCACGGCACCACCGGCGGCGGTACGCCGAGCGGCGGCCGGACGATTCGCGGAGCGCACGCCCTCGGCGCCCCGGGCAGCACCCGGTGCCCGAGCGGCGGCGCGCGGCTCGGCGCGTACGCCGGCCTCCCGGACCGATCCCCGCGTGGCGCGACCGCCGCCCGGCCGACCGGACTGACCCGGCCGGCGGGCGGGACGCTGACCACCCGGTGTGCGGCGCTGCTGCATCGTCCCACCCCTCCCCCGAGGCTTCGCGCGTCTCAGGCCGAACGGTAGCGCGGGAACGCGCCGGCGCCGGCGTAGCGCGCCGCGTCGCCCAGCTCCTCCTCGATCCGGAGCAGCTGGTTGTACTTGGCGACGCGGTCCGAGCGGGCCGGCGCACCGGTCTTGATCTGGCCACAACCGGTGGCGACCGCCAGGTCGGCGATGGTGGTGTCCTCGGTCTCGCCGGACCGGTGGCTCATCATGCACTTGAAGCCGGCCCGGTGGGCCAGGTCCACCGCGTCCAGGGTCTCGGTCAGCGAGCCGATCTGGTTGACCTTGACGAGGACGGCGTTCGCCGCCTTCTCCGCGATGCCCCGGGCGATGCGCTGCGGGTTGGTCACGAACAGGTCGTCACCGACGATCTGCACCCGGTCGCCGATCGAGGCGGTCAGCGTCTGCCAGCCGCTCCAGTCGTCCTCGGCCAGCGGGTCCTCGATCGACACGATCGGGTACTCGTCGGCGAGCTTGGTGTAGTAGGTGCTCATCTCCTCGGCGGACTTCGCGGCGCCCTCGAAGGTGTAGGTGCCGTTGTCGAAGAACTCCGTGGCCGCCACGTCGAGCGCGAACACGATGTCGGTGCCGAGCCGGTAACCGGCCTTCTCGACCGCTTCGGCGATCAGGTCCAGGGCCGCCGCGTTCGTCGGCAGGTTCGGCGCGAAGCCGCCCTCGTCGCCGAGCCCGGTGGACAGGCCCTTCTTCTTCAGCACCGACTTGAGCGCGTGGTAGACCTCCGCGCCCGAGCGCAGCGCCTCGCGGAACGTGGGCGCACCGATCGGCGCGATCATGAACTCTTGGATGTCGACATTCGAGTCGGCGTGCGCGCCACCGTTGAGAATGTTCATCATCGGCACCGGCAGGAGGTGCGCGTTCGGGCCGCCCAGGTAGCGGAACAGGCTCAGCTCGGCGCTGCTGGCGGCGGCCTTCGCCACCGCCAGGGAGACCCCGAGGATGGCGTTCGCGCCCAGCTCCGACTTGCTGTCGGTGCCGTCGATGTCGAGCATCTTCTGGTCGATCAGCCGCTGCTCGCTGGCCTCGTACCCGATGATCTGGTCAACGATCTTGTCTTCGACGTTGGAGACCGCCTTCTCCACGCCCTTGCCCTGGTAGCGGTCGGCGTCACCGTCGCGCAGCTCGATCGCCTCGAAGGCGCCGGTGGAGGCGCCGGTGGGCACGGCGGCGCGGGCTACCGTGCCGTCGTCCAAGCCGACCTCGACCTCGACCGTCGGGTTGCCCCGCGAGTCGAGAATCTCCCGGGCGACGATTCCCTCGATGGTTGCCACTAAGTCGCTCCTCGTTGTTGTGATCCGGTCCGTGGGTGGGCCGCGACGGTGCGGCTGAGGCAGGTGTTGAACGCAGCGTATCGGGCGGCGCGAACGGACACGGCGTCGCCCGCGCACCCGAGTCGCCCCGCGTTGACGGACATTCCCGGATTTCCGGGCGTCAACCGGCAACGGGTTTGCGCTGCGCGGACCGGATCCACCAGGCTGGTCGCCATGCCCGCCGCCTCGACCACCCTCCGCATGCTCGCCGTGTCGGTCATCGCGTCGCTCACGGTCACCGGCTGTCAGACATTCGAGGACGCCGGAGTCGCCATGGGCCGCTCGGAACTCGTCAATAACCTCGCCGCCCGGCTCGATCGCGCACTGGAGTTGACCTACTCGGCCGACTACCAGCTGCCCGGCGGGCAGAGCGCCGCGATCGTGCAGGCACAGGACCCGGCCCGCTCCGCGTACACCTACCCGGGCGGGCGACTCACCGTCACCCCGGAGGCCATCACCCGGTGCACGACCACCGGCGCCCGCCCGCAGTGCACGCTGGTCGCCCCGCCCACCCCGGGCAGCAAGCCCACCGTGACGCTGTTCGGCGAGGCCAACCAGCAGGGCCTGGTCACCCCGCCGGTGGTGGTCGGGCTGCTCACCGCCGCCGCGCTCGACCCGCAGGCGGTCATCAAGCAGAGTGACACCACCGTCGCCGGGCACCACGCCGCCTGCGTCGAGGTGGAGAGCTCGTCCGGCGACTTCACCGCCTGCGTGACCACTGAGGGCGTGCTCGGCAGCTTCACCGGTCCGGTCGACGGCAAGCCGGTGGAGCTGGCGCTGAGCAACTACTCCGCAACGGTCGACGAGGCCGCCTTCGACCCGCCCCCCGGCGCTGGGGTCGTCGACCGCCGCCCCGGCGGCTCGTGACCGGCCCGCCGACCGAGCCCACGCCCACCGCACCGCCCGGCGGGTTCGGGTCCGCCGCACCGCTCGGCGGGTTCGGGTCCGCCGCACCGCCCGGCGGGTTCCTGCCCGGGGCCGATTGGAGTCGGCCTCCCGCCCCCACCGACCTGGCCCTGCCGGTGACCGGTGCGAAGCTGCTGACCGGCGACGACGGCCGACCGCTGCGCGTCGCCGACCTGCCCGCCGACACCGACTGGGTGCCGCTGGGCACGCTCGACGGCGTGCCCGCCTGGGCCGCCGACCTGGCCACCGTCGACAGCCTCCCCGGCCGGGCACGCGGCTGGGCGTCCCTCGCCGCCGAGGTGCCCGAGCCGCACGCCACGCTCGCCGGCCGCGCGCTGGCGGTGCTGACGTGGCGTCGTACCCACCGGTGGTGCGGCGCCTGCCGGGCCAAACTCGTCGATCGGCCCGGCGAGACCGCCCGGCGATGCCCCGACTGCGGCCTGTACGTGCCGATGCAGCTCTCGGCCGCCGTGCTGGTGGCGATCACCCGGCCCGGCCCGCCCGGCCACGCCGACGAGCTGCTGCTGGTTCGGCACGCCACCGGGCCGACCGGGCTGTGGGCGCTGGTGGCCGGTTTCGTCGAGGCCGGCGAGACACTGGAGTCGGCGGTGCGGCGGGAGGTCGGCGAGGAGGTCGGGCTCTCCGTCGACCGGCTGGCCTACTTCGGCAGTCAACCGTGGGCGATCTCCGGCCCGGGCGTGCTGCTCGCCGGGTTCACCGCCCGTGCCGCAGACCCGTACGCCGAGCCGGTGGTCGATGGCCGGGAACTCACCCAGGCCCGGTGGTTCGGCCTGGATGCGCTGCCGGCGGAACTGCCGCCCGCGTACTCCATCTCGCGCTGGCTGATCGACGCGACGGTGACCGCCGCGCGACGCTGAACCGCGCGGCCCGGCGTTGTTCTCAGAGGCCGAGCAGGGTGCGCAGGTGGCGCGGGGGCGGGCAGTCGTGGGCGAGCATCGCGTCGTGCCAGTCGCGCACCGACACCCCGTCCGGACGGGCGGCGGCGATCTCGGACACCTCGCTGTACCCGACGAAGTAGGTGGAGAGCTGGGTGGAGGTGAGCTGCGCGCGGCGCCACTTGCCGGCCGCCTCGCCCTCCTCCTGGAAACCACGCCCGGTCATCAACGCCATCGCCTCGGCCTCGGACAGGTCCTCGGCGTGCACCAACTGGTCGAGCAGGGCGTTGATGGTCATCCGTAGTTGCATCTTGAGCTGCTGCAACCGCACCGGCAGACCACCGAAGCCGAGCCCGGTCATCAGCTCCTCGGCATACACCGCCCAGCCCTCGATGAACGGGCCGGACTCGGCCAGCGCGCGGACCCGGGTGCCACCGACGTAGCGCCGGGCGTGGGCGAGCTGGAGGAAGTGCCCCGGCATCGCCTCGTGCACCGTCAGGTTGCGGATCATGTGGTCGTTGTACTCGCGGTAGAACGACTCGACCCGCTGCGCCGGCCAGTCCGACGGGGTGGGCGCGATGCAGTAGAACGTCGGCACGACGGCGGTCTCCAGCGGGCCGGGCGCGTCGCAGTACGCCACCGCGACGCCGCGGGCGAACTCCGGCATCTCCTGGATCACGCACCGGTCGTCGACCAGGGTGACCAGGTCGTGCGCGCGGACGAAGTCGGTCGCCTCGTCCAGGGTCACCCCGGCCAGCTCGACGATCGTCGCGTCGTTCGGGTGCTCGGCGGCGAGCAGGTCAAGCGCCCGGCGGACGGCGGCGTCGTCGGCCGGACCGCCGACCAGCTCGACGGCCGTCTCGCGGATCTCCGCGGTGACCCGGTCCAGGTTGGCCCAGGCGCGACGCTGGATCTCGGCGGCGCCCAGCTCGGTGTCGAGGGTGTGCCAGAGCCGGGCCTCCCAGCGGCGCCGACCCAGTCGCGGGTCCCGTCCGGGGCCGGCGTCGGCGGCGAGGCCGACCCGCAGCCAGGCGACGAACTCCTCCAGCGCGGCGATCGCGGCGGTGGCCGCCGGCTCGACCCGGTCGAGCTGGCTCGGCGCCTGGGCGAGCAGCGCCGGCAGCTCGTCGCGGATCAACGCGGCCGTGCCGGTGAACTGCCCGACCGCCGTCTCCGCGTGGATCCGCGGCATGTCCCGCAGCGTCGCGCGGGCGGTGGCGAGGGCATCGGGTACGGCGGCGAGCCGGCCGGCCAATTGGGTCAGCCGCACCTCCGCGGGGGCGTACGGGCGGGCCAGCAGCGGGTGCAGCAACGGGCCCGGGTTGTGCCGCAGCGGATCCCACTCGTGCGACCGGATCTCGGTCAGCTCGAACAGCTCCCGATCCACGAATGAGGTGAGCAGCGCGTGGTCGACCTGCTCGTCCAGGTCGAGGGAGTCCGGGTCCAGTTCGGACAGTGCGTTGGCCGCGTCGGAGAGCATCGCCCGGTCGGCGGCCAACCCGTCGGCGGACAGGTCCGGCAGCCGGTCGTCGAACCGGTGATCCCCGGCCGCGGTGGCAACCCCCGGCCGCGACTCCAACAGCGCCTCGACGACCCGCTCAGCCAGCACCCCAAACGCTTCCACCCGGCCCACCCTACCGACCGCCGCGCCCCGCCCGACCGGTTCCGCCCGTTCCGTCGATCATGAAGTTGTTGCCGTCCGCCTCGGCGTGTCGGGGGCAATAACTTCATGATCACCGCGGGCTGGAGGGTGGGGGTTCGGGTTCGGCTTGGCGGATGGCTTCGGCGTAGGCGAGGGTGGTGCGACGGAGGGCCGCCTCGGGGTCGATGCCGGCCTCGCGGGCCGCGGCGACGGTTGCCAGCAGGCTGGCGCCCAGTCTCGCCTCGGCGTCCACCTGGGTGTCGGCCAGCGGAGGTGGGACCTCGACGCCTCGGCGGGCGGCGCGACCCAGGATCTGCGCGGCCAGGGCCAACGCCGGCTGGCTCAGGGCCACGCCGTCCAGCACCGAGTGCCGTGCCTTCTCCGCGCGCTTGATCCGCTCCCAGTTCTCGGTGATCTCCTCAAGCGTGCCCACCTCCGCACCAGCGAAGACATGCGGATTACGCCGGATCATCTTGTCGACCAGGCCACCGGCCACGTCGTCGATGCTCCACCGCTCGTCCTCGGGCAACTCCTCGGCGAGCCGCGCATGCAGCACCACCTGCAACAGCACGTCGCCCAGTTCCTCGCGCAGCGCGTCGGTGTCGTCGGCGCTGATCGCGTCGTACGCCTCGTAGCTCTCCTCCAGCAGGTAACCGGCGAGGCTGCGGTGCGTCTGCGCCCGCTTCCACGGGTCGCCCCCCGGAGAGGCAAGCCGATCCAGCACGGCCACCGCGTCGAGCAGCCGGGCACCCGGCGGATCCCACGAGCCGTACATCAGCTCCATCTCGGCCAGCCCCGGCTGCCGGGCCAGCCGCAGACCCAACTCCCGGGCCAGCGCCTCGTCACCCGCTGGGCCCGCCAACCACACCACGGTCCCGTGCGCCGCCACCGCGTCCAGCAACGGCTGCGTCGCCGGGCCGTCCACGACCGTGACCTCAGCGCCCGCCTGACGCATGGCCGTGACCAACTCACTGTCCGCGCCGGTCAGCACCGGGTGCTGGCGTACGACGTCCCAGGCCGCCGAGGTCAACAGGCCAGCGGGCAACCGGGGCGAGGTGACCAGCAGGACGATCCGTGCGGTCATGCTCAGCTGGCCGTGCCCTCAGCCTCCGGCGTCGCGGTCGACCCCTCCGGGGTGGAGATGTCGGTGACCGCGTCGGAGGCCGGCTCTCCCAGCGGCACGCTCACCGCAGGGGCGTCGTCAGCGAAGCTGAGCAGCGGGAACTCCAGCGGGCGGTACCGAGGGCTGACGGTGACGTCGTAACGATCGACCGCATCACCCAGGAGCCTCTTGGTCGCCAGCGCACCCTGCAACTGCTCGCCGTTGAGCCGACCGGCGGCCTCCTCATCGGTCACCTGGGGCTGGATCTTGCCGGCCGCACGCCCGGCGGCGATCACGTCGGCCATCTCCTGCTTGGTCGGTTCGACCGGCTCGGTCGGCAACCCGGACAGGCAGGTGAAGAACGTCGCCACCTCGCGCACGTACCCGGTCTCCGGGCTGAGGCCGAGCTGCTGGGCGGCCTGGTCGACCGTCACCTGGCCGCGCGGCTGATAGTTCTTCTCGGCGGAGAGCTGCTCGCACACCTTGGTCAGCACCATCGCCCGGACCACGTCGGCCGCCTCGGGCAGGGTCGGTTGCTGCGCCGCCGGCTGGCCACTGGCGGAGGGCTCCCCGCTCGGCGTCGGGTTCTTGGTCCGCAGGTCCTTCATCGCGGCGGCGACCTGAAGGTCGGTGATGCGCTGGTCACCGACGTAAGCGGCGATACCAGGCTCAGCACGGCAACCGGTGAGGGCGACGAGGCCGAGCGCCACAGTGGCGACGGCGGCAAGACGGCGAGCACGCATAGCCGTCACTCTCTCACGCCGCCACCCGAGGTTGTGACACCCCCCACCTTCGCTCATCCGGCGACCAGGGACGGCGCCGGAGCGGCACCGTCCCTGGTCGAGGGGACACCACCGGCTCAGGCGGACGCACCCGCGACGGCGAGCGGGGCGGGGGCACCCAGCACATCGGAGAGCAACTGCGCGCACCACTGGAGCAGCGCCTGGTCGCGCAGCGGCTCGCCACCGATCCGACGGGTGGTCGGCCGGGGCACGCTGACCTGGTCGGTGGCCTGCTTGTAGACGGCATCCGGGTGGTAGCGCTTGAGCCGCAACTGCTTCGAATCCGGCAGCGGCAGCGGCCCGAACCGGACGTGCTTGCCCTGCATGGACACGTCGGTCAGGCCGTAGCGGCGGGCCAGCAGGCGGAACCGGGCCACCTCCACCAGGTTCTGCACCGGGGCCGGCGGCTCGCCGTACCGGTCGGTCATCTCGGCGATCACCTCGCCCAGCCGCTCCTCGTCGCGCGCCTCGGCGAGCTTGCGGTACATCTCCAGGCGCAGCCGCTCCACGCTCACGTAGTCGTGCGGCAGGTGCGCGTCGACCGGCAGGTCGATCTTGACGTCGGTCTCCTCCTCCGGCCGCTCACCCTTGAACGCGGAGACCGCCTCGCCGACCATCCGCACGTACAGGTCGAAGCCGACGCCCTCGATGTGCCCGGACTGCTCGCCGCCGAGCAGGTTGCCGGCGCCCCGGATCTCCAGGTCCTTCATCGCCACGTACATGCCGGCGCCCAACTCGGTGTGCTGGGCGATGGTCGCCAACCGCTCGTGGGCGTGCTCGGTGAGCGGCTTCTCCGGCGGGTACAGGAAGTAGGCGTACGCCCGCTCCCGGCCCCGGCCGACCCGGCCCCGGATCTGGTGCAGCTGGGCCAGGCCGAGCAGATCGGCCCGCTCCACGATCAGCGTGTTGGCGTTCGGGATGTCGATGCCCGACTCGACGATCGTGGTGCAGACCAGGACGTCGAACTCCTTCTCCCAGAAGCCGACCATGACCTTCTCCAGGGCGTCCTCGCCCATCTGGCCGTGCGCCACCGCGACCCGCGCCTCGGGCACCAGCTCCCGCAGCCGCCGTGCCGCCCGGTCGATCGACTCGACCCGGTTGTGCAGGTAGAAGACCTGCCCGTCGCGGAGCAGCTCACGGTGGATGGACGCGGCCACCTGCCGGTCGTCCTGCGCGCCGACGAAGGTGAGCACCGGGTGCCGCTCCTCCGGCGGGGTGGCGATGGTGGACATCTCCCGGATGCCGGTGATGGCCATCTCCAGGGTCCGCGGGATCGGGGTGGCCGACATGCTGAGCACGTCGACCGACGCGCGCAACGTCTTCAGGTGCTCCTTGTGCTCGACCCCGAAGCGCTGCTCCTCGTCGACGATCACCAGACCCAACTGCTTGAAACGGGTCGCCGTCTGCAACAGACGGTGGGTGCCGATGACGATGTCGACGGTGCCGTCGGCGACCATCTCCAGCGTCCGCTCGGTCTCCTTCGCGGTCTGGAACCGGGACAGCTGCCGGATCTGGACCGGGAACTGGCTCATCCGCTCGGCGAACGTGTTGTAGTGCTGCTGCACCAACAGGGTGGTCGGCACCAGCACCGCCACCTGCTTACCGTCCTGGACCGCCTTGAACGCCGCCCGGACCGCGATCTCGGTCTTGCCGTAGCCGACGTCACCACAGATCAACCGGTCCATCGGGACGGTCTGCTCCATGTCCCGCTTGACCTCGTCGATCGCGGCCAGCTGGTCCGGCGTCTCCTGCCAGGGGAAGGCGTCCTCCAGCTCCCGCTGCCACGGGGTGTCCGGGCCGAACGAGTGACCCTTGGACGCCTTGCGGGCCGCGTAGAGCTGGATGAGCTGCGCGGCGATCTCCCGGACCGCCTTGCGGGCCCGGGCCTTGGACTTCTGCCAGTCCGAGCCGCCCATCTTGTGCAGGGTCGGCTGCTCGCCGCCCACGTAACGGGAGAGCTGGTCGAGCTGGTCGGTCGGCACGAACAGCCGGTCGCCGGGCTGGCCCCGCTTGCTGGCCGCGTACTCGATGACCAGGTACTCCCGGCTGGCACCGTTGACGGTGCGCTGCACCAGCTCGACGTAGCGGCCGATGCCGTGCTGCTCGTGCACCACGTGGTCGCCGGCCTTCAGCTCCAGCGGATCGATGGTGTTGCGTCGGCGACTCGGCATCTTGCGCATGTCCCGCGTCGAGGTGCCCCGACCGCCGGTCACATCATTGCCGGTGAGCAGCACGAAGCGGGACGCCTCGTCGACGAACCCGCTGCTCAGCGCACCGCAGGTGACCACCAGCTCGCCGGGGACCGGCGCGGTCGGCACCTCCTCGGTCAACCGGGCACCCAGCCCGGCGTCGCGCAGCACCTCCACCGCCCGCTGGGCGGGGCCGTGCCCCTCGAAGACCAGCGCGATCGACCAGCCCTCACCGGCCCAGCGCTTGAGGTCCTCGACCACCCGTGCGGTCTCACCGTGATAGAGCGGTGCCGGCTGGGCGGACAGCGTCACCGCGATGGCGTCGTCCGGGGTGACGGCGGTCTCCTCCGGCGCGTCCTCCCAGGGCTGCCGAGTCTCGGCGGTCTCCCCTTCGACCATAATTCGGCCTCCGCGCCGGGAGCCGGCACTCCGGACCGAATGAGGGTCGTCCACGAGACCGAACGGGGACAGCGTCCACCACGGCTGACCGAGCCTGCCCGCGGCGGCGCGTACCTCACTCAGGGTGCGGAAGGCGGCGGCGCCGACGTCCACCGGGGCCTGGCCGCCGACCGCGGCGGCGGCCCAGCTGGCCTGCAAGAACTCCTCCGAGGTACGCACCAGGTCGTGGGCCCGGGTGCGGATCCGCTCCGGGTCGCAGAGCAGCACGTGGGTGCCGGCCGGCATGGCGTCCAGCAGCAACTCCAGCGAGTCGGGGCCGACCAGCACCGGGGCCAGCGACTCCATCCCCTCGACCGGGATGCCCTCGGCCAGCTTGTCCAGGATCTCGGCCAGCTCGGGGTGCTGCTCGGCGAGCGCGGCGGCCCGGTCGCGCACCGACGGGGTGAGCAGCAGCTCCCGACAGGGCGGTGCCCAGAGCAGCGGGACCTGCTCGATGGTCCGCTGGTCGGCGACGGCGAAGGTGCGGATCTCCTCCACCTCGTCGCCCCAGAACTCGACCCGGGACGGGTGCTCGTCGGTGGGCGGGAAGACATCCAGGATGCCGCCGCGCACCGCGAACTCGCCGCGCTTGGTGACCAGGTCGACCCGGGCGTACGCCATGTCGATCAGACGGCGGGCGACCTCCTCCAGGTCGGCCTCCTCGCCCGCGGCGAGCTGCACCGGCTCCAGATCACCCAGACCCTTCAGCTGTGGCTGAAGCAGCGAACGGACCGGGGCCACCACCACTCGCAACGGCCCGGTGCGGCCGTGCGCGTCGGAGGCCTCCGGGTGCGCGAGCCGGCGCAGCACGGCCAGCCGCCGGCCGACCGTGTCGGAGCGTGGGGACAACCGCTCGTGCGGCAGCGTCTCCCAGGAGGGGAAGACCACCACCTGGTCAGCCGGCAGCAACCCGCCGAGCGCGGCGGCCAGATCATCGGCCTCGCGGGTCGTGGCGGTCACCGCCAGCACCGGGCGCCCGGCCCCGTCACGGTCTGCGGCCACCGCCGCCACGGCGAACGGGCGCAGCGCCGCCGGAGCGGTGATGTCGAGGCCGTCGACCTGGGCGGCACCGGAGCGCGCCAGGTCACGCGCCCGGGCCAGCCCGGGGTCGGCCAGGGCGGCGGTGAACAGACCGGTGAGCATGTGATCACTTCCAGGGGAGTCGACGCACACGACGGCGGCCCCTCGTCCAGCCGGACGGGGGGTGCACAGCAGCCAGCCTATCTCTGTCGACCCGCCAGCTCCGGCTTCCGGCAGCGGAGACGCCAACGGACGCCGACACCCATCCGGCCTCCGGACCGGCAGGGCGCGTCCCGGTCGACCGGACCACGGTGACTGTCGCGCTCGATCAGCTGAACACGCCGAGGCTCCACCGCAGAATAGGTCGGGTCATACCGCCTGCATGCGTTTGGCTCGAAACCATTGATCCACTCGACTTCAAGGAAATCGGGGCATCGTCGGCACGCCGACACCGCGCTTTCCCTGAACCCGAGTGGATCTTCGGCAGCGCGACCGGTGTCGCGCCATCCTGGCGGATCTTGACCCACCGACGGCTGGCGTGGTCGGGTTTCGGGATGGGTGAGCAGTGGCGGGCACAGTTCGACGCGGAGGTGAGCTTCGCCAACGGTGGCGGGCTGCGTACCGAGGGGTTCCGGCTGGACATACCTGGTCAGGACATCAGCGACGAGGACCTGGCGGCGTTGTTCGTCCGGCACCTCGGGTTGCTCATGGTCGCCGAGGTTCGGATCAGCGCCAAGACGATCATCGAGGAACCGCACAAGGGCGGCCGGGGTGTCGCCGTCGAAGAATCCGGCGCCGGCCGGCGACTGGTCGAGCTGAGCCACGTGATCAGCGACGGCATGACCACCCTGCCGGGCTGGCCGGGTCCCCGGATCACCGACTGGCTGACCTTCACGGCGTCCCGGGAGCGGTACGCGCCAGGCACGGAGTTCCACGTGGCCCGGATCGACCTGATCGCCAACACCGGCACGTACCTGGACACTCCCGCCCACCGCTGGGCCGGCGGCGACGACCTGACCGGGATGCCGCTGGACCGCCTCGCCGACCTACCCGGGGTGGTGGTCCGGGTGCCGGCCGGCAGCCGAGCGGTGGACCGGCTCATGCTGGCCCCGTACGAGGTGGCCGGTCGGGCGGTGCTGCTGCACACCGGGTGGGATGCGCACTTCGGCACCGAGCGGTACGGCGCGCCGGAAGCGCCGTACCTGACCGGGGACGCCGCCCAAGCGCTTGTCGACGCGGGGGCGGCCCTGGTCGGCATCGACTCGATCAACATCGACGACATGAGCCCGGCGGCCGGAGGCGTACGCCCCGCGCACAGCACGCTGCTCGCCGCCGGCATCCCGATCGTGGAGCACCTGACCGGTCTGGACGCGCTGCCGCCGAGCGGGTTCCGGTTCACGGCGGCCCCGCCGATGGTTGCCGGCATGGGCACCTTCCCGGTCCGCGCCTTCGCCGTCATCAACCCCTGACCGCCACCGCGAGCCAAACTGCGCGGAATGCACCGGTGGAACATCCCCGGGCTGGCCAACGACCTGACCAAGGCCGCGGTGTACTTCGACTGGCGGTCGGCCGGCTGGCCGGCTTCCGCCCTCGCGATCTGGGCGGCGCTCGGCGGCCTCGGGCTGGTCAGCGCGAGCCTCGTCCGCGGTCGCCGGGCCGCCGGCTCCGGCCCGGCGACGGCACACTCCGGCCCCACGCCGGGCCGGCACGGTGGTTGAGATCACGCCCGAAAACACCCTCCCGGCGGCAGTGGATCGCCCGGGGCCCTCCAGACATCCGGTGCGCGCAGATACCATCCAGTAAGTCGGACAGCGCTGTCCTTCGTACCCACGTAAGGGAGCGCATCGTGACCGACCAGCACGACCACGACGGCCCGGACGCCGCACTGCGCGCCGACATCCGGCGACTCGGCACCCTGCTCGGCCAGACCCTGGCCCGTCAGGAGGGTCGCCCGCTGCTCGACCTCGTCGAGGAGATCCGCGCCCAGGTCCGCACCGACGCCCCGGCGGCCGCCCAGCGTCTCGGCGGGCTCGACGTGACCACCGGCACCAAGCTGGCCCGCGCCTTCTCCACCTACTTCCACCTGGCCAACATCACCGAGCAGGTGCACCGTGCGCGGGATCTGCGCCGCCGCCGCGCGGTGCAGGGCGGCTGGTTGGACCAGGCCGCCAAGATGATCGCCGAGCGCGGGGTGCCGGCCGAGGAGATCGCCAACGCGGCACGTCGGCTGGCGGTACGACCGGTCTTCACCGCGCACCCGACCGAGGCGGCCCGCCGCTCGATCCTGTCCAAGCTGCGGGCGATCGCCGACGAGTTGGACACCGAGACCGCCAACGCGATCCTCTACGGCGCCAGTGACGAGTGCCCGGCCAACCGCCGGCTGGCCGAGTTGCTGGACCTGATGTGGCAGACCGACGAGCTGCGGCTCGACCGGCCGGACCCGACCGACGAGGCCCGCAACGCGATCTACTACCTCCGCGACCTGTACGCCGAGGCCGCGCCGCAGGTGCTCGACGACCTGGCCGACACGTTGCGCACGCTCGGCGTGGAGACCTCACCGACGGCCCGCCCGTTGAGCTTCGGCACCTGGATCGGCGGCGACCGCGACGGCAACCCGTTCGTCACCCCGGCGGTCACCCGCGAGGTGCTGACCATTCAGCACGAGCACGGCATCGCGGCCACCGAGAAGGCGATGGACCACCTGATCGACGAGGTCTCGGTCTCCCGCCGGCTGCGCGGAGTGTCCCTGGACCTCTCCGCCAGCCTCGCCGCCGACCTGGACGCGCTGCCCGAGGTGGCGCCCCGCTTCCGCCGGGTCAACGCGGAGGAGCCGTACCGGCTCAAGGCACGCTGCGTGAAGGCGAAGCTCGCCAACACCCGGCTGAGGTTGCGGCAGGGCACCGCGCACGTGCCCGGCCGGGACTACCGGGGCTCCGCCGAGCTGATCGCCGACCTGGACCTGCTGCGCGCCTCGCTGGCCCGCAACTCCGGGCAGCTCACCGCCGTCGGTCGGTTGGCCTCCACCATCCGTACCGTCTCCGCGTTCGGCCTGCACCTGGCCACCATGGATGTCCGGGAGCACGCCGAGGCGCACCACGCGGTGCTCGCTCAGCTCTACGAGGCGGTCGGCGAGGTCTCCGACTACCCGGCGCTGACCCGGTTGGAGCGCACCAAGCTGCTCGCCGACGAGCTGACCGGCCGCCGACCTCTGTCGACCCTGGACACCTCGCTGTCCGAGCCGGCCCGCAAGACGTTCGACGTGTTCGGGACCATCCGGGAGGCACAGGACCGGTTCGGCGCCGAGGTGATCGAGTCGTACATCATCTCGATGACCCTGGGTGTCGACGACGTGCTGGCCGCCGTGGTGCTGGCCCGCGAGGCCGGTCTGGTGGACGTGCACAGCGGCCGGGCCCGGATCGGGTTCGTGCCGCTGCTGGAGACGCCGGCCGAGCTGAACGCCGGCGGCGAACTCCTCGACGAGCTGCTGTCGCTGCCCGCGTACCGCGCCCTGGTGACCGCCCGAGGCGACGTGCAGGAGGTCATGCTCGGCTACTCCGACTCGAACAAGGAGGCCGGGATCACCACCAGCCAGTGGTCGATCCACCGGGCGCAGCGCGCGCTGCGTGACGTGGCCGCCCGGCACGGGGTTCATCTGCGGCTGTTCCACGGTCGGGGCGGGACGGTCGGGCGCGGCGGCGGGCCGACGCACGAGGCGATCCTGGCGCAGCCGTACGGCACGCTGGACGGCGCGATCAAGGTGACCGAGCAGGGCGAGGTGATCTCCGACAAGTACACCCTGCCCTCGCTGGCCCGGGAGAACCTGGAGCTCACCCTCGCCGCCGTGCTCCAGGCGACCCTGCTGCACACCGCGCCCCGGCAGCCGGCCGAGATGCTGGAGCGCTGGGACGCGACGATGGACAAGGTCTCCGAGTCGGCGTTCCGGTCCTACCGGTCACTCGTCGAGGACCCGGACCTGCCGGCGTACTTCTGGGCGTCCACCCCCACCGAGCTGCTCGGCGCGCTGAACATCGGCTCCCGGCCGGCGAAGCGCCCGAACACCGGCGCGGGCCTGTCCGGGCTGCGGGCCATCCCGTGGGTGTTCGGCTGGACGCAGACCCGGCAGATCGTGCCGGGCTGGTTCGGCGTGGGCTCCGGGCTGGCCGCCGCCCGTGAGGCCGGTCTGGCGGACGTGCTGGCCGAGATGCACCGCAACTGGCACTTCTTCCGCACGTTCCTGTCGAACGTCGAGATGATGCTGACCAAGACCGACCTGAGCATCGCCCGTCGGTACGTCGAGACGCTGGTGCCGAAGAAGCTGCACCCGATCTTCGAGCAGATCGAGCAGGAGTACGAGCTGACCAAGCGGGAGGTGCTGGCGGTGACCGCCGCACCAGCCCTGCTGGAAAACTCGCCGGTGCTCCAGCGCACCCTGGCCGTCCGGGACACCTACCTGGAGCCGCTGCACCATCTCCAGGTGGCGCTGCTGCGGCAGTACCGGGAGTCGGGTGCCGCCGGACGGGCGATCGCCACCGCCCCGGGCGGCCGACGCGCACCGAGCGACGGCACCGCCCTGGAACGCGCGCTGCTGACCACGGTGAACGGCATCGCCGCCGGAATGCGCAACACCGGCTGATCAAGCGGTACCGAGAACGGGCCCCGGTCGCAGCGACCGGGGCCCGTTCTCGTATCTCAACCGACGACGGTCAGAAGTCGCCGCCGCCGAAGTCCCCACCGCCGAAGCCGCCGCCGAAGTCCCCACCGGCGTAGTCGCCACCGCCGAAGTCGCCGCCCTGGTCGCCGCCGCCGAAGTCGCCGCCCTGGTCTCCGCCGTCACCGCCCTGGTCGACACCGTCACCGAAGCCCTCCTGGTAACCGGCGTCGTAGCCGTACCCGGGGTCGGCGAAGGCGGGCGAGAACAGCGCGTCGGCGATCAGGATGCCGCCGAGCACACCGGCGCCAGCGCCGAGTGCCGTCTTCCACCAGGGCGTCGAATACCAGCCGGCGGGCACCGGTCGACCCTGATAACGCCCACCCGGGTAGTAATAAGGCGTGTCGCGGCCGGGTTGCGGCCCGGCCCGGAAGGTCTGCCCCTGCACGTCGACCTCACGCTCCTTGGTGAGCTGCCCGACGCCGCGGGCGGCGGCCAGAGTCGGCACCTCGGGGCCCGGGTCGATGCCCAGCGCCGTACGCGCTGCCCGGATGTACGCCAGCCCCTCCAGCGCGGTCTCCCGGGCCAGCGCGAACTGGTGCGGGGTGGACGCCTGCTCCAGCTGGGAGCCCGCCGCGTTGTACCGCTCACCGGCGTCGGCCAGCGCCTGGCGTACCGCTGGTTCGTCGCCGTGCAGGTTCATCAACTGGCCGCCGAGGCGCTCGTACCACCGTTGCGCCTCCGCGCGGGCGTCGCCGAGCTCGGTACGCCGACGGGCACCGGCCTGGGCGCGAACGAGCGCGGCGGCACCCAGCGCGCCGACCAGCACAACGGCGAGGCAGAGCACAAGTTCCATGTCGTCGAACGTACCCCCGGGTGTCACGTCGTATCCGTCTGGCAAGCTCCGGTGATGGACGTCTCGACGCTGCTCCTGGTGATCGTGTGCCTTGGTGCCGGCGGGGCGGTGGGCTGGCTCGCGGCCCGGTCCCGGTCGGCGGCCGACATCGCCCGGCTGGATGCCACCCTGGCCGCCACCCGGGAGGGCGAGGGCCGGCTGGAGCAGTCCATGCGGGCGTTGAGCTACGAGGCCACCGCGCAGTCCCAGGAGGCGGTGGCTCGGGCGGTCGCGCCGCTGCACGACACCCTGCGCCGCTACGAGCAGCGGGTGGCCGAGCTGGAGCACGACCGCGTCGACGCGTACGCCGAGCTGCGGGAGCAGGTCCGCTCGATGACCGCGGTCTCCGGTGAGCTGCGCACCGAGACCAAGCAGTTGGTGGCGGCGCTGCGCGCACCGCAGGTGCGGGGCCGCTGGGGCGAGCACCAACTGCGCCGGATCGTCGAGGCGGCCGGGATGCTGGAGCACTGCGACTTCTCCGAGCAGGTCACGGCCGCCACCGACCAGCAGGTCGTCCGACCGGATCTGGTGGTCCGACTGCACGGCGGCCGATCGGTGGTGGTGGACGCCAAGGCGCCGTTCGACGCGTACCTGACGGCCATGGAGGCCCGCGACGAACGCGGCCGGGACACCCACCTCGACGCGCACGCGCGGCACCTGCGCGGGCACGTCGACGCGCTGGCCGCCAAGTCGTACTGGTCGGCGTTCGACAGCTCGCCCGAGTTCGTGGTGCTGTTCGTCCCCGCCGACCCGTTCCTCGACGTCGCGCTCCAGCGGGACCCGACGCTGCTGGAGCACGCCTTCACCCGCAACGTGGTGCTGGCCACGCCGGCCACGTTGGTCGCCCTGCTGCGCACGGTCGCCTACTCGTGGCGGCAGGAGGCGCTGGCCCGCAACGCGCTCGCGGTGCACACCCTCGCCCGGGAGCTGTACGGCCGGCTCTCCACGCTCGGCGACCACGTGGGCAAGCTCGGCTCCTCGTTGGCCGGCGCGGTGACCGCGTACAACCGGGCGGTCGGGTCGTTGGAGGCTCGGGTGCTGGTCAGCGCCCGCAAGCTCGCCGAGCTGGGCGTCTCGGATGAGGAGTTGGCCACGCCGGCCCAGGTCGAGTTGACCCCCCGGCAGCCGCAGGCGCCCGAGCTGGCCGACCCGGCCGACGACGAGGTCTCGGCCCACTAGCCAAACATGTGACAGTGCGTATAGCCGCATATCACGAACTGGTCACAAGGGACTGGCCAGTAGTGACAGTGCTCATCGATACCACGAAAGATTCTGCTCACCCGAGCGCCCTTCTCTGAGGGGCCCTGTTCTCTGGAGGAAAGAGAACGTGAGCAAACTCCGAAACCTGAGCCGGCGTACCTCTGCCGGGCTCTTCGCGTCGGTCCTGGCCGCGAGCGCCGTGACCGCCGTGGGTGGTGCCGCCACCGCGGCCGCCGCTCCCGCCACCACACCGGACGCTTCCCCGGCCACCGCCGCTGAGACGCTGGGCGCCCACGACGCCAAACTACTCGGCGAAGCCCGGGCCAAGAAGGCCCCGACCGTCACCCTGATCGTCGCCACCGAGCAGGGTGAGGCCGGGGACGTCGCCGACAGCCTCACCAAGCTCGGCGGCACGGTCAGCCAGCGACAGGACAAGGTCGGCTTCGTGCTGGCCAAGGTCCCGACCGACCGGGTCCTCAAGGCAGCGCGGCTGCCCGGGATCTCGGCCGTCGACCTGGACGAGGTCATCCACCTGCCGGACCCGGCACCGGAACGCACCCCCACCGGCACCGCTGGCGCGCGGCAGGCCACCGTCGCGGCGCCGGATGCGGCCACCCAGGCCGACAACCCCTACATGCCGACCAACGAGACCGGCGCGGTGGCGTTCACCGCGGCCCACCCGGAGTGGGACGGCCGGGGCGTCACGATCGGCATCATGGACTCCGGTGTGGACCTGGCCCACCCGGCCCTGCAGCAGACCACCACCGGCGAACGCAAGATCGTCGACTGGGTCACCGCGACCGATCCCCTGGAGGACGGTACGTGGCGGCGGATGCAGGCCGAGGTCGCCGGCCCGTCGTTCACCATCGCGGGCGGCACCTGGACGGCACCGGCCGGCACGTACCGGTTCAACCTGTTCAGCGAGTCCGTCACCGCCGCCAGCGACGCCCGGGGTGACGTCAACCGCGACGGCGACACGACCGACACCTGGGGTGTGCTCTACGACCCGGCCACCAACAACATCCGGGTGGACGCCAACCAGAACCTCAACTTCACCGACGACCCGATCATGCGGCCGTACAAGGAGAAGTACGACATCGGCTACTTCGGCACCGACAACCCGGCCACGCCGGTCGCCGAGCGGCAGCCCTTCGTCGTCGAGTTCCGGAAGAACGTGAACACCACGCCGATCGGGCTGCCTGGCACCTACGACTACGTCAACATCGGCATCGTCGAGAGCACCCACGGCACCCACGTCGCCGGTATCACCGCCGCCAACGACATGCTCGGCAACGGGGCGTTCGACGGTGCCGCTCCCGGTGCCAAGCTGGTCTCCGCCCGCGCCTGCTCCTGGGGCGGCGGCTGCACCGCGGCGGCCCTCACCACCGGCATGGTCGACCTGGTGGCCAACCGTGGCGTCGACATCGTCAACATGTCGATCGGCGGCCTGCCGGGCCTGAACGACGGCAACAACGCGCGGGCGAACCTCTACAACGAACTGATCGAGACGTACGGCGTGCAGTTGGTCATCTCGGCTGGCAACTCCGGCCCGGGTCTCAACACCGTCGGCGATCCGTCCGTCGCCAGCAACGTGATCAGCGTCGCCGCCAGCATCAGCAAGGACACCTGGCTGGCCAACTACGGCTCGGTCGTGCGGACGAAGAACGCCCTGTTCAACTTCTCCTCCCGCGGCCCGCGCGAGGACGGCGGCTTCAAGCCGAACATCGCCGCCCCCGGTTCGGCCATCTCCACCGCCCCGACCTGGCAGCTCGGCGCCCCGGTCCCCGAGGCCGGCTACGCGCTGCCCCCGGGCTACGCGATGCTCAACGGCACCTCGATGGCGTCGCCGCAGACCGCCGGCGCCGGCGCGCTGCTGCTGTCGGCCGCCAAGGCCACCGACCGGGGAGTCAGCCCGGCGGCCCTGCGGCGGGCGCTGTTCAGCTCGGCCAAGCCGATCGCGGACGTGCCGACGTACGCGCAGGGCTACGGCATGGTCAACGTGCCGGGAGCGTGGCAGCTGCTGCGCCAGGGCGTCGAAACCCGGTCGTACGTCTCCGACGCGCCGGTCTGCAGCCCGCTGGCGGACCAGCTGACCATCTGGAACGGCGTGAAGTTCGTGCCGAACCCGGGTCGGGGCACCGGGGTCTACAACCGCTGCGCCGCATCCGCGGGCGGCCACAAGGTCGGCCAGAGCAAGACCTACCCGGTCAAGCTGACCCGCACCAGCGGCCCGGCCGGCACCATCAAGCACGACGTCACGCTCCAGGGCAACGACGGCACCTTCAAGGCGCCGAAGACCGTCGCGCTGCCGCTCAACAAGGCCGTCACCATCAACGTCACCGCCAAGCCGGCCACCGAGGGCGCGCACGGGGCGATCGTGCGGATCGACGACCCGGCCACCAACGTGGTCGACTTCGAGGTGTCCACGGTGGTGGTGGCCTCGAACGACGTGAAGAAGCCCACCTTCTCGTACGCCAACGAGGGCTCCGTCGACCGGAACGGCTTCACGTCGTACTTCGTCACGGTGCCGGAGGGTGCCAAGGCCCTCCAGGTGAACCTCTCCGGGATCGCCACCGGCTCGCAGACCCGATTCATCGCGATCAACCCGCTGGGTGTGCCGGTGGAGGCCACCACGAGCACCGTCTGCTACACGAACTTCTCCGACGTCAACGTCTGCAAGCCGCAGGAGCGTGACTACCAGAACCCCCTTCCCGGGGTCTGGGAGATCGAGGTGGAGTCGCGGCGGACCTCCCCGGCGCTGAACAATCCGTTCAAGCTCCAGGCGCGGGTGCAGGGGTTGACGGTCGAGCCGGCGCTGGTCGAGCTGCCCAGCGTCGAGGCCGGCGAGCCGACCAACGTGAGCTGGGACGTCACCAACGCCTTCGGCCCGGTGTCGGTCAGCGGCCGGAGCAGTGCGCTGACCGGTGTGCGTACCGAGCGTCCGACCATCACCGAGGGCGGCCCCAACCAGGAGTGGACCGTCGAGATCCCGGCGGGGACGTCGACGTTCACCGCCCGGATCGGCAACCCCGCCAACGCGGGCGCCGATCTGGACCTGTTCGTGTTCCGGGGGACCACCCAGGTCGGCGTGTCCAACGATGGCGACTCGGAGGAGGCGGTGACGCTGACGAACCCCGCACCCGGCACCTACCGCGTCGTGGTGGAGCCGTACGGGGTCGACGGGCCGGGGACCAGCACCGCCTACGACTACTACGACGCGTTCGCGTCCACGTCGCTGGGCACGATCACCGCGCCGGCCGTCGCGGTGCCGCTGATGCACGGCGAGTCGACCACCATCACCGGCACGGTGACCGCGGTGGCGGTTCCGGCCGACGGGCGTCAGCTCTCCGGTGAACTGGCGATCGTCACCACCGAGGGTGCGATCGTGGGTCGCGGCAGCGTGTCCATCGGGGCCGTGAACTGATCCGCTCGTGACACCGGCGGGAGCCCGTCCCCACGTTCTGGGGGCGGGCTCCCGCGCGTCAGGGGCGAGTGGTCAGGACCGGTGGGCGGCCGTCACGACGAACGGGGTGCCCTGCTGGCAGGTGGTCATCATGCCGGGCTCCACCCGGCCGGTGACCTCGACCCGCGCGCCCGGCGTCAGCACGTCGCGCGGGCCGCCGATGAGCAGGTAACCATCGAGCAGTACGCAGTTGGGCTCCACGCCGCCCTGCACGGTGCCGCTCAGGGTGGTGGCCCCGACGCCCGGGGGCGTGCTCGGGCCGCCGGGCTTCGGGGTCTTTGGGCGGGCTGGCACGGTGGGGGCGATGGTCGACGGCGTGGGGGTCGGGTCGGGCGTGGGCTGACTGGTCACCGACTGCGCTCCCGTGGGTGTCGGGGTGGGTGTGCCGCCCCCGCCACCCTGGCCGCCGCAGGCGGTCAGCGCCACGCAGACGACCAGCGCGGGGACGACGAGCCGAAGAGTCCTCATGCCGAATCTGACGTACGCCGGCCCGGGTTCGTTCCCGTGCTCAGCCGCGTGCCGCGGCGGCCTTCATGTCCCGCTTCAGCTCCTGCGGGAGCGAGAACGTGAGCCGCTCGTTGGCGGTGGTGATCTCCTCGACGTCGGCGAAGCCCCGCGCGGCGAGGTGGACCAGCACCTCCTGGACCAGATCGTCCGGGACGCTCGCGCCGGAGGTCAGGCCGACCGTGGTGGCCCCCTCCAACCAGGCGTCGTCGATCTCGTGCGCGAAGTCGACCAGGTGACCGGCGCGGGCACCCGCGTCCAGGGCGACCTCGACCAGGCGGACCGAGTTGGAGGAGTTCGTCGAGCCCACCACGATCACCACGTCACAATCGGCGGCGATCTCCTTGACCACGTGCTGCCGGTTGGAGGTGGCATAGCAGATGTCGTCACTCGGCGGGGACTGCAACAGCGGCAGCCGCTGCTTGAGCCGGGCCACCGTCTCCAGCGTCTCGTCGACCGAGAGCGTGGTCTGGGAGAGCCACACCACCTTCTCCGGATCGCGGACGGTGATCTTGTCGGCGTCGTCCGGGCCGTCCACCAGCTGGATGTGCGCGGGGGCCTCACCGGCGGTGCCGATGACCTCTTCGTGGCCCTCATGGCCGATCAGCAGGATGTCGTAGTCCTCGGCGGCGAAGCGCCGCGCCTCGTGGTGCACCTTGGTGACCAGCGGGCAGGTCGCGTCGATCGCCTTCAGCGAGCGCGCCTTGGCCTGCTCGTAGACCTCGGGGGCCACGCCGTGCGCGGAGAAGATGACGGTGGCGCCCTCCGGCACCTCCTCGTTCTCCTCCACGAAGATCGCACCCTGGGCCTCCAGGGTCCGCACCACGTGCTTGTTGTGCACGATCTGCTTACGCACATAGATCGGGGCGCCGTAGAGCTTCAGCGCCTCCTCCACGGTCTGCACCGCGCGGTCGACGCCCGCGCAGTAGCCGCGGGGCTTGGCCAGGAGCACGCGCTTGCCGGTCCGGTGAGTCGCCTGAGCCTCAGTCACCACCCCATCGTACGTGCCACCGGCGAAACCCACCCGAGCCCGCAACCCCGCCCCCGGCACGCGTTGATCATGAAGTTATTGCCCCGACACGCCGACACGGAGGGCAATAACTTCATGATCAACGGGCCAGGTGGGGTGGGTCGTAGGGTGGGCGGGTGACCGAGGGTGGGCAGGTGGGTCGAGACGGGCGGGTGGACGGGCGGGTGGGGAGCGGCGGGGCCAGCAGCGCCGAGGAGCCTTGGCCGGTACGGGTGGTCAGCCAGAAGGTGGGGGCCTGGATCGCCAAGCTGGGCTGGGTGTGGGTGGACGGGCAGGTGGCGCAGATCAGCCGCCGTCCCGGGGCCAGCACGGTCTTTCTCACCCTGCGTGACCCGTCGGCCGACCTGAGCCTGACCGTCACCACCAACCGGGACGTCCTGGACGCCGGCGCACCGGAGCTGCGTGAGGGCGCCCGCGTGGTGCTGCACGCCAAGCCGGAGTTCTACGCCGCCCGGGGCACGCTGAGTCTGCGGGCCGACGAGATTCGCCAGGTGGGGCTCGGGGAACTGCTGGCCCGGCTGGAGAAGCTCAAGAAACTGCTCGCCGCCGAAGGCCTCTTCGACCGCGCCCGCAAGCGTCGACTGCCGTTCCTGCCCGGCAAGATCGGGCTGATCACCGGTCGCGCGTCGGCGGCGGAGCGGGACGTGCTGACCAATGCCCGACGGCGCTGGCCGGCGGTGGAGTTCCGCACGGTCAACGTTGCCGTGCAGGGCCCGTCCGCGGTGCCGCAGATCGTCGACGCGCTCAAGGTGCTGGACGCCGACCCGAGCATCGACGTGATCATCATCGCCCGGGGTGGTGGCGGTATCGAGGACCTGCTGCCCTTCTCCGACGAGGCGCTCTGCCGGGCGGTGTTCGGCTGTCGTACGCCGGTGGTCAGCGCGATCGGCCACGAGACGGACGCACCACTGATCGACTACGTCGCCGACGTCCGCGCCTCCACGCCGACCGACGCGGCCAAGCGGGTCGTCCCCGACCTCACCGAGGAGGTACGCCTCATCGGCCAGGCCCGGCACCGCCTCGAACGGGCGGTGCGCAACCTGGTCGACCGGGAGACGCACCGGCTCGACGGGCTGCGCTCCCGGCCGGTGCTGGCCCGGCCCCAGGTGATGGTGGAGCATCGGGCGACCGAGCTGACCGCGCTGCGGCAACGGGCCGGCCGCTGCCTGGAGCATCGGCTCACCGCCGCCGAGAATGACCTGCGGCACACCCTGGCGCGGCTGCGCGCGCTCTCCCCCGCCGCCACCCTCGACCGGGGGTACGCGATCGTGCAGCGCGCGGACGGCCACGTCGTCCGCGCGGCGGCGGAGGTCGGCAAGGGCGACCCGCTGCGGGTACGACTGGCCGACGGCGAGCTGGCCGCCACGGTCGACGGCTGAGTGGCGACGCGGCGCGGCGGGGGACGGTGTGCTGAGATGAACGCGATGACTGACGACACGAAGGCCGGGCCGGACGAGCGGCTCAGTTACGAGCAGGCCCGCGCCGAGCTGGCCTCGGTGGTGGAGCGGTTGGAGGCCGGCGGCACCTCCCTGGAGGAGTCGCTGGCGCTCTGGGAACGCGGCGAGGCGTTGGCGGTGATCTGTCAACGCTGGCTGGATGGCGCGCGGGCGCGGATCGACGCCGCCCGCCAGGAGCCGGCGTCCTGACCGGAGGCGGGGCGACCCGATCCGCCGGTGGGGCGGCCGGAGCCGCCCCACCCGGGTACGTCAGTTGAACAGGCCGTACAGCTCGGCCGGCGCCTCGACGACCTGGTCCGCCGGCGGCTTCTGCGCGGCGGTGGCGGCACCGTAGTCGGAGTACGTCATCCGGATCTCCTGGGCGGCGGTCTGCCCGGCGGCCGGCAGCTGCAGCACCAGCTCGCTGAGCCGGCCCTGCGGATCCACCTTCGCGGTGAACGGGACGGTCTTCGCCTGGGTGCCCAGCGCGGCGATCGTGGCGGCGTTCAGCGAGCCCGCCTCGGCGGCCTTGGTGACGTCGATGGTGCCGGCGTACGCGCCGGTGCCGGTGCTGCGGACCTCGGTGATGCCCTGGGTGAGCACCGCGCTGCCGGCCGGGTCGACCTTCTCGAAGTCGAAGCCGAGGTTGCGGTTGCCCTTGATCCGGGTCTGGTCGAGGTGCTGGTACTTGCCGAGGTTGAGCTGCTTGATGGCGGGCAGGCTGTTGGCGGTGGGACCGCTCAGCTCCAGCTTTACCCAGCTGTCCGGCTTGTAGTGGATCACGTCGAGCTTCATCGCCAGGTCGGACGAGGGACCACCAATCGCGATCTTCATGGCCGCGCTCTGGCTCGGCTGGTGCACCAGCCCTTCCGCCGTCGAGCCGGCACCGGCCAGCGTGAACCGGAAGTTTCCGTTGCTGATCTCCTTGGTGGAGTCGAGCAGGGCCTGCTTGGCGTCGCCCGCCACCGGGGCGCCGGACGGGCTCGCCGTACCGGACGCGGTCACCGTCGGGGACGGCGTCGATCCGGCGGTGCCGGTTCCGCTGGCGCAGGCGGCCAGTGCGGGCGTGATCAGAGCGGCGGCTACCAGGCCGGCGCCGAGTCGTCGAACAGTCATATGTGTCTCCCAAGGGGGTCACCCGACGACCTGGGCGGCGCCGGAAACCGGGCGACGCAGCAGCACCGTCGGCTGCGTCGCGCGATCCGGACCGAGCAGCGCGCCCGGATCACTCCCTCCTTGTTCCCTGTCGACGCGTCGGACAATCACCCTTCGAGCTAGTTGCCCAGATTCGACGCCAGCGGAGCCACCGATCGGCGGGGCCCACTCAGCGTAGCGAGCCGGCCAGTTCGCGGAGTTCGTTGTCCCGGGCGTCACCGACGATGATCACCGTGCGGGTCGGCTCCAGCAGGACCAACGCCTGCTGGTTGCCCCGGGCCGTGTAGAGCTGCCAGGTGCGCCCGGCCAGCTCGGTGGGGCCCTGCGGCTGGCCCTGGCTGGTCAGCTCGACGGGGAGCAGACGATCCGCCGGGACGCTGCTCTGCAGCAGTTGGACGCCCCGCCCCTCCGGGGTGAGGTAACCGAGACGGAGGTTCGCACCGCCCTCGACGGTCTGGTAGCGGGCGCTGACCGTCGACCAGCCGGAGCCGAGCCCCTGCGGCTGGCTCACCGGAAACGCGTTCGCGGAGCGGGCCTGCTCGATCGCGGGAGCCGGATCGACGGTGGTGGGCGAGTCGCCGCCGAGGAACCCCCGGTAGAACGCGAGCAGAAGCGCGATCGGGACAAGCAGCACGAGCAGCGAGATCGCCATGTCCTTCGGCGACCGCTCGGACTTGCCGGACACCGCCGGCGGCGGTGGCGTCGGATCGGTCGCGGCGGACTCACCACCGGGGCCGGCGGGGACGCCGGCCGGCGGCTGACCGTCGGGCGGCGTGCGGTCGGCGGGTACGCGATCGGCTGGCTGCGCGGGTTCCACCCCGCTATCTTCGCAGCCGCCCGACCGGCGGTATCCGGGCCATCACCGCCCCGCGCCGACGCCCGGTCGGCGATCGTGTGAGGATCAGCGACAAAGCCGGCAGTGGGGACCTTCCCTGGGCCGGTCGTCCCCGCACCGTCGCGAGGAGGAGTAGCCGTCATGACGAACACCAGGACGCGGATCCCGCAGGATCTCGACCGAAACCTTGCCCTCGACCTGGTCCGGGTCACCGAGGCCGCGGCGATGGCCGCCGGCCGGTGGGTCGGTCGGGGCGACAAGGAGGGCGGCGACGGAGCCGCGGTCGACGCGATGCGCAAGCTGATCAACTCGATCCAGATGCGCGGTGTGGTGGTGATCGGCGAGGGCGAGAAGGACAACGCCCCGATGCTCTTCAACGGCGAGCACGTCGGCGACGGCACGGGCCCGGAGGTGGACGTCGCCGTCGACCCGGTCGACGGCACCACCCTGATGAGCAAGGGCATGCCGAACGCCGTGGCGGTACTCGCCGTCTCCGAGCGGGGTGCGATGTTCGACCCCAGCGCCGTCTTCTACATGGAGAAGCTCGCCGTCGGCCCGGCGTACGCCGACGTGGTGGACATCAACGCCGGTGTGGCCGAAAACCTGCGCCGGATCGCCAAGGTCAAAGGCACCGACGTCGCCGAGGTGACGGTCTGCGTGCTGGACCGGAGCCGCCACGACGACCTGGTGGCCCAGATTCGCCGGACCGGGGCGGGCATCCGGTTCATCTCCGACGGCGACATCGCGGGCTCCATCGCGGCAGCCCGGGGCGAGTCGGACGTCGACGTGCTGATGGGCATCGGCGGCACCCCGGAGGGCATCATCTCCGCCTGCGCGCTGAAGTGCATGGGCGGTGCGATGCAGGCCAAGCTCTGGCCGCGCGACGAGCAGGAGCGGGAGAAGGCGATCGCCGCGGGGCACGACCTGGACCGGGTGCTGGGCACCGACGATCTGGTCACCGGGGACAACTGCTTCTTCGTGGCGACCGGGGTGACCTCCGGCGATCTGCTGCGCGGAGTGCGCTACCGGGCGGGTGGCGCGTACACCCAGTCGATCGTGATGCGCTCGAAGAGCGGCACCATCCGGGTGATCGACTCGTACCACCGGCTGGAGAAGCTGGCGCTCTACTCCGCCGTCGACTTCGATGGTCGTCCGCTGGCCGAGCAGGAGTGACCGGCACCGACACGGCGACCCCACAGACCCTGTCGGCCGCCCGCCGGATCACCGGCGTCGCGCTGGCGTCGCTCTCCGGGGTCGCGGTGGCGGTGCAGTCGCGCATCAACGGCGAGCTGGGGGTACGCCTCGCCGACGGTTTCGCCGCGGCCGTGATCTCGTTCGGCATTGGTCTGCTGGTGCTGGTGGTGCTGGTGCCGGCGACCCCCGGCGGACGGCGGGGCATGGCCGCGACGTGGCGCGCGCTGCGGACGGGCACGCTGCGGCCGTGGCAGTGCCTCGGCGGAATGTGCGGGGCGTTCCTCGTGGCCACCCAGGGTCTGACCATCGGCACGTTGGGCGTGGCGGTTTTCACGGTGGCGGTGGTCGCCGGCCAGACCGGCAGCAGCCTCGCCGTGGACCGGGCCGGGATCGGGCCGACCGGTCGACAGCCGATCACCGGTCAGCGGCTGGCCGGCGCGGTGCTCACCGTGCTCGCGGTCGGCCTGGCGGTCGGGGACCGCTTGGGAGACCCGGGCGCGCTGGCGCTGGCCCTGCTGCCGCTGCTCGCCGGGGTGGGCATCGCCTGGCAGCAGGCCGTCAACGGCCGGGTCCGGGCGGCCGCCGACAGCGCGTTGACCGCCACGTTGGTGAACTTCGCCGTCGGCACGGTCACCCTGCTGGTCGCGTTCGCGATCGACATCGCCGTACGCGGCTGGCCCGCCGGTCACCTGCCGACCGAGCCGGGGCTCTACCTGGGTGGCCCGATCGGCATCGTCTTCATCGCGATCGCCGCCGCGATCGTGCGCTTCACCGGCGTGCTGCTGCTCGGCCTGGCCACCATCGCCGGCCAGATCGTGGGCGCCGTCCTGCTGGACCTGATCCTTCCCACGGCGGCCTCACACCCCGGGGTGAACACCCTGCTCGGGGCGGCGCTGACCATGGTGGCCGTGCTGATCGCCGCACTGGCGCCACCCGCGCGCCGCTGACTCCAGGTCAGGTCGGCCCGGGTCGGATACCGGTCGTCAGCCAGCGTCGGAGGAGTGCCCCGGGAAGAGGTGGGCGCTCGGGTCGATGGCCACCGCCGCGTTGTTGACCGCCGTCGCCGCCTCACCGAAGCCGGTGGCGATGAGCCGGACCTTGCCCGGGTACTCGGTGATGTCACCCGCCGCGAAGACCCTCGGCAGGTTCGTCGCCATCGCGCTGTCCACCAGGATGTGCCGACGGTCCAGCCGTAGCCCCCACTCGGCGAGCGGGCCCAGGTCGGCGGTGAAGCCCAGGGCGGCCACCACGATGTCCACCGGCAACGTCTCGGTTGCGCCGCCGCGCACGGTCACCTCGGCGCCGGTCACCCTGCCGTCCCCGAGCAGCCTGGTGACCTCGGCGTTGACCACGACCCGCACCGGCAGGGAGAGCACCCGGGCGACCGTCGACGCGTGCGCCCGGAACTTCTCCCGCCGGTGCACCAGGGTCACCGACCGGGCCAGCGGTTGCAGCGCCAGCGCCCAGTCGAAGGCGGAGTCGCCGCCCCCGACGATCAGCACGTCACGACCGGTCAGCTCGGTCGGCTCGGTGACGAAGTAGACGATCCCCGAGCCGGGGGCACCGTCGGCGCAGGGCAGCGGCCGAGGGCTGAAGCTGCCGAGCCCACCGGTGACCACGATCGCGCCGCATCCGAGCTGCTCGCCGCCGGCCAGCCCGAGCACCGGGCGACCGTCGGCGTACGAGAGCTTCTCGGCACGGGTGCCGAGCAGGTACTGCGGATTGAACGGGGCTGCCTGGGCCACCAGGTTGGCCACCAGGTCGCGGCCCTTGACCGCGGGAAAGCCGGCGACGTCGAGGATCAGCTTCTCCGGGTACATGGCGGTGACCTGGCCGCCCGGCTCCGGCAGCGCGTCGATCACCGCCACCGACAGCCCCCGGAAACCGGCGTAGTACGCGGCGAAGAGACCGGCCGGACCGGCCCCGATCACGGCGACATCGACCTCACGCATGGCGTACCGTCGCTTTCCGCTTACGGATCAACGCTTGCTGATCTCGACCGTAGGCGGGCGGTGACGGTCGGGCAAGCACGTCCCAGAGGCGCGCCGGAGAATCGCCTCAGGGCAGGCTGAGCGTGGATCCGGAGTAGTCCGGGCCGTCCACTGCCGGTCGCCGACGGCGGAACAGAATCGCCGCCACCACCCCGCCGAGCAGGCCGAACAGGTGGCCCTGCCAGGAGATCCGCTCGTCGGTGGGGAGGATGCCGACCAGTTGCCAGCCGTAGAGCAGACCGACCAGCAGGAAGACGGCGAAGTTCCACCAACTGCGCTCGACGATGCCCCGGGTGAGCAGGATGCCCAGGTAGCCGAAGATGACGCCGCTGGCGCCGACCACCACCGAGTTGGGTGAGCCGGTGAACCACACGCCGAGCCCGCTGACCAGGATGATGATCAGGGTCGACCAGAGGAACCGTCGGGCGCCGGCGGCGAGGACGAAGGTGCCCAGCAGGATCAGCGGGATGCTGTTGCTGTAGAGGTGGTCGAAGCCGTGGTGCAGGAACGGGGAGAAGAAGACACCGTCCAGCCCGTCGATGCGTTGCGGGATGATGCCGGCGGTGGCGTCCAGGCCGAACGCGAGCCCCTGGTCGACGGCCTCGATGAGAAAGAGGAACGGGACCACCGCGCACATGGCGACGAACGCCCGGCCGAGCGCGGCGTAGAACGCCTCGGTGCCGAACCGGAACGGGTCGCCGCTTGACGGGTGCAGGGTCACTCCACAACTGCTATCAGCAAAAGCGGCCGACCGCCACTCGCGTCCCGTCGGGACCGACCGGGGTACGCACGACGGCGGGGCGGGTGGTTGCCCACCCGCCCCGCGTCGACAGCGTCAGTAGTGCCCGTTGTTCTGGAAGTAGGTCCAGGCACCGCAGGGCGTCTTGTACCTGCCCTTGATGTAGCTCAGCCCCCACTTGATCTGGGTGGCCGGGCTGGTCTGCCAGTCGGCGCCGAAGGCGCTCATCTTGTTGCCCGGGTACGCCTGCGGGATGCCGTACGCGCCGGAGGAGGAGTTGCGGGCCTTGTGGTTCCAGCCGCTCTCCTTGGTCCAGAGCTTCTCCAGGCAGGGGAACTCGGCGATGCCGAAGCCGCCGTCGATCATCAGCGCGCAGCCGATCTTCCGGTTGCCGCTGTATTCCTCGCAGGACGCGGGGATGGGCCCGTCGAACGGCTTCGCGGGTGCGTTGGCCGCGTCGCGCTCGCGCTTGCGGGACGCCGCGGCGGCTTCTGCCCTGCGGGCCCGCTCGGCGGCCTCCTTGGCGGCCTGTGCCGCCCGCAGCTTGGCCTGGTACTCGGCAGCCCGCTGCTTGGAGAACTGCACCCGGTGGGCGGCCTGCCGCTCACGCTGGTACGCGAGGTCGGCCCGGTCGACCTCGAGGCTGACCTGATCGGTCAGGCCCTGTTGCTGGGTTTCCCGGTCTTCGCCCAGGTAGAAGCCACCGGCAACGCCCACGGAGAGCAGTGCTACAGCAGCCGTACGGGCGCCCAACCGGCTCCACAGCCGACTCACGAAGTGGTCCCTTCGTCGGGAGCAAGGACGTGGCGCGACGCGGGCCACGGATCGGCCGCCAGTCGTGCCACGAGCGCCCCGACCGGTTGTCGGTCGCACCGACGCACCGACGGCCGCCGATGTTGTTCGTCTCGGGACGAACCATCACCAACGATCCTCATGGTGCGTGGACGCTCGTGGGACACGATTGCGCACAGTGAGGCTGATGGGAAACCAACCAGACCCTTTGTGATTTGCGCCACACTTAAAATGCGGACAAAGGCCCGCATAGCGACCGTCAGATCGGGATGTCCTCCAAGAGGTCCGTGACCATCGCGGCGATTGGCGACCGCTCCGAACGGCTGAGGGTGACGTGCGCGAAGAGCGGATGGCCCTTGAGCGCTTCGATGACGGCGGTCACCCCGTCGTGCCGACCGACCCGCAGATTGTCCCGCTGGGCCACGTCGTGGGTGAGCACCACCCGGGAGCCCTGCCCGATCCGGGACAGCACGGTCAACAGCACGCCGCGCTCCAGGGACTGGGCCTCGTCCACGATCACGTAGGCGTCGTGCAGACTGCGCCCCCGGATGTGGGTCAGCGGCAGCACCTCCAGGATGCCCCGCGAGGTGACCTCCTCCAGCACGTTCTCGTGCACCACCGCGCCGAGCGTGTCGAAGACCGCTTGAGCCCACGGCGACATCTTCTCCGACTCCGACCCCGGCAGGTAGCCCAGCTCCTGGCCACCGACGGCGTACAGCGGGCGGAAGACGATCACCTTCTTGTGCCGGCGGCGCTCCATCACCGCCTCCAGCCCGGCGCAGAGCGCCAGCGCCGACTTGCCGGTGCCGGCCCGGCCGCCCAGCGAGACGATCCCGATCGACTCGTCCAGCAGCAGGTCGAGAGCGATCCGCTGCTCGGCCGAACGGCCGTGCAGGCCAAACGCCTCCCGGTCGCCCCGGACCAGCCGCACCGACTTGTCCGGCAGCACCCGACCGAGCGCGGAGCCGCGCGCCGAGTGCAGCACCAGACCGGTGTGGCAGGGCAGCCCGGCCGCCTCGTCGAGGTCGAGCGTCTCGCCGGCGTACAGCTGGCCGATCTGCTCCTCGCTCAACTCCATCTCCGACATGCCGGTCCAGGTCGGGTCGCTGGCCTGGCCGTGGCGGTACTCGTCGGCGCGCAGGCCCACCGAGGCCGCCTTGACCCGCAGCGGCATGTCCTTGCTGACCAGGGTCACCTCCCGCCCCTCGGCGGCGAGGTTGAGCGCGACGGAGAGGATCCGGGCGTCGTTGCTCTCGGTGCGGAACCCGGGCGGCAGGACGCCGTCGTCGGTGTGGTTGAGCTCCACCCGCAGGGTGCCACCGACGTCGTTGGCGGGCACCGGGCGGTCAAGTCGGCCATGCCGGACGCGCAGGTCGTCGAGCATCCGCAGCGACTGCCGGGCGAACCAGCCCAGCTCCGGATGGTGCCGCTTGCCTTCCAACTCGGTGATGACCACCAGAGGCAGCACCACCTCGTGCTCCGCGAACCGGTGGAACGCCGCCGGATCGGAGAGAAGTACCGAGGTGTCCAGGACGAAGGCCTGGCCGGCTGGTCGTGGCTCCTTGGGGTCGGCCGGCGCGGTGGCCGCCGAACGGCGGCTCCTGGTGGCGCGGCGGGTCGTGGCAGTCGCGGCCGGGGTCTGGTCGGCACCGGCGGTGGTACGGCGAGTCGTCACAGGCCTGCTCCGACGGATGGGCACCCGCCACCCGTGTTCCGCCTCCTCCGGTGCCCGGGGACACGGGGTCGGATGCGGAACCCCATGCGCGAGGTCGCAGATCCGGGCGGACCGGCTGGCTCGGGAGAACCCCGTGCCATGCCTAGACGCTAGCCCCGCCGGACCTTCCCGGCTAGAGGCCGAACGTGGATCTCCCAAGACGCGCCCGTGAACACCGCTTCGGCGGAGCCCGCACCAGCCAGAAGGCAATGCGGCGGGCACAGCGGAACCGGCCGGGATGCATGCCCCCTGCGCGCATCCCGGCCGGTGGGGCCACCGTCACCGGTCTGACGTGACCCCGACGGTGCGTGTCCGCCGCGGACGACGCACCGTGATCGTGGCGCCGATCGGCGGGCGCAGCCCGCCGACCGACCTCAACCGGTACGTCGGACGAGCGTGCCGGTCGGGTGCCGCCCGGTGATCGGGGCGGCCGGAGCGCTGAACGACGAGCCGGTGTACGTGGTGCCGGGGCGGGCGACGGTGTCGGCGGAGCGGACCACGCCCGCCGACGAGACCGACAGGGCCGAGGCGATCGCCGCCTGTGCGTCGCGGCGACGGCGGTTCCAGGCGCCTCGGTCACCGTCGAAGTAGCCCTGCCGGTAGCCGAAGCGGTAGCCGATGCGGTAGCTGAGCTGCCCGTGCAATCGGCCGGCCGCGTAGCTGGTGGCCCCGAGCACCAGCACCAGGAAGACCGCGAGGAACGGGCTCATCGGGCAGCTCCGGCCCAGCCGGGACGCCAGGTCATCGCTCCTCCGGCTCGATCGTGGTGGGGTCGGCGACGAGCAGCCGGTCCAGGTCGTCGGTGCTGACCTCCTCGACCAGCTCGACGCTGATCCGGCAACCGTCGAGCACGACCTCGGCCACCGAGGAACGGCGGATCTCGCCGCCGGCGTCGTAGACCCGGACGCTCAGCTCCGGGCAGCCGAGATGGGTACGCCAGGCGTTCCACTCGGCGCGATCGCCGACGCTCAGCGACAGGTAGCGGCAGCCTCGGGCGAGATAGAGGCGCCAGGGGGCGGTCAGCCCGGCGGCGACCCCCTCGGCGATCAGCCCGAAGGCCTGGGCGCGGGTGGCGAGCTCGGTCACCACGACCCCCCGGCACCGGGGGCGTGACGCATGTGAGCACCAATCGTCTCATGCACGTGACACACCGTAGATTGTCCCATGGGCGTGACAGTATCAGCTTTTCAGCCGCTTACGTTCGCCCCAACGTTCATCTATTCTGCCCGCGTGACACCCCTCAACAGTGGCACTGATTCGTTTACCGGAAATCCGAAGCCCCCGTCACGTCTGCGTGACAGTGGCGAGCCGGGGCACGCACCCAGCTCCGGCTGGCCGTACGGTCACGGGGTGACCGAGACGGCCAATGCGCGGAAGATCGCCTTCGCCACCTTCGTCCGACGGGCGCTGGACGAGGCGCGGGCGACCCGAGCCTGGAGCGGCACCGAGGTCTCTCGGCGCACCGGCGTCTCCCGGCAGACCATCAACCGTTGGGTCCGGGGCGACTGGGCCAGCGACCCGGAGGCCGAGCGGGTGGTCGCCTTCTGCGAGGGCCTGGGCTTGAACCCGGCCGCCGCCTTCGCCGCGCTCGGCTGGGACCGGACCGCGGCCGGCCCACGCACCGGCCAGGCCACCCCTCCGATGGACCCCGACGTGGAGGCGCTGCTGCGCCGCCTGGTCGATCCGCAGGTGTCGGACGCGGAGAAGTTCCACATCCGCGAAACCATCAGATACCTCGCATACCGCCCAACGTTGCCGGTCGATGTCCGAAAAAGGGGCAATCAGGCAGGCTAGTTCCTCAGATAGCGAAAGAACGCCTGGTCAGGTTCATTCGTTTGCCTCCGGGGCTGGAACGGGCACGCTAGCGTCCCTATTCGTACTGCTTGGGCTCGTCATCGGCGGGGGGACGGGACAAGGCCGAACCCAGCCCTGCGGGACAGAAGGAGGGGTCTGTCCATGACCCTGAAGTGGTTGGCAGTCGTGGTCGCAACGGTGTCGGTGACGCTGTGGGCGACCGGAAACACAGTGACCCTCGTGGTCAACGGCGGGCAGCTTCCGCTGCTCGTCAACCTCTTTGCGCTCATCACCGCCGGCACCGCGGTCGTCCTGGCCGTCGTCGCCGAGCTGCACGAGCGTCTGAACAACCGGATCAGCGCGCTCACCGAGTTCCTGGTCGCACGGCTCAACGAGATCGAGAACCACACCGGCGATCGCAACACCGGGTTCGTGGAGGGCTACCTGTTGAGCCACGGCCAGGAGGCCGCGGTGGTGCCGTTCGGCCGGCGCGGACGAGGAGCCGCCGAACGCTGATCGCCTACCGCACAACCGGGTCGCTCGGCCAGGAATGAGCCTGGATCGCCGGGGTACGCTGACGCGCGTGCCGCCGTTGAATCTGGGCAATCAGCAGCCGAGAACCCCGTTGAACGCCGACCAGGCCTGGCGGATAACCGCCAGCCGGGCGGCCGGGACCGTGCTCTTCTTCGACTTCGACGGCACGCTCGCGCCCGTCGACGACGATCCGACCGCGGTACGCCCGGCACCCACGGCGTTGGCCGCGATCGAGGCGCTCGCCCCGATCGTGCAGCGGGTCGCGATCGTCTCCGCCCGACCCGTCGAGTTCCTCCGGGACCAGCTCGGCGGGCTCGCTGGCGTGGACCTCTACGGCCTCTACGGGCTGGAGCACAGCCACTCCGGCGGGGAGACCGTCACCGAACCGGCCGCGCTGCCCTGGGTGCCGACCATGGCGGAGCTGGCCGACCTGGCTCGGGCGGAGCTACCGCCCGGCACGCTGGTGGAGTACAAGCGGCTCTCCGTCGCGCTGCACTGGCGTACCGCGCCGCAGCTCGGCTCGACCGTGCAGCAGTGGGGGCAGGCGCAGGCCGACCGGCTGGGGTTGCGTTCGCAGGCGGGGCGGATGGTGCTGGAGCTCAAGCCGCCGGTCGACCGGGACAAGGGCATGGTGATCGGCGAGGCGATCAAGGGCGCCACCGGCGCCTGGTACTTCGGCGACGATGTCTCCGACATCAAGGCCTTCGCCGCGCTGCGCGCTCGTGCCGCCGCCGACCCGGACTTCCTGGGCGTCTGCGTGGCGGTGGCCAACCCGGAGACCGGCCACGAGGTGGCCAACGCCGCCGATCTGACCATCGAGTCACCGGCAGCCCTGGGCGATTTCCTCACCCGGGCGCTGACCCACCTGCCCTAATTCAACCTGCCCGAGCGGCGACCGAGGGCGTCGCCGCCGGGTCAGGCGCCGTAGCGGCGTTGCCGGGTGGCGTACGAGCGCAGCGCCCGCAGGAAGTCGATGTGCCGGAAATCCGGCCAGTTGAGTTCGCAGAAGTAGAACTCCGAGTGCGCGGACTGCCAGAGCATGAAGCCAGACAGCCGCTGCTCGCCACTGGTGCGGATGACCAGGTCGGGGTCGGGCTGGCCCCGGGTGTAGAGGTGCTCGGCGATGTGCTCGACGTCCAGCACCTCGGCCAACTCCTCGAGCGTGCCGCCGGAGGCGGCGTGCTCCAGCAGCAGCGACCGGACCGCGTCGGTGATCTCCCGGCGACCGCCGTAGCCCACCGCGATGTTCACCTCCGCGCCGCCGGTGCGCTCCCGGGTGCGCTCCTCGGCACCCTTGAGCGCCGCCGCGGTCTGCGCCGGCAGCAGGTCGAGCGCCCCGACGATGCGCAGCCGCCAGGGGTTGCCCTCCTCGGCCAGCTCCACCGCCAAGTCCTCAATGATCTTGAGGAGCGGGTCCAGCTCACTGGCCGGCCGGCGCAGGTTGTCGGTGGCCAGCAGGTAGAGGGTCACGTGCCCGACACCGGCCTGGTCACACCAGCCGAGGACATGCTTGATCTTCGCGGCGCCGACCCGGTGCCCGTCGTTGGGGTCGACGAAGCCCATCTCCCTGGCCCATCGGCGGTTACCGTCGCACATCACCCCGACGTGCCGGGGCACCGGCTTACCCGCGAGCTTCGCCGTGAGCCGGCGCTCGTACACGGAGTAGATAAGGTTCCGCAGCGTCATCACCTAGCAGCGTAGCGACCCTTCCGCCAGTTCACTGCCTCGGAGCCCCATCCCCGCCGCGCAGACCGATGCCGATCATTGCCAGCGTACGGGCGGTGAGGCGTCCGTCACCCAATCCCAGCTCGACCACGTCGTAGAACACCCGGTCGTCCCGACGGGCGGCCCGGACCGCCGCGTCCACCACCCGACGCCGCCGCGCCAACCAGGCCGCGACCGAGCTGTGCCGCAGGTGGGTGCCGAGGCGGCGGCGCAACCCGTGGGCGTAGCGGACGGCCGCGCCGTCGGGCGTCCGAGCCGCCGCCGAGCCAGCCAACGCACCGGAGAGCAGCGCGTAGAAGATCCCCTCCCCGGTGAACGGATTGATCAGTGACAGCGCGTCCCCGGCCAACAGCGTGCGCCCGAGCCCCGGCGTCGGCCGGTGGGTGGAGAGCGGCAGGTGATGGGCGCGCAGCCCGGTCACGGTCGCCAGGTCGGTGCCGGGCAGCAGCGCGGCCAGCCGATCCAGCAGGTACGCGCGGCTCAGCGGCTCACCACGCAGCACCTCCCCGTACCCGACGTTCGCCCGCCCGTCCCCGATCGGAAACGACCAGGCGTACGCCGGCCAGCGCGCCTTCGAGGTGACGATGAGCTGCTCGGACGGGCCGGGCAGAGCCGGGGCGTACCCGCGGATGGCCAGCGCGAGGTGCCGGTCGGGGTTCTGCGGGTGGCCGAGTGCCCGACGGACCACGGAGCCGGCACCGTCCGCACCGATCACCACCCGCCCGGACAACTGCCCGTCGAGCACCACCCGGTCGGCGCGCGGCTCGACCCGGCGCACGGTGTGTCGGCGCAGCTGCGCGCCGGCGGCCACGGCGGCCGCCACCAGCCGCGCGTCGAAGACCTCCCGGGGCACGGTGTACGCGGGCCGGGGCAGCGCCCGAGCCACCGCACCCCCACCCGGCGCGATCATGCGCAACGCCGGCAGCGGCGCGTAACCCGCCACTGCCTCGGTCACCCCCAGCTCGGCGAGCACGTCCACCGAGTGCGCGGCGATCCCGTCCCCGCACGCCTTGTCCCGGGGAAAGTCGGCCCGATCCAGCAGCAACACGCTCGCACCCGCCCGGCGCGCCGTCAGCGCGGCGGCCGCCCCGGCCGGCCCCGCTCCCACCACCACCACGTCGAACTCGTCGCCCACCGCGCGCCTCCCTCCGCCCGACGCGGCCGCTCGTGCGCCGCCCCGACGATCCACCTGCGCCGCCCCCGCCGACCGTTGTGACCGACGCCACCCGCCATCCTGCCCCCTGAGCGCCCGCGCAGACCGCACCCGCACGGCGCGAGATCCCCGATCGTCGTCGAAGCGCGCCGCCCTCGATGGGCCGACACATCTCTCCGGCACCTGTAGACCTGCCCCATATCCGGGGCATGGCGCCCAGGCGAGGGCGCAGGGCACGGGCACGGGCAAGAGCGCGGATACCGGACACGGACACGGCCACCGGGCGCAGACCCGGGCGCAGACCCGGGCGCAGACCCGGGCGCGGTCCATATCTGGGGCAGCTCTACAGGGTCCGACCACGTGATGCTGGATCCGAGCCGCGCGGCAGCCGTCGCGTCGGGCGCGGGAGCGAGTCGCTGTCAGGCCGGGACGGGGTCCTCGGCGCGGCCCGCGCGGCGTAGGCCGTAGAGGGCCAGCCCGGCGGCGGCGAGCAGCGGAGCGCCGTCGCGGACCAGGCCGTCCACGCCCAGCAGCCACCAGCACAGCGGCAGATCCACCACGAGTACGGCGACCGTGACGACGGCCAGCAGCCCGCGCGCCCAGTCCTTGCCGCGCATCAGGAACGCGGTGCAGAACAGCACCCCGTAGCTGGCCGTGATGCCCGCGCCGAACCAGAACAGCACGGCCGGCACCGCGGTCAGCCGACCGTCCAGAATCGAACCCCCGGCCACCAGGGCCGGCACCAGCATCAGCGGGCTGTAGGTGAAGGCCGCCACCCGGCTGGTCAACAACCAGGCGCTAGCCTGTGGTCGGCGGGGAGGGGTCTCCCGCCAGGAGATGCCGTCCCGGTCGATGACGAGGCGTGGACGGTGCCGGACCAGGTGCCCGGCTAACGCCGACGAACGGTAGAGCAGCCAGACCACCGCGGCACAGAGCGCCGTGAGGATCGCGAAACCGAGCAGGCCGGGCAGTGGCGGCACCCCCTGCCGGGGCACGATGAGCCGGCCGACCGCGAAGATCGTGGTGACCGCGAGGATCAGCCCGAACGGGCGAGCCACCGTCCGACCCCGCCGCACGTGCCCGATCAGCAGCAGGAAGCCGAACGAGCGCAGCATGGCCCAGCCGGTCCGTACGGCCAGCCCGAAGCCCTGCTCCGGGGCGTACCACCAATTGAGCAGCTCGACCACGACGGTGGCCGCCGCCGTCGTGGCCAGCAGGATGGTGAGCACCCGGACGGCGGACGGCCGCCGGACCTGGGTCTCGGCGGCCGTCCTCATGGGATCCGACAATGCCCGCAGGGGGCGGTCTTCACACCTAGCGCTGTGGCTGTGCGGCGTCGAGGCGGGCGCGCAGGGCGTCCAACTCGGCCCACAGCACGCCGGGCAGCTTGTCACCGAACTTCTCGAACCACTCGGTGATCATCGGCAGCTCGTTGCGCCACTCGTCCGGGTCGACCTTCAGTGCGATCCGGACGTCCTCCGGGGTCATGTCCAGGCCCTCGACGTCCAGGGCGTCCGACGCGGGAACCATGCCGACCGGCGTCTCCACCGCGTCGGCCGTGCCCTCGATCCGCTCGACGACCCACTTGAGCACCCGGGAGTTCTCCCCGAAGCCCGGCCAGAGGAACGAGCCGTCCGGGTCCTTCCGGAACCAGTTGACGTAGTAGATCTTCGGCAGCTTCGCCTCGTCGCCGTCGGCGCCCTTGCCCATCTCGATCCAGTGCCGGAAGTAGTCCCCGGCGTGGTAGCCGATGAACGGCAGCATCGCCATCGGGTCCCGTCGGACCACGCCGACAGCGCCGGACGCGGCCGCGGTGGTCTCCGAGGAGAGCGTGGCGCCCATGTAGACGCCGTGCACCCAGTCGCGGGCCTCGGTCACCAGCGGCACGGTATCCCTACGGCGACCGCCGAAGAGGATCGCGTCGATCGGTACGCCGTTGGGGTCGAAGTACTCGTCGGCGAGGATCGGGCACTGGGTGATCGGGGTGCAGAACCGGCTGTTCGCGTGGGAGGAGAGGCTGTCGCTCTCCGGCGTCCAGTCATTGCCCTTCCAGTCGATCAGGTGCGCCGGCGGCTCACCCATGCCCTCCCACCAGATGTCGCCATCGTCGGTGAGGCCGACGTTGGTGAAGATGGAGTTGCCCCGGTCCAGGGTGCGCATGGCGTTGGCGTTGGTCTTCCAGTCGGTGCCGGGCGCGACGCCGAACAGGCCGTACTCGGGGTTGACCGCGTAGAGGCGGCCGTCCGGGCCGAACCGCATCCAGGCGATGTCGTCGCCGATGGTCTCGACCTTCCAGCCGGGAATCGTCGGCTCCACCATGGCGAGGTTGGTCTTGCCGCAGGCCGACGGGAACGCGCCAGCGATGTGGTAGACCCGACCCTCCGGCGAGGTGATCTTGAGGATCAGCATGTGCTCGGCGAGCCAACCCTCGTCCCGGCCCATCACGCTGGCGATCCGCAGCGAGTAGCACTTCTTGCCGAGCAGCGAGTTGCCGCCGTAACCCGAGCCGTACGACCAGATCTCCCGGGTCTCCGGGAAGTGCGAGATGTACTTGGTGTCGTTGCAGGGCCAGGCGACATCCTGCTGGCCGGGGGCGAGCGGGGCGCCGATGGAGTGCAGCGCGTGCACGAAGTCCGCGTCGTCACCCATCGCCTCGAGGACGCGGGTGCCCATCCGCGTCATGATCCGCATCGAGGCGACCACGTACGGGCTGTCGGTGATCTCGACACCGAACATCGGGGACTCGGCCTCGACCGGACCCATGACGAACGGAATGACGTACATGGTGCGACCGCGCATCGAGCCCCGGTACAAATCCGTCATCGTCCGCTTCATCTCGGCCGGCGCCATCCAGTTGTTGGTGGGGCCGGCGTCCGCCTCGTCGACGGAACAGATGTAGGTGCGCTCCTCGACCCGGGCGACGTCCGTCGGGTCGGTCCGCGCGTAGAACGAGTTGGGCTTCTTCTCCGGGTTGAGCCGGACCAGCGTGCCGGCCTCAACCAGCTCATCGGTGAGGCGACGCCACTCCTCGTCGGATCCGTCCACCCAGACGACCCGATCGGGGGTGGTCAGTTCCGCGACCTCACGGACCCAGGCGAGCAGTTTCGGATGGGACGTCGGGGCCTGATCGATACCCCGCACAACAGCCGGAGCAACCATGACACATCTCCTTGTGGTCGACGCTGACCGATCTATGGGATGCACGAGTCTCAGCGGCGCGATGCGTCGCCTTCGTGGAAACCTGGGATTGGCCTCAGCGTAAACCGGGCAGCCTTCCGAGTCAGTGGGACAGGTTGTGAAGAACTGCACAAGCTACGGCTTCGCTGCGGCATCACGAGCTGATACCCGCTTTCCCGCGCAGTTTCACGCAAATTCTGTTGTGCGCTCCGGCGGACGCCTGTTGCGGTCGAGCCGTGGACCTGCCCCGCCGACCGGTGCGGGGATTCCCGTTCCGGAGCGCCTCAGTCCTCCCAATTGGCTACGCTCGGTGCAGCGGCCACGCACACGGCGCTGGGCTCTCTCGGGGAGAGCGCGCCCGCTTGCCGTTGCTACCCCGCTGACTGGGCGGCAGCCGGTAGGCTCCCCCCGTGGCCGCCACGATGACCGGGGAACAACCGGGTCCCCGGCAGACTCGACAGGGTCTCGTCGGCAGACTGCTTGACCGCTTCGGTCACCTCCTCCGCGAGATGAGCAAGTTCGCCACCGTCGGTGGTTTCGCCTTCCTCATCGACTTCGCGCTCTTCAACTATTTGACGAGTAAGCACGGCGTCGAGGAGCTGACGGCGAAGACGATCTCCACGGTGATCGCCGCGTCCGTCGCCTTCGTGGGCAACCGGTTCTGGACCTGGCGGCACCGTCAGCGCAACAACGCGGCCCGCGAATACGCGCTCTTCTTCTTCTTCAACGCGGTCGGCCTCGGCATCACGGTCGCCTGCCTCGCCCTCAGCCGCTACGGGCTCGGAGCCATCTGGCCGGCTGTGTTCCAGACGCGCCTGGCGGACAACCTCGCCAGCTACATCGTCGGCACCGGACTCGCCACGCTGTTCCGATTCTGGTCGTACCGGCGGTTCGTCTTCGTCGAAGCGGGAACCCCAACCCTTCCGCAGGTGAATCCCGACCGTGACCACCGGGCGTGACCTGCCGCCCACCTCGTTCGGCCGGTGATCGCCGGCCACACCGACTGTCTTAAGGTGTTTCGCATGCGTCTTGTCCGCCTGCTGCCTGAGCGCTGGCAGAAGTTCATCCACGAGGCGCTCAAGTTCGGCATCGTCGGCGGCATCAACACCGTCATCAATTACGCGGTGTTCAATGCCCTTGCACTGACCGTTTTCGTCAATGGTCAGTTGAAGGCAACCGTGATCGCGACCATCGTCGCCACGATCACGTCGTACCTCATGAATCGGCACTGGACGTACAGTGATCGCCCGAAATCGGCGCTTCGCCGGGAATACCTGCTGTTTTTCCTTTTCAACGGCGCCGGCTTGCTCATTGAGTTGGGTGCCGTGGCGGCGGCCAAATACGGCCTCGGCGTGCACGGCCTGCTGGCGCTGAATCTGGCCAAGACCGTCGGTGTCCTGCTGGCCACGCTGTTCCGGTTCTGGTCCTACCGGACATTCGTCTTCCAACCCGTCGCACCGGCCGAGGACGAGGCCGCGCAGCCCGAACCCACCTGGCACAGCATTCCCCGCGACGAGTGGGACACCATGGCGGAGATGGACCCGGTCGCCGAGTTGGCGGAATCCGTGTCCGAGCTGGAGGAGTCGGAGTCCACCCAACGTCCCGACTCGCCACCCGGCGCACCCATCCAGGGCCGACCCACGCGACTGAGCGTCAGCCCCGCCGCCGACCTGGACGCGGAACTCGCCGCGGAGTTGCACGTCAGTACCCGCCGCGCGCCCCGCCGGTGACGGCCCCCGACACCCGGTCCGGCACGGGGCGACCGGCCGAGCTGTTCTTCGAGGATCTTGTCCCGGGGCTCACCGTCGACCTCGGCGTGGTCACCGTGGACGGCGACGAGATGGTCGCCTTCGCCCGCCGCTTCGACCCGCAGTGGTACCACGTCGACCCCGACCTGGCCGCAGCAAGCCGGCACGGCGGAGTGATCGCCAGCGGCTTCTACACGGTCAGCCTGTTCATGCGCGCGTACGTCGACCATCTGCTGTCCCGCGCGGCCGCGGACGCGTCCCCCGGCCTGGAGGAGCTGCGTTGGCTCGCCCCCGTGCGGGCCGGCGACCGACTCGCGGTCCGGGTCGACGTGATGGGCGCCCGACCGTCGACCGCCCGCCCCGGGCTCGGCACCGTGAGCCTCACCGGCACCATGCTCCGCCTCGGCCCGGACGACCGGCCCGAGCAGGAGGTGCTGCGCACCCGTTTCCGCGGCTGGTTCGCCGTACGCCCGACCGAAGCCGACGCCACCGACGCCGACCCCACCGACGCCGACGCCGACGCCGACGCCGACGCCACCAAAGCTGGTCCGGCCGAAGGTGACCAGCCCGAGGCTGAGCGGCCCGCAAGCGCCCCGCCCAGCGCTCAACCACACGACTGACCCGCCCCCGCAGGTGCGGCAGGGGCGGGTCCGCAGCGGCCTGGATCAGGCCGTGGTGTCGCGCAGCGGCTTGCCGTCCTGCATGTCGGCGAGCATGTCGCGCATTTCCCCATCGCCCAGCGAGTGCTTGTCGTGCTGTGCCTCGACCAGCTCGTACAGGGTGGTCTGCACCTTGCCGACGTTCGGCACGTCGGCGAGCACCGACTGACCGCGCTCACCGGCCGACTCGATGGTGAGCGTCCCGCAGCCGAGCAGGCGCTCGAGGAACCGCTGGTTCATCGAGTGGTCGTTGACCCGGGTGAGCGGAAGGTCCCGCCGGTCCCGGGAGAAGACACCCTGCTGGAGCAGCACTCGCTCGTTGGTGAACAGGTAGTGCGTGGTACGCCAGACCAGGAACGGCCACAGGCCCAGCCAGAGCACCGCGATCAGGGCGATCGCCCCGATCACGGCCAACGCGATCGAACCACCACCGCTCTCGGGCAACAGCAGCACACCGACCACCACCGCGGCGATGGCCAGCACTAGCACCACGATCGGCCGGATCAGTGCCTTCCAGTGTGGGTGCAGGTGCAGCACGACGTGCTCGTCCTCGGTGAGCACGTCTTCAGGAAACGCCACGGGAACCTCCAACGCCATTTTCTCGACGCGCAGACGGTAAACCCCCCAAGCCCCACCACAACATCCGCCACGCGGCCCGACCCGCTCTTGTGATCTTGGGTCAGCGAAGGTGGAGGACGTCCCCGGCGGCCAGGGTCCGGTCCCCCGTCGCGGTGGCGAGCAGCAGCTGGCCGTCCGGGTCGACGCCGGTGGCGGTGCCGGTCAGCGACTCGCCGTTGGGGAGCAGGACGCGCACCTCGCGGCCGATCGTCGCGCAGGCCGCCAGGTAGGCCTCCCGCAGGCCGCTGGCCACCGCGTCGCCGCCCGCCGAGCGCCAGCGGTCGTACCAGTCGGCGACCGCCCGCAGCAGCGCCCGCAGCAGCGGGTCCCGATCGGTGGCCACCGCGCCGGACAGCTGGAGCGAGGTGGCCGGCAGCCCGGTCGGATTCACCGGCAGCTCGTCGGCGCGCAGCGTCACGTTGAGCCCGATGCCCAGCACGATGGCCGGCGGTTGGTCCGGCGAGCGTCCCGGCACCGCCTCGGCCAGCACGCCCGCGCATTTCGCGTCGCCGATCAGCAGGTCGTTCGGCCATTTGAGGGTGGCGTCCAACTCGGCCAGCCGGGCCACCGCCTCGACCAGCGCCACGCCGGCGAGCAACGGCAGCCAGCCGTACCCCGGGGGTGTCGCCGGCAGCCAGCCGCGGTCCGGCACGGCCTCGCCGGGCCGCAGCAGCACGCTGGTCGCGATGCCGGCCCGCGCCGGCGACTGCCAGACCCGACCGCGCCGGCCACGCCCCGCGGTCTGCCGCTCGGCGACCACGACCAGGCCCTCCGGCTCGTCGACCCGGGCCGCCTCGGCCACGTCGGCGTTGGTGGAGCCGGTCTCGGCCAGCAACTCCAACCGGGCCCACGGCCCGTTCGGCGCGACCAACGCGCGGCGCAGCCGGGCCGCCGACAGCGGCGGCCGGTCCAGATCGGTGTACGGGGAGCCCGACATTCCGCCAGCCTACGGCGGTGCTCCGGTCGACACTGAGGCGTACTGCACAGCGGCACCCACCTGAACCATCGTTATATTCCCTGGGTGACTACCGAGACCGGGACCAACATCCACAGCACCGCGGGCAAGCTGGCGGACCTGGAGCGCCGGGTCGACGAGGCGGTGCACGCCGGGTCGGCCCGCGCCGTCGAAAAGCAGCACGCGCGCGGCAAGAAGACCGCCCGCGAGCGGATCGAGATGCTGCTCGACGAGGGCTCCTTCGTCGAACTCGACGAGCTGGCCCGGCACCGGTCCACGGCCTTCGGGCTGGAGCGCAACCGCCCGTACGGCGACGGTGTGGTCACCGGCTACGGCACGGTGGACGGCCGGCAGGTGTGCGTCTTCGCGCAGGACTTCACGGTCTTCGGTGGCTCGTTGGGTGAGGTCTTCGGCGAGAAGATCGTCAAGGTGATGGACCTGGCCATGAAGATCGGCTGCCCGGTGGTCGGCATCAACGACTCCGGCGGCGCGCGCATCCAGGAGGGTGTCGTCTCGCTCGGCCTGTACGGCGAGATCTTCTTCCGCAACGTGCGGGCCTCCGGCGTCATCCCGCAGATCTCGCTGGTGATGGGGCCCTGTGCCGGCGGCGCGGTCTACTCCCCGGCCGTCACCGACTTCACCGTGATGGTCGACCAGACCTCGCACATGTTCATCACCGGCCCGGACGTGATCAAGACGGTGACCGGCGAGGACGTCGGCATGGAGGAGCTGGGCGGCGCGCGTACGCACAACTCCCGCAGCGGCAACGCGCACTACCTCGCCACCGACGAGGAGGACGCGGTCGACTACGTCAAGGCGCTGCTGTCGTACCTGCCGTCGAACAACCTCGACGAGCCGGTCGTCGTCGAGGCCCCCGCCGAGCTGGCGATCAGCGACGAGGACCGGGAGTTGGACACCCTCATCCCGGACTCGGCCAACCAGCCGTACGACATGCACACGGTCATCGAGCACGTCCTCGACGACGGGGAGTTCCTGGAGGTCCAGCCGCTCTACGCGCAGAACATCGTGGTCGGCTACGGCCGGGTCGAGGGGCGGCCGGTCGGCGTGGTCGCCAACCAGCCGATGCACTTCGCCGGCACCCTGGACATCGCCGCCTCGGAGAAGGCCGCCCGGTTCGTGCGCACCTGCGATGCGTTCAACATCCCGGTGCTGACCTTTGTGGACGTGCCCGGCTTCCTGCCCGGCACCGGCCAGGAGTGGGACGGCATCATCCGCCGGGGCGCCAAGCTCATCTACGCGTACGCCGAGGCGACCGTCCCCAAGGTCACTGTGATCACCCGCAAGGCGTACGGCGGGGCGTACGACGTGATGGGCTCCAAGCACCTCGGCGCGGACCTGAACTTCGCCTGGCCGACCGCGCAGATCGCGGTGATGGGCGCGCAGGGCGCGGTGAACATCCTCTACCGCTCGGAGCTGGCCGGTGCCGAGGACCCGGCCGCGGTCCGGGCCGAGAAGATCGCCGAGTACGAGGACACCCTGGCCAACCCGTACGTGGCGGCCGAGCGCGGGTACATCGACTCGGTGATCCCCCCGCATGAGACGCGCACCCAGATCGTCCGGGCGCTGCGCATCCTGCGTACCAAGCGGGAGACCCTGCCGCCGAAGAAGCACGGCAACATCCCGCTGTGAGCGCGCTCGGGGTCTCTTGATCCGCGCAACATCAGGGATAGCGCTGCCTGCGGAGGCGTGGAGGCAGCAACAACCCTGATGCTGCGCGGATCTTCGCCGCGGACGCGTCAGCAGGCCGGGTTGGCGGCGGCGCACATCCGCCTCGCGGCGACAGCCGCCAGGCGGGGCAGTTCCTGTTCGGTGCCGCCCTGTCCCAGACTGAGCACGGTGACCAGGTCGCCCACCCGGACCACGGCCGTACTGGTCGGGCGGGGTGCGTTGCCGATGGGCTTGCCGGTCTTCTGGTCAACGGGCTGCGAACTAGTGTGTCGCAGCAGGGCGGCCCCGTCGCCGGCGAAGCCCCGCTGGACCACCGCCCAGCGGTGCGTCGCCGCCCCGGTGCCCGTTGCGCCCCCCAGCGCGTAGCCGCCGACGCTGGTCCACTCGGCGCACGGGGCGACCAGGTCGTCCAGCGTCGCGAGAAGCTGGACGGCCGCGTCCGGAGTCAGCCGGAAGAGATCCTGCGTGACCAGACCATCCGACTCGCTGAGGATCGCCGGAGCGCGCTTCGGCACCAGGGTCTGCGAACGGGAAAGGATCGACATCTGCCAGCCATCCGAGCGCCCCTGACTCGTCCGGCAGACGCCGAGCATGTGATCCAGCAGGACCGGCTCGCCCAGCCCGGATTGGCTGAGCTGCACATCGACCTGCTGCGGCAGGTCGGCCGGCTGCAACAGGGCGTCAAGGGTGATCTCGTGCCGGGCCGGCGAGGCCGAGGGCGCGGCGGCCGGCCGGGCCGGCGACGGGGACTCCCCCGGGTCGGCGACCGCCACGGCGGAAACTCCGGCGAGGGCCAGCACGACGGTGGCCACCACAATCCTGCGCTGGCTGCGGCGACGAGCCCGGGAGCGAATCTCCTCCGGGCCGAGCCAGCGCACGTCCCGCAGGTCGCGCTGGATCTGGTCGACGAACGTCGGGTCATCACGCATCGGTAGCCTCCTCCAGGTCAGAGACGGCGAGCAGGCCGGCGAGCGCGGCGCGCCCCCGGGAGAGGCGGGCCTTGACCGTGCCCACCGGGGCCGCGGTCTCCCGCGCGACCTCGGCGACCGGCATGCCCATCAGGTAGTAGAGGGCGATGGCGACGCGTTGCTCCTCGGGCAGTCGGCGCAGAGCGGCGACCACCGCGACGGTGTCGGTGCCCGGCCCGGGAACGGTCTCGGTGGCCCCGTGTCGCAGGTAGGCGCGGGCCCGGCTACGCAGGCTGCGCCACCGGCTGACCGCGATCCGGCTGGCCACCACCCGTACCCACGCCTCCGGGTCGTCGTAGGCGCTGACCGTCGACCAGCGCTGCCACGCCCGGATGTACGCCTCCTGCACGGCGTCCTGCGCCTCGCCCCGATCGCCGGTGAGGGCGTAGACGAACCCGAGCAGCCGTTGCCGGCTGCCCCGGTAGAACTCGTCGAACCCGTCGACGTCCGGCACCCGCTACCTCCCCGTGTCGGTCGCTGGGAACACGCGCCGGGCGGGGTCGTCGGTTGCCCCGGTCAGACGATCATCTTCTCCAACTCGGTGAGCGGGAACGCGCCCGCCGCGATCCGCTCCCGGACCGCCCGGCGTACGGCCCGCTGCACCGCGACGTTGGCCGGCGTCGGTACGCCGTGCAGCCGACCGAGCAGCGCGATCTCCCCGTTCAGGTGGTCGACCTCGGTCGAGCCGGTGCCTCGGGCAAGGCTCTGCCAGGTGGAGCCGCCGGAGCGGGCCTCCCCGCCGACCGGGCGCTGCCCGACCAGGTCGCCGCGTTCGGCCTTCTCCTCCTCCGGCGAGGTGTGTGCGATGCCGGCGGCGGCGAGCGCGGCGACGCCCTCGGCGCGTACCCGCTCGACCAACCCGTCCGGGATGTCCTGACCGAGCAACGCCTGGAGGCCGTTACCGAGGTTGCTGAGCAGCTTGCCGTACTTCCAGCGCAGCACGTCGGTGCGGACCGGGGCGACGAAGCCGGCGGCGCTCAGATCGGCGGCGATCGCCCGGTCGGTGTCGTCGGCTCCGCCGGGATACCGACCGATGTGGAGCATCCCCGGATGCGGGTACCCGTTGGCGACCACCACCCCCGGGTCCAGGTGGGTGGCCGGCAGCCAGACACAGACCGGGTGCACATCGGCGAAGAGCCGCAGCGCGGCCCGTTCGTTGGCCACCCCGTTCTGCGCGGTCACCAGCGGCAGACGTTCGCCCGCCGTGCCGCCGCCGACCACCGGCGCGTCCACCCAGGCGGCCAATGCGGCGGCGGTGTCCTGCGACTTCACGGTGAGGATCAGCACGGTGTCGGCGGGCAGCGGCTGGTCAGCGGGCCGGTCCACCGCCGCGAGCCGGGCGGTGACCTCGCCGTCGGGCTGCCGCAGGGTCAGACCCCGCGCGCGGATCGCGTCCAGGTGGGCGCCGCGGGCCACCAGGGTCACGTCCCGGTCGGCCTGGGCCAGCCGTACGCCGATGGTCCCGCCAACCGCACCCGCTCCGATGATCACGTATCGCATGGCCCCATTCTGCCCGCCCCTCCCGCCGTCGATCATGGAGTTGTGGTGCCTGGTTACGGCGGCACTGTGGCTTTTGTGGCCCACCACTACTCCATGATCGACCGAGAGAGACAGGGTTAGGACGGCGCGGGGAGGAACGGGCCGGCGAGCAGGAGCGCGCCGGCGATCAGCGCCGCCAGGTTGACCAGGGCGAATATCGTCACCCAGAAGAGCGCCGGGAACGGGGTGAGCCCGGCGAGTTGATCGGCGTCGGACGCGGGCATCCGACGCCGCGAGCGCAGCCGTTGCAGCTCCACCACCGGCCGCACCCCGCCGAGCAGCAGGAACCACACGCCGACGTACGCGAACGCGGCCTGCACCTGCGGTGTCGCGTACCACGAGACGGCGAACACCAGCGCACCGGTGACGAGCAGCGACACCATGCCGAAGGCGTTGCGGATCATGACGAGCATGGCCAGCAGCAGCGCCACCGCCACCCAGAGCAGCAGGGTGATCCGGTTGCCGCCGAGCAGCCAGGCGCCGGCCAGCCCGACCAGCGGCGGGGCGATGTAGCCGGCGAACAGGGTGAGGATCATGCCCGGCCCGGTGGGACGTCCGGCGGAGAGCGTCAGCCCGGAGGTGTCCGAGTGCAACCGGATGCCGCGCAGCTTGCGGCCGGTGAGCAGGGCGACGAGAGCGTGCCCGCCTTCGTGCGCGATGGTGATGGCGTTACGGGCGATCCGCCACGGCAGCCGGGTGGAGACCACCACCAGCGCGACGGCCCCGGTGATCAGCACCAGCAGCGCTGGCGGGTCCGGCTGCGCGCCGAACAGTGTGTCCCACTTCTCGGTCAGCCCGTCGATCGACATCATGGGGCGCGAGCCTACCGGCGGCATTCCGCGTCGCTCCCGACGCACCGGCTCGTGGTTCCCCGAGACGGATCGGGTGGGCCATGAAGGCAGAGGTGATTACAGATGACGTCGTTGCCGTTGGAACACCACGTCGGGCTCTGGACCGAGGCCGACTACTTCGCTCTGGGTGAGACCCCGGACCGGATCGAGCTGCTCGACGGGAGCCTGCTTCTGAGCCCCGTCCCGAGCAAGCGCCACCAATTGGTGTCGCGCCGGCTTGCCGACCATGTCGAGCGCGCGGCAGACGGCCTCACCGTCTTCGGAGCGGTCAACGTACGGCTCGGAGTGGACCGGATCGTCATCCCCGATGTGGTTGTCGCGGACACCGACGACGAGGGCACGGCGGTGGAGGCCGCCGAGGTGGTGCTCGTCTGCGAGATCGTCTCGCCCGGCAACGCCGCCGCCGACCGGCTGCTCAAGATGCAGCTCTACGCCATCGCGCGCATCCCCTGGTATCTGCTGGTCGAGCAGGACGGCGACGGGCACTCGCTGCGGCTGTACCGGTTGGACGGTGAGCACTACGTCGAGGACCAGGTCGCCAAGCCCGGCGAGACGCTGACCGTCGTCGAGCCGTTTCGCTGGCAGCTCGACCCGGCCACTCTGCGCTGATCCGTCCCGCCCCGGCCACCGGGCCTTCATGACCCGTCAATGAAGCTTTTTTCAGTCACTCTTGTGATCTAGGGCACTAACCTCCAAAGATGGATGTCGATAGAACGACGTCCTTGGAGGCATTCATGGCCCGTACCCGATCATCGCTGCGCCGCACGCTCGCGGCCGGCCTCACCGTCCTCGCCACCGCGGCGGCGGCCCTGGTCGCGACCGCCGGACCGGCGGCCGCGGCCACCACACCCGGCATCGACGTGTCCCGCTACCAGGGCACCATCAACTGGACCAGCGTCCGCAACGCGGGCATCGAGTTCGCCTTCATCAAGGCGACCGAGGGCACCAGCTACAAGGACCCGAACTTCAACGCCAACTACGTCAACGCCTACAACGCCGGCGTGATCCGCGGGGCGTACCACTTCGCCCGACCGAACATCTCCGCCGGCTCGACTCAGGCCGCCTACCTGGCCTCCAACGGCGGCGCCTGGTCCGCGGACAGCCGCACCCTGCCCGCCGCGCTGGACATCGAGGCCAACCCGTACAGCGGCGGCTACTGCTACGGGCTCAGCACGACCGGCATGCGCAACTGGGTGCAGGACTTCCTGAACACCTACCGCTCCCGCACCGGCCGGTACGCGGTCATCTACACCACCACGAGCTGGTGGAACCAGTGCACCGGCAGCTGGACCGGCCCGTGGGCGAACCACCCGCTCTGGCTGGCCCGTTGGTCGAGCACGCCGGGCGCCCTGCCGGCCGGCGCGTCGGTGTGGAGCTTCTGGCAGTACACCAGCACCGGTGCGGTCTCCGGGATCAGCGGCAACGTGGACCGCAACTACTGGAACGGCGACCGTAGCCGCCTGATCGCGTTGGCCAACAACACCTGACCGGGCCGTTGGCGGCAGCGGGATCGACGGTCACCAGCACGGTCGACAATCGGTCCGGCTGCCGCCACACCACCGGGTACGGGTCAGGCCCGCCGCCGACTCAAGGCCGGCACCACAGCGTCCTCACGAGCCAGCGCGCCCCGGCGGGTCATCCGCCAGGCAGCCACGCCAAGGCCGGCAACGATCACGACGCCGAGCAGTGCGACGAGCACCGAAACCCCCGCGCTGACCAGCAGCAGAATCGCGTCGCCGAGCGCCACGAGCATCCACAGTGCCAGCCGGGGCCGAGTGTCCCTCCGTCGGTAACCCATGTCGTGCCTCCTTCCGTCGTCGAAGGTCAAATACCCAGGACGACGGAAGGTCATGCGAATGAGTTTCAGTCCTGGCGGTCGGGCACGAAACCCGTGGCGATCCGGTCGAAGTTCGGCAGGTTGGCCTGCCAGTCCTTCTCCGCGATCTCCCACCGCAGCGCGTAGCCCCGGTTACTGGCCGTCACGAACCCACGGTTACGGACGTGGATCCGCTGCCCGTCGCGGGTCTCCAGCCACTCCCAGTCGGCACAGGTCTTCCAGAAGTCGCAGCGCTTGATGCCGAGGTTCTGGTAGTTGTTGACGAACTTCTTGCGGTCCGGTTCGATGCTCTGCCAGTCCTTGTAGGCGTCGTCCTTCGGGGTCGGCGTCCACTGCACGAGCAGCTCACCCGGCCCGTTGGACTCGTCGAAGACGACAGTGGTGCTGTCGACCTGCCGACGCACCCACCCGTCCGGTATCGGCAGGGCGAAGCCGGCCGGGTCCCGGTGCAGCTTCCAACCCGCCGGCAGCGCGTTCGGGTCCACCGAGGGGGTGGCCGAGGCCGACGGGCTCGGCGCACCGGTGGTGGGTGGCGGAGGCGCGGCAGCGGAGGTCGGCGCAGCCCCCGAGGTCGCGGCAGCACCGGTCGGGTTCGCCTGCGGGGTCTTGTCGTCGCCCTTGGTCAGCAGCGGCACGACCGCCACGAGGCCGATCAGCAGCAGGGCGACCACGGCCCCGATCAGCAGGTTGCGTCGGGTGTTGTTCGGCTTCGTGCCATCCGACGGGGGCACCGGCGCACGGCCGGCCGGACCCACCGGCGGCATGAGCGACGTCGGGGTGGTCGGCTTGCGCTGCTCCGGTGCCACCGACGGCCCGTCGACAACCGTCGGTTCATCGTCGCCCGTCGTACCGTCGCCGCTCAGGTCAGGCGCGGCCGTGACCGTCGCGGTCGGCTCGGCATCGCTCCGGTCGGCATCGGACGGCGTGGCATTGGACGGCTCGACATCGGACGGCGTGGCATTGGACGGCTCGGCAGCGGACGGCGTGGCATCGGACGCTGCCGGGCGGTCGATCGCGGCAGTCGGCTCGGCCGGCGCCGCTGTGGTCCGCTCGGCTGGCACCACCGCGGTCGGGTCGGCGTCCGCACCGGAGGAAACGACGGCCGTCGGGGTGGCATCGGCGGCAGGGGTCGGGACGGCGGGAGTCGCGGCAGCGACGGCCGGCGGCGGTGACACCGGCCGGTCCGCGCTCTCCGCCGGTCGTGGCGCCGGCACGTGCGGCGGGCGCGGCTCGCGCGGGCCGTTCGGCCCAGGCCGGCGTACGCCATCGAGCAGCGAAATCCCGCGCGACCGCCGGCCCCCGGCGCGACGCAGCAACCGCTCCGCCACCTCGGCGGTGATCCGCTCGTTCGGGTCCTTGCGCAGCAGGCCGTTCAGCACGGCCTTGAGCGGGCCGGCGTTCCTCGGCGGTGGAATCGGCTCGGTGGCCAACGCGGCCAGGGTGCCGATCGCCGACGGCCGGGCGTACGGCGACTTGCCCTCAACCGCCGCGTAGAGCGTCGCGCCCAGCGACCACAGGTCGGCCTCCGGCCCGGCGGTGCCGTCCCGGGCCCGCTCCGGCGAGATGTAGGCGGGTGAACCGAGAACCATGCCGGTGCGGGTCACGTTGGGATCGCCGGGGATCGTGGCGAGACCGAAATCGGTCAGCACCACCCGGCCGTCCTCGCCGAGCAACACGTTGCCGGGCTTGACGTCGCGGTGCATGACGCCCGCCTTGTGCGCGGCGCTGAGCGCGCCCAGCACGCCCAAGCCGATCTCCACCGCGCGAGCCACCGACACCGGGCCCTCCTCGGCGAGAGTGTCCTGCAACGACTTCGACGCCACGTACTCCATGACGATCCACGGATCACCGTCGGTGCGCAGCACGTCGAAGATGCGGACGACGTTGGCGTGGTTGAGCCGGGCGATCGCCCGCGCCTCCCGCAACGAACGCTCGCGCATCTCGCGGCGCTCCTCGTCGGTGAGACCGGGCGGCGGCACCAACTCCTTGATGGCGACGTCCCGGTGCAGCACCTCGTCGCGCGCCTTCCACACCCGGCCCATGCCGCCCTGGCCGAGCGGCGACAGAAGCCGGTATCGGTCAGCGACGAGTTGGGGAAGCGCGTTCGACATCGCTGAGACGGTACCCGGAGCCGCCGACGCTCACACCGCCGGCACGCCACTGTGCGCTTCGCGCAACTTCGTGCCGCGTACCCTGGCGTCATGTCTGCCGAAGAGCCGCTGTTCCGGGTCGTCCGCGGCGTGCCCACCGCCGAGGAGTTGGCCGCACTGGTGGGGGCGATCATCGTCCGGTCCCGCCCAGCCACCGCCCCCGCGCCGGCGACCACGTCCGCCTGGGCGCGCAGCGGTCGACCGGCCGGCCGCAACGTGGGCCCCGGCGCCTGGCGCGCCGCCGGCCTACCCCGCTGACCCGACCCGCCGGGTGGGGGCTGCCAGGGGCGCGTTGAGCCGTTAACCTCACTCAGGGAAGCGGTGCCGTTACGGGTAGGGAGGGTCCATGATCCCCGAAGAGGACCGGCCAGCACCCTGGCTACGCGGTTACGGCGGCATCGAGGCCGACATCAGCCAGCTCCGCGAGTTCGCCGACCGGCTCGCCGCCGAGGTGGAGAGCAACTACGCGCCGCACCTGTCGTACATCGCCGAAGACATGTCCGCCAAGCTGCCCAACCCGTGCGACGCCTTCATCGAGTTGGTCACGTTCCTGCACGCACATCACGAGACGCAGCAAGCCACCGCCGACATGGTGTACGCCGTCCGAGGCGCCACCGGCCACCTCGCCGCCGCCGCCGATCAGGTCGCCACCCACTACGCCGACAGCGACGCCTTCACCGCCGCCCGGGTCGTGGACGTGCAACGCGCCCTCGCCAACCCGGCGTCCGTCCTCCCGGGCGGCCCGACGCCGACACTGACCGACCCGACCAGCCCCGACGCCGAAGGGCCGGTGGCGCTGCCGTGATCGAACGAGGCACCGGCCGCACCTCCGGCCTCACCGACTGGCAGCTCATGGACGTCAACAGCATGTGGGCCTGCCTGCAGGACCACGACACCACCAACCACTGGAAGCAGGTAGCCGGCTGGCGCAAGGTCTGCGACCTGGCGCAAACCCACCTCGGCCGCCTCCAGCAATACCGGCGCGGACTGGCCGAGGCATGGCCCCCCGAGACCAGCGCCGCCTCCAGCACGTACCTCGCCGAACTCGACGAACTCATCGACAAGGTGCAGCGCACCCACGACGCCGCCGCCGCGAACTACACCGCACTCTCCGCCGCAACCCAGGCCATCAGCACCACCCGCGCCGCGCTCCGCAAGATCCATGAGGAGTACGCGACCAAGTTCCAGCAGAAGCAGGCGTACGAGGCGATGGCCGCCGACCCGAAAGCGGTGATGGGCAACCGGGTCACCGAATCGCCTGTTGCTGACGGGGATCTGGAGCGGCTGAACGTGCAGGCTCGTTCGATGATGTTCAGCCTGAGTGGCGAACTCCAACAAGCCCAAGCCACCCTCCAAAAACCACCTGCGGCACCTAGGACGAACCCCGGGATCGATCAGAGCGAGGCAAATGCTTACGGGGGAAATTCCGCTGCCCCTGTAATTCCTCCAGTAATAGCGGCACCCCTCCCAGAATCCCCTACAATCGGCCCGAGGGCTTCCGCAACTCAAGGCTGGCCAACAACAAACCCTGGCATCGGACCAGTTCTTGGCGGAACAGGAAACGTAATCACTCCTGGCTCCACAGCCCCTGTCCCGCCAATTGGAGCTACGCCGCCAGCGATCTCCGGTTCAACACCTGGATTCGGGGTGCCACCCCCACCGCCTGCCATCTCCGCACGTGGTGATGCTTCTGGGGCACCACGTTTGCTGCCCCACCCAGCGACCCCCCCAGCCAGCGCCCCAGGCTCCGCGAGTAAACCCGCGGCGCAACCACGTCCAATGCCTCCTGGCGGCCTAATCGGCGGAGTGCCCGCAATGGGATTCGGCTCACCCGCAGCTGGCGCGAGCGTACCCCGCCGCATTAATCCGGTGGGTGGTGTAATAGGTGGCGGCGGCGCCGGAACAGGGCCCACCGGCGGGGCGGGATCTCGCCCTGGAGGCGGCCGGGGCTTGAGCCCGCTTCAGGGAACTCCGCCCTTCGGCTTCGGCTCCAGCATCGGTCACGGCGCCGGCCAAAACCCAGGTGGCGCAGCATCCCCGCAGCCTGGCTTTCGGACAGGTCCAGACGCGGAAAGGCGCCGCTGGGACCCTGACAACCCCTGGACGACAGACGAAGGCGTCGCCCCAATCGTTCGACCACCGAATGATGAAGGCCCCATTGATCCCGGCCCAGCCATTGGCATAGACCGTTGACCCTGCGAGTCTCCGGAGTGCTGTTAGCCGGCCTCAGCCTCACATTCACATTACTTCCACCCCCGACGTCAGCACAGAATAATCCTGGGCCAAAAGATGTCGAGCGGATACGCAAGGATCAGTGGCACCTGGACTATCTAAAGGCCAACGAAGCTCGAAGGTTAAGCAAAGGCAAGGGCGTGATTGTGGCCGTCCCGGACACCGGCGTCACGCCGCACCCTGACCTTCGCGATAATCTCCTAACCGGCACCGACATCGTCCCTCCCGATGGCGGCGACGGTTGGCAGGACGAAGACAGCCATGGCACCGGAATGGCCGGGCTAATCGCTGCCCACGGACAGTCCGGAAATCTTGGCGCTCTCGGCATCGCTCCAGAAGCCAAGATCCTACCAATCCGAACTAGCCGAACAGATCAAGATGGCGACAGCGACAATCTTGCGACCGGGATCGAGCTTGCTGTCGCTAAAGGCGCTTCGGTTATCAGCATCTCTTCCATCGCAGGGCCAAATAGTCGACTCAAGCGAGCCGTTGAGATGGCAATGCAGGCGAATGTCGTCGTGATTGCAGGGGCAGGCAATGAACCTCGGGACAAATATGTTAGCTTCCCGGCAGCCTATCCGGGGGTGATCTCCGTAGGCGGCGTAGATCAGAACGGAAACCATGCCAGCTTTTCGGTATCTGGGCCGGAGATTGACGTGGTTGCGCCGGCGGTCGACATCTACAGCACGAGCATCGACGGCAAGTACCGCAAAGGCACTGGAACCTCCGACGCGACGGCGATCGTGGCGGGGGCGGCTGCGTTGATCAGGTCGAAGTACCCATACCTGCCAGCGCGAGAAGTGGCGCACCGGCTTACGGCGACCGCTGTCGACAAAGGCCCTCCTGGGCGCGACGACGAGTACGGCTATGGGGTGATCGATCTTGTGGCGGCGCTGACGGCAGACGTACCGCCGCTGGGGTTTGAATCGGTGAGCGCGCCGGCCAATGCCGGCTCGACCACGGCTGGCGCCCAGCCGGGCGACGACGGCGATGGCGCGACCGCCCGTGGGCTGGCCACTCTTGGGGTGATCGTGGCCGCAGGGGTCGGGTGGGCGGTTATTGCGCGGCGCCGTCGGCGCGGCGATGATCCGCCGCCCAGAATCAGTCGCTAATCGATCGACGAAGCGTGATCCACTCGGGTTTCCTGATGTCGGGGTGTCCGGGGCCGGCGGATACGCCGACATTCCTGATACCGAGTTGATCACTGGAGGCGGCACTGCCCGGCACACGGTGATCGACTCGCGTTTCTTGTTGTCGGGGTGTCCGGGGCGGCGGGATACCCCGAGTTCCGTGATACCGAGTTGATCACCGTGCGAGGCAACAGCGACCACCGCGCGAGGCACCGGCGACCACCGCGGGGCAAGCGAGGCAACAACGACCACCGCGAGGACACGCGAGGCAACAGCGACCACGCCGCGAGGCACCACCTAACACCGCGAGGACACGCGAGGCAACAGCGACCACGCCGCGAGGCAACAACGACCACCGCGAGGACACGCGAGGCAACAGCGACCACGCCGCGAGGCACCACCGAACACCGCGAGGGCACGCGAGGCAACAGCGACCACCGAGGCAAGCGCGACCAGGCGCGGCCGGTGCGACCACCGTGCGTAAGGCGCGACGCGAGGACCGGACCGACCATCACGCGAGGCTGGGCGGGTCTCGGAACCGTTTCCGGATAGCCGGTAACGTCGGGCTCGTGTCTGAGACTTTGCCGCTCCGCCTCGTGCTCGCCTCGGCTAGCCCTGCCCGTCGTAAGTTGCTCCAGGCTGCGGGTGTCGAGCCGGAGGTGCTGGTCAGTGGGGTGGACGAGTCCCTGGTGGTGACCGAACGGGCCGAGGAGTTGTGCCTGGAGTTGGCTCGGCTGAAGGCGCAGGCGGTTCTGACCCGGTTGAGCCCGGCTGCCGATCAGCGGACGTTGGTGATCGGATGCGACTCGGTGCTCGCCTTCGACGGGGAGATTCTTGGCAAGCCGGCGGACGCGGCGGACGCGACCCGGCGGTGGCAGCGGATGCGGGGGCGCAGCGGCGTGCTGCACAGCGGGCACTGCCTGGTCGAGGTTGCCGCTGGGCGGCGCGCGGAGGCGGTCGCGTCGACCACGGTCCACTTCGCTGACATCAGTGACGACGAGATCGCCGCGTACGTGGCGACTGGTGAGCCGTTGGCGGTGGCCGGCGCGTTCACGATCGACGGGCTGGGTGGGCCGTTCGTGGAGCGGATCGAGGGTGACCCGGGGACGGTGGTCGGGTTGTCGATGCCGCTGCTGCGCCGGCTCCTCGCCGAACTGGACCTGCGGATCACCGACCTGTGGACAAAGGTCGCGCCGGGCGGCCAATCCGTCGAGCCGCTCGGTAACGTCCGGTCATGACCACCAAGTCGATCCCGCTCACCAACGAACTGCACTCCTACCTGGTCGCACACGGCTCCCCGCCGGACGAGATCATCCGGGACCTGGCGGACGAGACCCGGTCGGTGTTGCCGGAGCACGCCTCCATGCAGGTGGCCCCGGAGCAGGCCGCGTTCCTGACGTTCCTCACCCGGTTGCTCGACGTGCGGCAGGCCGTCGAGGTCGGCACGTTCACCGGGCTCTCGTCGCTGGCGATCGCCCGTGGTCTGCCCGAGGGTGGGCGGCTGACCTGCTTCGACATCTCCGAGGAGTTCACCGGCATCGCGCGGCGCTACTGGGCTCGGGCCGGGGTGCAGGATCTGATCGACCTGCGCATCGGCCCGGCCGCGGACGGGCTGCGGGCGCTGCCGCACGAGCGCCATCTGGACTTCGCGTTCATCGACGCGGACAAGACCGGTTACCCGATCTACTGGGCGGAGCTGGTGCCCCGGATGCGTCCGGGTGGGGTGATCGCCGTCGACAACGTGCTGCGCGGCGGCCGGGTGATCGCCCCGCAGAACGAGGGTGACCGGGCCATCGCCGCGTTCAACGACGAGGTTCTTGCCGACGTACGGGTGGACCCGGTGATGCTGCCGATCGCGGACGGCCTGACCCTCGCCCGGGTCCGCTAGAGGCCAAGCAGGCGCGAAAGGTCAGGCGCGGACAATCAGCCACCGGACACGGAAATCGGGGTGCCCCCAGCGAGGGACACCCCGATTTTCAGCAACTCGTGCGCAGGATATTCAGCGGACGCTGCGGGCGAACTGGCGGGCCGCCCAGTAGACGCCCAGCGCGGCGAGGACCGCGGTGATGCTCAGACCCTGCCAGACCTTGTCGCTGCCCAGGTCACCGGCGAACAGGGCCCGGGTGCCGTCGACCGCCCAGGAGAACGGGTTCCAGTTGGCGATGCCCTGCAACCAGCCGGGCGCGAAGGTCAGCGGTAGCAGGATGCCGGAGAGCAGCAGCACCGGCTGCGCCACGGTGTTCATCAGCGGAGCCAGCGCGTCCTCGCTCTTGACCTTGAGCGCGACGCCGTAGGAGACGGCCGAGGTCATGAGGGCGATCAGGGCGAGCATCAGGTACGCCAGCAGCAGGTCACCGAGGAACACCCGCAGGTCGAACAGGAGCGCCAGCAGGGTGATGATGACCGCCTGCGCGAGGAGGGAGACCACGTCGCGCAGCGAGCGGCCGAGCAGCAGGGCGAGCCGGCTGATCGGCGTGACCCGGGAGCGTTCGATGACGCCGGCCCGCAGTTCCGCGATCAGGCCGAAGCCCTGGAACAGGCCGCCGAAGATGGCCAGCAGCACCAGCAGACCCGGTACGAAGATCTTGTAGGCGGCGGCCTGGGTGGGCGCGTTCAGTGCGGGCTTGAGCAGCGGGGCGAAGAGCAGCAGGTACATGACCGGCTGGAACACGCCGACGAAGACCCAGACCGGGTTGCGCAGCAGGAGTTGGGTTTGGCGCTGGAAGATCAGCCACGTGTCACGGGCGAATTTCATGAGAGTCGTCTCCGGGGGTCAGGACTCGCGCAGCGAGCGGCCGGTCTTGGTGAGGAAGACGTCGTCCAGGCTGGGTCGGTGCAGCTCGATCGAGCGCAGCTCCAACCCGGCGTGGTCGAGCCGGCGCAGCACCTGGGGGATGGCGGTGGCGCCCTCGTCGACGTAGAGGCGCAGGCCGCCCTCGTCGGCGGTCTCCAGCTTGTTGACGTACGGCTCGCCGTCGAGCGCTTGGGCGGCCTGCGGGGTGGCGGCCAGGTCGAGGCCGACCAGCACCACGTCGCCGGAGATCTGCCGCTTGAGCTCGGCCGGCGTGCCCTCGGCCACCACCTCGCCGTTGTCCATGATCGCAATCCGGTCGCAGAGCGCGTCGGCCTCGTCCAGGTAGTGCGTGGTGATGAAGACGGTCATCCCGTCGCCGCGTAGCCGCCGGATCTCGTCCCACATGTGGGCGCGACTCTGCGGGTCGAGGCCGGTGGTCGGCTCGTCCAGGAAGACGATCTTCGGCTCGTGAATGATGCCGAGGGCGATCTCCACCCGTCGGCGCTGGCCGCCGGAGTAGGTCTTGCACTTGCGGTCGGCGTACTCGGTCAACTGGAAGGCGTCCAGGGCGCGGGCGGCACGGCGCTGCGCGTCGGCCTTGCCGATGCCGTACATCCGGGCGTGCAGCACCAACTCCTCGCGGGCGGTGGACTCATCCCAGGTGCTGCCGCCCTGCGGGACGTACCCGATGCGACGGCGCACCTCGGCCGGGTCCTTGCGTAGGTCGGCGCCCGCGATGGTGGCCTCGCCACCGTCCGGCTCGATCAACGTGGCGAGCATCCGCAGCGTGGTGGTCTTGCCAGCGCCGTTCGGGCCGAGAAAGCCGAAGATCTCGCCCTCGGCGACCTCTAGGTTGACGCCCCGCACGGCGTCCACCGTCTTCGTCTCTCGACCCGCGCGGGAGCGGAACGACTTCCGCAGCCCCCTGGTCTCGATCATTTCTGCTCCTGGTCGTTCGGGCCGGCAAGCCGGCCGTCGAGTGGGACGACGCCGGACGGCGCACTCCCCCGCTGTGCCGCCAGCAGGCTAACGCGATATAGCTTTTTTAGTCAACGTTGATTATTCCGCGTCGGCGCCGGGCGCCTCCACGCCGTCCCGCCACCCTGACCAACCCTGCGCTTCATCCAGCTCAGCAGGCAGGTACGACACTCCGGAATCGATCCGCTCCGCGATCCGCTCGCACCAACTCATCTCCGCCTCGGCCCGCGCCGACCACAGCTCGAACATCCAGCCCACGTGCGCCGGCTTGCGGTTGCGCACCCAGTCGGACTCGAGCGAGGCGCGCATCGACTCGACGCCGGCGCGCAACAGGCTGGCCCGGTTACGCAGGGCGGCGGCCGCCTCGGCGCGCGGCATGGCCGGCAGGAACGAGAAGGCCGCCACGAACGGGTCGGCGGGCTCGCTGATGTTCCACCAGAGGTTGCGGAGCAGCGTCTCGAACTCGTCGTTTCCCTTGGGGGTCACCTCATAGGTGGTCCGTGCCGGACGGGCGCCGACCTGCTCGGTCGCGACGGCGCGGAGCAGCCCTTCCTCGGTGAGCTTGCGCAGGGCGTGATAGATCGATCCGGGCTGCACGTTCGCCCACTTGTCGGCACTCCAGCTCAGCAGCTCGCGGCGCACGTCATAGCCGTGCACGGGCTGCATCCACCGCACCAGACCGAGAATCATCATGCGAGTCGAAGACACCCGACAAGCGTAATAGCCAAGTTTGACTAAACCGTGGTGGGTGCAGTGCGGCATCCCACACTGAGCGATCGTTAGGGCCACCGTGGGCGGCCGATACACTCCCCGTCAGTAACCTGCCCGGGAGGAGCCACGAAGGTGCGCAAGGTACTCATCGCCAACCGCGGCGAGATCGCCGTCCGGGTGATCCGCGCGTGCCGCGACGCCGGCCTGGGCAGCGTCGCCGTGTACGCGGACTCCGACCGCGACGCCCTGCACGCCACCCTCGCGGACGAGGCGTACGCGCTCGGCGGGGACACGGCCACCGAGACCTACCTGCGCATCGACAAGCTGCTCGACGTCGCCGCCCGGGCCGGCGCCGACGCCGTACACCCGGGTTATGGCTTCCTCAGCGAGAACGCCGACTTCGCCGCGGCCGTCATCGACGCCGGGCTGACCTGGATCGGCCCCACCCCGCAGGCGATCCGCGACCTGGGCGACAAGGTCACCGCCCGGCACATCGCCCAGCGTGCCGGCGCACCGCTGGTCCCCGGCACCCCGGACCCGGTGGCCAGCCCGGACGAGGTGATGGCGTTCGCCGTCGATCACGGCTTGCCGGTCGCCATCAAGGCCGCGTTCGGTGGCGGCGGGCGCGGGCTCAAGGTCGCCCGGACCATGGAGGAGATCCCTCAACTGTTCGAGTCGGCGACCCGCGAGGCGGTCGCGGCGTTCGGCCGGGGCGAGTGCTTCGTCGAGCGGTACCTGGACCAGCCCCGGCACGTCGAGGCGCAGGTCCTCGCCGACCAGCACGGCAACGTGATCGTGGTGGGCACCCGGGACTGCTCGTTGCAGCGACGCCACCAGAAGCTCGTCGAGGAGGCGCCCGCGCCGTTCCTCACCGACGCCCAGCGGGCGCAGATCCACGAGAGCGCCAAGGCGATCTGCCGGGAAGCCGGCTACCACGGCGCCGGCACGGTGGAATACCTGGTCGGCGCGGACGGCACCATCTCCTTCCTGGAGGTCAACACCCGACTCCAGGTCGAGCACCCGGTCACCGAGGAAACCGCCGGCATCGACCTGGTCCGCGAGCAGTTCCGGATCGCCGACGGTGAGAAGCTGCGGATCACCGAGGACCCGACACCGCGCGGGCACGCGATCGAGTTCCGGATCAACGGCGAGGACCCGGGCCGCAACTTCCTACCCGCCCCGGGCACGGTCACCGCACTGCGTCTGCCCACCGGCCCGGGTGTGCGGGTCGACACCGGCATCTCGGCCGGCGACGTGATCGGCGGCAACTTCGACTCGCTTCTCGCCAAGGTCATCATCGTCGGTGAGACGCGGACCGAGGCGCTGGAACGCGCCCGCCGCGCCCTGGACGAGATGGTCCTCGACGGGATGGCCACCGCGCTGCCGTTCCACCGCCTGGTCGTTCGGGACGAGGCGTTCACCGCCGAGCCGTTCACCGTGCACACCCGGTGGATCGAGACCGAGTTCCACAACACCGTGCCGCCGTTCACCGCCGCCGCCGGCGCCGCCGAGGCGCCGGCCGAACGCGACACCGTCGTGGTCGAGGTGGGCGGCAAGCGCCTTGAGGTCAGCCTCCCCGCCGGCTTCGGCGGGAGTACGACCGCCGCGGCACCCGCCACCCGTAAGCCGACCCGCCGCGGCGGCGGAGCCAAGGCCGGCGCCTCGGTCGGCGGCGACGCGCTCACCTCGCCGATGCAGGGCACCATCGTCAAGATCGCGGTGGCGGACGGCGACACCGTGGCCGAGGGTGACCTGGTCGTGGTGCTGGAGGCGATGAAGATGGAGCAGCCGTTGCACGCCCACAAGGCGGGCACGATCAGCGGTCTCAGCGCCGAGGTCGGTGCTGTGATCACCGCTGGCGCCCCGATCTGCACCATCGCCTGAGCGATCAGCGCAGGTTCTCGGCGGCGACCGCGCGGACGGCGGCGGTCAGGGCGTTCAGTACGTCCGACTCCAGCCGCCAGTGCTGCCAGTACAGCGGGACGTCCAGGTGCCGGCCCGGCGCGAGGTCGACACAGCGACCGGAGGCCAGGTCGGCCTGGGCGATCTGTTCCGGCACCAGGCTCCAGCCCAGGCCGAGCCGGATCGCCTCGCTGAAGGCCGGCACCGACGGCAGGTAGTGCACCGGCGGATCGAGCGACCGACCCACCACCGCGGCGATGAAGCGGTGTTGCACCCGGTCCCTCCGGTCGAAGACGACCAGCGGCGCGCCCGCCACCGCGGTTGCGGTCAACCCTTCGGCGAAGTGGGACGCCGCGAATTCCGGCGTGGCCAGCGCGCGGTACCGCATGGCCCCGAGCCGCAACACCCGGCAGCCCTGCACCGCCTCCCGCTGGGCGGTGACCGCCGCCGTCACCGAACCGTCGCGGAGCAGTTCGGCGGTGTGGTCCTGATCGTCCTGCCGTAGATCGAACGAGAGCCCGGCCCGCTGCGGCAACCGCGCCAGCGCGGCGGGAAACCAGGTGGCCAGTGAGTCCGCGTTGACCACCACCGCGACCCGGACCCGCCCGCCGCCGGCCAGCGGGCCGCGGGCATCGGCCAGGGCCTCCCGTTCGAGCAGCGTGAGCTGGCCGGCCAGGCGCAGCAGCGGGCGGCCGGCGTCGGTTGCCACGCACGGTCGGGCGCGGCGGACCAACACCTGGCCGACGGCCTCCTCCAACGCCTTGATCCGTTGGCTCACCGCCGACGGCGTGACGTGCAGCAGGTGGGCCGCCGCGTCGAAGCTGCCCTCCGCCACCACCGCCGCGAGCGTCCGTAGCTGCGCCGAGTCGAGACCGTCCATTAGCTGAGCTTAAGTTGCGTCAGAATCCTTAGTTGGACTGGTGGCCGTCGGCCGCCATAGCGTCGAGTCCGTGCTCACCTCCGCCGTCACCGGCTTCTCGATCTCCATCGCGCTCATCGTCGCCATCGGCGCCCAGAACGCCTTCGTCCTGCGCCAGGGCCTGCGACGGGAGCACGTCGTACCCGTGGTGCTGACCTGCGCCGCCTCGGACGCCCTGCTGATCATGGCGGGCGTGGCCGGGGTCGGCACGCTGGTGACCGGCCGACCGGGCCTGCTGACGGCGATCCGCTGGGGCGGTGCGGCGTTCCTGCTCTGCTACGCGACGCTCGCCGCCCGCCGCGCGCTGCGTCCCGGCGCACTACTGCCCACCGAGCGGCCACCGGCCACGTTGAGAGCGACCCTGCTCGCCTGCGCCGCCTTCACCTACCTGAACCCCCACGTCTACCTGGACACCGTGCTGCTCCTCGGCGGCGTGGCCCAACAACACCCGCACCGGTGGGTCTTCGGCGCCGGGGCCGTCCTGGCCAGCGTGTTCTGGTTCACCGCACTCGGGGTGGGCGCGCAGCGCCTCGCGCCGCTGCTCGCCCGTGCCGTCGCCTGGCGGGTGCTGGACGCGATCATCGCCGTGGTGATGGCCGGGCTCGCCGTGGCGCTCCTGCTGGGGTGACGGGTTCCGGGACGGGCGACCGTGGCGGGCACGACCAACGGCGGTGCGAGTGTTTTCCGCGACCACCGGCGGCGGAACCGACCGCGAGCGGGAATGATTGCCGGGTGCGGTTCCTTCACGGCGCGGTCCCCGCGCACGACCTGACCTATACCGACGTCTTCATGGCGCCGGGCCGATCCGACCTGGGTTCCCGGCTCGACGTCGACCTGTCCACCGGCGACGGCACCGGCACCACCATTCCGCTGGTGGTGTCGAACATGACTGCGGTCGCCGGACGGCGGATGGCGGAGACGGTCGCCCGGCGTGGTGCGATCGCGGTGATCCCGCAGGACATCCCGATCGAGGTGGTGGCGAACGTCGTCGCCTGGGTCAAGCAGCGCCACCTGGTCTACGACACGCCGATCACACTCGGTCCGACCGAGACCGTGGGCGACGCCATCCACCTGCTGCCCAAGCGCTCGCACGGTGCGGTGATCGTGGTCGACGACGCCGGCCGGCCGATGGGTGTGGTCACCGAGGCGGACACCACGGGCGTGGACCGGTTCGCTCAACTGCGGCACGTGATGTCCACCGAGTTGCACACCGTCCCGGCGGACGCGGATCCGCGCAGCGGTTTCGAGCTGCTCTCGGCGGGCCGTCGCCGACTCGCCCCGGTGGTGGACGCCGAGGGTCGGCTGGTCGGGGTGCTGACCCGGCAGGGCGCGCTGCGGGCCACCCTCTACACGCCGGCGGTGGACGACCGGGGCCGGCTGCGGATCGCGGCGGCCGTCGGCATCAACGGTGACGTGACCGGTAAGGCCAAGGCGCTGCTGGAGGCGGGGGTGGACACGCTCGTCGTGGACACCGCACACGGCCACCAGGCGCGGATGATCTCGGCACTCCAGGCGGTGCGCAAGCTGGACCCGGGGGTGCCGGTGGCGGCCGGCAACGTGGTGACCGCCGAGGGGGTACGCGACCTGGTGGAGGCGGGGGCGGACATCATCAAGGTCGGTGTCGGCCCGGGCGCGATGTGCACCACCCGAATGATGACGGGTGTGGGTCGACCGCAGTTCTCCGCCGTGCTCGACTGCGCGGCCGCCGCCCGCCAACTGGGCCGGCACGTGTGGGCCGATGGCGGGGTGCGCCATCCCCGGGACGTGGCGCTCGCGCTCGCCGCCGGCGCGTCGAACGTGATGATCGGCTCCTGGTTCGCCGGCACCTACGAGTCCCCCGGTGATCTGTACACCGACGCGGACGGCCGGCGGTACAAGGAGAGCTTCGGGATGGCCTCGGCTCGGGCGGTCAGCGCCCGAACCGCCGACGACAGCCCGTACGACCGGGCCCGCAAGGCCGTGTTCGAGGAGGGCATCTCCTCGGCCCGGATGCACCTGGACCCGGCCCGACCCGGCGTCGAGGACCTGATCGACGAGATCATCGCGGGGGTGCGCAGCGCCTTCACCTACGCCGGAGCACGGGACCTGACCCAGTTCCACGAGCGTGCGATCGTCGGCGTGCAGAGCGCCGCCGGCTTCACCGAGGGAATGCCCCTCCCCACCAGCTGGTGACCCCACCCGCCCACTCCGGTTGATCATGAAGTTATTGCCTCCCGCACCGGCGTGTCATGGCAGTAACTTCATGATCAACGGAGGGGGTCGGGGCCGGCGAGGGGAGGCTCGGGGTTAGTCCCTGTCGCTCCGCTGCGCGAAGCGGCCCTAATCGGGAGGAAGTAGGTCTACTTCCGAGTTAGGTCGACAGTCGGCTCAGCACGGCGCGGGCTGCCTCGCGGGGGTTGTCGCCCACGCGGTCGGGCAGTGCGCCGGCCAGCCAGAGGGTGGCGAAGCCGTGGGCGATCGACCAGGCCGCGAGCGCGTCGCGGCCGGCGTCGGCGGGCACGCCGCCGGCGGGTAGCGCCGCCACCGCGGAGCGGAGTGCGGCACCGGCGCGTTCCCGGGCGGCGATCAGCTCGGCGTCGTCGGCCCGGTGCAGCTCCGGCCGGAACATCACCTCGAAGTGCGCGCGGTGCCGGACGGCGAAGTCGACATACGCGACCCCGGCGGCCAGCAGGTCGCTCCCCGCCGCCGCCAACTCCTGGGCCAGCAGGTCGAAGCCCTGGGTGGCGAGCGCGGTGAGCAGGCCCGCCTTGTCCCCGAAGTGGTGCGCGGGTGCGGCGTGCGAGACGCCGGCCCGGCGGGCCAGGTCACGCAGGCTCAGCGCCGCCTGCCCGTCCTCCTCGATCGCGTCGAGCGCGGCCGCGAGCAGCGCGCGACGGAGGTCGCCGTGGTGGTAGCCGCGCGTCTCAGCCATGCCGGAATCCTATCTTGTCGTTGACAAGATTCCGCCTCGACGGGCAATCTTGCCATTGACAAGATTCCCCTGAGGAGGATTTCGATGGCACCCCTGATCGCCCTGATCGTCGGCACCACGCTGGCTCGACTCACCGGCCTGGCCGGCGTCTCCGCACTGGACGGATGGATTCCCTCGCTCCGCGTCGGGTTGGCCGTGATGTTCACGCTGACCGCCGTCGCGCACTTCGCCGGCCAGCGCCGCGCCGACCTGATCGCGATGGTCCCGCCCCGACTGCCCCGGCCGGACCTGCTGGTCACCCTCACCGGCGTGCTGGAACTGATCGGCGCGATCGGTCTCCTGGTGCCGGCGACCGCGCGGGTCGCCGCGGCCGGGCTCGGCCTGCTCATGCTCGCGATGTTCCCGGCCAACGTCTCGGCTGCCCGCCGGAAGCTGACCCTCGCCGGCCGCCCGGTCACCCCACTCGGGCAGCGCACCCTCCTCCAGGTCGTGTTCGTGGCCGCCGCCACGGCAATTTCGTTTGGTGCCTGACTATCAGGGGGCTAACCTATCCGGCGTGGAACTCGTGACCCTCCAAGACGTGCCGCTCGGACGGCTGCTGGTGGTGGCCGGGCACCTGGTCGGGCAGCGGTGGAACCGCTACCTCGCCGAGGAGCACGGCCTCACCCAGGCCGGCATGATCACCCTGATGACGCTCGCCCGACACGGCGAGCTGCCCCACCGGGAGGTCGCCGAGAAGGGGTTCGTCCGCCCGGCGACCCTCACCGGCATCGTCGACACGCTCGAACGCGATGGCCTGGTCGAGCGGCAGCGCGACGACAGCGACCGACGCAGCATCCGACTCGCCATCACCCCCGCCGGGCGGGAGCGGGTGGCCGCGCTCGGCGCACTCATGCACTCCGGACGGCCACTCACCTCGGTCGACGCCGACCCGGCGAAGGCCCAGGTGATCCGCGAGTTCCTGCTCGAAGTCATCGGCAGCGGAGACGACCCGCGGATGACCGGACGCCCAACCGAAACGAAGGACCCGGCGTGCTGATCCGACTCCTGCGCGGCCAACTGCGCACCTATCAGAGACCGTTGCTGGCGGTGGTGCTGCTCCAGTTCGTGGGCACCATGGCCTCGCTCTACCTGCCCAGCCTCAACGCGGACATCATCGACCAGGGTGTGGCCCGGGGCGACACCGACTACATCGTGCGCACCGGCGGCTGGATGCTGCTGGTCAGCCTGATCCAGATCGCCTGTTCGATCGCCGCCGTCTACCTGGGCGCCCGGGTCGCGATGGGCTTCGGCCGCGACGTACGCGCCGAGCTGTTCGGGCACGTCAACCGCTTCTCGGCCCGCGAGGTGGCCCGGTTCGGGGCACCGTCGCTGATCACCCGCAACACCAACGACGTGCAACAGGTGCAGATGCTCGTCCTGATGAGCTGCACGATGCTGGTCGCCGCGCCGATCATGAGCGTCGGCGGCGTGTTCATGGCGCTGCGCGAGGACATCGGGCTCTCCTGGCTGATGCTGGTCAGCGTCCCCGTGCTGGCCATCGCGCTCGGCGCGATCATCCGTCGCATGGTGCCGGGTTTCCGGCTGATGCAGACCCGCATCGACACGGTCAACCGGGTGCTGCGTGAGCAGATCACCGGCATCCGGGTGGTCCGCGCGTTCGTCCGCGAGCCGTACGAGACGGACCGCTTCGACGTCGCCAACGCCGACCTGACCGCCACCGCGCTGCGTACCGGCCGGTTGCTGGCGTTGATCTTTCCGGTGGTCATGCTGGTGCTGAATGTCTCCAGCGTGGCGGTGCTCTGGTTCGGCGCCCAGCGGGTGGACGCCGGTGCGATCCAGGTCGGCGCGCTCACCGCGTTCCTGCAATACCTGATGCAGATCCTGATGGCGGTCATGATGGCCACCTTCATGCTGATGATGGTGCCCCGGGCCGCGGTCTGCGCCGAGCGCATCGTCGAGGTGCTGGACACCGACTCGTCGGTGGTCCCGGCCAGCGCGCCGGTCACCGAGCTGCCCACCCGAGCGGAGCTGGAGCTGCGCGGAGTGCGCTTCCAGTACCCGGGCGCGGTGGAGCCGGTGCTGCGGGACATCTCCTTCCGGGCCACCCCGGGCACCACCACGGCGATCATCGGTAGCACCGGCGCGGGCAAGACGACCCTGCTGTCGCTCATTCCCCGCCTGGTCGACGTCACCGCCGGCGCGGTGCTGGTGGACGGGGTGGACGTGCGGGAGCTGGCACCGGACGAGTTGTGGCGGCGGATCGGCCTGGTGCCGCAACGGCCGTACCTGTTCACCGGGACGGTCGCCAGCAACCTGCGCTACGGCAACCCGGACGCCACCGACGAGGAGCTGTGGACCGCACTGGAGATCGCCCAGGCCCGGGACTTCGTGGCCCAGATGCCCGGCGGGCTGGAGGCGCCGATCGCGCAGGGCGGCACCACCGTCTCCGGTGGGCAGCGGCAGCGCCTGGCCATCGCCCGGGCCCTGGTCCGGCAGCCGGAGATCTACCTCTTCGACGACTCGTTCTCCGCGCTCGACCTGGGCACCGATGCGCGGTTGAGAGCGGCACTGCGGCCGGTCACCGCGCAGTCCGCAGTGGTGATCGTGGCCCAGCGAGTGTCCACGATCATCGATGCCGATCAGATCATCGTGCTGGAAAATGGGGGGGTCGTCGGAGTGGGACGACACGCGGAGTTGTTGGACACCTGCCCGACGTACGCCGAGATCGTGGCCTCGCAGCAGACGGCGGAGGTGGCGGCATGAGCGAGCAGGACGAGCCGCGCACCGCGGCCGTACCCAGTCAGAAGCCCGCGGGTGGCACCCCGCAGCAACCCGGCGGCGACGCGCGGACCCCGAAGCGGCTGCCACCCGGCCGTCAGGGCGGTGGCCCCCCGTGGATGGGCGCCGGAATGCCCGCCGAGAAGTCGATGACCTTCGGGCCGTCAGCCCGGCGGCTGCTCGGGCGGCTACGCCCGCACCGGCTGCACCTGGCCGCCATCATCACCCTCGCGGTGGTGAGCGTCGGGTTCAGCGTGGCCGGGCCGAAGATCCTCGGCCACGCCACCGACCTGATCTTCACCGGGGTGATCGGCCGGCAGCTGCCCGCCGGCACCACCGCCGAGCAGGCCGTCGCGGCGGCCCGGGCCAGCGGCAACGACAGCTTCGCCGACATGCTGGCCCGGATGGACGTGGTGCCCGGGGTGGGCATCGACTTCAGTGCCCTGAGCCGGGTGCTGCTGCTGGCGCTCGGGCTCTACCTGGCCGCGAGCGTGCTGTCCTGGTGGCAGGGCTGGCTGCTCAACGGGGTGGTCCAGCGCACCGTGCTGCGGCTGCGCGCCGAGGTGGAGGAGAAGCTCAACCGGCTGCCGTTGCCCTACTTCGACCGACAGCCGCGCGGTGAGCTGCTCAGCCGGGTCACCAACGACATCGACAACATCTCCACCAGCCTCCAGCAGACCCTCAGCCAACTGCTCACCTCACTGCTGACCGTCGTCGGCGTGCTGGCCGTGATGTTCTGGATCTCGCCGCTGCTGGCCCTGGTGGCCCTGGTCGCGGTGCCGCTGTCGGTGCTGGTCACCCAGCGCATCGCCAAGCGCTCGCAGCAGCAGTTCATCGCACAGTGGACGCACACCGGCGAGTTGAACGGCCAGATCGAGGAGGCGTACACCGGTCATGAGCTGGTGAAGGTCTTCGGCCGGCAGCGTGAGGTGGAGGCCGCGTTCCACGCGAAGAACGAGGAGCTGTTCCGGGCCAGCTTCGGGGCGCAGTTCATCTCCGGGATCATCATGCCGTCGATGATGTTCATCGGAAACCTGAGCTACGTGGCGATCGCCGTGGTCGGCGGCCTGCGGGTCGCCTCGGGCACGATGAGCCTCGGCGACGTGCAGGCGTTCATCCAGTACTCCCGTCAGTTCACCCAGCCGCTGACCCAACTCGCCTCGATGGCCAACCTGCTTCAGTCCGGGGTGGCCTCCGCCGAGCGCGTCTTCGCGGTGCTCGACGCCGACGAACAGACGCCCGACCCGGTCGAGCCGGCGCGCGTCGCCGACCCGCACGGACGCGTCGAGTTCGAGCACGTCTCGTTCCGCTACGAGCCGGACAAGCCGCTGATCGACGACCTGTCGCTGGTCGCCGAGCCGGGGCACACGGTGGCCATCGTCGGCCCGACCGGCGCCGGCAAGACCACCCTGGTCAACCTGGTCATGCGGTTCTACGAGCTGGACGCCGGCCGGATCACGCTCGACGGAGTGGACATCACCACGATGCGCCGCGACGACCTGCGCGGACGGATCGGCATGGTGCTCCAGGACACCTGGCTGTTCGGCGGCACCATCCGGGACAACATCGCCTACGGGCGGCCGGACGCGACCGAGGAGGAGATCCTCGCCGCGGCTCAGGCCACCTTCGTGGACCGGTTCGTGCGTAGCCTGCCCGACGGCTACGACACGGTCATCGACGAGGAGGGCAGCAACGTCAGCGCCGGCGAGAAACAGCTCATCACCATCGCTCGGGCGTTCCTCGCCGAGCCGTCGCTGCTGATCCTCGACGAGGCCACCAGCTCGGTGGACACCCGCACCGAGGTGCTGCTGCAACGGGCGATGGCCGCGCTGCGCTCGGACCGGACCAGCTTCGTCATCGCACACCGGCTCTCCACCATCCGCGACGCCGACCTGATCCTGATGATGGAGAACGGCCGGATCGTCGAGCAAGGCACCCACGAGCAGTTGCTCGCCGCCCAAGGCGCGTACCACCGGCTCTACCGCTCACAGTTCACCGGCGCCGTGGTGGACGAGGAACCGGCCGCCCAACCCGCGACGGTCTAGCGCATGTGTCGCATCCCCCGATCGGTGGGCGGGTCAGTCCGGCGGCAGCAGGTCGACCGCGCGGGCGGCGACCTGCCCACCGATCAGGGCGAGCGCGGCGTCGGCGGGCATCGGGGCCAGGGCGCGGCCACCGCGCAGGCGCAGCGCCAGGTGCCCGTCGGCCGCCTCCCGGGCACCCAACACCCCGAGGTACGGGACGCGGCGGCGGGCCGCGTCCCGGATCCGGGCGCCCAACGAGCCGGCGACGTCGACGTCGACCCGCAGCCCGGCGTCCACCGCCCGTCGGGCCAGGTCGGCCGCCGCGTCGACCTGGCCGTCGTCGACCGGCAGCAGCACCAACTGGACGGGCGCGTACCAGGCCGGAAACGCGCCCTCGTGCACCTCGATGAGGTACGCGAACAGCCGCTCCATGCTGCCGACCAGGCTGCGGTGCACCATGACCGGTCGACGCCGGCTGCCGTCCGAGTCGGTGTACGACAGGTCGAACCGTTCCGGCTTGTCGAAGTCCAGTTGGATGGTGGAGATGGTCGATTCCCGGCCGGCGGCGTCGAGGATCTGAATGTCGATCTTCGGACCGTAGAAGGCGGCCTCTCCCGGCGCCTCGACGTACTCCACCCCGGCCAGCGCCTCCCGCAGCAACTCCTCGGCGCGGACCCACTGTGCGTCGTCACCGACGTACTTCTCGCCCGGCCCGCGCAGCGACAACCGGAACCCGGCCGGGCGGACACCGAGCGCGGCGTGCGCGGCACGGATCAACCCGAGGATCTCGACGACCTCCGCGCCCACCTGGTCGGGGGCGCAGAAGGTGTGCGCGTCGTTGAGCGAGATGGCGCGCACCCGGGACAGCCCTCCGAGCACGCCGGAGCGCTCCGAGCGGTACATCCCGCCCAGCTCCGCGATCCGCAACGGCAACTCCCGGTAGGAGCGGCCCCGCGCCCGGAAGACCAACGCGTGGTGCGGGCAGAGCGCCGGCCGGAGCACGAACTCGTCGTCGGCGCTCAGCCGCATCGGCGGGAACATGTCGTCGGCGAAGTAGCCGAGATGGCCAGAGAGTTCGAAGAGTTCGCGCTTACCCAGCGGCGGCGAGTAGACGTGCTGGTGGCCGGAGCGGCGCTCCAACTCCCGGACGTACTCCTCGACGGCGTGCCGGGCGGCGGCGCCCGCCGGCAGCCAGATCGGCAGGCCGGCACCGGCCAGCGGATCGGAGACGAAGAGGTCCAGCTCGCGGCCGAGCCTACGGTGGTCGATCATGTCGGGCTCCTGGATCGGGTACGACCCGGAGGCGACCTGGACACCGAACGCCGCGCGGCCCTCGGGGGCGGATCGCCCCGGGGCCTGGTCGACGGTGGTTACGTCAGAGCGGCGCGCCGGGGACACCCGGCGTCGTGGTCACCACTACCGCACTGCGCATACGGCGACCGTACCCGCGCGGCAATCGGGGATGCACCCGGATTTTCGGCGGCGAGGAAGGGGTGGGCCGCCGGCGCGGGACCCGCCGGCGGCCCTGGCGGCCGAATCGTCAGGAACGGGGGACCCGACGGGCGTGGCCGCGCCGCCAACGGTACGCCGACGAACGCCGATCCGCCGCCCGCCTCGGACGGGCGGGACAGCCCCCGAACCCGTCACCCGACAGCGATCAGGCTCGTTGTAGCTGGGTGGCCCAGTCGTGTCGACGATCACGACGGGCCGGGGCCGTCCACCGTGACGCCGGACACGACGTCAGGCTCAAGACACCCAATCGGCCGCATCCGGCGAGGTGGCAGGCGTGCCCGAACTTCTGACTGACGTCGCGTCGCCGACGTGGGCGTACCTGGTGCTGCTCGCTCTGCTGATCGCGGACGCCTTCGTCCCGGTGATCCCCACCCAGATCGTCATGATCACCAGTGGTGCGCTCACCGTCTATGGCGGGCTCAGCCTGCCGGTCACCATCGCCGTCGGCACCCTCGGTGTGTTCGCCGGCGACCTGGCCTGCTACCTGCTCGGCCGGAGTGCGCCGGACCGGCGGCCACCGCGGCACGCCGAGCTGAGCCGTGCCCGCCGGGTGGCCAGCCGGGTCACCCAGGGGCTGCGACAACCCGGGCCGCTGGTCATCCTGCTCTGCCGATTCGTGCCCGGCGGCCGGATGGCGGCCTGCTTCTCGGCCGGCCGAAGCCGCTACCCGTACCGCCTGTTCGTGCTCTACGAGGCCGTCGCCGCGCTGGGTTGGGCCACCTACGGCGCACTGGTCGGGCACCTGGGCGGCACCGCGCTGACCGAGTCGGCGTGGCGGCTGGCCATCATCGCCACCGCCGCGGCGGCCGGCTTCGCCGCGGCCGGATGGGCCATGACAGTGGTGAGTGCCCGCCACGCCCGCGCCGCCGCCACAGTAGATGTCCCCACCGACTGAGTGAGCACCCCCCGCACTCCGCGATCTTGCATTTACTGTCCCGGCAATTGGCGCATGCAGTCGTAAAAGGACGACCGAAAGCGCAAGATCGCGGATTGTGGCCGGGGGACTCTAGGGGTTGTCCCGGGGGGTCTTTTCCGTGGGCGTCCCGGATTCGGCTGGGGTGCTCTCGGCGACAGGCTGAGGCATGCCTGTTATCCGGAGTACCGGCCTGCTGGCCCTGGGCGGGATCGCCCTGGCGGCGCTGCTCACCGTGATCGGTCACCTCGAAGTCAACGACGACCTCAACCCGTGGACGTTGACCATCAGCGACTTCGCGGTCTCCGACCGGGGCGGCGTCATCGACGTCGCCATGGTGGTGCTCGCGCTCGCCACCGTGGCGCTGCTGTACGGACTGCGCCGCGCCGGCCCACCCCGATCGCGCTCCGGTCGAACGGCCGAACTGCTGCTCGGCGCATGGGTGGGTGGGCTGCTGCTGGCCGCCGTGGTGCCGACGAACGAGCCGGGCACCGCCATGACCACCGCCGCCTACCTGCACCGGTACGCGTCGGTGATCGCCTTCCTGGCGTTGCCGATCGGCGGCTGGTTGCTCGCCCGCCGGGACCAGCTGACACCGGCCGCCCGATGGCTGCGCGGGTTGGCGGTGGCCAGTCTCGTCCTGGCCGCGGCCATGGTGTGGTCGGCCTATCCGGGGGAACGCGTGTTGATCGGACTGACCGAGCGGCTGCTCATTCTCACCGAGGTGGCGATCCTGGCAACGGTGGCGGTCACCCAGACCCGAGCCGTCGATCAAGGAGTTGTGGCGGCTCACAAGAGGGGCGTGACGGCGTGAACCGACCACCACAACTCCTTGATCGACCGGGGAGGGGTGGGGTTACTCCAGCTCGTGGAGCATGAGCTGGCGGGCGGCCTCGGTGATCGAGCCGGACAGACTCGGGTAGATGGTGATGGTCTGGGCCAGCTCGTTGACGGTGAGGTTGTTCTCCACCGCCATGGTGATGGGCAGAATCAGCTCACTGGCCTTCGGAGCGACCACCACACCGCCGATCACCTGCCCGCTGGCGGGTCGGCAGAACAGTTTCACGAAACCGTCGGAGAGGTCGTCCATCTTGGCCCGGGCGTTGCCGGACAACGGCAGCATCACCTGCCGGGCGGGCACCTTGCCCGCGTCCACCTCGTCCTGCGAGACACCCACGGTGGCCAGCTCCGGGTCGGTGAAGACGTTCGCCGCGACGGTCCGCAGCCGCAGCGGCCGGACCGCCTCGCCGAGGGCGTGCCACATGGCGATCCGGCCCTGCATGGCGGCGACGCTGGCCAGCAGCAGCACGCCGGTGCAGTCGCCGGCGGCGTAGATACCGGGCACGTTGGTCCGGGACGCCCGGTCGACGGTCACGTAGCCGCCCCGGCCCAGCTCGACGCCGTACTCGGTCAGACCCAGGTTGGCCGTGTTCGGGATCGAACCGACGGTGATCAGCGCGTGCGAACCGGTCACCTTACGGCCATCGGAGAGCTCCACCTCGACGCCGTCGGCGGTCCGCCGGACCGCGTCGGCCCGGGAGTTGTTGAGGATCTCCATGCCCCGGTTACGGAACACCCGCTCGATGGCGGACGCGGCGTCGGCGTCCTCGTGGGGCATCACCCGGTCCCGGCTGGAGACCAGGGTCACCTCGACTCCCATCGCCAGGTACGCGCTGGCGAACTCCGCGCCGGTCACCCCGGAGCCGACCACGATCAGGTGCTCGGGCAGTTCCGGCAGGTCGTACACCTGCCGCCAGGTCAGGATGCGCTCACCGTCCGGTACGGCGGTGGGTAGCTGGCGGGGGGTCGAGCCGGTGGCCACCAGCACGGTCGACGCGTCGATCGAGTATTCTTCGCCGCCGTCGGCGGGGGTGACGACGACCCGGTGGGTGTGCCCGAGGGAGTCCTCGCCGAGCCGGGCGGTGCCGGCCACGAACGTGACCCCCGCCTTCAGCAGCTTGGCGTGAATGTCCGCGGACTGCGCCAGGGCCAGCCGCTTGACCCGCTCGTGCACCGCCTGCGCGTCGACGGTGACCGCCTCCAGGCCGTCCGAGTGCACCCCGAACTCCTCGGTGTCACGGTAGCCGGTGACCACCCCCGAGCTGGCGATGAAGGTCTTCGACGGTACGCAGTCGGAGAGCACACAGGCGCCGCCGGCACCGTCGGCCTCCACCACGGTGACATCGGCATCCAGCTGGGCGGCGACCAGTGCCGCCTCGTACCCGGCCGGCCCCCCACCGATGATCACGATCCGGCTCACAGCGTTCGCCCTTCGTCCATACTTATAGTGACTTTCTTCTCCCGAGCGCATTCGACACGCACTGTCGTATTCTCCCCCACCCGTCGGCCGGGCTATCGTCATCGCCGTGCGTCATCACGCCGCCTACGGCTCAAATCTCGATCCCGCCCGGATGCGCGCCTACTGTCCGCATTCGCCGATGGTGGGCACCGGCTGGCTGGAGGGCTGGCGGCTGACCTTCGCCGGGGCGGACGTGATCGGCTGGGAGGGTGCGGTAAGCACCCTGGTCGAGTCTCCCGGTGACCGGGTCTTCGTGGCGCTCTACGACATCCACCCGTACGACGCGGGCCAGCTCGACGAGATCGAGGGGGTGACCGCCGGGACGTACCGCAAGCTGCACGTCCGGGTCTCCACCCTCGACGGCGACGTGACCGCGTGGATCTACGTCTTCAACGGGTACGAGGGTGGCCTGCCGACCTCGTGGTATCTGTCGGAGATCGCGAACGCCGCCGAGAAGGCGGGCGCCCCGGACGACTACGTCACCGAGTTGCGGGCCCGCCCCACCGGCACCGCGTCGGCGTAGCAGCGCGTATCGCACGCCCCCAGTCTGCTACCGCCGTCGGCCGAAGCGCCGGTCGGGCCGGACCGGGGTCGTCAATCACACACCGGCGGCCGGGACGGAACGTTCGTACATGTCGGTCCATCGGGTCTCCCGCAGGCCCACCGACCGGTAGAGCGACAGCGGGGCGGTCGGGTTGGTGAGGTCGACGCCCAGGCCGGCCGCCTTCCGCCCCTTCTCGGCGTAGCGGGCGAAGGCGCGGCGCAGCAGCGCCGCCCCCACCCCCCGGCGCCGGTACGCGGACAACACCGACAGGCTCTTCACCCAGCCCGACTGCTGGTCGAGCGCCTGGTCAGAGGATTGCAACGCGCCGACCGGCACCCCGTCCAGCTCGGCGACGAACCACTCGTCCCAGGCGGTCAGGTCGCCGATCCGGGCCCGCCACCGCTCGTACGACAGCGGCTCGTGGTCCGGGGTGTCAGCGAACGCCGCCTCGTAGATCCGGTGGAACTCCACCAGATCGGTCTCGTCGTCCGGGCGGACCGGTCGCACCGTCACGGCCGGTGGGCCGGCCGGCTCGGCGGGCAGGTCGTCCAACGGTCGGCTCATCCGGACGTACCGCTTGACGAGGACGAACCCGAGCTCGCGCAGGGCGTGTTCCCAGTCACGTTCGGGGGCGAAGACAGCGCAGCGGACGGTGAGCGACGGCAGCCCTCGCTCGGCGGCGCGCTCGGCGACCCGGTCCAGTTGGCGGACCAGCAACGGCGCGCGGACGGCGGCGGCCCGGACCGGATCGACGTAGACCTCCACGAACTCCCGGCCCACCCCGGTCGGGTTGTCCACCGTCGCCCAGCCGACCACGGTGTCGTCCGGGTCGATCGCCAGCCAGGAGTCCTGGGTCGGGTCGAAGTAGGGGCCGGTCAGCGACGCCGCGACGTCCTCGGCGTCGAAGTCGGGATGGCCGATGGCGAAGGTGTCGGCGGCGTGCACCACCGCGAGAATCGCCGACACGTCGTCGAGGGTGGGCCGGCGCGTCGTCCAGCCAGCGGGAAGGGTCACGGCAGGAGATCCTGGCAGCCGATCTCCTCGGGCGCCGCCCATTTTCTGGCCGCTGGGAGGCTCAGCCGAGGTCGGCCCGGGTGCGGTGCAGCAGCTCCACCAACTCGGCGCCGTCGGCGGGGCCGAGGGCCGTGAACGCCGGTGCGGCCAGCCGGTTGGTCACCGCCTCCGCCCAGAGCCGACGGCGCACCAGCGGCCCGATCGGCGGGTACGGCGGCGGCCAGCCGCAGGCCACCGCCCCGGCCTCGCCCTCCGGTCCGGCCAGCACCGCTTCCAGCGGGGTCATCCCGGCGGCGCGGACCGCCAGCAGGTAGGCGCCGGTGAAGTGTTCCCGCAACAGCCGCAGACCGGCGGCGGTGCGGGCACCGGCAGACAGATCCGGCAGCGGCATGGCCCGCCACGCGGCGAAGAGCGGCATCCCGCTGGCCTCGGCCGCCACCACGGCCCGCTCGACGAGCGCCGACAGGCGCCCGATGCTGGGCAGGGAACCGAGTTGCTGGGCACCCCATCGGCAGCACTCGGCGAGGCTCGCGGCGGCCACCTCGGAGGGCGGGACCACCCGCGCCGCGGCGTCCCAACCGTCGGCCACCGCGTCCGGGGCGATGAATCCGAGGGCGGCAGCGGCCGTCTCGGCCCGCACCTCACCGAGCGCCCCGGCCCGGCCACTGATGTAGAAGGCCCAGCCGGAGATGCCGAGCAGTCGGGCCCGGCGCAACGTGGTCGGGTCCCGGCTGAACGCGTCACCCAGGTCGAGCACGACCGGCTTGCTGGCGGCCGCGACCTGCTCCGGAGTCACCGCGGTGCCCTCTGCGGGCAACCCGACCCGTCGACCACGACCACGCCCCGACCCGAGGCCACTCGCCGTGCACGGCCCGCACACTCGTCGTCGTCCATCGATGGTCAGTCTGCCGCGCCATCGCCCGCGTCCGCATCCCCCTCTTCGGCCGCCAGTGCCTCGACCGCCGCCTCGACCTCACCCGCGCGCCGTCGAGCCACGGTCACCGCCCGCTCGGCGGCCCGCCGAGCGAGTTTGGCCCGGCTGAGATCCTGCTCGGCGACCGCGCGCCGCCGCTCCAGCTCGGCCAGCTCGGCCTCAAGGCCATCGAGTACGGCCGCGCCGTCGCGCTCGTGCCCGGTCGCCTCGGTCAGCTCGGCCTCGGCACGCTCCTGGTCGGCCTGGGCCTTGGCCAACTCCCGGTCCAGGGCGCGACGCTGCCGGGCCCGCTCGGCTCGGGCCGCCCGCTGCGCGGCCCGTTCGGCCTGTTCGGCGCGCTCGGCCGCCCGGTCGGTACGGGGCGCCGCTTCGGGACGGCCCCGTTGGGCGCCGGGTCGACGGGGCGGGCGTTTCTCCGCGTGCTCCTCGTCCTCATCGCCGGTGACCAGCCGCAGTTGCGGCCGGGGCACCTCACCGAAGCCGGCGTAGCTGGCCGCCCGCAGCAGGCGGCCCGCGCGCACCTGCTCGGCGACCTCCACGTCGGAGAACGCCGCGTTCAGGGTCGCCTCCACTTCGGCCAGGGGCAGCCGGCTCGCCGGTGGCGCGTCCGGCTCGGCCGCGGCGAGCGTGCGGACCTCGGCCACCAGCGCGGCGACCACCGCCCGGCGCTGCGCGGACAACTCCCGCAGCCGAGGCCCGCGCAGCTCCCGCTGGGCGGCTCGCAGGGCGTCGGCGAGCTGCACCAGGTCGGCGACCAGCTCCGGTCGGCGGATGGCGAGCAGGTTCACCAGCCAGGCGGCCACCGTCGGGCGACGTAGTCGGGCCAGTTGTCGGGCAGTGGTCGGGTCGCCGGCCCGGCGGGCCTCGGCCACGGCGGCGTCCCGGGCGGCCACGAACCGGTCCGGTGGGGTGCGGTAGAGCTGCTGCACCAGCTCCGCGGAGAGACCGGGCATCGGGTCAGACGTCCACCCGGCTACCGGGCTCCAGTCGCTGGTATTCGGTGCCGGACAGGGCGGCGTACTGGCGGTCGAGCACGCCCAGCCCGTTGTCGTTGAGCAGCGCGTCGTGCAGGGCGTACGCGCGCCGTGGTGCGACCGCGCGGATGAAGTCGACCACCTCGGAGAACTTCGACCACGGGGCGTGGATCGGCGCGAACAGCGTGTCGACGGGTGTCTCGTCGGGCACCACCAACGAGTCACCCGGGTGGTAGACCACGTCGTTGATCAGGTAGCCGAGGTTGTCGACCACCGGGATGTCGGGGTGGATCACCGCGTGCCGCCCCCCGTACGCGCGGATGGCGACCCCGGCGGCGGTGAACGACTGATTGACGCTGACCGGGCTCAACACCTCGGCCGCGTCGCCCAGCGTCCCGGCGAGCGAGGCGGGTCCGTGGACCGGGAACGGCTGTCGGTCGAGCTGGAGGCGTACCGCCGCGAGGTCGAGGTGGTCGGGGTGTTCGTGGGTGATCAGCACCGCGTCCGCGCCGTCCAATGCCGTCGCGGCGTCACTAAACACCCCGGGGTCGACGACGAGCACTCCCCCGTCGTGTTCCACCCGGAGGCAGGAGTGGGCGTACTTGGTGAGCCGCATCGTGACTCCTCGATTATCGAATCGTGACGTCCTCAGCGCAGTCTGCCGGAACCAGCCGACGTGTGTGCCGCGTCTGAGCTATCGCCACACCGGTTGACGACGATGGGAGCGGGGATGGACGGACAGGTGGTACGACGCCGCGGCACACTGCTGGCGGCGACGGCACTGGCGGCGGCGCTGGTGTTGACCGGGTGCGGGGCCGACGGCAGCGGGTCGGCGGACACCGCGGCCGAGGCCCCGGCGATCGGCGACGCCGCGCAGCGGGACAACGCCGTCGGAGCACCGGAGCCCGCCGTGGAACCGCAGAAGGGCGGGGCCGGGGCACCCCAGGAGGGCGGCACCGGGGCACCGGACCTGCGGATCGACCAGCGGGCCATCATCTACACCGGTTCGATGAGGGTGCAGGTGAACAATGTGGACGCCGCTGCCCGCGACCTGAGCGCCCTGGTCACCCGCTCCGGTGGTTTCATCGGTGGTGACCAGCGGCGCAGCGCCGAGGCCGACGCGGTGGCCGAGTTGCAGGTGCGGGTGCCGGCGGAGAAGTTCACCGCCGTGGTGGACGAGATCGCGAAACTCGGCACTCAGCAGAGCCGGGAGATCAGCACCGAGGACGCCACCGAGGCGATCGTCGACCTCGACGCGCGGATCACCAGTCAGCGGGCCCGGGTGGAGAGTGCCCGCCGGTTGCTGGCCCGCGCCACCTCGATCACCGACCTGGTGTCGTTGGAGAACGAACTGGGTCGCCGCGAGGCCGACCTGGCGTCGCTGGAGGCCAAGAAACGCCGACTGGCCGACCTGACCGCCCTCTCCACGATCACCGTGACACTGGCCGGGCCGGCGGCCAAGACCGGCGAGGAGAAGACCGAAACCGGCTTCCTGGTCGGGCTCAAGGGCGGTTGGAAGGCGTTCGTCGCCTCGATGACCGTCCTGCTGACCGTGCTGGGGGCGCTGCTGCCGTGGCTGGTGGCATTCGGCGTACCGGTGGCGGTGCTGCTGCTGGTGCTGCGCCGGCGGAAGAAGACCTCAACCCCGACCGCTCCGGTCAGCGCGCCGCCGCAAGTGCCCGCAGCGCGGTCTGCACCATGACGCGTACGCCGACCGGGATGGCCCGCTCGTCCACGTCGAAGCTCGCCCGGTGCAGGTCGACGTTGGGGCCGGAGCGCCCCACGCCGAGCCGGGCGAGGGCACCGGGGACGTACTCCAGGTACCAGGAGAAGTCCTCGCCGCCCATGCTCTGCGGTGTCTCGGCGATCCCGTCCGGGCCGAGCGCGGCGGCGGTGGCGGCGGTCAGCACCTGGATGGCGCGGGAGTCGTTGCACACCGGCGGCCGGCCGCGCAGGTATTCCAAGTCGACCGTCGCGCCGGTCGGGGCGATCACGTCCCGCACCACCTGAGCCACGATCTTGGGAGCCTGCTCCCAGGTGTCACGGTCCATCACCCGCAGGGTGCCGGAGGCGCTCGCCTCGGACGGGATGACGTTGTAACGGGTGCCGGCCGAGGCGTGGCCGAAGACCAGCAGCAGTCCGCTGTTGGCCGGCACCCGGCGGCTGACCAGGGCGGGCACCTCGGTGATCAGCCGACCGAGCGCGTCGACCAGGTCGACGGTCAGGTGCGGGCGGGCGGTGTGCCCGCCCGGACCGGAGAGTCGGACGGTCACGTTGTCGGCGGCCGCGGTGATCGGGCCGACCCGCAGGCCGACCTGGCCCACCGGCAGGTTCGGGTCGCAGTGCAGCGCGAAGATCTGCACCACGTCGTCCAGGCCACCGGCCTCGATGACCTCCAGCGAACCGCAGGGCAGGATCTCCTCGGCGGGCTGGAAGATGAGCCGGACCCGGCCGTCCAGCTCGCCAAGGTCGGCGAGCTGGGCCAGCAGCATGCCGACGCCGAGCAGGATCGAGGTGTGCACGTCGTGCCCGCAGGCGTGGCACACGCCCTCCACCGTCGACCGGTACGAGACGTCCTTGGGGTCGTCGAGCGGCAGGGCGTCGATGTCGGCGCGCAGCGCGATGACCGGGCCGTCCGGCCGGCCGTTGACGTCGCAGATCACGCCATTGCCCTTGGGCAGCAGGCGCGGGGTCAGCCCGGCGAGCGACAGCTCCCGCGCGATCAGCGCGGCCGTCTCGAACTCGTTGCCGGAGAGCTCGGGGTGCGAGTGGAGGTGACGGCGCGTAGCGATCAGCCCCGGTACCCGGAGCGCGAGGAGGTGGTCCAGCTCGCGGGGCAGGGGCTGAGATCCGGGCGGCGGCTCCGGCCAGGACGACGCCAGCTGGCCACCCGTAGGCAGCGTCAACGCACTCGTCACGTCGAATTCTCGATCACTAGAAATGGATGGATCATCGGGGACAGCAGACAGCCTAGACCTCCGACGGTGACGCTGCGCAACCTCGTTACGGTAATGATCGGACCGCACAGCGTCACGTATGCCCTGCTGAGGGCGCTCGTCAAGGTGGGGGACAGCAGGTAGATCGCGGTCGAACGCCGTCATCTGCCCCTCACCTCCTACAACGCGTAACCGATCGCGGCGGTCACGAATCCCGGCGCCACTCGGAGCCCTGTTGCGAATTGTCGCATTAGTCGGGGTGGTGAACTGACACTCCGACAATTAGCCGACCACACTCCGCAACGAGCGGATAAGGACGCTCACATGCACGCCCGCACCGTGGGCGCACACGGTGTGCGTCCAGGCTCAATCGACGGGTACCCGCTGAACCCGGTGGACACACCGCGCCGGGCCGCAGTGGCGGCCGGGCGGTCAGAAGCGATCGGTGGGCCGGTACAGACCCCACACCTCGCGCAGCGTCCCGCAGACCTCGCCCACGGTCGCCCGGGCCCGCAGCGCCTCCTTCATCGGGTACAGCACGTTGTCGGTGCCGTCGGCGGCGGCCCGCAGCTCGGCGAGCGCTCGCGCCACCGCGTCAGCATCCCGCTCGGAGCGCAGCCGGGCCAGCCGGTCGGCCTGGGCCGCCTCGATCGTCGGGTCGACCCGCAGCGGCTCGTACGGCTCCTCCTCGTCCACGGTGAACCGGTTGAGCCCGACCACCACCCGCTCCCCCGAGTCGATCTCCTGGGCGATCCGGTACGCGGACTGCTCGATCTCCCGCTTCTGGAACCCGGCCTCGATCGCGTCCACCGCCGAGCCGTGATCGGCCACCCGCTCCATCAACTCGACGGCGGCGGCCTCCATCTCGGCGGTCATCGCCTCCACCACGTACGAGCCCGCGAACGGGTCGACGGTGGCGGTCAGGTCCGTCTCGTAGGCCAACACCTGCTGGGTGCGCAGCGCGAGCCGAGCCGCCTTCTCGGTGGGCAGCGCGATCGCCTCGTCGAAGCTGTTGGTGTGCAGCGACTGGGTGCCACCGAGCACCGCGCCCAAGCCCTGCACCGCCACCCGGACGAGGTTCACCTCGGGCTGCTGCGCGGTGAGCTGCACACCGGCGGTCTGCGTGTGGAACCGCAGCATCATCGACTTCGGATCCTTGGCGCCGAAGTCGTCACGCATCAGTCGGGCCCAGATCCGCCGGGCGGCGCGGAACTTCGCCACCTCCTCGAGCAACGTGGTGCGGGCCACGAAGAAGAACGACAGCCGGGGCGCGAAATCGTCGACGGCGAGCCCGGCGGCCAGCGCCGCCCGGACGTACTCCACACCGTTGGCCAGGGTGAACGCGATCTCCTGCGCGGGCGTCGCGCCGGCCTCGGCCATGTGGTAGCCGGAGATGGAGATGGTGTTCCACTTCGGCACCTCCTTGCGGCAGTACGCGAACGTGTCGGCCACCAGGCGCAGCGACGGCTTCGGCGGGAAGATGTACGTCCCCCGGGCGATGTACTCCTTGAGGATGTCGTTCTGGATGGTGCCGTTGAGCGCCGCGCCGGGCACCCCGTTCTCCTCGGCGACGAGTTGGTAGAGCAGCAACAGCACCGAGCCGGGCGCGTTGATGGTCATCGAGGTGGACACCTTGTCCAGTGGGATGTCGGCGAAGAGCAACCGCATGTCCTCGATGGAGTCGATCGCGACGCCCACCTTGCCGACCTCACCGTGCGCGATCGGCTCGTCCGAGTCGTACCCCATCTGGGTGGGCAGGTCGAACGCGACCGAGAGGCCCATCGTGCCGGCCCGCAACAACTGGTGGTACCGCGCGTTGGACTCGGTGGCGGTGCCGAAGCCGGCGTACTGGCGCATGGTCCACGGGCGGGAGGTGTACATGGTGGGGTAGACCCCCCGGGTGTACGGGAACTCGCCGGGGCTGCCCAGCCGGGAGTCCAGGTCTTCCGGAAGATCGGCCTCCGTGTAGACGCCGTTGATCGGGAAACCGGACTCGCTTGACCGCCGTTGGTTCATCCCCGGATGGTAGGACGCCTGGCCACGCCGTCGGGTGAGGGATACCGCACAGTGCGTCCCGACCGGTCGACACCAGGTGAACGACAGGGCACGTTCTGTCGACTTCGATAAACGTCCGTCGCGTCGGCTTTCGCATCGGGCGTCGGAACCAGCAAGATAGGGGGGTTGTGTCCCAGCCCCCCTCGATTTCCCCCGGTGGCTTTTCTGTGACTCAGATCCCGACGTGGAGCGGCGGACCAGTTAGTCCCGCCAACGGACGAGCGGCACCCGGCACCACCATTGGTGGCCGGTACTCGCTGCGGTCCTCGGTGGGCAACGGCGGCATGGGCACGGTGTGGCGCGCCACAGACACACTGCTGCGCCGTGACGTGGCGGTGAAGGAGGTTGTGCTACCCCCGGGGCTGGCCCCCAGCGACCGGGACGCGATGTACGAACGCACCCTGCGCGAGGCCCGCGCCGCGGCCGCCATCCAGCACCCCGCCGTGGTGCAGGTGTACGACGTGGTCACCGAGGCCGGTCGGCCGTGGATCGTGATGGAGCTGCTGGACGCCCGCAGCCTCGCCGACATGGTGATCGAGGACGGGCCGGTCGCGCCCCGCGCCGTCGCCAAGATCGGCATCGCGCTGCTCGGCGCGTTGGAGGTCGCGCACGCGATCGGCGTGCTGCACCGCGACGTCAAACCCGCCAACGTGCTGATCTGCACCGACGGGCGCTGCGTGCTGACCGACTTCGGGGTCGCCCGGATGCCCACCGACGTGCAGCTCACCACCCCCGGCATGGTGCTCGGCTCACCGCACTTCATCTCGCCCGAGCGGGCCATGGGCCAGGAGTTCGGCCCGCCGAGCGACCTCTTCTCGCTGGGTGTCACGCTCTACACGGCGGTCGAGGGGCGGCCCCCGTTCGACAAGGGTGACCCGATCGAGACCATGCACGCCGTGGTCGAGGACCCGCCCGCCCCGCCGCAGCGCAGCGGCCCGCTGACCCGCGTGCTGATGGGTCTGCTGGAGAAGGACCCCGCCCGCCGACTGGACGTGCACACCTCCCGGGCCATGCTGCGCGAGCTGCTCGCCGGCCCGCTGGGCAGCACGGCGACCGCGGTGCACTCGGTCACCGACCCGTACGCCGTGGTGCCGGTGCAGCAGCGCCCGGTGCCCGTTCTCCCGCCGGCCCAGCCGGAGCCGAAGCCGGACAGCCAGATCGGCGGCCCGGCGATGCTGGCCCCGGGTGAGTCCCTGACCGACCGGCTGGCCGCGCTGCGCAGCGGTGAGCGCAAGCGGACGGCCGGCGCGGCCGGGACCACCGGCGGGCTCGACGAGACCAGCGCCGACGCGTTGGCCGGCCCGCTGCACACGCCCACCGGCGCGATGCCGACCCCCGGCCGACCGGCCGCCGGGCGCACCTACGGCGGCAACGCGGACGCCACCCGGCGGGTGGATGCCGGCGGGCACCCGGACGCCACCCAGCGGGTCAGCTACGGCAGTCCGGCCGACGCCACCCAACAGGTCGGGTACGGCGGGGCGCCGGAGGCCACCCAGCGCATCGGCGGCACCTACGGCGGCGGCAACCAGTGGTCGGTGCCCGGCACCGGCCAGCCCTGGGCCGCTACTCCCGCCGCCTCGGGCGGTGGCGCGCTGGACAAGGTCCGGGCCACCGGAGGTCAGCTCGTCACCACGGTCAAGGGCTGGCCCCGCAAGGTGCAGCTCGCCGCAGCCGGCGGGTTGGTCGTCGTGCTGCTGCTCACCGTGGTGGCGCTGTCCGGCGGCGACGACAAGACCCCGCCGAACACCCCGGCGGCGCAGCCCAGCGCGTCCGCCCCGGCGGGCCCCGGCGTCGAGATGCAGGAGCACGCGGCCCGCGGGATCCAGGTCATGGTGCCGAAGGGCTGGAAGAAGAGCACCGGCGGCTCCTACACCGACTACATCGACCCTGAGGACAGCGGCCGCAAGGTTCGCATCATCACCGAGAAGTGGACCAGCACCTCCGCCCGGTGGGCGGAGACCGCCGAGAACGGTCTCAAGACCCGGAGCACCTCCTGCGTCAAGCCGTACAACCAGATCTCCTCCAGCGAGACCGAGCTGGCCAGTAAGCCGGCCGCCGAATTCGAGTACACCTGCGGCGCGGGTGACGTGATGCGGCACGGGGTCTGGCGGGGGGTGGCGCAGGACGGCAAGGCGTATTCTTTCTACCTCACCGCGACCGACGCCAAGTTCGCGGAGAGCAAGCCGATCTTCGACGAGATGGTGCGGACGTTCCAGCTCACCGGGGACGGCTGAGCCCGAGGGAACCCACAGGGGTGATCCGTCGCCGTGCTATCAAGGGGCATGGCGGCGGACACCACTGACATCGACGACATTCGCGAGCAAGCCCGGCGCTGGCTGGCCGACGACCCCGACCCGGCCAGCCGGGACGAGCTGAAGGCGGTGCTCGACGGGCTGCCGGCGAGCGCCCCGGAGCTGGCCGACCGGTTCGCCGGCCCGCTGACCTTCGGCACGGCGGGCCTGCGCGGTCCGCTGCGCGCCGGTCCGAACGGCATGAACCTGGCCGTGGTCACCCAGGCCGCGGCCGGCCTGGTCAGCTGGCTCGCCGCCCAGGGTGGCACCGGCCCTCTGGTGATCGGGTACGACGCCCGGAACGGCTCCCGGCAGTTCGCCGAGCGCACCGCCCAGGTGGCGACCGGGGCCGGCCGGCCGGCACTGCTGCTGCCCCGCCCACTGCCCACCCCGGTGCTGGCGTACGCCGTGCGCCAGCTCGGCGGTGTCGCCGGAGTGATGGTCACGGCCAGCCACAACCCGCCGCAGGACAACGGCTACAAGGTTTACCTCGGTGCGGAGCTGGGCGGCGAACTGGGTGCCGGCGCGCAGATCGTGCCACCCGCCGACGCCGGTATCGAGGTGGCCATCCGATCGGTCGGACCGCTGAGCCGGGTGCCGCTGGGCGAACCCGGTCAGGTGCTCGGCGACGACCTGGTCGCCTCGTACGTCGAGCGGGCGACCGCGGTGATCGACCCGGACGGGCCACGGGACCTGACCGTGGCGTACACCCCGCTGCACGGGGTCGGCGCGGCGGTGCTCACCGCCGCCTTCGCCCGCGCCGGCTTCCCGGTTCCCGGCGTGGTGCCCGACCAGGCCGAGCCGGACCCCGCGTTCCCCACCGTGTCGTTCCCCAACCCGGAGGAACCGGGGGCGGTGGACCGGCTGATCGCGCTGGCCGACTCCACCGGCGCGGACCTCGCCATCGCCAACGACCCGGACGCCGACCGGTGCGCGGTGGTCGTCCGGGACGGCCGTGACGGCTGGCGGATGCTGCGCGGCGACGAGGTGGGTGTGTTGCTCGCCGACCACCTGATGCGCCGCGGGGTGACCGGGCTGTACGCCACCACCATCGTGTCGTCGTCGTTGCTGCGGGCGATGTGTGCGGCCCGCGGCCTGCCCTACGACGAAACGCTGACCGGCTTCAAGTGGATCGTGCGGGCTGGCGGTGGGAGCGCCCCGCTGGTCTTCGGCTACGAGGAGGCGCTCGGTTACTGTGTCGCCCCGGAACACGTCCGGGACAAGGACGGCATCACCGCCGCGTTGACGGTGGCCGAGCTGGCCGCCGGCCTGAAGACTCAGGGCCGCACGCTCACCGACCGGCTGGACGAGCTGGCCGCGGAGTTCGGCGTGCACCACACCGACCAGCTCTCCGCCCGGGTGGAAGACCTGCGGATCATCGCCGACGCCATGACCCGGATCCGGGAGCACACCCCGGCCCACCTGCTTGGGCAGCCGGTGGACAGCGTCCGGGACCTGCTGCCCGAGTCGGACGTGGTGATCCTGCGGACCGCGGTGGCCCGGGTGGTGATCCGCCCGTCCGGCACCGAGCCGAAGCTCAAGGCGTACCTCGAGGTGGTGGAACCGGTCGTGGACGGTGACGTGCAGACGGCCCGCAGCAGGGCGGCGTCGGCCGTCGCCACGCTCCGCGCCGAGGTCAGCGCCGCCCTTGGCATCTGAACCCCGCAGCACCCACCCGCAACAAGTCCGCCCTTTGCTCTGCACCCGCGGAAGCGCCATTCGGCTGTCGGCCGGTGGCGCCTGGGTGGGTGCAGAGCAAAGGGCACGCCGAGCGGGGTCGACCCGACGTCAGCGGCGCGGGCCGAGGGCCTGGTCGACGGCCGTGGCCAGGGCGGCGACGACCAGGCCGACCGACGGGCGGACCACCGAGTCGTCGGTGCTGACCTCGCCAGAGAACCCGGCACCGGTCGCGATCTCCGCCAACCGGCGGCGGGAATCGGCGGCGGTCCCGCCGCTCACCCCGAGCGCGGACTCCATCCGGAGCACCACGACCAGGGTGGCCAGCGCGGCGGTCCGCTCGTCCGGGGCTGCCGCGCCGGCCAGGGCCTCAGCCAGCCGCTGCCGGGTCTCCGCCTCGACGGATCTGTCCACGACCGGGTAACGGTGCACGTGGATGAAGCCCAGCTCGGTCTCGTCGACGTCCCGGACGACGCCCTGCCGGCACAGGTCGGCGAGGATCCGGTCGCGCAGGCCGTGCCGTAGGCGCTGCACCCACGATGCCGGGGTGTGTGGGGTGTCGGCGGCGATCCGGCCGAGGACATCGTCGCTGAACGGCTCGCCGGTTGGTGTCGGGTCGACCACCGTCAGGGACCCGTCGGCGTACGCGATCCGGCCGGCCAGGGCCAGCTCGACCAGCACCGCAGCGGCCATGCCCAGGTCCAGGCTGATCCGCGGCATGGTCGCCTTGCCGGTCGTGTCGTCGTAGGCGAGAAGCAGCAACTCCTCGGCGAGCGCAACACCAGTCATGGCCGAAGACGGTAGCGGGTCCGCGCACCAGCGCGTGCGGACCCGCCGGACCCGGCACCGACCGGGTAACGCCTCAGAAGCGGGGCATGCCACCGAACTGGCGGTCGCCAGCGTCGCCGAGCCCCGGGACGATGAACATGTGATCGTTGAGCCCCTCGTCGATCGAGGCGGTGACCAGGCGCAACGGCAGGCCGGAGCGCTCCAGCCGCTCGATGCCGACCGGGGCGGCGAGCACACAGAGCACGGTGATGTCGGTGCAGCCACGGTCGGCCAGCAGTTGGCAGCAGTGCTCCAGCGAGCCGCCGGTGGCCAGCATCGGGTCGAGCACCAGCACCGGCAGCCCGGCCAGGTCACGCGGCAGCGACTCCATGTACGCGCGAGGCTCGTAGGTCACCTCGTCCCGGGCCAGGCCCACGAAACCCATCGAGGACTCGGGCAGCAGGCCCAGCGCGGCGTCCGCCATGCCCAGCCCGGCGCGCAGCACCGGGACCAGCAGCGGCGGGTTGGCCAGCCGGGTGCCCTCGGTGCCGGTGACCGGCGTCTGCACCGGGTACCGCTCGACGGGGAAGGAGCGCGCCGCCTCGTACACCAGCATGGTGGTCAGTTCGTGCAGCGCGGCCCGGAACGTCGAGGAATCGGTGCGCGCGTCCCGCATGGCGGTCAACCTGGACTGGGCCAGCGGATGGTCAATGACGTGTACGTCCACGATCGCTCAACCTACCGGTCCGTAGCGCGCGGGGGTGCGGGTGCGGTCGGACCAGGGACGTCGCTCACGCCGAAGCGTCACCCGAGCCGTCGTGAGCAAGATCACTCAGCCGTCCGGTGCGTAGACTTCTCGGCATGACGGCGACAACGACGTCGGCCCGGTCGGAGCTCTCCGAGCTGGGACGATCCGAGACCGCTCTGCGGACCTTCCTGCACGGCCTGCCCGGCGTGGACCAGGTCGGCGCGGAGCAGCGGGCGGCACAGCTCGGCACCCGCTCCATCAAGACCACCGCCAAGGCCCAGGCGATCGACCTGGCGATCCGGATGGTCGACCTGACCACCTTGGAAGGGGCGGACACCCCGGGCAAGGTGCGCGCGCTCGCCGCGAAGGCGCTGCGCCCGGACCCGGCGGACCCGTCCTGCCCGCATGTCGGCGCGGTCTGCGTCTACCCGGCGATGGTCCCCCACGTGGCCGAGGTGCTGCGCGGAAGTGCCGTGCACCTGGCCAGCGTGGCGACCGCCTTCCCGTCGGGTCAGGCGCCGTTGGAGATCAAGCTGGCCGACACCCGGGCCGCCGTCGCGGCCGGCGCGGACGAGATCGACATGGTGATCAACCGGGGTGCGTTCCTGGCCGGGCGGTACAAGGAGGTCTACGACGAGATCGTGGCCACCAAGGAAGCCTGCGGGGCAGCCCACCTCAAGGTGATCCTGGAGACCGGCGAGCTGGCCACCTACGACAACGTCCGACGGGCCTCCTGGTTGGCCATGCTGGCCGGCGGCGACTTCATCAAGACCTCCACCGGCAAGGTCCCGGTCGCGGCGACCATGCCGGTGACCCTGGTGATGCTGGAGGCGGTCCGCGATTTCCGCGCGGCGACCGGGCGGCAGGTGGGCGTGAAACCCGCCGGTGGCATCAAGACCACCAAGGACGCGATCAAGTATCTGGTGATGGTCAACGAGACCGTCGGCGCCGACTGGCTCGACCCGGACTGGTTCCGCTTCGGCGCGTCCAGCCTGCTCAACGACCTGCTGATGCAGCGCACCAAGCTGACGACCGGCACCTATTCCGGTCCCGACTACTTCACCCTGGACTGATAGCCGATGTTCGAATATGCCCCCGCCCCCGAGTCCCGCTCGGTGGTGGACCTCAAACCCTCGTACGGGCTGTTCGTCGACGGTGAGTTCGTCGACCCGACCGACGGCGGCAGCTTCAAGTCGATCAACCCCGCCTCGGAGGAGGTGCTGGCCGAGGTCGCCGAGGCCGGCGCGGCCGACGTGGAGCGCGCAATCCGCGCCGCCCGGAAGGCGTACGACAAGGTCTGGGGTCCGATGCCGGGCCGGGACCGGGCGAAGTACCTGTACCGGATCGCCCGGCTCATCCAGGAGCGCTCCCGCGAACTGGCCGTCCTGGAATCACTGGACAACGGCAAGCCGATCCGGGAGAGCCGCGACGTCGACCTGCCGCTGGTCGCCGCGCACTTCTTCTACTACGCGGGCTGGGCCGACAAGCTGGGTCACGCCGGCTTCGGGCCCAACCCGCAGCCGATCGGCGTGGCCGCGCAGGTCATCCCGTGGAACTTCCCGCTGCTCATGCTGGCCTGGAAGATCGCCCCGGCGCTCGCCGCGGGCAACACCGTGGTGCTGAAGCCGGCCGAGACCACCCCGCTGACCGCGCTGCTCTTCGCCGAGATCTGCCAGCAGGCCGACCTGCCGGCCGGTGTGGTCAACATCCTCACCGGCGCCGGCGACACCGGCCGGTCGCTGGTCGAGCACCCCGGCGTGGACAAGGTCGCCTTCACCGGCTCCACCGAGGTCGGCCGGGCCATCGCCCGGTCGGTCGCCGGCACCCGCAAGAAGCTCACCCTGGAGCTGGGTGGCAAGGCCGCCAACATTGTCTTCGACGACGCCCCCGTCGACCAGGCCGTCGAGGGCATCGTCAACGGCATCTTCTTCAACCAGGGGCACGTGTGCTGCGCCGGCTCCCGGCTGCTGGTCCAGGAGAACGTGGCCGACCGGGTGCTGGAGTCGCTGAAGCGCCGGATGGCCCAGCTCCGGGTCGGCGACCCGCTGGACAAGAACACCGACGTCGGCGCGATCAACTCGGCCGCCCAGTTGGAGCGGATCCGCGAGCTGTCCGACGCTGGCTCGGCCGAGGGCGCCGAGCGCTGGTCGCCGCCGTGCGACCTGCCCGACCGGGGCTTCTGGTTCGCGCCCACGATCTTCACCGGCGTCACCCAGGCCCACCGGATCGCCCGCGAGGAGATCTTCGGGCCGGTGCTGTCGGTGCTCACCTTCCGCACCCCGGCCGAGGCCGTGGAGAAGGCCAACAACACGCCGTACGGGCTGTCGGCGGGGATCTGGACCGACAAGGGCTCCCGGATCCTGTGGATGGCCGACCGGCTGCGCGCCGGCGTCGTCTGGGCCAACACCTTCAACAAGTTCGACCCCACCTCGCCGTTCGGTGGGTACAAGGAGTCGGGCTACGGTCGCGAGGGCGGCCGGCACGGGCTGGAGGGTTACCTCAATGTCTGAGCGGGTCGCGGTACGCAAGACGTACAAGCTCTTCATCGGCGGGAAGTTCCCGCGCAGCGAGTCGGGACGGTCGTATCTCGTGCAGTCCTCGAATGTGTCACTGGCCTCCCGCAAGGACGCCCGGGACGCGGTGGTCGCCGCCCGCGCCGCCGTCAAGGGCTGGGCCGGCGCGACCGCGTACAACCGGGGTCAGATCCTCTACCGGGCCGCCGAGATGCTGGAGGGCCGCCGCGAGCAGTTCGTCGCCCTGGGCATCCCCGGCGACCAGGTGGACGCCGCGGTCGACCGCTGGGTCTGGTACGCCGGCTGGGCCGACAAGCTCGCCCAGGTGCACGGCGGCGCCAACCCGGTCGCCGGCCCGTACTTCAACATCTCCGCCCCCGAGCCGACCGGTGTGGTCGCGGTGGTCGCCCCGGAGCGCCCGGCGCTGCTCGGCCTGGTCAGCGTGATCGCCCCGGCGATCGTCACCGGCAACACCGTGGTGGTGGCGGCCTCCCCCGCCGAGCCGCTGGCGGCGGTGACGCTGGCCGAGGTGCTGGCCACCTCCGACCTGCCCGGCGGGGTCGTCAACATCCTCACCGGCGCGATCACCGAGACCGCGCCGACGTTGGCCGCGCACATGGACGTCAACGCGATCGACCTGACCGGAGTCACCGACGCCGCGCTCGCCACCGACCTGGAGGTCAAGGCGGCCGAGAACCTCAAGCGGGTGCTGCGACCGGCCCCGGCCGACCACGACTGGTCGGTCGATCCGGGCCTGGATCGGATGACGGCGCTGTTGGAGACGAAGACGGTGTGGCACCCGAAGGGGGTGTGATCGTCTCTGCTCGGCCTTGGGGGTTTTCCGGGGGAGCCCGCCCACTCCGGGCGGTCAGGCTTGATCCCTGCATGGGCGGGCTCCCCCGGAAAACCTGACGTGGGCCGGGTCCGTACGGGGGCTGCGTCTCGCGGGTCCTACCCGACGTCGGGTTGCCCGATCGGGCGCGGCCAAGATCTGCGCAACTTGCGGGATGTTGCTGCTTCCGGGGCGTTGGAGGCAGCAACATCCCTGTTCTTGTGCGGATCATGAGCGGCGGGACGGCGGGGCGGCGGGACGGGCGCGGGGCGGGGTCTACTACGGGGGGTAGGATTGACGTGTGACTCGGTTGGGCGATCTTGAGCGTGCGGTGATGGACGTGCTGTGGGACGTGGTTCCCGGCACGTCGGACGGTGTGACCGTGCGCGAGGTGGCCGACGCGCTCGATGGCCGTGAGCTGGCGTACACCACGGTGATGACCGTGCTGGACCGGCTCGCCGGCAAGGGCATGGTGCAGCGGGAGCGGGAGGGCCGGGCCTGGCGGTACCGGCCGGCGGCCAGCCGCGAGGCGCACATCGCCCAGCTCATGCTCGACGCCCTCGACCTGGGTGGCAGCCGGGACGCCGCGCTGGTGCGATTCGCCCGCTCGGTGACCGGCACCGAGGCCGAGGTGTTGCGGGCGGCCCTGGGCAGCGAGGCCGGCCTGACCGGGCCGGGCTCCACCGGCGCTGACGCGGGCGGGGCCGACGCGTTGACCGATCGGGTGGACGGGCCGGCGGGCCGACGACCCGCCGGCGAGGCAGCGGAGCGGTAGGGCGCGCGCCATGGCCTACGCCGTGCACTTCGCCGCCACGATGCTGGCCTGCTATCTGACCGCCCAGGTGTTGGCCCGTTCGACCTGGACGTGGCGTAGCCCCCGGGTGGCGATCGTCTGCTGGCAGGCCGTCGGGTTGGCGCTGGGCCTCTCGGCGATGGGCCTGCCGATGGCGCTCGGGTTGAGCGCGTACGACCGGCCGACCGGTAGCGCACTGCTCGCCCTGGCCGACGACCTCGCCCACGGCACCCTGCCGATCGGGGTGGGCACCTTCCACCTGGCCGGCGTCGGCGTGGGCTTCGGCATCGGGGCGGTGCTGGTCACGACGACGGTCCGCAGCATCCACGGCACGGTCCGCGCCCAGCGTCGCCACCGGGACCTGCTCTCCCTGGTCGCCCGGAACGACCCGGCGGCTCCGGGGGCGCTGGTGCTGGATCATCCGAGCGCCGCCGCGTACTGCCTGCCGGGTGTGAAGCCGCAGGTGGTGGTGAGCGCCGGCACCCTGAGTCTGTTGGACCGGGCCGAGTTGGCCGCGGTGCTCAGCCACGAGCGTGCGCACGCCCACGAGCGGCACGACCTGGTGCTGTTGCCGTTCACCGCGCTGTGCCGGGCGCTGCCCTGGTTCGGTTGGGTGCGCGACGCGCACGAGCGGGTCGCCCTGCTGGTCGAGATGCGCGCCGACGACAAGGCCCGTGAGCTGCACGCCGAGGCGCCGTTGGCGGGGGCGTTGCGCCGGTTCGCCGCCGCCGGTCACCGGATCACCCCGGCCGGCGCGCTGGGCATGGGCGACCGGGATCTGGACGTACGGGTGCAGCGTCTGCTGGTCAGTGACCGGCCGCCGCGGGTGCTCGGGGCCACCGCCCTCGCGGTCGCCACCACCCTGGTCGCCCTGCCGGTCACCCTGTTCCTGAGCTGACGCCCAGCGGGCGTCGCCGCCCTGCGTGTGGCGCGAGCCGGACCCCGCCCCGCTAGATCGCACTCACCCTCCGAGATCTACTACGCATCGTAGTAGCATTTCCTACGACGCTGCGTAGTAGACAGACATGTAGATAACCTACGTGTAGGGTGGCTACGACAAGGGAGCCAACCTACGGAGGGCTGGTCATGGACACGTTGCTCCTCGCCCGCCTGCAGTTCGCCACCACGACCTCGATCCACTTTTTGTTCGTAGTCGTCACGCTCGGCCTGGTCACCCTGCTGGTCGGCATGCAGACCGCCTGGGTGCTCACCGGCAACCCGAAGTGGGAGCGGCTGACGCGCTACTGGGGCCAGCTCTACGTGATCAACTACGTGCTCGGCATCGCCACCGGGATCGTCATGGAATTCCAGTTCGGGCTGAACTGGAGTGGCCTGTCGCGCTACGTCGGCAACGTCTTCGGGGCGCCCCTGGCCATCGAGACGCTTGTGGCGTTCTTCCTGGAGTCCACCTTCCTCGGAATGTGGATCTTCGGCTGGCACCGGCTCCGCAAGGGCGTCCACCTCGCGTTGCTCTGGGGCGTAGCGATCACCGCGTACGCCTCGGCCTTCTGGATCATGGTGGCCAACTCCTGGCTCCAGAACCCGGTGGGTTACGAGGTCCGCGACGGGATCGCCCACCTCACCGACTTCGGCGCGCTGCTCACCAACCCCAGCCTCGGCATGGCCTTCGGGCACGTGGTCTCGGCGGCGCTGCTGGTCGGCGGAATGCTGATGGCGGCGGTCAGCGCCGGGCACCTGATCCGTCGCACCCCCGACTTCGTGCTCTTCCGCACCTCGCTGCGGATCGGCCTGGTCACCGCCGCACTGGCGATCACGATGGTGCAGGGCTTCGGCTTCGCCCAGTTCGGCCCGGTCGGCGGGGTGCAGCCGACCAAGTTCGGCGGGGACAGCCCGGAGGCCCAGGCGCTGATCACCGAGTGGACCACGCGGTTCGGCCCCGGCGACTACACCCCACCGGTGCTGGCCAGCGTCGGGCTGGGTTTCATGATCCTGATCGGCTTCACCCTCGGCTGCGTCTGGCTGCTTCTTCCGCTGCTCTTCCGGGACTGGATCATCCGGTTGCGCTTCCCGCTCTGGCTGATCCTGCTCGGCCTGCCGCTGCCGTTCATCGCGGTGATCCTCGGCTGGATCTCCCGGGAGGTCGGCCGCCAGCCCTGGGTGGCGTACGGGCTGCTCCCCACCGAGCAGGCCGTCTCCCCGGTCGGCGCACCGCTGATGCTCGCCTCGCTGATCGGGTTCAGCCTGCTGCTGGGCACCCTCGCCGTCACCAACTGGGTGCTGCTCGCCCGGCACGCCAGACGCGGCGCGGCCGACCCGGCGCTCGGGCGACCACCGGCACCGCCCAGCGCACCGGCCCACCCCGAACCCGCCCTCATCTGAGCCACCCGAGGAGAAGACCGTGGATCTCGCCTGGTACGCCCTGCTCGGCCTCTTCATCGCCGGCTACCTGGTGCTCGCCGGCTACGACTACGGCGTCGGGCTGCTGCTCGCCCGCGGTGGCGGTCCGGCTGGACGGCGAGAGGCGCTCAACGCCCTCGGTCCGTTCTTCCTCGGCAACGAGGTCTGGTTGGTGGCCGCCGTGGGCATCCTCTTCGGCGCGTTCCCGCTCCTGGAGGGCGAACTGCTCGCCGGCTGCTATCCGGCCGTCGTCGGCGCCCTGGTCGGCGTCATCCTGGTCACCGTCGGGGTGCAGTTGCGCAGCCGGCCCGGCGACGAGCGGATGCGCGCCCGCTGGGACCGCGTCGTGGTGATCGGCAGCGCTCTCGCCGCGCTGGGCTGGGGTGTGCTGCTCGCCGCACTGTTGCAGGGCGTGCCCCTGCAGGCCGACGGGCACGTCGCTGGCGTGACGCACCTGGCCACCCCGTTCGCGGCCGCCGCCGGGTTGGCCATGCTCGCCCTGGTCGCCGTGCACGGCGCGACCTTCCTCGCCCTGCGCCTGTCGGCCGAGGCCGCCGCCGTGGTCGGCCGTACGGCCCGCCGGCTGGTGCCGGTGGCCCTCACCGCGGTCGCCCTGGCCACCGTCGTGGGCCTGCTCTCCACCCGGGTACGCGACGCCGTGCAGCGGCCGGCGGTGGCCGTACTCCTGCCGGTGCTGCTCGTGGCGGCGCTGCTGGCGGCCCGCGCGGCGCTGGCGCGGCGGCGACCGGGGTGGGCTCTGGTCGCCACCGGCACGGCCCTGGCGCTGCCGGTGGTGCTGGTCGGGGCCGCTCTCTGGCCCTACGTGCTGGTGTCCACGACCGACCCGGACGCCTCGTTGCTGGTCGCCGACGCCGCCGCCAGCGCGCCGACGCTGCGGCTCCTCGGCTGGGTGGCGCTGCCGCTACTTCCGGCCCTACTAGGCTTCCAGGCGATGTGCTGGTGGGTTTTCCGAGGACGGACCGACGGCAGGGCACCGGTGTACTGGTGAGCCGCCGTCCGTTCGACCCGCGTCTGCTGCGCCGGGTCCCCGCGGCCCGGGGCGATCTCGCCGTGCTCGCGGTCCTGGGCGTGCTCGCCGCCGGGTTGATCGTGGCGCAGGCCACCGCGCTCGCGGCGGTGCTGGCCGCCGCCATCGACGGGCGGCTGGATCGACCGGCGCTGGCCGGCTTCGTGGTCGCGGTCGCCGCCCGCTCGGCCCTGGTCTGGGCGCAGGGCACGGTCTCCGCGCGGGTCGCCGCCACGGTCAAGGCCACGCTGCGGGCCGACCTGCTCGGGGCGGTGGGCCGGCACGGGCCCGGATGGGTGGCCGGGCAGCGGGCCGGCGAGATCGCCACCCTGACCGGGCGTGGGTTGGACGCGCTGGACGCGTACTTCACCGGGTACCTGCCGCAGCTGGTGCTGAGCGTGACGGTGCCGTTGGCGGTGTTGGCCCGGGTCGTCTTCGCCGACTGGAGCTCGGCGGTGATCATCGCGCTGACCCTGCCGCTGATCCCGGTCTTCGGCGCGTTGCTCGGCTGGCAGGCGCAGGCCGCCACCGAACGGCAGTGGCGACGGCTCGCGCTGCTCGGCGGGCACTTCCTGGACATGGTCGCCGGGCTGCCCACGCTGCGCGCGTTCGGGCGGGCGCGGGCACAGACCGACGTGGTGCGCCGGATGGCCGACGGTCACCGGGTCGCCACCATGAAGACGCTGCGGATCGCGTTCCTCTCCGCGCTGGTGCTGGAGCTGGTCGCCACCCTCTCGGTGGCGCTGGTCGCGGTGCCGGTCGGCATCCGGTTGCTCGGCGGCGGGCTGGCCCTGCAGACCGCGCTGCTGGTGCTGCTGCTCACCCCGGAGGCGTACCTGCCGCTGCGGGCCGCCGGTAGCCGCTTCCACGCCAGCATGGAGGGGCTGGCCGCGCTGGACGAGGCGCTGACCGTCTCCGCCGCACCCGCCCCGCCCCGGGCCGCCGAGGGCGCTTCCGCCCCGGATGCACGGGCCGAGATCCGGTTCGAGGGGGTGACCGTGGCGTACGAGCGGACCACCGCGCTGCGCGACGTGACCCTGACCATTCGGCCCGGCGAACGGATCGCCATCATCGGACCCAGCGGCGCCGGCAAGAGCACCCTGCTCGGCCTGCTGCTCGGCTTCGTGACCCCGACCAGCGGCCGGATCATCGTGGACGGGGTCGACCTCGCCACCGCCGACCCGGACGCCTGGCGTCGGCAGCTCGCCTGGGTGCCGCAGCGGGCGCACCTCTTCGCCGCCTCGCTGGCCGACAACATCCGCCTCGGCGCACCGGACACCCCGGCCGACGCACTCGCCGCCGCGGTGCACGGCGCCGCCCTGGACGACGTGGTGGCCGGCCTGCCGGACGGCCTGGAAACCCTGCTCGGCGAACGCGGGCACGGGCTGTCCAGCGGCCAGCGACAGCGGGTGGCGCTGGCCCGCGCGTTCCTGCGTGCCGCCCCGGTGGTGCTGCTCGACGAACCCACCGCCCGACTCGACACGGCGGCCGAGGCGGTGGTGCTCGACGCCACCCGTCGCCTGGTCGCCGGACGGACCGCGCTGCTGGTCGCGCACCGACCGGCGTTGCTCGCCGACGCCGACCGGATCCTGCGCGTCGAGGACGGTCGGGTCACCGAGTTGACGCCCGAACCGACCGGGAAGGCCGCCCGATGAACGCGGAACACGGGCCGGAGGCGGAAGCTGGCGGACCACCGACCGGGCGGGTGGCCGCCGAGCGGGCGGTGCTTCGACTGGCCCGACCGTACCTGGGCCGCCTGGTCGGAGCCGGGCTGCTGGCGGCCGCCACCGAGTTCGCCGGGCTCGCCCTGATGGCCACCGCCACCTGGCTGCTGATGAGCGCCGCCGGTCAGCCTCCGCTGGACCGCCTCACCGTGGCGATCGTCGCGGTCCGGGCACTGGCCATCAGCCGGGGCGTGTTCCGCTACACCGAACGGCTCGCCGGGCACGACGCGGTGCTCCGCATGATCACCGATGTCCGGGCCCGGGTCTTCACCACTCTGGCGGCCCGCCGCGGTGCCACACACCGCTCGGGGGACGTGCTGAGCCGGCTGGTCTCCGACGTGGAGGCCGTCCAGGACCTGTTGCTGCGGGTGTTGGTCCCCGGCTCGGCCGCGGCCCTGGTCGGTGTGCTGGCGGTCGCCGTGGCGGCGCTGATCTCACCACCGGCCGCCGGCGTACTCGCCGTCGGGCTCCTGGTTGCCGGCGTCGCGCTACCCGCGCTCGCCACCGTCGTCACCCGCCGCAGCGCGGCCGAGGTGGCCCCGCTGCGGGGTGCGCTGGCCACCGACGCGATCGACCTCACCCACGGCGCCGCCGACCTGGCCGCGTTCGGGGCGACCGACACCACGCTGCGCGCCGCCGAGCGGCGTGCCCACCGACTGGCCCGGCTGGAACGTCGGCTGGCCGCCACCGGATTCGCGGTGGACGCGGTCGGCGTGCTGACCGCCGGCGTGACCGCCGCCGCGGTGGTGCTGGTCGCCCTCGCCGCCGACGTGTCGGGGGTGCTGGTGGGTGTCCTGGCCGTCGGCGCACTGGCCGCCGTCGAGGTCACGCTGGCGCTGCTCACGGCGGCCCGCCAGTGGACGCAGCTGCGGCCCGGCCTGGCCCGGGTGGCCGCACTGCTCGACGCCGACACGCCGACCCCCAACGCCACGGAGGGGATGACGGCCCTGGCTGGCCCGCACGAGCTGCGCTTCGTCGACGTGACCGTGCGGTACCGGGCCGGCGCGGTGCCGGCCCTGGACGGCGTCAGCCTGGACCTGCCGGCCGGGCGCCGGATCGCGGTCGTCGGCCCGAGCGGCGCCGGCAAGAGCACCCTGGCCGCCGTGCTGACCGGCACCGTCCGGCCCGTGTCCGGCCGGGTCACCCTGGACGGTCACGACCTCTGGGCGTACGCCGAGGAGGCGCTGCCCCGCGCGGTCGGCGGGCTGTTGGCCGAGGCGTACGTGTTCCACGCCACCGTGCGGGAGAACCTGCTGCTCGGGCGAGCCGGGGCGGGCGAGGAGGAGCTGGCCGGGGCCATGGCCGCCGCCGGCCTGCTGGACTGGGTCCGCGCCCAGCCGGCGGGCTGGGGCACGCTGGTCGGCGAGGAGGGCGGCCAGCTCTCCGGCGGCCAGCGGCAGCGACTGGCACTGGCCCGGGCCCTGCTCGCCGCGCCGCCGGTGCTGGTGCTGGACGAGCCCACCGAAGGGCTCGACCCGGCCGCCGCGGACGCGGTGCTCGCCTCCGCCCTCGCCGCCACCCCGGCCGGGCACTCGGTGCTGCTGATCAGCCACCGGCTCAGCGGACTGGCCGAGCTGGACGAGATCGTGGTCCTGGACGGTGGCCGGGTGATCCAGCGCGGTCGGCACGCCGAGCTGGTCGCCGCTCCGGGCTGGTACCGGGACCAGTGGCTGATCCAGGCCGCCGCCGAACGGGGTTATCTGGCGCTCGCCCCCTGACCGTGCTCGGGGACGGACCAGGGTTCTCCCCGACGTCAGCGCCGTGCCGACGTGGCAGGGTGGTGCCATGCAGCGCGGTGAGGATGTGGTGGTCGACGAGCACCTGCGGGAGCTGGCCGCTCGGTTGCAGGGGCCGGCGCGACTCAAGTCCGACCTGCTCACCGAGGCCCGGCACGGGCTGCTGGACGCCGTCGAGGCGTACCGCGAGAGCGGTGTGCCACCCACCGAGGCGCAGCGCCGGGCGGTGGTCGAGTTCGGTTCGCCGGCGCAGGTGCTCCCGTCCTGGCAGGCCGAGCTGGCGGTGGGCGCCCTGCGCGGGCTCTCCCTGCGGATGCTGGCGGTCGCCGGGGTGGGGGTGGCCGCCGGCGACCTGACCTGGCGAGGGGCCAGCTGGAGCGACGGCCCCCGCCCGCCCGCCGGCTACCTGCTGCTCTCCAACTCGGTCGACTGGATCTGGCTGGGCACGCTGGCGCTCTCGGTGGCCGGTCTGCTGGTGGTCTGGGCGAGCGCCCGTGCGCCACGGCCCGGCCTGGCCCTGGCGCAACGCGCGGTGGGTGCCGGCCTGACCGGCCTGCTGGCCCTCGCCATGCTGACCGGCTGCGCCCTCTTCAGCTGGTCGCTCACTCTCTGGGACGCGGCGCTGCGCTGGCCCCCGATGATCATCGGTGCGGTGCTGGTGGGCGGCGCGTACTTCTCGCTGACCCGCGCGGCGCGCAGCTGGCTGCTGGCCAGCGCCCGCTGATCGGCGGCCGGCGAGGGTCACGCCGGGCTGGGCGGGCTGCCGGGGTCGAGGAATCGGCCGACGGTCAGTTGGAACTCGTGCCACCCGGCGCGCTCCCCCGCCAGCGCCCGCCGGCCGGAGTCGGTCAGCTGGTACGTCCGCCGTTCCCGGCCGTTGACGGTGCTCCAGCTGCTCGCCACGTGGCCGGCGCGTTCCAGGCGACGGAGCGCCGGATAGATGGTGCCGGTGGGCAGATCCAGACTGCCGTCACTGCGCGCGCGGAGCGCTTCGATGATCGCGTAGCCGTGCAGCGCGCCCTGTTCGAGGACGGCGAGCAGCAGAGCGTCGAGATGGCCGTGCAGCGCCTGGGCCTTCATGCGTAGCTACGCTACTTGTCGAACAGCCGGTTCGCCACCGGTGACCACCCGCAGGTCGGACCCGTGCGCCAACCGGCCACCGGGGTGCGGGCATCGGTCACCCAGGGCCGCCGACTAGGGTATGTGCCCAGAGTCACTCGTCGGTCAGAGACCCCGGCGGGTGGGCAACCCGAAGCACACGGAGGTCAGCGTGGCCCGCCAGTCGCCCCAACGGCCCGACGCCGACGAGCCCGAGCTCGACGACACCACCGGCGCCGCCGAGCCAGATGAGACCGAGGAGACCGACCGTCCGTCGGCCTCGGTCGACCGTTCGCTCTGGGACGAGCTGCGCATCGATCCAGTGGAGATCGCGCTGCCCGCCGGCACCGGCTTCACGCTGCGGGCGTACCGGCCGGCCAGCTCGCTGACCCCGACCGACGTCACCGAGCGCGACCAGGACGACCCGTTCCTCGCCCGCCGCCAGGCGGTCGAAGAGGAGGAGGACGACGAGACCGTCGTCATCCTCGACGAGGAGCTGGCCGAGGAGTTCGCCGCCGAGGACGACGAGTCGACGCGGCGCCGCCGTGACGCCGCCGACACCGACACCGACGAGGCGGACGAGGACGCCACCGACGAGGCGGACGACGAGGAGGTGCCGGTCTTCCTCAGCAACCGGGGCAAGCTGCTGCTGTTCAAGACCCCCGAGTCGCTCGTCAGTTTCATCCGGTCCGGTGCGCCCAACGATCTGTCCCAACTGGACAGCTGGAATGAATTGTCCGAACGGGTGGAGCCGGCGGATATCGCGCCGCTCGACGAGGACACCTACGAGCTCGACCTGGTCGTGGAGAACCTGCGCGGCGGCCACGACACCTGGGACTCGACCCTGCTGATCGAGGCCGGCGAGGTCGCGCGGGACATCTCGTACGCATTGCGGCTGCCTGCGGTACTCGACATGCTCTCCGCCGGCTCCAGCCTCGACGACCTGGACGAGGCGCTGCGGGCCACCGCCAACGGTGGGATCGGCGCTTTCATGGGTCGCCGGCGGCTGAAGAAGATCGGCGCGCAGACCGCGAGTTTGGGTTGGCGCACCATTGTCGGCAAGATCTCTGCGGTCGTGGACTGGCGCGACTGACCCGTACCGGGGAGCATCAGTTGCTGGCAGAGGAAAGACCTGTCCCGGGAGGAGGACGACGCCGTGGCGCTCGTGCGCGTTTACTGCGGTCTGGCCTCGGCGGATCCGGCTGACCGACCGGCCTCCGCCGGCTCGACGCTGACGTCCGCTGTGGTCGACGACGCAGGCCGTCTGCTGCATGTCTGCGAGATCAGCGATGACGCCGCTGGCTACGCCCAGCTCGTCGCGCTGCTCGTGGAGCGGTCGGGCGGGCCGAGCGGTGCGGCCATCGCCGCCGACAGCGACGACCACACGGTCACCTCGCTGCTGAGCGCGGCGGGGCGACCCCTGGCGATCGCCGACGACGACTCGGTGGACGATTTCGCCGAGCGATTCGCCGATGACGACTCCCTTGAGGAGATGCAGTCACCCCCGGCCGAACGACGGGCGGTCGGCCTGGCCCGCGCGTTGCAGGCGGGTGCGCTCTCCGCCGTCACCCTGCCGGCACCCCGGGACCTCGCCGGCTACAAGCAGGTGCTCTCCGCGCACGCCGCGTTGGCCAGTGGTCGACACTCCGCCGCCGTGGCGCTGCGGGAGGTTCTGCGGGAGCTGTACCCGGCCGCCCTGCGCGCGTACCCGGATCCGGCCGAGCCGGTCTCGCTGGCGGTGCTGGACGCGCTGCCCGAGCCGGGCATGCTCGGCGGCACCGTGGCCCGGGGCCGCGAGGTGTCGGTCGCGGCGGACGCCATCGCCGCGCACCTCGCCGCGGACGGGGTCGCCGACGCCGATGAGATCAACGAGGCGGTCACCGCGCTGCGGGTCGCCATCTCCGAGACACCGCGCCGGGCCGCGGTCAACCGGGCGCTCACGTCCGCGGTGGCCGAGACGGTCCGCCAGGCCGTCGCCTCCGTACGGGCCTGCGACGCCGGGTGTGAGGCGCTGGTCAGCGCGCTCAGCTCACGGGTCAGCACGCCGGTGCAGGCACCCGGCCGCCGTGCCGCTGCCCGCCGTGGCGAGTCCGTCGGTGAGCTGACCGGTCTGGCCGGCACCAACGCCGGGCTGACCGGGCTGGCCGGCACGAGCGCCGGGCTGCGGTCGGTTCGGCCCGCTCCGGCCGCCGCCGACCCGGCACCCGCCGCCGGGCGGCGCAGCCGCCCCGAGCCGGTCCCGGGCAACGCGCCGCTGGCATCGCCCCGTCCGCTCGGGCCGCCGCCGGTCGCCCCGGCTCCGGTCACGCCGCCGCCGGTCGCACCCGCGCCGATGACCCCGGCGGCGGCTGGTCCGCCGGCGTCCACGTTGCCCGGACGTACCGAGTCGGCCCCCAGCCGGATCGACGGTCCGACCAATCGACCGGTGTCCTCGCCGCCACCCCCACCGCCCGGCATCACCCCGATCGCGCCGGCGCAGCGCGGCATGGTGCCTCCGGCCGAGGCCGGCGAGCCGTTCCGGCCGACGCTGACCACGGCCGCGATCAACAACGCGCGGGCCGAGCGGCAGCGCACCGTCATCCCGCCCCGACCCAAGACCAACGGCGAGCCCCGGCCGAGTCACCTGCAACGACCGGTCGACGAGCCGCCCACCGGCGGGTTCAGCGCCACCGATCTCAGCATTCCGGTGCCGACCCCCCGGCCCGGTCAGGAGACCGCACCGCCCGGATCCCGTGCCAACTGGCCCCTGGTCAACAACCCGGAGGATCCGTCCGACAGCTCGCCGAACAACCCGGTGGCCTACTCGTACGGCGGCAACCGGGGCGTCGACGCCCCGACCGACCCGGGTCGTGCGGATGGTCGGGTCACTCCGCCCTGGTTGGCGGACGATCTGCCGCAGGAGCCACCCATGCTGCGGTTGGTGGAGCCGCCGCCGCTGGCCGACCGGGCGCTGCGCGAAGGGCTCAACCCTGCTGCCGACCAGCACCTGGAGACACCCCCGCTGCGTCTGGTCGACCGGGAGCAGGCCGCTCGCAACGGTCGGGCCGCCGCCCGCACCGAGCGCGCCGCCGAACACCGGCCACCGCCCCCGGTCGAGCACCGGCCGCCGCCGATGGAGCACCGGCCACCGCCGGTCGCCGACGAGGGCGACGGCGATCTGCTGATCTTCGCGCAGGCCAAGTCGGCCTGGTTCGTCGGGCATGCCGAGGAGTCCGACCTGGACTGGTCGACCACGGCCGACACCGGGTGGCAGGCCGCCGAGCAGGCCGCCCGCCCGGCGGTGGGCGCCGAGACCAACGCCGGGTTGCCGAAGCGCGTGCCGCAGGCCAACCTGGTCCCTGGTTCCCCGCTACGCGAGGAGCGCCCATTGCGGATAGTGCGTGATGCGGCGAGCCTCGCGGAGAACACGACCGGCTACTTCCGCGGCTGGCGCCGCGGCCAGGAGATCGGCGGTTTCGCGGTGGGTGGTCGCCCCGGTCGCGAGGCCGCCGGCGGCTGGGACTTCAGCCGCGACCACGGGGACCGCGACGACGACCGGGAGTACGAGTACCGCTCGGCCGGTTACCAGTCCTGATCCGCTCACGCGAGAGCGCCCTCAGTCAGTTGACTGAGGGCGCTCTCGCGTATTGGCACAAACCCCGGGACACGGCAACGCCGCCTCTCGACGATCCCCGAAGAACCACGGCCCAGGGTGCAGGCGCCGACGGCTTCCGAGACCTTCAGGAGACGGCGTAGGGGGACGCGCCGGCGCGACGTAGCGCGCCCGGGCAGGGTGCAGGGCCCGGTGGCGACCAGAGCCACCACCGGGCGTGCAGCCTAACGATCAGGCCGGGGCGACGGCGCGCGTACGACGCATGGTCAGCACGTACTCGACCAGCGAGATCAGCACGTGCTTCGTCGACTCCCGGTTACGGGCGTCGCAGGCCACCACCGGCACGTCGCTCGAGATCGCCAAGGCGTCCCGAACGTCCTGCGGGTCGTGGTACTGCATCCCGTCGAAGCAGTTGATCGCCACCAGGTACGGCAGGCGTCGGTGCTCGAAGAAGTCGATCGCCGCGAAGCAGTCGGCCAGCCGGCGAGTGTCCACCAGCACGACCGCACCGATCGCGCCCCGCACCAGTTCGTCCCACATGAACCAGAAACGGGTCTGACCCGGCGTACCGAACAGGTACAGGATCAGGTCACGGTCGATCGAGATCCGGCCGAAGTCCATGGCCACCGTGGTCGTCGTCTTGCCCGGCACCTGCCGGGTGTCGTCGACGCCCACGCCGGCGGAGGTCATGATGGCCTCGGTGGTCAGCGGCGTGATCTCCGAGACCGAGCCGACCAGCGTCGTCTTACCGACGCCGAATCCACCGGCGATAACGATCTTCGCCGACGTCACGCGGCCGCTCGGGTTCGGCGGGCGGTGCGACATGTCAGAGCCTGCGAAGTCCACTCAGCACCCTCTCCAGCAGTTCAGTGCCCACCGCGTCGTCGGAGTCGTCCAGGATGGTCGGCTCGTGGACCGCGACCAGGCCGTCCGTCGCCATGTCGGCGATGAGCACCCGGGCCACACCGAGCGGGAGCTGCATCCGCGCCGCGATCTCCGCGAGCGATTGCACGCGTCCGTCACACAGCGCGGCGATGTACTGGTGTTCGCGGCCCTGGCCGCCGTTGCCATTGGCAGCGGCCCGGCCGCGCACCGTCGTCTCGACGAGCGCCTCCAGCGCGATGTCGAGCCGGGGACGGGTGCGACCACGGGTCACGGCGTATGGACGGACCAACGCTCCGGTCGGTTCGTCACGATCGGCCATCTCGCCGCTCACCTCCTTCGCACCCGTTACCGGCTCCCACCGGTGAAACCCGTCGTTGTCGTCGTTGCAGTCGTGCCGACCTCACGATCGGCGAAGTGTCAGCCCAGCATGCCCGCAGCCGCACGCGGCTGCGGGGTCAACGCGTCGCCCACCCGGTCGACCAGCAGCGCCATCTCGTAGCCAACCTGGCCCACGTCAGAGCTGCGGGCCGCCAGCACCGCGAAGGACGAGCCGTCCGAGATGGACATCAGGAACAGGAAGCCATTGTCCATCTCCACGACGGTCTGCAACACCGCGCCTCCCTCGAAGCAGCGAGCTGCCCCCTGGGTCAGGCTGACCAGACCCGATGAGATCGCGGCGAGCTGGTCTGCCCGGTCGCGCGGCAGATCCCGTGACGACGCGAGGAGTAGGCCGTCCGCCGATACGGCGACCGCATGCGCGACGCCGGGCACCCGGTCGGCGAAGTTGGCCAGCAGCCAACCAAGATCCTGCGTAGTTGTCATCCTTCTTGCTCCTTCTGCCCGCTCCCGGCCACCGGGCCTGAGCCAGACTGCGAGGATTGCCCTCCCGGAGTCGCCTCCGGGTTGGTCGGGTTGTCCGAGGTGCTACGCCCTCGCTGCACGCCCCGGTGGTAGGCGGAGAGCAGGCCACGGACCGCCTCCGGGGAGCGCCGCTGGACCGAGGTGGTGGGCTTCTCCACCGCACCGGGCACCAGCTGCGCCATCGGCTTGCGCTTCGGCAGACCGGTCGTGGTGGTCTCGCTCACCGGCACCGCGTCAGCCGCCGCGGAGGCAGCGCGCCAGCCGTCGTCGGCAGCGGTCTGCCAGCCGCTGGTCTGCGGTTGAGGCCGGCGGTTCGGCAGGCTTTCGGCGAGGCTCGGGCGAGTGCCCTCGTTCGCTGTGGAGCCGTTGTCCCGCGGCGCTCCTCCGACCGTCGGAGTGTCTGCCATCGGTGTGTTACCTGTCGTCCCGGATGGTGTCTTGTGGACTGCCCGACCGGTGGCCTCGACCGTGGCGAACTGCTGGGTCGCGGAGCTGCCGTTCGTCGCTGGCTGGGCTCCGGCCGCGGTCTCCTCGGAGCCCGGGCGGCGGGTGCGGAACCAGGCCGACTCAAGCTCCCGGAAGATCGGCAGCTCCATCGTCTCGTCCGCGTACCGCTGCCGGTTCTGCGCCTGCGGTTGCTGCGGCGCCGGCCGACTCTGTGGAGCCGGAGCTGGAGCTGGAGCCGGAGCTGGCGCCGAGGGCTGGGCCGCGGCGGGCTGCTCGCCGGGTCGCGGCACCCGCGGCAGCTCCGTGGTCATGTCCAGAGCGGCGGCGAGCCGCTCGGGCACCGGCGGGGTCGCCGTGTCCCGGTCGCCACCCGGCACTGGCGGCCAGGCCGGCGGTGCCGGGGTGCTGGGTGCCGGTGCGGGCGGGGCGGATCGGGGCGCGAACCCGCTGAACGACTGGCCGGAGGCGGGGGGCGCCGAGTACGGCTGACCCGAGTACGGCTGACCCGACGCCGGCGAGGCCGAGACCGGGGACGCGGACACCGGCGGACCGGCGTACGGCTGCCCGGAGGCCGGGGCGGCGGACACCGGCGCACCGCCGTACGGCGCACCCGAGTAGGGCTGCCCGGAGTAGGGCTGGCCGGAGGCGGGCGACGCGGAGACCGGCGCACCGGAGTACGGCTGCGCGGAGACCGGCGGCGCGGAGTACGGGTGCGTCTCGGGGCTGCTCGGCAGCTGCCGGGGGATGGACGGCTGTTGGCCGGAGGTCGGGCTGTCGTCCCCGGCCCGGCGCTGCGGCAGCGGGTCGACTCCCTGGCCGTTGGCGGGCCGGGGGGTGAACCCGTCGCCACCGTTGACGCCGTTCGTCCCGGCCGCTCCGGTCAGGTCGGACCAGGCCGGCATCGAGCGGTACGCACCGCTGTTGGCGGGCGTGCCGGCACCGTTGCGCGAGGCGGGGTCGAACGGACGACCGCCGAGGGTGACCTGGTTACCGGACTCGCTCGGGCGGGGACCGTTGCCCAGCGCGGGCAGCGCGCCGAAGACCGGCGCGGGCCCGCCCTGCTGAGGACCGCCGAACTGGGGAGCACCGGCCGCCGGCAGGGCCGGAGGTTGCTGCACCCGGCCGGAGAGCGCCCGGGGCACCAGCACCGAGGTGGGCAGCGTCACGTCGGCGACCGTGCCACGGTCGCTGCCGGGGCGCAGCTCGACCCGGACAGCGTGCCGGGACGCCAGCCTTGCGACCACGACCAGACCCATCATCCGGGACACGGCCACGTCGACCTGCGGCGGCGTCGCGAGCCGCTCGTTGAGGTCGTGCAACTGCTCGGCGCTGATGCCGATGCCGCGGTCCTCGACGTACAGCGAGGCGCGGTCGCCGACGCGGCGGGCCTCGACCATGACCTGCGAGTCGGGCGGGGAGAACGCGGTGGCGTTGTCGAACAACTCCGCGACGAGGTGCACCAGGTCGTTGACCGCGTGCGCGGCGACCTCGATGTCCCGGTCGATGACACCGAACTCGATCCGGGTGTAGTGCTCGACCTCGGACTGCGCGGCGCGGAGCACGTCGATGAGGGCGGCCGGCTCACGCTGCACCCGGGTGGAGTCGGCACCGGCGAGCACCAGCAGGTTCTCGTCGTTGCGGCGCATTCGGGTGGCCAGGTGGTCGAGCTGGAACAGCTCGGCCAGCCGGTCCGGGTCCTCCTCGCCGCGCTCCAGCCGGTCGAGGTGACCGATGAGGCGGTCGACCAGGATCTGTGAACGGCGGGCCAGGTTGACGAACATGGTCGCGACGGAGGCACGCAGCGCGGCCTGCTCGGCGGCCGTACGGACGGCTTCCAGGTGGACGGCGTTGAACGCCTCGGTCACCTGACCGAACTCGTCCTTGCTGCGGACCGGCAGCGGTTCGGCGATCTGGTTGGCCAGCTGCACCGGGGAGAGCTGCCCGACGACCTGCGGGTCGCGCAGTCGGGCCACCGCCTGCGGTAGGCCGTACTGGGCGACGGAGAGCGCGCCCTGCCGCAGCTCACGAAGTGAGCGGGCCATCGAGCGGGCGACCAGGTACGCGAAGAGGATGGCCAGCAGCAGCATGCTGAGCAGCAGGCCGGTCTCCAGGAAGACCTGGCGCTGGACGTCCGAGCGGAGCGTGTCGGCCTCGTTGACCACTTCGCGGTCGAGCTTCGTCTCGACGGTGCGGATCAGCTTGGCGTTGGCCGTCATCGCGGCCTCCCACTGGTCCGGGCCGAACGGCGCACCGCGCATGTCGCCGGTGGTGTTGCCGTCGATCCAGCCGGTGTAGTTCTGTGCCTGCCGGCGGTCACCGCCCGCGACCGTCTGGTCGTGGAACTTCGCGTCGTCCGGGGTGGCGACGGCCTTGAAGCTCTGCAGCGCCTGCTGCTGGCCGGTGTCGCTGGCGACGTAGTCCCTGCGCAGCGCGGGGGTCAGGCGCTTGCCGCCCTTCACGCCCAGCGCGCGGTGCACCACGACCCGGCGTACGGCGAGGAATTCCTTCTCCCGGGCGACCGCAGCGGCGGCGCGCATCCGGTCGCTCAGCTGGTTGTCACCGGCGAGCTGCGTGGACGAGTCGCGGATGGCGAGCAGGTCACTGATCAGACCCTCGTACGCCTGCACGGTCTCGGTGAGCGCGAGCTTGCCGTTGAACACCTGACTGCGCACGCCCGACAGGTCCTGCAGGTTCTGGTCGATGCTGTCGAGCAGGCCTTCCAGGCTGCTCGGCAGGTCCTCGATCTCGGCCCGCTGCTGGCGGTAGGGGGCCGCCTCCTGATCCACCCGGGAGTTCACCCGGTTGTAGGCCTCCTGGTACTGCGCCGTCGGCTGCGTCCCGTCCGCGCCCAGCAGCAGCACGGCGGCGGTCCGCTCGTCCTGCAGAGCGTCGACCAGGTCACCCGAATAGCTCGACAGGTTCGCCAGATCGCCAGCTCGGTTGGCATTGTTGAGCGTCTCCACGTGGTCGACCAGACCACTGGTGCCCACCACAACCGTGGCGATGGTCGGCACGATCATGATGAGACCGAGCTTGGACCAGATCGGCATGTCCCGGAGCCGGCTGGCCGGCCGGCGCAGCCGCGACAGGAAGGAGCCCGCCGTCTTTGGCCGTTTGCTCACGTCACCGCCCTCGCGATTACAGCTTCAACGCGTTGCCCCGGGCAACGCCCAGCGACCGACCCGGCGGGTCGGACCCCCGAGATTCCATCACGCCCGTCGACAAGAAGAAAGCCCAGGTTGTCCCCGACCGAAGCTGTGATGAGATGTTGATGCAATTTGATAGCAGTCTGTCTAGCCGGAGTAACTGAAGGTAATGGAACATCCGCACCGAGTTGTCCTGCTCGCCGGCCCCTCCGGGTCCGGAAAGTCGTACATAGCGCAGCAAACCGGCTTGCCAGTACTCTGCCTGGACGACTTCTACAAAGACGGCGATGACCCTACGTTGCCGAGACGAAACGGCCAGGTGGATTGGGAATCGCCGCTGTCCTGGGACGCCCTCAGTGCGGTGGAAATCATTGCCCGACTTGCCCGCGAGGGGCGGGCCGATGTGCCGGTTTATGCGATCGGCGCAGATCGGCGGGTAGCCACCCGGTCATTTGATGTCGCCGGATCGCCACTTTTCGTTGCCGAAGGGATCTTCGCCGCCGAGATCGTCGAGGAGTGCCGCCGTCGTGGCCTGCTCGCCGGGGCGTACGCGCTGCGTCGACCGCGCGGGGCGACCTTCCTACGCCGGCTCGCCCGGGACCTGTCCGAGCAGCGCAAGGCGCCACGGGTGCTGATTCGGCGCGGGGTGGCGCTCCTACGGGCCGAGCCCGCGGTGCTGCGCCGGCAGATGGGCCTGGGCGCGGAGGCGGCCCGCGCCCGGGAGGTGCTGCGCCGGGTGGCCGGTCTGCTCGCCGGCCACCCGCACGGCTGAGCTCAGGCCAGCAACTTCGCGTACGCCGGCTTGATCACCTCATCGATGATCCGCAGCCGCTCGTCGAACGGGATGAAGGCGCTCTTCATCGCGTTGATGGTGAACCACTGCAACTCTTTCCAGCCGTAACCGAACGCCTCCACCAGCAGCGCCATCTCCCGCGACATCGAGGTGCCGCTCATCAGCCGGTTGTCGGTGTTGACGGTCACCCGGAAACGCAGATCCCGCAGCAGGCCGATCGGGTGGTCCGCGATCGAATCCACAGCGCCGGTCTGCACGTTCGACGAGGGGCACAGCTCCAACGGGATCCGCTTGTCCCGCACGTACGCGGCCAGCCGGCCGAGCGAGCCGTCCGGTGCGATGTCGTCGACGATCCGTACCCCGTGGCCGAGCCGGTCCGCTCCGCACCACTGGATCGCCTGCCAGATCGACGGCAGACCGAACGCCTCGCCGGCGTGGATGGTGAAGTGGAAGTTCTCCCGCTGGAGGTACTCGAAGGCGTCCAAGTGCCGGGTGGGCGGGAAACCCGCCTCGGCACCGGCGATGTCGAAGCCGACCACCCCGGCGTCCCGGTGCCGCACGGCCAGCTCGGCGATCTCCTGGGAGCGGGCGGCGTGCCGCATCGCGGTGAGCAGCGTGCCCACCCGGATGCCCAGGCCCGCATCGACCGCCAGGGCGGTGCCTTCGGCGAACCCGGCCAGCACCGCCTCGACCACCTCGTCCAGGCTCAGATCCCGTTCCAGGTGCTGCTCCGGGGCGAAGCGCACCTCGGCGTAGACCACGCCGTCGGCGGCCAGGTCCAGCGCGCACTCACGGGCCACCCGACGCAGCGCGGGCGCGGTCTGCATGACCGCCACGGTGTGCGCGAACGTCTCCAGGTAACGCTCCAGGGAGCCCGAGTCCGCCGCGTCGGCGAACCAGCGCCCGAGCGCTTCCGGGTCGGTGGTGGGCAGTTCGTGGCCCACCTCGGCGGCCAGGTCGACGATCGTCGCCGGCCGCAGGCCGCCATCGAGGTGATCGTGCAGCAGCGCCTTCGGGATCTTGACGATGTCCTCGTACCGGATAGTTGCGACCATGCTCAGACCCTAGTCAGCCAGCTCGGGCCCGCCGCGCCAGGCCACTAGGCTCGACGGCATGGACGCGTTCCGGGGGTTGGACAGGCCGCGGCCGGAGCTGGACCCTCGGGTCCTCGAGCGGCTGCGCTGCCCGGTCTGCGGCGAACCGCTGGAGCAGGCCACCGACACCAGGGCCCTGCGCTGCCCGCGCCGGCACAGCTTCGACATCGCGCGTCAGGGCTACGTCAACCTGCTCACCGGCCGGGCCCCACACGTCGGTGACACCGCCGAGATGGTCGCCGCCCGGGCGGAATTCCAGTCCGCCGGGCACTACGACCTCGTCTCGGACGCGGTCGCCGACGCCGCGACACGGGCCGTTTCGGGCGTCGGGGCGTACCCCCTGGTGGTGGATGCCGGCGCGGGCACCGGCCGCTACCTCGGTGCGGTGCTGGCGGCGCTGCCGGACGCCGTGGGGCTGGCCCTGGACGTGTCCAAGCCGGCGCTGCGGCGCGCGGCTCGGGTGCACCCCCGCGCCGCCGCGGCGCTCGCCGACACCTGGCAGCGGCTGCCCCTCGCGGACGCCTCGACCGCCGTGCTGCTGAACGTCTTCGCTCCGCGTAACGGCGCCGAGTTCCACCGGGTGCTCGATCCGGCCGGCACGCTGCTGGTGGTCACCCCCGACACCGACCATCTCGCCGAGTTGGTGGATGCCCTCGCCCTGCTGCGGGTGGACCCGGACAAGGCCGAGCGGGTGACCGGCAGCCTGGGCGGGCACTTCACCCTCGCCGGTTCGGCGGTGCACCGGACGGAGCTGGCCTTGACCCGGCCGGAGGTGGCCACCCTGGTGGGGATGGGCCCGAGCGCCTGGCACACCGACCCGGGCGCGCTCGCCGCTCGGCTGGCCGCCCTGCCCGAGCCGGTCCGGGTGACCGTGGCGGTCCGGGTCGACGCGTACCGACCCCGCTGACGCTCAGGTGGAGAGGTCGACCTCTTCCCAGCCGGGCGGCTCGTCGTGGTACGGCCCGCGCAGGATCACCGCCCACTCCAGCGCCCAGCGCCGCTGCCCGATCGCGTTCGCGTCGACCAGGCCGGGCGCGCGCCGGCCGCCGCGCTCGGTCTCCAGGTACGCCCAGTCCAGGCAGTAGTGCAGGTCGAGGAGGGCGGCCGCGTCGGCCGGGTGCTGCGGTGCGGTGAGGATCCGGGAGCGCCAGTGCGGAAAGGTCTCCCCCTCGGCGATGTGCGGCAGCCGCTCGACCAGCCGCTCGTCGACGGCCAGGGTGGGGTCGAGCTGCTTGCTCAGCCCCAGCACCCAGGCCAGCGCGAAGAGCGCGTCGTGGTGCAGCACGAACGACCGGTGGTCGCCCTTGCCGCCCATCACGAACTGCCACTCCGGCGGGGTGACCATCTCGACCAGGTGGGAGCCGAGCAGCCAGCTCATCGCGGCCTGCGGGGGCATCCCGAAGCAGCGGGCCAGGATCAGGTGCAGCACCGCGATCCGCGCCTCGATCTCCGCCGTGGGGCGCAGGTCGATCTGGTCGCCCGGCTCCCAGACGAGGGGAAACTGGGCCGGCGGCAACGGCAGACCGAGCCGGGACAGCTCGTCCAGGCTCGCCTCACGGACCTCACGTGGGTCGGGGGCAGCAACGGTCACGGCGGATCTTCCTGTCTGCTCGCGCCGGCGCAAGGCCGGTTGTCCCCCTTGGCCTGCGAGAATAGCGCTCCCAGGTGACCGGCACCACGCCTGGGCGACAGCGGATCGATCAGCCGATGCGTTCGATGACCAACGACGTCGCCGCCGGTGCGGTCGACGCGATCCGTACCGCCTTGGCGGCCTCGGCCAGCGCGGCCGGAATCCGCGTCGGGTCCTCGGCGCGCAGCTCGTAGAGCGGGTCACCGGCCCGCACCTCGTCACCCGGCCGCTTGTGCAACACCACCCCGGCCGGCACGCTGACCGGGTCCTCCTTGCGCGCCCGACCCGCGCCGAGCCGCCACGCCGCAACCCCCATGGCGTACGCGTCGACGGCCGCGACGTACCCGTCCCGCTCGGCCCGCACCACCTCGACCTCGGCGGCCGCTGGCATCGGCGCGTCCGGGTCGCCGCCCTGCGCCCGGATCATCGCCCGCCAGGAGTCCATCGCCCGGCCGTCGCGCAGCGCCGCAGCCGGGTCGGCGTCCGGCAGACCGGCGGCGTCGAGCATCTCCCGGGCCAGGGCGAGGGTCAGCTCGACCACGTCGGCCGGTCCACCACCGGCCAGCACCTCGACCGACTCGGTCACCTCGACGGCGTTGCCGATCGCCAGGCCGAGCGGGGTGGACATGTCGGTGAGCAGGGCGACCGTCCGTACGCCGTGCGCACCGCCCAGCTCGACCATGGTGCGGGCCAGCTCGCGGGCCTGGTCGACGGACTTCATGAAGGCGCCCGAGCCGACCTTGACGTCGAGGACCAGCGCACCGGTCCCCTCGGCGATCTTCTTGCTCATGATCGAGCTGGCGATCAGCGGGATCGCCTCCACGGTGCCGGTCACGTCGCGCAGCGCGTACAGCTTGCGGTCCGCGGGAGCGAGCCCGGCACCGGCCGCGCAGATCACCGCGCCTACCTCGTCCAGCTGGGCGATGAACTCGTCGTTGCTCACCGTGGCCCGCCAGCCCGGAATGGACTCCAACTTGTCAAGTGTGCCGCCGGTGTGCCCGAGACCCCGGCCGCTCAGCTGCGGCACGGCCGCGCCACAGGCCGCCACCAGCGGGGTGAGCGGCAGGGTGATCTTGTCGCCGACGCCGCCGGTGGAGTGCTTGTCGACGGTCGGGCGGCGTACCGCCGACAGGTCCAGCCGCTCACCGCTGGCGATCATCGCGGCGGTCCACCGGGCGATCTCCGGGCCGGTCATGCCGTTGAGCAGGATCGCCATCGCCAGCGCGGACATCTGCTCGTCGGCGACAACCCCCCGGGTGTACGCGTCGACCACCCAGTCGATCTGGGCGTCCGACAGCACACCCCCGTCCCGCTTCACCCGAATAACGTCAACAGCAGCAAAACTCATCAGAAGTTCTTCCTAGTCCTTTGGAGAACCGACCCACGGCCGGTGACCACGTCAGGGCCGGGGCCGACCGTGCCCGGCGGAGGGATCAAGCCTGACCGCCCGGAGCCGGGCACGGTCGGCCCCGGCCCCAAGCTCAGCCACCAGACCACCGAGAAGGGATCTCCGCAGGCGGCTCACCCTCACCGGCCCAGAAGATCGTGCCGGTCGCGTCCACCACGACCACACGCGGCGTCCGCGCCAGGCCCCAGGTGATCGCCTCGGCCGGGTCGTCCCAGCTCGGTGCCTCCTCCAGCACCCCGGTCTCGGCGCCGGCGTCGTCTCCGGCCGAGCGCTCCCAGTACGCCGTCCAGACCTGCTGACCGGCGGACATGTCCGGGTGCACGAAAACGGTGCCGCGCCCGCGCCAGGCGGCCAGCCGCTCCGGGACCACCGGCACCGGCGTCTCCCCGGTGACGGCCTCCAGGTCCTCCACGCCGAAGGCGTGCGGCAGCAGCTCAGCCATCCGCAGTGGCCGGGTCTTGCTCTCGATCAGGCACTCCGGGCCACCATGCTCCCAGAGCAGCTGCCGACAACGGCCGCACGGCATCAACGGCTCCCCGGTCGCGTCGACGCAGGAGAGCGCGACGAGCCGACCGCCACCGGTGGCGTGCAGGCTGGACACGACCCCGCACTCGGCGCAGAGCGTCACCCCGTACGCGGCGTTCTCCACGTTGCAGCCGACCACCACACGGCCGTCGTCGACCAGCGCGGCCGCGCCGACCGGGAACGTCGAGTACGGCGCGTAGGCGTGCCGCATCGCCTCGGTGGCGGCGGCGCGCAGCCGCGCCCAGTCGATCTCCATGCCCACAATTCTGCCGCATCGGCCATCCGACCTGCGGCTGGGCCCGAGCAGTAGGCACCTGTCGGGGCCGGGTCAGCCCGACATGACGAAGCGCGGTCGGTGGGGAGACCCACCGACCGCGCCCTGAGCTCTCGGCTCAGTATTTCCAGGCGGTGCAGTTCGGCCAGCTCGACGGCGCCTTCCAGCCACCGCTGTACACCGCGTAGCCCCAGCAGATCCGGTGCCGGTCGGTGTCACCACCGGTGTTCGTGGTGTGGCTGGTGTTCCAGGTGCCCTCGGAGCCGACGCCCGAGATCTTGTTGTACGCAGCCTGGAGGGCGTAGCCGTACGGCGAATAGATCTGTCGCTCGACGCGGATGGCGTAGGGGATCCCGGTCGGGTCGGGCTGGTAGTCGACGACGATCTGGCCCCAACGCTCGGTGCAGGCGCTGTTCTGGACCAGCTTCCAGCCGGCGATGATCGAGCCGTTCAGCGTTGCGTATTTCGCGTCGACCACGGAGCTGCAGGCGGCGGCCGCGGGAGCCGCCGGCGTGACGACGGCGCCGAGCCCGACGGCGGCGACCAGGGCAATGGCGATGCGTGCGCCCTTACGGACGATCGATGACTTTCGCACTCTGATGATCCTTCCCCGAATCCAAACGCCGCGAAGTCGGCGTCGCGCCGGACGCTAGGGCCGCCCGCCATCACGGCGACATCACGCCGCCACCGTCCGGCTCTCCGTTGGGCGCGCACCTGTCCCGGCGACCACGTGTCCGTTCCGGCAGCCGGAGACAGCGGTGCCGCAGGCAGTGCCCCCGCGAGGTCGGTGGGCTGCCCGACCGCCGCCGGGCCGGCAGCAGGTCGGCCCGGCCGGTGATGGCCGGATGATGTGCCCGCTCCGAATGATTCGTCCGCCGTCACCACGGCGGCCCCTGCTCGCGGTCGCGAACAGGGAGAGATCAGGAGGATGGCTTGCTGACAAGACGATCAACGGGAAAGTGGCGGATGGTGGCGGCACTCACCGCCGTAGCCCTCTGCGCCATGACGATCCCGCTTGGCACAACGCAGGCGCGGGCAGCGCAACCCGACAGTCCGGAAACCCGGGTGCAGCCCGCAGCCCCGACGGGCGGGGCGGACGCCCGCCGCGACCGGGTCGCTCCCGAGCGACGGGACAAGGTACTGGCGCGCGGCTGGCGCACGTCGACGGACCTGAGCTGGACGACCTCTGGCGACGTCCGGGGCTTCCACGTGCTCGTGGCGACGGCTCGCAGCGGATACACGTGGCAGACGGTGGCGACCCTCGCCGAACCCGGCTTCGACGCGGACCAGTGGATCGGCAACGCCTGCCTGACCGGTTCGGGTCGACGGCTGGTCGTCGTGTACGCGCCACGAACTTTCACCAACAAGGCGGACCTCTTCGACCGGGGAGGCTTCACCGCTGTCGTGGACCTCGTCGACGGCAAGGTCACCAAGCTGCCGGTACAGAGCTCGCTGGCGTACTTCAATCCTGGCTGCGGCGCCGGCGAGAGTGCCGTCGTCGCCCAGTTCGGCGGTGAACGGATCAACGAACCCACCGTCAGGACCGTCCAGAGCCGACTGCTGACGGTGGACGCCAAGGCGGGTTCGCTGTCCGCGCCGATCCTGCTCAACACGGAACTCGGTGCGGCGGTGCCGACCCCGGACGGCATCGTCGCCGCTGGCAGTGGCCGGTTGGTGCGCGTCGCCGCGAACGGCAGCATGACCGCGCTCGCCAGCACCGAGGGAACCGCGTTCCGGCTGGTGCCCGACAGCTCGGGTGGGGTGGTCTTCATGGACCGTTCCGGCGAGAACGCGCGGGTCAAGCGCACCGTGCCGCGACCCGGTGCGGCCGTGACCACTCTCGCCGAGGGCACAATCAGCGACCTCGGGCTCACCCGGGGATCCGGCGGACGCGCTTTCCTGACCGGTACCGCGTCACGTGTGGCGACGCTGCCGACCGGCACTCGGCGTCTGAACGTTCCCGCCAGCGCGGAGGTCTCCTCCGAGGGTGCCGTGGCGCTCACCAGGATCAGCCAGACTCCGACCACCGGCGCCGCGACCGCCCGGACGGTGACACCGGATACCCCCGAGCCAGTCCAGATCGAGGCCCGAATGACCGCGACCGGCGAGGCGGTGGCCTTCCAGGTGGCGCCGGTCACGACTGGCGCGTCCGCCGCCTCGGGCCGAACGCTGCACCCCAAGCTCGGACGGCCCGCTGCCCGAGCGACGTCACGGCAGGGCCAGGCGCCCGGCACCGACCTGCGGGCAGCCGCCTCGCCGAACGACCCGGTCGAGGCTGAGCGCACCTGCTCGGTGCCCCGCAACGACCCGCGTAACCAGGCTCTACAGCCCAAGCCACGTCAGGTGGAGTGGGCCGTCGACCAGGCGATCACCGACTCCCTGCACAACACCCGGGAGGCGAACTGGAAGAACCTGGGCATGCCCGCATACAGCCCCCAGGGACTCTTCCCCCTCGTATCGCTCAACGGCGGGGGGCGGGTGCCGGCGCAGATCATGCTCGGCATCATCGCGCAGGAATCCAACATGTGGCAGGCGGCGCGTTTCGCGTTGCCCGGGGTCACCGCGAACCCGCTGATCGGCAACTACTACGGCATCGACATCTACAACGCCAGCACCGGTGACGACTGGGACATCGACTGGGCCGATGCCGACTGCGGCTACGGTGCCACCCAGGTCACCGACCACATGCGACTCGCCGGCAAGGAGAAGGGGCCGGGCGACGAGGCGTGGGAGTACCAGACGCAACGAGCGGTCGCCCTCGACTTCGCCGCCAACATCGCGGCTGGTCTACAGATCCTGCAGAAGAAGTGGAACGAGACCAAGTCGGCCGGCCTGACCGTGCACGACGCCAACCCGGCCGCCATCGAAAACTGGTTCTTCGCGGTGTGGGCGTACAACTCGGGCTTCTACCCCGACAAGGGCAACGGTCAACCATGGGGTGTGGGTTGGCTGAACAACCCGATCAACCCGCGCTACGACCCGCAGCGCCTGCCCTTCCTGGAAGTGACGTACGACGACGCCAGAACTCCGCAGAAGTGGCCCTACCCGGAGAAGGTGATCGGCTGGGCGGGCCACCCGATCGAGCTGAACGAGTCTCCGGAGACTCTGGTCGCCGGTTACCGGGCCGCCTGGTGGACCACCGTGCCGATGCGGGTGCTGGCCAAGCCACCGTTCGATCTGTTCTGCAACCAGTCGAACCACTGCGACCCGAACAAGAAGATCACCCCCGATGATCCTGACGTCATCGGGGAGCCCGCCGGGCCGTGCGAGAACAGGAACGCGGCCGGCCTCTACGATCTGCGGTGCTGGTACAACCAACCGGTCGGCTGGAAGGCAGCGCCCGGGGAGGCCTGCGTCGCCTGCGGCAACGAGGTCCTGCGCTTCGACCCGGGCTACGCGTACCAGGACGACGGCACCAGCTTCCCGCCGAAGTGTGACCTCTCCGGGCTGCCGTCCGGCGCGAGGGTGATCGACGACATGCCGGATGGCACCCCGTCGATCCGGCCCAACTGCGGCAGGCCGTGGTCGAACGCCGGAACCTTCCGCCTCGACTTCGCCTCGGACAGCCAAGGCCGGTATCCGGCCAAGGTCGACCTCCATCAGATCGGCGCCGGGTTCGGCGGCCACTTCTGGCGGGGTCACACCCGGACCGCAGGCGACGAGGGTGGAAAGCTGAAGACGACCGGCACCTGGACCCTGTCCCAGCCGATGAGCGGGTGGACCAGGGTCATGGTGTCCGTGCCGGACCACGGCGCGTGGACCGGTCAGGCCAAATACACGATCAACCTCGGCAACGGCAAGAGTCGCTACCGGGTGGTGAACCAGACCTGGCAGACGAACCGCTGGGTCGACCTCGGCACCTTCAACCTCGGCGGCAACGCCAGCGTCGCGCTGAGCACCGTCACCGCCGACGGGCGCGGCGAGGACAGCATCATCTTCGACGCCGTCGCCTTCGTACCGACCAGCAAACCGTCCGCGTTCTACGTCGCGATGGGCGACTCGTACTCGGCCGGGGAGGGCGGTGCTCCGTACGACCGGAACTCCGACTACAACCGGGACAGCGGCAGCTCCCTCGACCGGAACGCCTGCCACCGGTCCCAGCAGTACGCCTATCCGCGGCTGGTGACACTGCCGGGCCAGACGCAACCGATCGCGGCGCAGGCGGCCGAGGGCAAGGCTTCGTTCGCGATGATCGCCTGCTCGGGTGCGATGACCACGAGCGTGACCACCGACGCCGTCAACAATCCGCCGAGCGCCGACGACCAGCGGGGCAGCACCGACTGGGGCAGAACCGACTATCACTACGGGGAACTGACACAGGTCGACCAGGGTTATCTGGACGAGGACACCACCCACGTCAGCATCTCGATCGGCGGCAACGACGTTCGTTTCGGCGACGTCATGAAGGCCTGCTCGCTGGCTGTCGGCGACTGTTACGACGACGATTTCCGGCTGACCCGAAACAACGACGTGGTGGACCCCGCACCGCTGAAGCAGTACCAGACCAACCTGATCCGCAACCTGCTCCCGACCCATCTGCTGGCCACGTATCGGGCGATCCACGCGAAGGCGCCGAACGCCCAGATCGTGGTCGTCGGCTATCCGCGGTTCTTCACGGACGATCCGGCGGACGGCTGCTATCTCATCACTCCAGAGCGGAAGCGGCTGCTCAACTCCTTCGCGAACCTGTTGAACATCAGCATCGCGAAGGCGGTCGAGACCGTCCACGGGCAGGGCGTCAACATCCGCTTCGTCGATCCCAACCACAGGTGGCGTATCGGCACCGGCCCCGACCATCACGGAGCCTGCCCGGGCGCGGACGGTAACTGGATACACGCTGTCATCGCCACGTCGGAGTCGGGAAGCGGCCGGGATACTCCGGGAGCAGGAAGTTGGCACCCGAACGTCGAGGGACAGCGGCAGCTCGCCCAGCTGGTCAATTCGAGCCTGGCTGGCTACAGCTCGACCTCGGCCGTGCAGAACCGGATCAGTAACTACGTGGCGACCCGGGCCTCCGACGGCTGGACGATCACCGCGGCGCAGGCGCAGAACGCCGCGGAGACCTGTCTGCGATTGGCGCGGGTGGGTGGGCTCGTCGACGACCCCTGCATGACCATGCCCATCCTCTTCCCGACCTCGGCGGATGCCGCCGGAGCGGCGAACAACGACATGGAGGCGCTGAAGGCGCACCCCGCGTGGGTGGCGCTGCACTACGTCAAGAGCAGCGAGAAGGAGCGGGGGTGGTCGCGGAGCTGGATGAACCTGGCCGCCGTCAAGCAGACGACCTGTCCGAGCCCTCGCCCCAGCGGTATGCAGTGCGACGAGTTCCCGTACTTCACCAGTGAGCAAGGCGCGGCATGGGATTACCACCTCGGCGAGAATTCGCCAACCAGCACCCGGCTCCGGCTGGTGCCGACCGGCGAAAACCGGGCCGAGGGGTCGATGGTCGGTGCCATGTATACGAAATGTCAGATGAACAGCGGCACCTACAGTGCGCTGGTGCCGCGCTTCCTGAGTAGCAATGGCCAGCCCTACCTAACCATTCCACTGATCGGCACGACCAACATTCCCAAGACGCTCTACATATGTTGATGAGTCATTTCGACGATTGAGAGCACAGCGACCGGCCGGTCGGCGCGTTCGGAAAAGCGAGCGCGACGACCGGCCGGTTATCCGTTCCCCAGGATTGTGCGGAACGGCCGGCCGTGCGATCCTGCAACCGTGTCTGACACTCACCAGAACCTGACCACCGTTCTCGGTCAACTCGAATTGCAATGGCGTCGAAACAACGCACCGATTGCCGCACGGCTCGCCCCCGGGCATTCCGACGAGCACCTCGCCGCCGCCTTTCAGACGGTGGCCCTCCCCCTGCCGGCGGAGCTACGACGATGGTGGGGCTGGCACGACGGGGTACGCCGCCTCGAGCCGGGGACCCGCCTGGGCGTGGAGAGCCAGATCGGGCCGGGGGGCTGGGAGTTCCTCAGCCTGACCGAGGCGTTCGACGAACGCAGCCTGATGCTGAGGGTGTGTGGCCGCGCCCACTACCCGGCCGACGACCGGGACTGGGACGGCTACTGGCGACCGTCCTGGCTGCCACTGTTCGCCCTCGACGGCAACCTGGCCTTCGTCGACCTCGACCGCTCCCCGTACGGAAGCGCGCCTGTCCACCTGTGGTCGGCCCAACCGGAGGACGTCGGCGTCGCCCGTACGGGGTCCCTCACCGAACTGCTGGCGATCTGGGTCCGCCTGCTCGACGAGCGCTACTACTGGTGGTCCGCCGAGCAGGGTCGGTGGATGGATCGCCGGCCTGAGGTGGCTCCGACGCTGGTCACCAGAGGGCTCCTCTGACCGTCGCGTCCGAGCAGTGCCAACGCCCCGATGATCTTGACACTGTTCAATGTCCCAGGCAGTATGGACGGCATTGGTACCGCACACCACGGCTACGGGGGCAAGGCATGCGGTTTCTGCTTCTGGGTTCGCCCTGCGCAAAAGAAGTGTTCGCGGTGGCCGGCCGGAGAGCGACCATCATTGCGACGATGTTGGCGGTAAATCACCACAAGTCCGTTTCCCTTGATCGGCTGGTCGACGCCGTCTGGGAGTCCACCCCTCCCGCGACCGCCAGAGAACAGGTCCAGAACTGCGTGTCGCTCATGCGACGAAACATACGGTCTGTTCCGGCGGACCTCACCATTGAACGCAACAGAATCGGCTACCAGCTTCGTGGCGATCATTTCGAGACGGACGCCGACTGTTTCGAGCGTGAGGTGCGCACGGCAGATGAGCTGATCGCCGACGGCCGGTTGGCCGACGCCGCAGGACGGCTGCAACAGGCACTGGCGCACTGGTCCGGCCCGGCGCTCGACGGCCTGAACGCCAAGGAGCTGCGCGCCCACGCGGCCCGTCTGGACGAGCTGCGGTTGGCCGCGATGGAGCGGCTGGCAACGACCAACCTGCGGCTGGGACGCCACGACCGGGCGATCGCGGAGCTACGGGCCCTGATCGAGATCGAGCCGCTCCGGGAAAACATCTCCATACTGCTGATGGACGCACTGGCCGACAGCGGCAGGTCCATCGACTCTCTGACGGTCTACCGCAGTTATCGCGACCGGCTCAGAACAGAGCTAGGCGTCGAGCCGGGGCCGGTCGCCAAGGCCAGGGAGCGGCAGCTGCTGCAGTCGCTGAACACGCCGACGCAGGTCGCCGTCGACAACCACGCAGGACTCGGCCGGCTGGCGGGCCCGCCGGCCCAACACCGGCACCTGGACCGCGCCGAGATCAACCTCGACCGCAACATAACCCATCACCTGGAAACGGCGTACGCCCACATCCGGGCGGCGTTCGAGCTACTCGGGGCGGGACGACCGGGATACGTGGAGCTTCCCGGTCTTCCCCCGACCCACGGCGAGCAACGGACGGCGATACGACGCACGTACCACCATCACGTCGGCCCCTGATCGCCGGCGCTCTGGGCGCTGCGTCGACGTGGCAGTTCGGTGTCGCGACGGTGTGGTGGCAGTGGCGGGCATCGTCACGATGGTCCCGTCCACTCGCCGCCCAGTCTCCGAAAAGGAAGGACCGTCCCCGATGCGTAGGTTCAAAGTAACGATGGCGCTCGCGGTGGTGGCCGCCAGCGCCACCCTGCCGGTGGTCCTGACCGCGACCCCGGCTGCGGCCGCACCACAGTGCGTGCTGGCGCTCTATTACCAGAACAACTACGTGCCAGGCAGCGACGACCTGTCACCCAACTGCACCATGGGCTACGGAGCCTACGGCAACGCCGTGCGGGAGCTGCAGACCAACCTGAACACCTGCTACCGCAAGGGCCTCACTGTGGACGGAGACTTCGGCGGGAGGACCCGCGACGCTCTCAAGAGCGTGCAGAGCGCGCTCGGGATCGCGAGCGACGGTGTCTACGGGCCGCAGACCGCCCGCGCGATGAACCACAGAATCGTCGCTGGTGGCGGCAGCTGCGACCGGATCACCTTCTAGTCCCTCAGGGGTGGGGGGCCCCGGGGGGGCGCCCCCCCCCCCCCAACCCCACCCCCCCCCCCCCCCCCCCCCGGCCCCCCGTATTTTAAGAGTGGCGGCAGACGG
>NZ_JBITJA010000001.1:0-250161 GCF_044459545.1 Micromonospora sp. NPDC050276 | reverse complement strand
TGCGGGGGGGCGGGGGTGGCCGCCGGCCCCCCCCCCCCCCGCGCCCACCCCCCGCCCGGGGGGGGGGGGGGCGGCGCGGCCCCCCCCCCCCCCCCCCCCCCCGGGGGGGGGCGCCCGGCGGCGCCCCCCCCCCCCTGACTCCATCGCCTACGGCGCACCGGACCGCGCCGGTCAACCCTTGATGTACGGCTTGCCGTCAGCGGCCGGTGCCCGGACCCGGCCGACCAGCCCAGCGACCGCCAGGATGGTCGCCAGATAGGGCAGCATGGCCAGGAACTGGCTGGGAATCGAGCTGCTGATCGCGCCGAGATAGGTGGCAAGCTGATCGGCGAAACCGAAGAAGAGCGCGGCGAGCAGCGCGCCGGTCGGGTTCCAGCGGCCGAAGATCAGCGCTGCCAGTGCGATGAAGCCCTTACCGCCGATCATGTTCTTGGTGAACGAGTAGAGCGCCAGCGTGTAAGACGCGCCGCCGATGCCGGCGACCACGCCGGCCAGCAGCACGTTGCGGTAGCGCACCCGCAGCACCTTGACGCCGAGCGTGTCGGCGGCGATGGGGTGCTCACCGACCGAGCGGGTCCGCAGCCCCCACCGGGTGCGGAACAGCCCGATGTGGATCACCAGCACCAGGAGCAGCCCGAGGTAGAGGAAGATGTTGCCGCGGAACAGCGCCGGCCCGAGGACCGGGATGTCCTTCAGCAGCGGAATCTCCCAGTTGCTGAAGCGGGGCGCGCTGTTGTACTTCTGCGCGTCGGTCTGCATCAGCCGCTCGTAGAGGAAGCCGGTGACGCCGACCGCCAGCAGGTTCAGCACGATGCCCATGACGACCTGGTCGACCAGGTAGCGGATGGCGAAGACGGCCAGCAGCAGCGAGATGAGCGCACCGCCGATGGCGGCGGCGACCAGGCCCACCCAGACGCTGCCGGAGATGCTGCCGAAGAGGGCACCACTGAAGGCGCCCATCAGCAGCTGACCCTCGATGGCCACGTTGACCACGCCGGAGCGTTCGCAGAGCACCCCGGCGAGGGCACCGAAGATCAGCGGCAGGGCCAGGATGAACGTGCCTCGGATGATGTTGACCAGCGGCATGAAGTTCTGCCCGGCCGGCGCGGCGGAGACCTGCCAGCAGAGGAACGAGAGCACGAAGCCGACGAGCCCGACGCCGAGCACGGTGAGGAACCATCGCTTCGGCACCCCGGCCAGCAGCGCCGCGCCGGCGGCGATCGCGATGATCCCGAACAGGATCGCCCCGATCGTGCCGTTGATCTCCAATGCGGCGCCGGCCGCGTCGTCACTGAGCGTGAAGCGGGCCTGCTGATCGGTGGCGAGCGCGCCGAAGAGCACCGCCGCCAGCAGGCCGAGCCCCAGCAGCGTGAGGCCGACCTTGCGGCTGCGGGTCCAGAAGCCCTCGTCGACCGGAGCGACCGCGATGTCGGGGACAGCCATGGTGGACATGAGTTACCAGCCCTTCGCCAGGCTCGTCTGCAACCGGGCGGCGCGTGCGGCCCGGAGCTGGAAAATCGCCTTCACCAGGGCCGGCGCGGCGATGAAGATGACGATCAGCGCCTGAAGCACGGTCACCAGCTCCAGCGAGATCCCGGAGTACGACTGCATCCGGTTACCCCCGGCCTGTAGTGCCCCGAACAGCAGCGCGGCGAGCAGCACCCCCCAGGGCTTCACCCGCCCGAGCAGTGCCACCAGGATGCCGTCGAAGCCGATCTGCGCGACCACCAGCGGGGTCAGCGCGCTGGCGGTCGATCCGAGCACCATGTTGGAGCCGCCGAGGCCCGCCAGGATGCCGGCGAAGACCATGATCAGGATGTATGTCCGGGTCACGCTGATGCCGGCGGTACGAGCGGCATCCGGGTTGGCGCCGACCGCGCGCAGCTCGAAGCCGAGCGTCGAGCGGTTGAGCAGCCAGGCGACCGCCCAGGTGGCCAGCACGGCGAGCAGGATGCCGGCGTGCACCCGCAGGTTGTCGCCGAGCAGTCGGGGCAGCTGGGCGGAGCTGTCCACCGCCTTGCTGATCGCGTCGGTACGGGTCGGGTCCTGCACCCCGTTCTGCACGATCAGCCAGGTGAGGAAGTACGTGGCGACGTAGTTGAGCATGATCGTGTTGATCACCTCGTGCGCGCCGGCGCGGGCCTTGAGGATGCCGGGGATGAAGCCCCAGATCGCTCCACCCAGCGCGCCGGCCAGCACCGCCACCAGCAGGTGCAGGCCGGGCGGCAGCGGCAGCAGGAAGCCGGCCAGCGCCGCCATGATCACGCCGATGGTGGCCTGACCCTGGGCACCGATGTTGAACAGGCCGCCCCGGAAGGCCAGCGCCACCGACAGACCGGTGAAGACCAGCGGCGCCGCGTAGGTCAGCGTCTCCGAGATCGGCGCGAGCACTGCCTGCCAGCCGTTGGCGCCGTCCAACCAACCGGAGAACGCCTCCGGGTCGAAGATCGAGCCCTTGAACAGGTTCGCGTACGCCTCGCTGACGAGCGTCCAACTCGAGTTGATCGCATCGGACGGGCGGGAGGTGATGTACGAGTAGGTGGAGAGCACGTCCGGATCAGAAATGATCATCAACACCGCGCCGACCACGACCGCGAGCACCAGGGACAGCAGGGTCACCGTGAAGGTGTTGGCCGCCCAGAGGTTGTCCAGGAACAACCGGCCCAGGCTCGGCTTCGGCTCCGACGCCGGGCTGCCCGGCACGGTCGCCGGCTCGGCACGCTCGGTGTTGCCGAGCGCGTTCTGCGCGGCCTGCGCCTCGCTCACCGGCTCCTTGTCCGGCGACCCGGACTGCGGATTGGGGTTGCTCATGCCGTCACTCCGCTTCGCTGCGTGACGCCATGAGGCACCAACCCCCGATAACGATGATTCGCTCGCTGGCGCTCGCTCATGCCGTCACTCCGCTTCGCTGCGTGACGCCATGAGGCACCAACCCCCGATAACGATGATTCGCTCGCTGGCGCTCGCTCATGCCTCGTCCTCGCTCGCGGAGCCCGCGTCGCGCGCCGGGCTCCCGTCTACCACCCCGGGCTTGTCGGCGGCCGGTGCCGCGCCGGGCTCGTCGGCGGTGGGTGCCGCGACGGCTTCGTGGGCCGCGTCCGGGCTGATGCCGGCCATCAGCAGGCCGATCTCCTCGCGCGGGGTGTCCGGGCCGACGATGCCGATGATCCGACCGCGGTACATCACCGCGATCCGGTCGGCCAACCCGATCACCTCGTCGAGTTCGCTGGAGACCACCATGACGGCGGTGCCGACGTCCCGCTCGCGGATGATCTGGCTGTGGATGAACTCGATCGACCCGACGTCGACACCACGGGTCGGCTGGGCGGCGATGAGGAGCTTCAGCGGCCGGGACAGCTCCCGGGCCACGATCACCTTCTGCTGGTTGCCGCCGGAAAGGGTGCCCACCGCCGCGTCGGCCGATGAGGTACGGACGTCGAACTGCTCGATCCGCTCCTTCGCGGAGGCGGCGATCGCGTCCGGCTTCAGCGCGAGCCCCGCGCCGAACGGCGGCCGGTCGTAGATGTCCAGCACCAGGTTCTCCGCGACGCTGAACTCCTTGACCAGGCCGTCGACGCTACGGTCCTCGGGCACGTAGCCGACGCCCGCCCGGAGCACCTTCTTGGGCTTCCAGCCGTCGATCCGGTCGCCGGTCAGGCTCACCGTGCCGGCGAGCACCGGCCGCAGGCCCATGATCGCTTCGATCAGCTCGGTCTGGCCGTTGCCCTGTACGCCGGCCACGCCGAGCACCTCGCCCGCGCGCACGGTCAGGTCCACCCCGTCGACCGCGCGGATCTGCCGGTCGTCGTCGACGACCAGCCCGGCCACCTCCAGCACCGGTTCGCCCGGCGTGGCCGGGGTCTTGTCCACGGTGAGCCGGACGTTGCGGCCGACCATCAACGCGGCCAGCTCGTCCCGGCTGGCCTCCGGCGAGGCGGTGCCGACGGTCTTCCCGCGTCGGATCACCGTGATCCGGTCGGCGATGGCCTTGACCTCGCCAAGTTTGTGGGTGATGAAGACGATCGACTTGCCGGCCGCCTTGAGCGACCGCATGACCGTCAGCAGTTCCTCGGTCTCCTGGGGGGTGAGCACCGCGGTCGGCTCGTCCAGGATGAGCAGGTCGACGTCGCGGGTGAGCGCCTTGACGATCTCGACCCGTTGCTGGATGCCGACCGGCAGGTCCTCGATCACCGCGTCCGGGTCGACCCGCAGGTTGTAGCGCTCGGACACCTCGGTGACCTCGCGCCGGGCGCGCCGCCGGTCCAGGAAGCCGGCGATGCCGCCCCGGACCTGCTCGGCGCCGAGCATGATGTTTTCGGTGACGGTGAAGACCGGCACCAGCATGAAGTGCTGGTGCACCATGCCGATCCCGGCCCCGATCGCGTCGGATGGGCCCTTCAGCTTCAGCGGCTTGCCGTCGACCAGGATCTCGCCCTCGTCGGGCTGGTAGAGCCCGTAGAGCACGTTCATCAGGGTCGACTTGCCCGCGCCGTTCTCGCCGAGCAGGGCATGAATCTCTCCAGGCTCCACCGTCAGGTCGATGTGATCGTTGGCGACCAGATCACCGAACCGCTTGGTGATGCCGCGCAGTTCGAGTCTCAGCGCAACCTCCTGGAGTGCGAGCGATGGTGCAGCCTAGCTGCCGTCAACCCGGCCGGAGCGGTCCGTTGACGTGGTGCGCGATCGGCCGCTCCAACCCCGCGGGGCACCCGCAGAGCCAGAGCGGCCGATCGGTCGTACCTGTCCCCCGCCGACCTCCCCGATGATCTCACCGGAGCGGCCGGCCGGTTGTCACTTGGTCGGCTGGGCCTTCGAGGTGACGGTGATGGTGCCGGCGGCGATGTCCGCCTTGATCTTCTCGACCTCGGTCTTCAGCTCGGCCGGGACCTTGCTCTCGAAGTCGTGGTACGGGGCGATCGAGACACCGTTGTTGGCCAGGGTGCCGACAAAGCCCGGCTTGGCCGGCAGCTTGTCACCGGCGGCGGCCTTCACCACGGCCTCCTTGACGGCGTCCGGGATGTTCTTGACAACGGTGGTGATGATCGCCGAGCAGTCCGGGGTGCTCTCGCAGCCGTCGACGTCCACCCAGATGGTGCTGTACTTGCCGCCGGAGGCCTTGGCCGCCGCGGTGGTGCCGAGGCCGGAGCCGCCGGCGACCGGCATGATGATGTCCGCGCCCTGGGCGACCAGCGCGTCGGAGACCTTCTTGCCCTCGTCCTGCTTGTCGAACGCGTTGGAGAAGGAGCCCTTCTGGGTCTCCTTGTTCCAACCCAGCGCCTGGACGTTCTTCTTCTTGGTGGTGTTGTAGTACGCCACACCGTCGACGAAGCCGTCCATGAAGATCGTCACCGGCGGGATCGGCACGGCACCGTAGGTGGCGACCTTGCCGGTCTTGCTCATCCCGGCGGCCAGGTAGCCGGCCTGGAAGGCGGCCTGCGCGGTGTCGAACTGCATCGGGTAGACGTTGGCGTCACCCGGGTTGGCGTCGACGATGCCGAACTCCTGGTTCGGGTTCGCCTTGGCGATCTTCGAGGTGGCGTTGGCCATCAGGCCACCGACCGCCAGGATGAAGTCGCACTTCTGGTTGACGAACTGCGTCAGGTTCGGCTCGTAGTCGGCCTCCGCCTTCGACGCGACGAACTTGATGTCGATGTTGTCGTTGGCGGCCTTGGCCTCCTGCAGGCCCTTCCAGGCCGAGGCGTTGAACGACTTGTCGTCGATGCCGCCAACGTCGGTAACCATGCAGGCGCTGAACTTCTTGGCGCCACTGCCGGCGTTGTTGTCATCCTTGGGCGCCTCGCCACAAGCGGCGGCGGTGAGCGCGAGCCCACCCACCGCGACGATCGAGGCGATCCGCATCCCACGCACCGAGCGCAAGACGTCTCCTTCCCATTGCACACCGCGCCTAGTGCGGTGGCAGCCCATCAGCCGACCTGCGGTGTGCCGCCGGCTGTCCCACGTTACGGACGGGAGCGTACGCCCGCGCCCACCCACCGGCCGACAATCGTGCACGACTGTTGAGCGCCTGTTACCCGGGTGTAACCCTTGCGTGGGGCAAGTCACTCTTCGTGCTGGTAACCGAGCGCCAAGGCGTCCGCAACGTCCGGTTTTCCGGGGGTCCCCCTCCCCCGGACGTTACCGCCAAAAGACCGCGACCGCCGCGTTGACCAGGGTCAGACCGACGATCGCGAGGAAGTGACCACGGTTGACCACGTCCCGCTTCCGGGAGAAGAAGACCATGACGAAGATCAGCAGGGCGATCACCAACTTCGTCACAAGTTTCGCCGGCGCCGGCTCGTCGCCATCGCGTAGCGGCGCGGAGAGGCCGAGTCCGGTCAGCAACTGGATCACCGCGCCCCACAGCATGGCCGGGTTGATCCGTAGCCGGTCGCTGAGGTACTGGGCGATCGAGCCGCCGAGCAGCAGGGCGAACCCGATCAGATGGACGTAGAGGAGGATGAGTCTGAGAGCTTCCACGCTCACCATACTTCCCTATGAACGACGGATTGTAGTAGTGGGAACCGCCGAGGGGCGCCGATCAGCCGGTCGCCTTCGGGGTGGCACCCGACAGCGCTGGCTCGCGCGGCTCGTCGAGCACCGGTTGCGGCTCCGCGCGGCGATCGCCGCCGAACGCGACGGCGACCCATCCCGCGAGGCTCACCGCCGACAGGAGCATCACCGGCAGCGTCACCCGTTCCACCGAGGTCAACAGCCACCACTCGATGTCGTTCGGGCCGGTCAGGTAGGTCCCGACCAGAACGGCCAGGTAGTACCCGTTGGCCGCCCACACCCAGCCGTCCGCTGCCAGCCCGGTCGCACGGCGGCGGGCCCGCAGGAACAGCGTGCCGAGCACCGCCACCACCGCGGCGCCTACCAGCACCGAACCGACCACGCCCCACAGGGCCGTGATGGTGAGCTGGAACCGCTCCACCAGCTCCACGTCCCGGGACGTCCCGCCACCCGAGCTGCCGTTGGTGATGTCCGACTGGGCATCCAGCAGGCGGGCCAGCAGCGCCCAGGCGCCCCCGGCCAGCACCGGCAGCCAGACCAGCGCGGCGCGCCGCAGGTCGGCGCGGGCCCGCAGGGTGACCAGCAGTGCGACACCCGCGGCGGCCACCAAGCCCTCGTTCTTGGTGAGCGCCGCGACGGTCAGCAGCAACAGCGGCAACAGGGGGCGGCGCAGCGGATCGGCACTGAGCAGCAGGGCCACCACCGCGCCGGCGAAGGCGGCGGACCAGAGCGCGTCGGCGAGGCCGCCGGTCACCCCGTACGTGACGGTCGACCAGGACGTCAGACCCACCCCCATGGCGAGCACCCAGGCCACCGGGGCCGATACCCGATCCAGCGCCCGCCGGACCAGGTGGACCAGCATCGCGATCGCGGAGACGGTGACCGCCGCGCCAACCAGCTGGGCGGTACGGAAGTCCGGCTCGACGACGCTCCACACGGCCGCGACGGGCGCGGAGGCGAATGGCGGGTAGTCGGTGTGTGAGAAGACGAAGGCGGGGCTGCCGATCGCCGCACGCGCGTACTCGCTTCCGTTGGCGAAGTAACCGGCGTGCAGCCACCAGATCGAGTGCGCGTCCCACTGGTAGGCCGGCTCGAAGATCATGAGAGACGGCGGAAGCAGCGGCAGCGCGATCAGCAGCGCGTGCGACCAACCGCCGTACGCCACCGGCTCGCCGGGGCGGCGCAAGAGCCACCAGGCGCCGGCCGCGCCGGCAGCCAACACCAGGGCGACCCAGAGCGGGAGCGGACCGCCGACGACCAGCATCAGGACCACCGCGACGGTGCTCAACAGCGCCGTCACCAGAGGCGCGAGAAGCAGCGCGAGGAAGGGGCTGCGCAGGATCGCGAAGGCCAGCGGGAAACCCGCGACGAGCAGGGCGAGGACGGCGAGAATCGGGGTGGGGTCCATTTCGTCAGTCGGCCTTCCGGACGACCAACCGCGCGCCAGCGCTGGACGGCCGTTTCCGCTCCACCAGGGCGACTCCCACCGAGTAGTCCCACCGCGTCCCCTGGACCACCACACACCCGTGCAGCGCGGCGAACTCGCTCAACCGCTGATGCCACAGGTCCTTGTTGGCGCGGGCCGGAACGAGGGAGATCCGGCTGCCCGAGGGCACCTGTTCGACGAACTGACGCCAGAGCGTCTCGAAGTCGACCTGGTACTGGTGTGCGGTGAGGTCGTGTTCCCGGTCGGCCATCAGGGCCACGCCACGACCGGCGGCCTGCACGGCGCCCTGTGCGGTAAGCAGCAGGCAGCCCACCCCGACGATTGCCACGACGACACGGGCGATCGTCGTCGGGTCCCGGTGCTTGGTGGTCATCATCGACCCGCGAGCGTCTCGGCGGGGATGCCGTCGGGACGGCGCCGGGCCCGTTCCCGGCCCAGGATCCACAGCGCTTCCACCCCGTCCCGCCAGGTGATCTTCTTGCCCTCGGCCCGGCCCCGCGCCCGGTAGGTGATCGGTACGTCGTAGGGACGGATCCGTCGCCGGAGCAGTTTTCCCGTCACCTCGGCCTCCATGCCGAACCCACGGGACCGGATGTTCAGCGACCGGTACAGCTCCACCGGCATCAGCTTGAAGCAGGTCTCCAGGTCGCCGATGTAGGAGTTGAACAGGACGTTCGCCGCCGTCGTCACGCCCCGGTTTCCGACCACGTACCAGAAGCTGTAGGCGCTGTGACTGCCGAAGGTGCGGTTGCCGTAGACGACGGTCGCGTGCCCGTCCAACACCGGCTCCAACAGCTTCGGGATGTCCTGTGGGTCGTACTCCAGATCGGCGTCCAGGATCACCATGTACTCGCCGCGGGCGCTCTCCACCGCCGTCTTGATCGCCGCGCCCTTGCCGGCGTTGCGCGGATGCGTCACGACCCGCAGTCGCGCGTCATCCATCCGACCGAGGATCTCGGCGGTCTCGTCTGTACTGCCGTCGTCGACCACCACGATCTCGATCTCACACGGGTACTGCACCGCGAGGGCCTGCTTCAGGGCCTCCGCGACGCGTTCCGCTTCGTTGTAAACCGGCATCAAGATCGACAGTTGCACGTGAGTCTCCCCGGGAACAGCACCGGACGGCGAATGAAGGGCGGCGGGTCACCAGCGGCTAGTGAAGCAGGCTCGCCACACATTCGCTGGCCCGCTATCGCTGAGCAGCGTTGGGGCAACGCCGAAGCACCCTACCTCGCGACACCCCGGGACTGACTACCCCCGGTCTCATCCCTTGACCGCCCCCGAGGTCAGCCCGGAGACGATGTACCGCTGGAGGAACTGGAAGACCAGCACCGTCGGGATCGCGGTGAGCAGGGTGCCGGCCGCGAAGATCCCGAAGTTGTTGTTGCGCTCGTTACCCTCCAGCAGGCCGTACATCCCCACCGCCAGGGTCTTGGAGTCGGTACTGGTGAGGAACACGTTGGCCATCAGGAACTCGTTGATGGTGCCGATGAAGGCCAACAGCCCGGCGACCGCCAGGATCGGCGCGACCAGCGGCAGCATGATCCGGAAGAAGACCTGGGCGTGCGAGGCGCCGTCCATGGTCGCCGACTCGTCCAACTCCCGGGGCAGCGTGTCGAAGAAACCCTTCATCAACCAGGTGTTCACGCCGAGCGCGCCGCCCAGGTAGAGCAGCAGCAGGCCCCAGGGTGTGTTGAAGCCGATCGACGGCCACAGGTCGGTGATCGTGCCGAAGATCAGATAGATCGCCACGATCGCCAGGAACTGCGGGAACATCTGGATCAGGAGCAGTGCGAGCAGCCCCACCCGGCGGCCCCGGAACCGCATCCGGGAGAAGGCGTACGCGGCGAGCGCCGAGAGGAACACCGAGGCGAACGACGCCACCCCGGCGATCAGCAGCGAGTTGAGGAACCATCGCCCGAAGGCGGTTCGCTCGAACAGCCCGCCGAAGTTGTCGAGGGACACGCCGCCGGTCGGCACCAGCTCGGTGGTGGACAGCGTGCCGAGCGGGTTGAGCGCCGCGGACAGCACGAACACGATCGGAAACAGGCTGAACAGCACGCCGAGCAGAGCGACCAGATGCCGCCAGCCGACCTGGGCGAACCAGCGGTTACGACGCCGGCGGGGGCTCGCGCTCACGCGATCACCCCTTCTGTTCGCGACTGCGGGGCTCGCAAGCTCACTCCTCGCGCTCACGCGATCCCCCTTCTGTTCGCGACTGCGGGGCTCGCAAGCTCACTCCTCGCGCTCACGCGTACACCTCTTCCTGCTTGCGGGTCCGCCGGAAGCTGACCGCGGAGACCACCGCGACGATGGCGAAGATGAACAGCGAGATCGCGGCGGCGAAACCGAACTGCGCGCCCTGCCCGCCGAAGGCCAGCCGATAGGTGTACGTGATGAGCAGGTCGGTGGCTCCGTTGGCCGGGTTGTCGGCGGGGAAGGGCGCGCCCTCCGTGGTCAGGTAGATCGCGTTGAAGTTGTTGAAGTTGAAGGCGAACGACGAGATCAGCAGCGGGGAGAGCGCGACCAGCAGCAGTGGCAGGGTGACCGCCCGGAAGGACTGCCAGGGCGAGGCCCCGTCGACCGAGGTGGCCTCGGTCAGCTCGCGCGGGATGGCCTGCAACGCGCCGGTGGCGACCAGGAACATGTACGGGTAGCCGAGCCAGAGCTGCACCAGGATGACCGCGAAGCGGGCCGTCCACGCCTGCCCGAACCAGTCCACATTGACCCCGAACAGACTGTTGATCAGACCGAAGTCCGCATTGAACATGTCCCGCCACGCCAGCAGCATCGCGAATGACGGCATGGCGTACGGCAGTACCAGCACCACCCGGTAGAGGTTGGTGCCGCGCATCCGGGGTGCGTGCAGCACCAGGGCGATCAGCATGCCGAGCAGGAATGTTCCCCCGGTGGAGGCGATGGCGAAGCCGAAGTTCCACCCGAGAGTGCTGAGGAACGGGCCGGAGATGTTCTCGTCGGTGAGCACGCGGGTGAAGTTGCGCAGGCCGACGTTGACCTTCCAGCCCTGGGCCAGCCGCTCACCGTCGGCGGCGACGAAGGCGCCCGCCTCTTCGTCGGCGGTCCAGGTCTGCCCGGTCTCGGTGTCCCGGATGCAGTCGCAGCCCGCCTCGTACGCCCGCACCGCCTTGCCCTCGTAGGCGCGGGACAGGCCACTGGAGCGCAGCGCGCCGCCGGGGGTGGGCACCACCAGGTCGGTGATCTCCTTGCTGCGGACGCTGGCCTGGCCGACGTTCAGCACGGTGTACCCGTCGGCGGCGGTGACCCTGCCGCCGGTGGCGACCGTGACGTCGGCGGCATCGAGTTGGCGCAGCCCGGCGGTGTCGCCGACGGAGACCGCGCCGGTGGCTGGGTCGGTGACCAGGAAGACCAGCGGACCGGTGGCCGGGTCGCCCGTCGTGGCGATCGACAGGGCGTACTCGGCGGATCCGGGTACCTGGGCGACCGACGAGGACCCGATGGCGACGATCGCATCGTCCTTGCTGCCCCGGTGCCCGTCCCCGAAGTTGGTGAAGGCGGTGCTGGCGGTGTAGAGGACCGGGAAGACCTGGAAGGCGATCAGGAACAGGGTGCCCGGAACCAGGTACTTGGCCGGGATGTGCCGGCGGGTGAGGTACAGGTAGAACAGCCCGGCGGTGGCCGCCGCCAGCAGTGCCAGTCCGGCCCACATTTCGGCGGAGATGAGCGGAAAGGCCGCCCAGACCGCGACACCGGCGGTCAGGCCGAGCAGGAGCACCTTGCCGGCGAGGCCGGTCAGGGTGATCGGCGCGTCCTGGCGGGTGCGCGACGGACGTGAGCGCGGAAGGCGGGAGCGGGCGGGCTCCCGGCCCGGAGCCTGCGTGGCAGACCCCGGGCCGGACAGCGGCGTACTCATTACTTGATCTGGCCGGAGATGGCCTTGCCGGCCGCGGTGATGGTGCTGGTCGGGTCTGCCCCACCGATGACGGCGGCCTCGGCCTTGCCGAACGGGTCCCAGATCGCGGCCATCGCCGGAATGGCCGGCAGCACCTGCCCGTTCTTGCCCGCCTCCTGGAACTTGGCCAGGTCCGGGTCGGTGCCCTTGACCTGGTCGAGGGCGGTGGTCAGCGCCGGCGGCCGGGCCTCGGCGTGGTACAGCGCCACGGCCAGCTCGGGCGTGGTGGTGTAGTTGGCCACGAACTCCTGCGCCAACGCCTTGTTCTTGCCCTTGGCGGCGACGTAGAACGCCTGCACGCCGACGAACGGCTGGGCCTCCTTGCCGCCGGCGAAGCCGGGGATCGCCGAGATGTCGTACTTGATGTTGGCCTTCTTGACGTCGGCCACCGCCCACGGGCCGGAAACCAGGTACGCGCACTTCTTGCCGGTGAAGGTGGCGATCGAGTTGGTGTCCGCGATGGAGCGCTTGAGCACACCCGCGCCCTTCTCGCCGAGTGCCGCGATCTTCTTGAAGGCCGCGATGGACTCGGGCTTGCCCACGCCCAGGTCCTTCGGGTCGTAGTCGCCGTTGGCGCCGGTGCCGAAGAGGTAACCGCCGGCCGAGGTGTACAGCGGGTAGATGTGGTACGCGTCGCCGTTCTGGCCGACCTGGAGGCAGAGCGTCTCGGTGGCCTTCTTGGCCGTCTTGAGCCTCTTGCCGCTGGCCACCAGGTCCTCAATGGTCTTCGGCGCCTCGGGGGCCAGCTCGGTGTTGCGGATCAGCGCCAGGTTCTCCTGCGCGTACGGCACGCCGTAGAGCTGGCCGTTGAAGGTGACCGCCTTGATGGCGGTCGGGTTGAACGCGCTCTTCTGGTCGGCGGCGAGCTGCACCGGGTCGATGGCACCGTTCTGCACCAGGTTGCCGATCCAGTCGTGCGCGCCGACCACCACGTCCGGGCCGCTGCCCTGCTGGGACGCGGTGACGAAGTTGGTCTGCAGGTCCTTGCTGACGGCTTGGACCTCGACGGTGACGCCGTTCTCCTGGCCGAACTTCTCGGCGAACGGCTTGAGGGCGGCGGTCCGCTTGTCGTCCGCCCAGATCACCAGTTTGCTGCCCGCGGCCTTGGGGGTTTCCTTCGCGGCCGGTTCGTCGCTGTCGCCACCGCAGCCCGAGGCGGCGAGCGCCAGGGCGAAGAGGGCGACCACACCCGCGGTACGGATGCGCATCGGTACTCCTGTCGTCATGGCGGGTCCGCCGGGGGAAGGACGGCCCGCCAGTGGAAACCTCTGGAAGTTCTTGCCAACCGGCGCATCGACGTTGCGCCGCTGCTCTCGCATGTTGCGGGGACGTTAGCAAGACGTTGCAGATTATGGAAGGGCTTGCAGAGCACCCCGCAAGAACTTGCCGGTGGGCTAAAGTGCCGCCATGCGCGCTCGACTGTCCGACATCGCCCAGCAGGCCGAAGTCAGCGAGGCCACGGTGTCGCGGGTGCTCAACGACCGCCCCGGCGTGGCACCGGAGACCCGGCAGGCCGTTCTCACCGCCCTCGACGTGCTCGGATACGAGCGCCCCGCCCGACTGCGCAAGCGCAGCGCGGGGCTGGTCGGCCTGGTGGTGCCCGAGTTGGACAACCCGATCTTCCCCGCCTTCGCCCAGGTCATCGAGTCGACGCTGGCGCAGAGCGGGTTCACCCCGGTGCTCTGCACCCAGACCGCGGGCGGCGTGACCGAGGACGAGTACGTGGAGATGCTGCTGGACCGGCAGGTCTCCGGGATCGTCTTCGTCTCCGGCCTGCACGCGGACACCGCCGCCAACCACGATCGCTACCGGGCGCTGCTCGCCCGGCCGCTGCCGGTCGTGATGATCAACGGATACGTGCCCGGCATCGGCGCGCCCTTCGTCTCCTGCGACGACCGGGAGGCGGCCGAGCTGGCCGTCGCCCACCTGGTCGCGCTCGGGCACCGGCGGATCGGCCTGATCACCGGCCCGGACCGGTTCGTTCCGGTGCAGCGCAAGGTGGCCGGCTGGCGCTCCGCGATGACCCGCCTGGCTGGCGTGGCCGAAGCCGACCTGGACCCCCTGGCCGAGCTGTCCCTGTTCGGAGTGGAGGGTGGCGAGGCGGCGGCCGGCCGACTGCTGGACCGCGGCGTCACCGGCGTGGTCTGCGGGTCCGACCTGATGGCGCTCGGCGCGATCCGGGCTGCCCGCCAACGCGGCCGCAACGTGCCCGACGGCCTCTCCGTGGTCGGCTACGACGACTCGCCACTGATGGCCTTCACCGACCCACCGCTGACCACCATGCGGCAGCCGGTCACCGCGATGGCGGTTGCCGCCGTCCGAGCCCTGGTGGACGAGATCAACGGGCACGGCGCCCCGCACTCGGAGTATCTGTTCCGTCCGGAGCTGGTGGTGCGCGGCTCCACCGCGGTAGCGCCGAGTTCCGCCCGCCTCGCTTACGCAAGAACTGCTTGACTCTTGCAGCGCCAGGCCGGCATATTGCTCGAATGATCAGCGCCACCACCCCACCGCACACCACCGACGACGACTGGTGGCGTGCCGCAGTCGTCTACCAGGTGTACGTCCGCAGCTTCGCCGACAGCGACGGCGACGGCACCGGCGACCTCCAGGGCATCCGGCAGCGCCTGCCGTACCTGCGCGACCTCGGGGTGGACGCGCTCTGGCTGACCCCCTTCTACACCTCGCCGATGATCGACGGCGGGTACGACGTGGCCGACTACCGGGATGTCGACCCGATGTTCGGCACCCTCGACGACTTCGACGCGATGATCACCGACGCGCACGCCCACGGCCTGCGCATCATCGTCGACCTGGTGCCCAACCACACCTCCAGCGCGCACCCCTGGTTCACCGCCGCGCTCGCCGCCGGCCCCGGCTCACCGCAACGGGCTCGCTACCTCTTCGCCGACGGCCAGGGCGCGCACGGCGAGCTGCCCCCGAACGACTGGGAGAGCATCTTCGGCGGCCCGGCCTGGACCCGGGTCGCGGACGGTCAGTGGTATCTGCACCTGTTCGACCCGGCTCAGCCGGACCTGAACTGGCGCCACCCCGAGGTCCGCGCCGAGTTCGAGGACGTACTGCGGTTCTGGCTGGACCGGGGCGTGGACGGATTCCGGATCGACGTGGCGCACGGCATGATCAAGGCGGACGGGCTGCCCGACGTCGGCTTCAACTCGATGACCACCGGCCAGCGCCAGGTCGAACTGCTCGGCAAGGGCCGGCTGCCCTACTTCGACCAGGACGAGGTGCACGAGATCTACCGGGCCTGGCGGCCCATCCTGGACAGCTACCCGGGCGGTCGGATGGCGGTCGCCGAGGCGTGGGCCGAGACGCCCCAGCGGCTGGCCCGCTACATCGGCCCGGACGAGCTGCACCAGGCGTTCAGCTTCGACTTCCTCGACGCCACCTGGTCGGCCGACTCGTTCCGCAAGGTGATCGACACGGCGTTGGCCGAGGCGACAGTGGTCGGGGCACCCACCACCTGGGTGCTGTCCAACCACGACAAGCAGCGGCACGTCACCCGCTACGGCGACGGCCCCGAAGGGCTGCGCCGTGCCCGGGCCGCGAGCCTGCTGATGCTGGCCCTGCCCGGCTGCGCCTACCTCTACCAGGGCGAGGAACTGGGCCTGCCGGAGGTCCTCGACCTTCCCGACGAGCTGCGCCAGGACCCGGCGTTCCTGCGCACCGGCGAGAGCCGCGACGGCTGCCGGGTGCCCATCCCGTGGAGCGGCGAGCTGGCTCCGTACGGGTTCGGGCCGGCCGGCAGCGAGCTGAGCTGGCTACCCGCCCCGGCCCGCTGGCAGGAGCTGTCGGTCACCGCGCAGACCGACGTGCCCGGCTCCACGCTGGAGCTGTACCGGGCCGCGCTGCGGATCCGCCACGTTCACCCCGCGCTGGCCGTCGACGCCGACGGGGTCAGCTGGCTGGAGACGGAGCCGGGCGTGCTGGCCTTCGCCCGTACCGCCGGTGCGAGCACGCTGACCTGCGTGGTCAACCTCAGCGGCGCACCGGTCCTGATCGACGGGTACGGTCAGCCGCTCGTCGCCAGCGACGCGCTCACCGAGCAGGGTTCCGGTCTGCTGTTGCCAATTGACGCGGCAGTCTGGTTGGAACAGCGCTGAACGGGTAACTCCCACTCGACCTGGTCGTTCGTCGTGCCCCGCGCCGACGGGCGACTGGGCTACCGGCCCCTTGTGGTGGGGGGTGAGGTGCCACCGGCGCCGCGCGGAGTCCGCTCCGTGCGGCGCCGGTGTCCGTAGGTGGCCGCTGGTGTGACCCGTCGCCGTCGCGGGTACCGCATCGAGCACCGTCGTAACGGAGGTGACCCCATGGTGGTACGGATGGCGCAGTGCACGATCGACGTCGAGAATCTGGACGTGATGGTCGCGTTCTGGTCCGCGGCGCTCGGCTACGAGGTCGAGCAGGGCGACGACGGCAGCGCCAAGCTCTGGCCACCCGGGCAGTCGTCCCCCACCGCGCCCACCGTGTGGTTGCAGGGCTCGGGCACCCCCAAGCGGGGCAAGAACCGGCTGCATCTCGACCTGGTCGCGGATGGCGCCCCGCAGGCCGAGGTACGGCGACTGCTGAGCCTGGGGGCGCGTCCGGTCGACGTCGGGCAGACCGGCACCGAACGGTTCACGGTGCTCGCCGACCCCGAGGGCAACGAGTTCTGCGTGCTGGACGCCCCGCCGGCCCGCTGACGCCGACGGGTGAGCGGTTCACTTCGCGGTGAGCAACGCCGCGATCCGGGTGAAGCCGGCGCGTACCTCGGCCTCGTCCGGCGGCTCGGCGGGCTCACCGTGGCCCGCCTCGTCGGCCGCCGCGTCCAACTCCTCGTCGATCACGTCCTCGAAGTCCCCGTACAGGTCGGCCCCCTCCACCTGGCGGGCCTCGTCCGCGGCGGCGACCTGCGCGGCGGCGATCTCACTGCGGATCTCGTCGGCGGACAGCGCCGGCAGCAGCGGCTCCACCACGGCCATCAGCTGTTCCTCGGCCACCACCGCCTCGGCCAGGGCCAACGCGTGCGGTCGCTCGTACGGCCCGCAGACCACCGGCTCCCACTCGTCGAGGTCGCCGAGCGGACCGAAGGTGATGATCCACGGCAGGCCGAGGAGCGGCGAGTCGGACGGCAGGTCCAGTGTCATGAGTGCGCCCACGCGCTCATCATGGTCGGCAAACGCGAGCGCCGACGCCCTTTCTCCTCAGTTACCGCCCATCCGGCGGTCGATCGGCGTCCGTTCAGCGGCCCGACGAGGCACCGCTCCGAGTCAGCGCGCGTTCGCTCAGTCGTGCCGGGTGGCGTCGACGGCAGCGCGGACGAGAGCGACAGCACGGTCCGGGGGGACGCCCAGCCGCCGGGCCTCGGCGGCGTACTCGACGGCAACCCGGTGCAGCCGGTCGACGGCGTCGTCCCGGCCGGGTGCGACGAAGGTGCCGTTGCGCCCCCGGGTCTCCAGCAACCCGGTCGTTTCCAACTCCCGGTAGGCGCGGGCCACCGTGTTCGCGGCCAACCGCAGGTCGGCGGCGAGCTGCCGGACGGTGGGCAGCCGGCTGCCCACCGGCAACCGGCCGTCCCCGATCAGCTCGGCGAGCTGCACCCGCACCTGCTCGTACGGGGGCACCGGCGAGTCCGGGTCGACCATGATCAGCACGTCCGGCACCTCCGCCATCAGCCCGCCCCGCCCGGTGCACCGGGGTCGATGCCCTCGTCGACGTCCTTCGGTGGGGCGGGGGTCTCCGCCAGGTCCACCACCCGGCCGTTGGTGCTGGTCGCGAGCAGCGCCGCGCCGAACAGCACCAGCTGGTTGAGCAGGTAGAGGTAGAGCAGCAGACCGACGGCGCCGGCCACCACCGTGTACGCCGGATTCCGCTCGGTACGCACCACGTAGTACCGCCCCACGGTGTTCAGCAGCGTGATGCCGACCGCCACCAGCACCACCACCGGGCGCAGCCGGGACCGGCTCATCCGCAGCCGGGGCACGGCGAGCAGCAACGCGGTGGCGAGCACGGTGTTGACCAGCACGCTGAGCACCGCGCTGATCGTGGTCAGACCCACCGACCCGGTGCTGCGCAGCAGAAAACCCAGCAGCGACTCCAGCGCGTCCACCGCCGCGACCGAGACACCGAGCAGCACGAAGATGCCGATCATCACGCCCAGGTCGACGAGCCGCCGCACCACCAGGTTGCCGGGCTGCTGGTTGAGCGCGTACATCAACCGCTGGGAGGACCGGATGGCCTCCACCCAGCCGATGCCGGTGAAGACCAGGATGACCAGGCCGACCACACCGACCGTGCCGCTGGAGTTGGCGATCTGCTGGGCGTCCAGGAACGGCAGGTTCTCCTTGAGGAAGTCGGCCGCTGCCGCGCTCACCTCGTCGTTGTCCTCGAGGATGGCGCCGAAGATCGAGTACGCGACCAGGGCCAGCGCGAACACCGCGAAGAAACCGTAGTAGGCGATCGCGGCGGCCAACCGCCCGGCCAGCACCTCGGCGTACAGCGCGCCGGCCCGCCACACATGATCGAAAATCCCCGACCGGTGGCGCGCGGCGCTCACCCAGCGGTCGATGCCCGCCTCGATCCGGCCGATCACGTTCACGCGATCATCCTCGCCGATCTCCGACCGCTGTAGGGGCAACCGGCTTCCGATGCTCGCCGGCCGGCGCGTCGCCGACGGCTCAGTTGCCGAGGCAGAAGTCCCGACGCGGCTGCCACCGGGCCTGCCCGCTGTGCGAGAAGAGGGTGAACGCGTCGACCTCGAACATCGCGGAGAAGTCGGCCAGATCCTCGTACACCTTGTCCAGGGCCTCCGGTGCCACGTCCTGTGCCACGGTGACGTGCGGATGGTACGGGAACCGGAGCTCGCGGTGCAGGCCCGGCGCCGCGGCGATGGCCGCGGCCAGCAGCTCGCATTCGCTGATCCCGGCGGCCACCGCGACGAACACCACCTGGGTGACCGGACGGAACGTGCCGGTGCCTCGCAGGTGCAGCGTGAACGGCAGGTGCGCGGCGGCGACGGCAGCCAGGTGCCGCTCGACCGCGGGCAGGTTGGCCGTCTGGATCTCGGTGGGCCCGAGCAACGTCACGTGCGCGGGCACCGCCAGCGGATCACCGGCCTCGACCCGCCGCCGGGTGAGCTGGGCACCCCACGGCTCGGGGATGTCCACGGCGATGCCGATCTGGATGGTGTCGCCGGTCGGCGGCACCCCGCCACTGCGATCCACGCTTCGCGCCGCCCCTCCGACCACCGACCCGTCCACCTGTACCGCGGAGCTACTCGCCGCGCACGGGCGGGAAGAACCCGACCCGCTCGTACGCGGACCGCAGGGTCGTCGCGGCCACCGCACGGGCCTTCTCCGCGCCAGCCGCGAGCAGCTTGTCCAGCTGCGCCGGGTCATCGAGGTAGGAGCGGGTGCGCTCCTGGATCGGGCGGACGAAGTCGGCCACCACCTCGGCCAGCTCCTTCTTCAGGTCGCCGTAGCCACGGCCCGCGTACGCGGCCACCAGCTCGTCGATGCTCCGGCCGCTGAGCGCCGAGTAGATGGTCAACAGGTTGGACACACCCGGCTTGGTCTCGGCGTCGAAGACGATCTCCCGACCGGTGTCGGTCACCGCCGAGCGGATCTTCTTGGCGGACCGGGCCGGATCTTCGAGCAGGTCGATGATGCCGGCCGGCGAGGACGACGACTTCGACATCTTCGCGGTCGGGTCCTGGAGGTCGGTGATCTTGGCAGTGTCCTTGACGATGTGCGGCGCGGGCACCGTGAACGTCGCGCCGAACAGCGAGTTGAACCGCTGGGCCAGATCGCGGGAGAGCTCCAGGTGCTGGCGCTGGTCCTCACCGACCGGCACCGCGTTGGCCTGGTAGAGCAGGATGTCGGCGGCCTGCAGGATCGGGTAGGTGAACAGCCCGACGCTGGACCGCTCGTTGCCCTGCTTCTGCGACTTGTCCTTGAACTGGGTCATCCGGCTGGCCTCGCCGAAGCCGGTGATGCAGCCGAGCACCCAGGCCAACTGCGGGTGCTCGGGCACCTGCGACTGAACGAACAGGGTGCTGCGTTCCGGGTCGAGCCCGACCGCGAAGAGCTGGGCCGCCGCCACCCGGGTCCGCTGGCGCAGCAGCGCCGGGTCGTGCCCCGCGGTGATGGCGTGCAGGTCGACCACGCAGTAGAACGCGTCGTGCGTGTCCTGTAGTGCCACCCAGTGCCGCACGGCGCCCAGATAGTTGCCGAGGTGGAACGAGTCGGCTGTCGGCTGGATGCCGGAGAAGACGCGGGGCCGGGCGGGAACGTCGGACATGGCGATAATTCTGTCAGCAAGCAACCCGGTCCGTCATGACGGGCCGGCGGGTCGGCTCCGGCCCGCCGGTGCCGGGCTGCTGACCTCGCGTGGCTCGCCCGCACCGACCCGGCGCGTCGGCCCGGCCGCGACCCGCCGGTGCTGCCCCGCCACCGCCTCCCGGGCCTGCTCGGTGCCGTGTTCACGGCGCTGCCCGGTGTCCTGCTCGGGGCTGTGCTCGCGGCGCTGCTCGGGGCTGTGCTCGCGGCGCTGCTCGGTCGGGCGCGCGGCGGAGACCGCGAGCCGGGCCACCCGGCGGCCGTCCAAGGTGAGCACCCGCAGCAGCCAGCCGGCCGGCAGATCGGCCGGACCAGACGCGCCGATGTCCGCGGGTTCACCGGGCACCGGCACCTCGTCGCCGGTCACCGGGAGTCGGCCCAGCGCGGCCATCACGAACCCGCCCACCGTCTCGTACGGGCCGGCGGGCAGCGCCACCCCGGTCCGTTCGGCGAAGTCGGCGAGGTTGAGGCGGCCGTCCACCACGGCGGGTAGGCCATCGTGCACCGGGTCCGGAGCGGCGTCGTACTCGTCGTGGATCTCACCGATCAGCTCCTCGACGAGATCCTCCAGGGTGATGATCCCGGCCGTACCGCCGTACTCGTCGACCACCACCGCGAGGTGCTGGCCCTCCCGGCGCATCTCGGTCAGCGCGGCGAGCACCCGTTTGCTGCCGGGCAGCCGCTTCACCTCCCGGGCCAGCTCCCCGACGGTGACGCACGGGTCCGCGTCCGGACGCAGCAGCACGTCACGGAGGTGTACGAAGCCGACCACGTCGTCGTGGGTGCCGTCGGTGACCGGGTAGCGGGTGTGCGTTTCGGTGCGGACCAGTCGAGCGGCCTCGACGATGGTCAACCGGGCCGGGAGGAAGACCACCTCGGTACGCGGCATCATCACCTCGCGGATCAGACTGGCACCGGCCACCAGGACCTCGTCGATGATCCGCCGCTCGTCCGGGTCGAGCACCGTGTTCGCCGCGACCAGATCCCGCAGGTCGGCCTCCGAGATGCGCTCCCGGCCGGCCGCCGGACCGGTGCCGAGCAGATCGGTGACGAGTCGGGTGGCACCATCTGCGGCGCGGACCAGCATCCGGGCGACGGCCCGGGCGAGCGGGCCGGGGTCGCGACGGGGGTGCACCCGCGCGTGTCGCCGGAGCCCGGTACGGGCCGCTTCCCGCATGACAGAGATGGTAGACACCGTGGGCCCACCGCATCGGGGATCACGCGGAGCGACCCGCGGATGTTCGGCTCTGTTTAAACGTGAGAGATTATGATGGAATGGGGTTTCACGGGGGTATCGGCGCGGCTGTCAGCCACCGCCCTAGTGTGATCACCGGAGGGCACCGTCCCGGGCGGGCCAGGCAGGAGGCAACGACGTGAAACTGCTCGTCACCGGGGGCGCCGGCTTCATCGGAAGCGTGGTGACCCGGATGCTGCTCGACGCCGGCCACCAGGTGGTCATCCTGGACGACCTGCGCACCGGACACCGCGCGGCCCTCGCCCCGGACGCGACCCATGTCGAGGCGTCCATCCACGACGCCGCCCGCGTCATCACCGCGGATGCCGGCTTCGACGGGGTGCTGCACTTCGCCGCTCTGATCGCCGCCGGCGAGTCGATGGTCAAGCCGGAGCTGTACTGGCAGACCAACACCATCGGCTCGCTCGCCCTGATCGACGCGGTCCGGGCAGCCGGGGTGCCCCGGATGGTCTTCTCCTCCACCGCCGCCGTCTACGGCAACCCCACCGAGCTGCCCATCAGCGAGAACGCGGTCAAGGCCCCCACCAACACGTACGGTGCCACCAAGCTCGCCGTCGACATGGCGCTCACCTCCGAGGCGATCGCGCACGGGCTGGCCGCCGTGTCGCTGCGCTACTTCAACGTGGCGGGCGCCCACCTCGACGGTGACGTCACGCTCGGCGAGCGGCACGACCCGGAGACGCACCTGATCCCGATCGCGCTGGACGTCGCCGCCGGCCGGCGGGAGAAACTTCAGCTCTTCGGGGACGACTACCCCACCGTCGACGGTACCTGCGTCCGCGACTACATCCACGTCGCCGATCTGGCCCGCGCGCACCTGCTGGCGCTGGACGCGGCAACCAGCGGCCAACACCGCATCTACAACCTGGGCAACGGCAACGGGTTCACCAACCGGCAGGTCGTCGACGTGGTCCGCGAGGTCACCGGGCACCAACTGCCCGTCGAGGTCGCACCGCGCCGCGAGGGCGACCCGGCCGAGTTGGTCGCGTCCTCCGCGCTGGCCCGCGAGGAGCTGGGCTGGGTGCCGCAGAAGCCGACCCTGCACGACATGGTCGGGGACGCCTGGGCCTTCTACCGCGCACACATCCTGGAGAGGTCATGACCCAGCCCACCGGTGACGTCGCCGAGCGGGCCGCCGCCGGCTTCACCGCGCAGTTCGGCGGTCGGGCTTCCGGCCGCTGGGCGGCTCCCGGCCGGGTCAACCTGATCGGCGAGCACACCGACTACAACGATGGCTTCGTGCTGCCGTTCGCGCTGCCGATGCGTACCGTCGTCGCGGCTGACCGGCAGGACGGGGAGCGCTGGACGGTCTGGTCCGAGCTCTCCGGCGAGGCGATCACCTTCGGCGCGGACGACGTCGCCGAGCCGGGGCGGGTCACCGACTGGGGCGCGTACGTCGCGGGTGTGGTCTGGGCGCTGCGCGAGGCGGGTCATCCGGTGCCGGGCGCCCGGCTGGCGATCGCCTCCGACGTGCCGCTGGGCTCCGGGTTGTCCTCCTCGGCCGCGCTGGAGTCGGCCGTGCTGGCCGCCCTGCTCGACCTCGGCGGGTTGGAGCTGGCCGCGGAGCTGCAACCCCGGCTGGCCCAGCGGGCGGAGAACGTCTACGTGGGCGCGCCGACCGGCATCATGGACCAGTCTGCGTCGATCCGCTGCCGCGCTGGGCACGCCCTCTTCCTGGACTGCCGGGACGAGTCGGTCGAGCACATCCCGTTCGACCTGGCGGCCGCCGGGCTGGCGGTGCTCGTGATCGACAGCCGGGCGCCGCACCGACACGCGGACGGGGAGTACGCGGCCCGCCGCCGATCCTGCGAGGCCGGCGCGAGTGCGCTCGGGGTGACCGCGCTGCGGGACGTGGGCATCGACCAGCTCGACGCCGCGTTGGCTCAGCTCGACGACGAGGAGACCCGGCGACGGGTCCGGCACGTGGTGACCGAGGACCAGCGGGTACTCGACACGGTGGCGCTCCTTCGCGACGCCCGGGTCCGCGACATCGGCCCGCTGCTGACGGCCTCCCACGTCTCGATGCGCGACGACTTCGAGATCACCGTGCCGGAGATCGACACCGCGGTCGAGGCGGCGTTGGCGGCCGGTGCGCTGGGCGCGCGGATGACCGGCGGTGGCTTCGGCGGGTGCGTGCTGGCGCTGATCGAGGCCGACCGGGCCGATGCCGTGACCGCCGCCGTCACCAGCGCGTACGCAGAACGAGGTTTCACCGCCCCCACCACCGTGACGGTCCTCCCCTCCCCCGGCGCCACCCGCCTGCCCTAACCCCCCCACCCCCCGCCTGCCCTGCCCTGCCCCGCCCTGCCCCCAACCAGGTTGATCAAGAGGTTTGCGTCAATTCACGCCCACATCCTGACGAAAACCTCTTGATCACCGGTGGGGGGTCGCGGGGGGGGCCGGTGGGGAGGGTAGGGGGTGGGGGTGGGTTAGGAGGCTTCGACGATCATGGCGGCGCCTACCGTGCGGTTGGTTGCCTCGTCGATGATGACGAAGCCTCCGGTGGTGCGGTTGCGGCGGTACTCGTCGGCCAGCAGCGGCACCGTGGTGCGCAGCCGCACCCGGCCGATCTCGTTGAGCCGCAGCTCGTCGGCCGACTCGTCGCGGTGCAGCGAGTTGATGTCCAGCCGGTAGTGCAGCCCGCGCACGATCGCCCGCGCCGAGCGGGTGGTGTGCTTGATCGCGTACCGGCCGCCGACCCGCAGGGGTGCCGTCTCGTCCATCCAGCAGACCATCGCCTCGATGTCCTGGGCCACCGCCGGTGCGTTGTTCGGCCGACAGATCAGGTCACCCCGCGAGATGTCGATCTCGTCGGCCAGTCGTACCGTCACTGACATCGGCGGGAACGCCTCCGGGACCGGACCGTCGGCGGTCTCCACGGCGGCGATCCGGCTGGTGAAGCCGGAGGGCAGCACCATCACCTCGTCACCCGGCTTCAGCACGCCGGAGGCGACCTGACCGGCGTAACCGCGATAGTCGGTGACCGTGGTGGACTGCGGACGGATCACGTACTGCACCGGGAACCGGACGTCGACCAGGTTGCGGTCGCTCGCGATGTGCACCCGCTCCAGGTGGTGCAGCAGCGACGGGCCCTCGTACCAGGGCATGTTGTCCGATCGGGTGACGATGTTGTCGCCGCGCAACGCGGAGATCGGCACCACGGTGAGGTCCGGTACGTCGAGCTTCGCCGCGAACGCGGTGAACTCGTCGGCGATCCGCTCGTAGACCTCCTGCGACCAGTCCACCAGGTCCATCTTGTTGACACAGAGGACCAGGTGCGGCACCCGCAGCAGCGAGCACAGGAACGCGTGCCGGCGGGACTGCTCGACCAGGCCCTTGCGCGCGTCCACCAGGATCAACGCCAGATCAGCGGTCGACGCCCCGGTGACCATGTTGCGGGTGTACTGGATGTGGCCCGGCGTGTCCGCGATGATGAACTTGCGGCGCGGGGTGGCGAAGTAGCGGTATGCCACGTCGATGGTGATGCCCTGCTCCCGCTCGGCCCGCAGACCGTCGGTGAGCAGCGCCAGGTTGGTGTATTCGTCACCGCGGGCCGCGCTGACCGCCTCCACGGCGGCCAACTGGTCGGTGAAGAGCGACTTGGTGTCGTAGAGCAGGCGGCCGATCAGGGTCGACTTCCCGTCGTCCACGCTGCCGGCGGTGGCGAACCGCAGCAGGTCCATAGCCCGGGCCTCCGGCCCGGCCCCGGTAACAGCCCGGGCCTCCGCATTCGCGGACCCCACGATCTCGGTGCTCATCAGAAGTAGCCCTCCCGCTTGCGGTCCTCCATGGCGGCCTCGCTGACCCGGTCGTCACCTCGGGTGGCGCCGCGCTCGGTGATCCGGGTGGCCGCCACCTCCTCGATGACCTTCTCCACGGTGTCCGCGTCGGAACGGACCGCGGCGGTGCAGGAGGCGTCGCCGACGGTGCGGTAGCGCACCTGCGCCTTGAACCGCTCCTCACCCGCACGGGGGCGGAAGAACTCGTTGACGGCGTAGAACATGCCGTCCCGCTCGATCACCTCGCGCTCGTGTGCGTAGTAGATCGACGGCAGCGGGATGCGTTCCCGGGCGATGTAGTGCCAGACATCCAGCTCGGTCCAGTTGGACAGCGGGAAGACCCGGATCGACTCGCCCGGGTGGTGCCGGCCGTTGTACAGCGACCACAGCTCCGGCCGTTGGTTCTTCGGGTCCCACTGACCGAACTCGTCGCGGAAGCTGAACACCCGCTCCTTCGCCCGGGCCTTCTCCTCGTCGCGGCGGGCGCCGCCGAACAGCGCGTCGAAGCGGTGCTTCTCCACCGCGTCCAGCAGCACCGGTGTCTGGATCCGGTTGCGCATGCCGTCGGCGGACTCCCGGACCATGCCGCTGGCCAGGGCCTCCGGCACGCTCGCCACCACGAGCTGCAACCCCAGCTCGGCGACCCGCTGGTCGCGGTATTCCAGGACCTCGGGGAAGTTGTGCCCGGTGTCGACGTGCATGACCGGGAAGGGGATGTTGGCCGGGGCGAACGCCTTCTGCGCCAGCCGCAGCATGACGATCGAGTCCTTGCCACCGGAGAAGAGCAGCACCGGGCGTTCCATCTCGGCGACCACCTCGCGCATCACGAAGATGCTCTCGGCCTCCAAGGCGTCCAGGTGGGAGACCTGATATGCCGCGGGGGTGGTCATGACACGGGCTCGATTCGCTCGCTCATCCGATTTCCAGACCTTTCCGGTCGGGCATGTCAAGAAGACGCTTAGGCTACCCGGAATGTTTCTGCAGCGCTGCAAGCAACCGGGTGGCGAGATCCTTGCGACAGACCAGGAGGTCGGGCAGGCGCGGATCCGCCTCGTTGTATTTCAGCGCAGAACCGTCGATCCGGGAAGCGTGCAATCCGGTGGCCGTCGCCACAGCGACCGGGGCGGCCGAGTCCCACTCGTACTGCCCACCGGCGTGGATGTAGGCGTCGACCTCGCCGGTGACCACTGCGGCGATCTTCGCGCCGGCCGAGCCCATCGGCACCAGATGCGCCCCGACGTCCTCGGCCAGATCGGTCAGAAAGACGGGCGGCCGGCTCCGGCTCGCCGCCAGCCGGATCTTCCGCTCGCCGGCCGTGGCCGCCTCGACGGTCATCGGCGGGTACGCCGGCGGGTAGTCCGTGCCCAGCACCCGATGCTGCGCCGGGAGCCCCACCGCCCCGGCGACCAGCCCGTGCGGACTCGGCGCGTTGCGCGCCCAGAGCGCCACGTGCACCGCCCAGTCCGAGCGGCCCTCCTCGGAGAACTCGCGGGTGCCGTCCAACGGGTCGATGATCCACACCCGGTCCGCGGTCAACCGTGACACCGCTCCGGTGTTCACCTCGGCGGCCCAGGCCAACCGCGAGCCCTCGTCCTCCTCGGAGAGGACCGCGTCCCCCGGACGCCATTTCGCCAACTCCGTGCGGATCAGGTCGTGCGACACCTTGTCCCCGGCCGACTTGAGCGCGCCGGTGTCCGCGAAACCCATCTCGGTGCGCAGGTCGAGCAGTGCCTGCCCAGCCCGGGACGCCAGCCATCGGGCGAACGCGCCATCGATCATCGGAGGACTGCTCATCTGCCCGCTCCCGTCGCCTCGCCGCGCTGCCCGCACGGGCCGATCCGCCGCGACTCGCGTCGCCGGTCGCGGCACGCCGAAAGGCGCAGACTACCGGCCCGCCGTGATCGATCGGGTACGCCCCGCCCGGCTCAACTGCCGTGGTAGAGGTTCTGCGTCGGCTCCACGCCCTTGACGATCACCGACTCCACCACGTCGGCGGCCCGGTCCACCAGGAAATCCAGCTCCTTGCGCTCTGCCGCGCCGAAATCCGACAGCACGTAATCCGCTGGATCCTGCCGCCCCGGCGGTCGGCCGACGCCGAACCGCACCCGGGCGTAGTCCTTCGTGCCCAACGACTTCGACATCGAGCGCAGGCCGTTGTGCCCGCCCTCACCGCCGCCGAACTTGACCCGCACCTGGCCGAACCCGATGTCCAGCTCGTCGTGCACGGCGATCACCTGGGTCGTCGGCACCTTGTAGAACTGCGCCAGCGCCGCCACCGGCCCGCCGGAGAGGTTCATGTACGTCAGTGGTTTCACCAGCACCAGCTTCGGCCCACCGAAGCCCAGCCGCGCCTCGGCCACCTCGGCCACCGCCCGCTTGTGCCGGCCGAACCGCGCGCTCACCCGCCCGGCCAACAGCTCGGCCACCATGAACCCGACGTTGTGCCGGTTCCCGGCGTACTCCCGACCCGGGTTGCCCAGGCCGACCACCAGCCACGGCCCCGCCTCGTCCGTCACGACCCGTCCCTTCCGACGTCCACCCCACCGACCCCCGATACGCCGACAGGCGCCCCCGAACCTCCGGGGACGCCTGTCGCACAGTACGAACCGATCAGGCCTCGGTGCGCGCCTCGGTCGTCTCGTCGCCCTCGGCGACCGGGGCGGCGTCCGCGCCCTCGGAGCCCTCGGTGCCCTCGCCGACCTCGGCCTCGGCCTCGTCGGTGGCCACCTCGACCTCGGGCAGCGTCGCCTCCAGCTGCTCGGCGGTCGGAGCGGCGGTCACCGACGCCACGGTCAGATCCGAGTCGGCGGCCAGCTCGACGCCGGCCGGCAGCTCGACATCGCCGGCGGTCACCAGCGTGCCCGCCTCCAGGCCCTCGATCGACGCCTCGAGGTGGTCCGGAACCTTGGTGGCGTCCGCGGTCACCGAGAGGGTGTCGTGGTCGTGCACGATCAGGGTGTCCCGGGCGGCCTCGCCGGTCAGCTGAACCGGAACCTCGACGGTGACCTTCTCGCCCCGGCGGACCAGCAGCAGGTCGACGTGCTCGAAGGTGTCCCGGATCGGGTCACGCTGGATCGCCTTCGGCAGCGCCAGCACCTGGGTGCCGTCGGTGATGTCGATCGCGAAGAGCTGGTTGGCACCGCCCTTGCGGATCGCCGCGGCGAACTCCCGCGACGGCAGCGCGATGTGCTTGGGCTTCTCGCCGTGGCCGTACAGCACGGCGGGCACCTTGCCGGCCCGGCGGGTACGGCGGGCACCACCCTTGCCGAACTCGGTGCGGGGCTCGGCGCTGATCTTTACCTCGGACACGGGGAAACTCCTGATGCTTTTCGCTGCGGCGGCTTGTCGTCTAACGGTGCTGGGGCGAGGGGCTCGCTGGGGCTCATGCGTCATGAACGACTGCCCGGAGCACCGCGTCGATGACGGTGCCTCCGTGCGGCGCTTTTCAGCGGCCCGCCGGGCACCCTCGCCGTGGCAACCGCACCAGTCTACCCGAGCTGTTTCCAGGGTTTCCGGCAGTCCCCGATCACGGCTCAAGACCGGCGCGTCGGTGGCGCTCCCACCGACGTGCCGGCCCCGTTTGCGCCAGTTTGTCAGCCCAGTCCCGCCTGCGCGCCCGTGTGGCGGAATCCGGGCTAACGCGGCGTACGGCTCAGCTCAGGCCACCGAAGAGGGTGGTCACCGAGCCGTCGTCGAAGACCTCCCGGATCGCCCGCGCCAGCAGCGGCGCGATCGACAACACGGTCAGCTTGTCCAACTGCTTCTCCGGCGGCAGCGGCAACGTGTTGGTCACCACGATCTCGCTGATCGAGCTGTTCTTCAGGCGCTCGGTGGCCGGGTCGGAGAGCAGCGCGTGGGTGGACGCGACCACGATCTCCGCCGCACCCGACTCCTTGAGGATGGCGGCGGCCTTGGCGATGGTGCCACCGGTGTCGATCATGTCGTCGACGATCAGGCAGACCCGACCCTCGACCTCACCGACCACCCGGTTCGCCACGACCTGGTTCGGCTTCATCGGGTCACGGGTCTTGTGGATGAACGCCAGCGGGCAGCCACCCAACCGGTCGGTCCACCGCTCGGCCACCCGCACCCGGCCGGAGTCCGGCGCCACCACGGTCATCGGCCGGCCGGCGTACTTGTGCTCCACGTACTCGGCCAGGATGTCCATCGCGAAGAGGTGATCCACCGGACCGTCGAAGAAGCCCTGGATCTGCGCGGTGTGCAGATCGACGGTGAGAATGCGGTTCGCGCCGGCGGTCTTCAGCAGGTCCGCCACCAGGCGGGCCGAGATCGGCTCCCGACCGCGGTGCTTCTTGTCCTGACGCGCGTACGGGTAGAACGGCAGCACCACGGTGATCCGCTTGGCCGACCCCCGCTTCAGCGCGTCCACCATGATCAGGGTCTCCATGACCCAGGTGTTCACCCCGTGCGTGACGGACTGCACCACGAAGGCGTCCGAACCACGCACCGAATCCTTGAACCGTACGAAGATCTCGCCGTTGGCGAACTCGTACGCGTCGGCCGGGGTCGGCGCGACGCCGAGCACCTCGCCGATCTCCTTGGCCAACTCCGGAAAGCCACGTCCGGAAAAGAGCATCAGGCTTTTGCGGTTTTCGGCGACGATGCTGCCCATGGGCCCGTCTGCTCCCGTTTTGTCGGCGGTACCCGACCCGGTGGTGGTGGGTCAGGGACTATTCGGTTGCAGTATCTCCCGGGCCGGATGCGCCGCCCACCGTCTCGGCCGCCCCGTGGATTGCCTCACTGTCACTTGCGACACTGGCCTCCTCCGACGCACCCTTCGCATCGCGAGCCCGCTGCGCCGCCTCGGCCGCAGCGGTACCGGCCCGCCGCTTCACCACCCAGCCCTCGATGTTGCGCTGCCGCGCCCGCGCGACACCCATGGCGCCCGCCGGTACGTCGTCGACGATCACCGAACCGGCAGCCGTGTACGCCCCGTCGCCCACCTCGACCGGCGCCACGAACATGTTGTCCGCGCCGGTTCGCGCGTGGCTGCCGATGACCGTGCGGTGCTTGTTGACCCCGTCGTAGTTCACGAAGATCGTCGCCGCGCCGATGTTGGTCTGCTCACCGATCGTCGCGTCGCCCACGTACGTCAGGTGCGGCACCTTCGAGCCCGGGCCGATCTCGGAGTTTTTCACCTCGACGAACGTGCCGACCTTCGCCTTCTCGGCCAACCGCGCCGCCGGCCGCAGGTACGCGTACGGCCCGACGGTCGCGCCCGCGCCCACCTCTGCGCCGACAGCATGGCTGCGGACCACCGACGCGGCGGGGCCGACGATCGTGTCGACGAGCGTGACGTCCGGGCCGACCAACGCACCCGCGCCGACCACCGTGCCGCCGCGCAGCTGGGTGTTCTGGTCAATCACCGCGTCCCGGTCCAGCGCGACCGTCACGTCGATCCAGGTGGTCGCGGGGTCGAGCAGGCTCACGCCGGTGCGCATCCACGCCTCGTTGACCCGGTCGCGCAGCAGCCGGCGCAGCGTCGCCAGCTCCACCCGGTCGTTGCAGCCCAACGTCTCGACGTGGTCCGCGGCCACGTGCACCGCCACCGGCTCGCCGGCCGAGCGGAGCAGGCCGAAGACGTCGGTGAGGTATTCCTCGCCCTGGTCGTTGTCGGTGGAGAGCTTGCCCAGCGCCTCGCGCAGCCGCACCGCGTCGAACGCGTAGATGCCGGCGTTGATCTCCCGGATCGCGCGCTGCGCCGGGTTGGCGTCGCGTTCCTCGACGATCTGCTCCAGGTGGCCGTCGGCGTCCCGGACGATCCGGCCGAGGCCGGTCGGGTCGGGCACCTCGGCGGCCAGCACGGTGGCCGCCGCGGCGGCCTCCTCGTGCGCGGTCACCAGCGCGCCCACCGTCTCGGGTCGCAGCAGGGGCACGTCCCCGTTGATCACCACGACCGTGCCGGCGCCGTCCGGTACGGCGTCCAGCGCGATCCGCACGGCGTGCCCGGTGCCGAGCTGCTCGGCCTGGAGCACCGGCGTGGCGTCCGGGGCGACCTCGGACAGGTGCGCCCGGACCTGGTCGGCACCGTGCCCCACCACCACGACGGTGCGGTCCGCGCCCAGCGGGGCGGCGGCGCTCAGCACGTGACCGAGCAGCGTCCGACCGAGCAGGGGGTGCAGCACCTTGGGCAGTGTCGACTTCATCCGCTTGCCCTCACCGGCGGCGAGTACGACGACGGTACGAAGGTGGGGCTGGGGCACGACGTGGCTCCCGTCGGGACGGCGGACACTCTCGCGGCCATGCTAGCCGCGAGGCCCGGCACGGTCCCCTCTTACCCCCACCGGACCCTAAAACGGACGTAGGTGGGCAGCTCGGCCGCCAGGGTTCGAACCTGAAATACGGGTACCAAAGACCCGGGTGTTGCCAATTACACCACGGCCGATCAGTGACGCAAGCGCGTCGCAGGTGGGATGGACATCCCCGCCGGTACACCTTAGCGCCCCAGCCGCCGGACGCCATCGCTCATCCCGCCGCACCGCGAGCGATCCGCAGCCGCGCCGCCCCGGGAAGAGCGCTCCGGACATCCCCGAGCTCCGCTTACGCACCCGCCATTACCCCGCCTGACCTGCGACTTTCCGCGAGTACGCGAAGAGCATTCCAAACTTCCCCGTGCGATCTACGCTGCCGTAAGTTACGGTGACGTAGGCGTAACTTCGTGATCGTTTCCATCCCCCTGCGAGGTCCCATGTCCACTGCTCTGCTCGATCCCAACCCCTCCGCGCCCGGCCCCAAACCACTCACCGACGGCAGCCAGTCCCCCGGCATCCTGGCCGCCCTCTGGGCTTTCGTGGTGATCCCCTTCGTCGCTTTGCTGGTCGCCGTTCCGGTGGCCTGGGGCGGCTGGCTGGGCTGGACCGACGTGATCATCGGCCTGGTCTGGTACGTCGTCTCCGGGCTCGGCATCACCGTCGGCTTCCACCGCTACTTCACGCACGGCTCCTTCAAGGCCAAGCGGTGGCTGCGGGTGACTCTGGCGGTCGCGGGATCGCTGGCGGTGCAGGGCGAGATCATCCAGTGGGTGGCCGACCACCGGCGGCACCACGCGTTCTCCGACCTGGAGGGCGACCCGCACTCGCCGTGGCGCTTCGGCACCAGCTTCTGGGCGTTGACCCGAGGTCTGTTCCACGCGCACGTGGGCTGGCTGTTCCGCCGGGAGCTGTCCAACCGCGAGCGTTTCGCACCGGACCTCATCGCCGACCGCGACATCAGCCGGGTCGATCGGCTCTTCCCCGCGCTGGTGGCCACCTCGCTGCTCGGGCCGGCGCTGATCGGCGGCCTGGTGACCTGGTCCTGGCAGGGCGCGCTGACCGCGTTCTTCTGGGCCGGGCTGGTCCGGGTCGGCCTTCTGCACCACGTCACCTGGGCGATCAACTCGGTCTGCCACGTCTATGGCGAGCGCCCGTTCGCGATGCGCCAGGGCGACCGCGCGTCGAACTTCTGGCCACTGGCGATCCTGTCGTTCGGCGAGAGCTGGCACAACCTGCACCACGCCGACCCGACCAGCGCCCGGCACGGCGTGCTGCGCGGCCAGGTCGACATCTCGGCCCGGGTGATCTGGTTGTTCGAGAAGACCGGCGCGGCGACCCAGGTGCGCTGGCCAAAGCCGGAGCGCCTCGCCGCCAAGCTCGTGAAGCCGGTCGCACCCCACTGAAACCGGGCGGCGCACGGGGATGCCGCCTGGCAGGATGGCCGGATGACCGAGCCACGCGGGGGGACCGGACGGCTCGGCGGACGGGGGGCCGAGCCCGATCCGAGTACGGTCGAACGGCGCGGCAGGGCGGTCGGACCGCCCGACAGTGAGGCGACGACGTGAACGGGCACAGCGGAGGCACCATTCCACGGCAGGGCGTCACCGAGCGCCAGCGAGGCGGCGACATGCCCGAGGTCAGCGACGATGAGGGCACGGCCGTCGGCGGCCGACGGGCCACGACGCCCGCCCCGGCAGTAAAGGCCAAACCCACCTCGCGGGTCCGCATGTCGGCGGCCCAACGACGGGAGCAGTTGATCGCGACCGGCCGGCAACTCTTCGCCGAGCGCGGTTTCGACGCCACCTCGATCGAGGAGGTGGCGGCCCGCGCCAAGGTCTCCAAGCCGGTGGTGTACGAGCACTTCGGTGGCAAGGAAGGGCTCTACGCGGTGGTGGTGGACCGGGAGGTCCGGGCCCTGTTGGACCGGATCACCACGGCGTTGACCGCCGGGCATCCGCGGGAGTTGCTGGAGCAGGCGGCGCTGGCCCTGCTGGGCTACATCGAGGAGGAGACCAGCGGGTTCCGGGTGCTGGTCCGCGAGTCGCCACTGATGTCCGGCACGGCCAACTTCAGCAGCGTCATGAACGACGTGGCGCACCAGGTCGAGCACATCCTGGGCGCCGAGTTCAAGAGCCGCGGCTACGACCCGAAGCTCGCCGAGCTGTACTCGCAGGCGCTGGTCGGCATGGTGGCACTCACCGGCCGCTGGTGGTTGGAGGTGCGTAAGCCGCGCAAGGAGACGGTGGCGGCGCACCTCGTCAACCTGGCCTGGAACGGGTTGTCGCACCTGGAGGCGAAGCCCACGCTGATCACCGCCCGACGCCACTGACTCCGGTCACCGTGCGGCGGGCGCGACTGACCCCGGTCAGCGGCGGTGCACATCGGCCACCGGGTGCTTGCGGTTCTCCAACTCCGCCTCGGCGTGCTCCGGTGGGCCGACCTTGTCGTAGAGGCCGGTGCCAAGCAGGATCAGGCCGAACAGCATCGACACGATCACCGTCGACATCGAGAAGTTGAGGAAGTTCGCCCCGGTCTGCAGCACCGACATCATCAGGATGCTGGTCACCAGGAACACCACGCCAGCGGTGAGGTTCATGTAGTGGCCGAGGTTGCTACGCCGCGAGGCCCCGATGATCAGGACGATTCCGAAGACCACCGAGGCGAGCGAGAAGGCCAGGTTGGTCCGTAGCCCGAGGGCCCAGGTGCCGTCGCGGGCGAAGAGCGGGTCGCCGATCGTCTCGGCGACGCCCCAGACGCCGAAGACCAGGATGTAGACGCCGATCAGACCGGAGAGCACCCGGTAGAGCGGCCGTGCCGGATGGTTCACCGGAAAGTGCGGCATGCCCCTGATCCCCATCCACCTGAGTTAGACCGATTCAGGAGGATTGTCACCCAAGGCCCAGCCAACTGTCCGGGAAACCCCAATGCGGAAGGTCCGCCGCAGGCAGGACCAGGTCAGGTTTTCGCCGGAGCCCGAGCTGCGCAGGGATCAAGCCTGACCGCCCGGAGCAGCTCGGGCTCCGGCGAAAACCACCACCGCAACAGCTCAGGCTCCGGCGAAAACCACCACCGCAACCAAAAAACGAGGATCAGAGAACGAGACGAGCCTTCTGGAACGCCTCCGCCTCATCGTCCGTGCCGACCTTGCCGTACATGCCGACCATGAGCAGCACCAGGGCGGCGGTCATCACGACGATCACGGTGGCGATGCTGAAGTTGAAGATGTTGGCGTCGGTCCGGATGAACGCGAGACCGGCCAGGCTGACCACCATCAGGCTGTACGCCAGCCACTGGTTGATCACCACGTCGATGTTGCGGCCGAGCACGGTGCCGACCAGCACGACGATCCCGAGCAGCACGCTGAGCAGCGAGAAACCAAGGTTGGTGCCCTGACCGAGGACCCGGGTGTCGTCCTGGGCGAGGATCTCGTTGCCGGTGCTGGCGATGATGCCGAGCACACCGAAGACGACCAGGTACAGACCGGTCAGCCCGCCGATCGCCCGGTAGATCGGCCGCGCGGGGTGGTTGACGGGGGTGTGGGCCATGTCTGTGTCTCCAACGCCGTGGGGTGAGGTGTCGCCGACGATTGTCGCGCATGTGGTGGTGTGACGCCGCACACGGCCCCGGCCGGCGCGCCCGACCGGTCAGCTCTCGGGCAGATCCTCGGCGAGGGTCATCCAACTCTCCTCGATCCGCTCCCGCTCGGCGCGCAGATCCTTGAGCTGGGCGTCCAGCTCGGCGACCCGGGCGTAGTCGGTGGCGTCGGCGGCGAGCTGGTCGAGCAGCGTGGTCTCGCGCTGATCAAGCTTGCCGAGTTGTCGCTCCAGGCGGGTCAACTCCTTGCGCGCCTGGCGGACCTCGGCGGCGGACATGCCGCCCGGGGTCGGGCCGGCGGTCGCGGCGGTCGGGTTGGCCCCGGCACGGCTGGTGCCAGCCCGCTCGGCGGTGCGCGCGAGATATTCGTCCACCCCGCCCGGCAGGTGCACCAGCCGACCGTCGCCGAACATCCCGTACGCCGTGTCGGTGACCCGCTCGATCAGGTACCGGTCGTGGCTGGCCACGATGATCGTGCCGGGCCACGAGTCGAGCAGGTCCTCCAGCGCGGCGAGGGTGTCCGTGTCCAGGTCGTTGGTGGGCTCGTCGAAGAGCAGCACGTTGGGCTCGCCGGCGAGCAGCCGCAGCATCTGCAACCGGCGGCGTTCCCCACCGGAGAGGTCACTGACCGGGGTCCAGAGTCGGCGGTCGTCGAAGCCGAACACCTCGGCGAGCTGCGCGGCGGACACCTCCCGGTCCCCGAGTTGGACCCGGCGGGCGACCTCCTCCACCGCTTCCAGCACCCGCAGGTGCCCGGGCAGCTCGGCCAGCTCCTGGGAGAGGAACGCGGGCCGTACGGTGGAGCCGGTGCCGAGACGGCCACCGTCGGGGCGGGTGATGCCGGCGAGCATCCGCAGCAGCGTGGTCTTACCGGCGCCGTTCGCACCGAGGATGGCAATGCGGTCGCCGGGGCCGACCAGCCAGGTGACGTCGCGCAGGATCTCCTTCGGGCCGGCGTGCAGCTCGACGTTCTCCAGGTCGTACACCTGCTTGCCGAGCCGGGAGACGGCCATGCGTTGCAGGGACATGGTGTCCCGCGCGGGCGGCACGTCGGCGATCAACGCGTTCGCGGCGTCGATGCGGAACTGGGGCTTGGAGGTCCGGGCCGGCGGACCACGGCGCAGCCAGGCGATCTCCTTGCGGAGCAGGTTCTGCCGGCGGGCCTCGGTGGCCGCGGCGACGCGCTCGCGTTCGGCGCGGGCGAGGGTCCAGGCGGCGAAGCCACCCTCATAGGCGCGGACGGTCTGGTCGGCGATCTCCCACGTGGTGGTGCAGACCGCGTCCAGGAACCACCGGTCGTGGGTGACCACGACCAGGGCGCCCTTGCGGCCGATCAGGTGCCGGGCCAGCCAGTCGACACCGCCGACGTCCAGGTGGTTGGTGGGCTCGTCGAGGATGAGCAGTTCGGAGTCACGGACGAGCAGCGCGGCGAGCGCCACCCGGCGGCGTTCCCCACCGGACATCGGGCCGACCGGTTGGTCGAGGCCGAGGTGCGGCATGCCGAGGCCGTCGAGGATGGCACGCACCCCGGCGTCGCCGGCCCACTCGTGCTCGGCGCCCATGCCCTCGGCGAGCCAGGCGGTGCCGAGCACGACGTCCCGGACGGTGGCCTCGGGGGCGAGGGTGAGCTGCTGCGGCAGCCAGAGCACGCGCAGGTCGCGGCGGTGGGTCACCCGGCCGTCGTCGGGGCCTTCCTGCTTGGTGAGCAGCCGCAGCAGGGTGGACTTGCCGGCACCGTTGAGGCCGACCACGCCGATCCGGTCGGCGTCGTCCAGGCCGAGCGAAACGTCCGTGAGGAGCCGCCCGGCGGCGCCGTACCCCTTGGACACCCGGTCCAGATTGACGATGTTCGCCACGTTCCACCCTTCATGATCAAGGCGTCCCGGTGCCGGCGGGCACCTGGACGCCTGTCCCAAGGGTACGCGGACTCCCCGGACGCCCGCGCCGCGTGCCGGCAGCCCCGGTGCGACCCGTCGTCAACCGATGCGGGCGCCGGCCACCGGGCCGTGCGCGACCCGCGCCTCCCGGCAGACGCCCGCCGCGGTCAGCTCGGCGGCGATCCGCTCCGCGTCGGCCGCGTCGGCGGCAAGGAACACGCAGGTCGGGCCGGAACCGGAGACGATGCCGGTGAGCGCGCCGGCCGCCTCGCCGGCCTTGAGAGTGTCGGCCAGCGCGGGCCGCATGGCCAGCGCGGCGTCCTGGAGGTCGTTGCCGAGCGTACGGGCGAGCACCCGGGGGTCGCGCTGGCGCAGCGCGCCCAGCAGGGCATCGGTGCTGCCCAGCGGGGCGCCCGCGGCACCAGAGTCGCGGAGCCGATCCAGCTCCCGGTACGCGGTCGGGGTGGACAGGCCAGCGTCGGCGATCGCCACCACCCAGTGCCAGGAGGTCGGGCGGGCCAGCACGGGACTGACCGCCTCGCCCCGGCCGGTGCCCAGCGCGGTGCCGCCGTAGATCAGGAACGGCACGTCCGAGCCGAGGTCGGCGGCGATGCCGGCCAACTCGTCGCGAGACAACCCGGTGCCCCAGAGCGCGTCACAGGCCACCAGCGCGGCAGCCGCGTCGGCGCTGCCACCGGCCAACCCACCGGCGAGCGGGATCTGCTTGCGCAGGTGCAGTCGAGCGTGCGGCAACACGCCCGCGTACCCGGCGAGGGCGTGCGCCGCGCGGATCACCAGGTTGGTGTCGTCCAGGGCCAGCTCGCCGGTGCCCTCACCCTCCATGGTCAGGGCGAGGGTGTCGCCCCGGCGGGCCGTCAGCTCGTCGTAGATCGAGATGGCGTGGTACACCGTGTTCAGCTCGTGGTAGCCGTCGCGGCGCAGCGGACCCACCCCGAGGTGCAGGTTCACCTTCGCGGGCACCCGCACCCGCACCGGGCCGATGGCCCCGCGTCGCTCGTCCTCGTCCTCTGGTCGCCAGGCCTCGGTCACGGGGTGATGTCCCGCACGCGCAGGCGGATGTCGAACGGCTTGGCCACGATCAGCTCCTCGGCGGAGTCGGCGGCCAACTCGTACCGGCCGTCAACCAGGTCGTACGCGTACACATGCACCGGATTCTGCTCGATGCGCCAGTAGTGCCGGATCCCGGCGTCGGCGTAGTCCGCCGGCTTCTCCAGCCGGTCCCGCCGTCGGGTGCCGGGCGAAACGACCTCGACGGCGAGCACGACCTGCTCAGCCTCGAAGTAGTGATGGTCGACCGCCACCGGACGCTTCAGCAGGACGACGTCGGGTTCGAGGGAGTTTCGGTAGTTGATGGCCACCCCGACGGCGGTGGCCGGCGTCAACTCGACCGGCGCGTACTGCCGCAACCACATCCACAACAGGTTGCCGATGTTCTGATGACCGAAGGTCGGGGAAGGAACCACGACGAGGACTCCGTCACGTAGCTCGACGCGGGGGGCGTCGTCGGGCAGGGCCAACACGTCCTCGATGGTGTGGTTGGCCAGCCGCTGCCGGACGGGATCCGGGGTCCACATCCCGTGGGAGGCGGGCTCGATCGGCTGCGCGGTCACTCGTACACCTCCTCGGCGGGCACGCCGTCAGCCTACTTCGCGGCCGGCGTACCGACCGGAGCCGACGCGGCGATGGCGGCGAACTGCTCGACGGTCAGTGACTCCCCGCGGGCACCGGGGTCGACGCCGGCGGCGGTGAGCGCGGCGGCGGCCCGGTCCGCGCCGCCGGCCCAGCCGGCCAACGCGGCGCGCAACGTCTTGCGGCGCTGCGCGAACGCCGCGTCCACCACCGCGAAGACCCGTTCCCGGGGTACGTCGGAGCGGGGTGGCTCTTGACAGGCGAAGGCGACCAGGCCGGAGTCGACGTTGGGCACCGGCCAGAACACGTTCGGCGGCACGCGGCCGGCACCCCGGGCCTGGGCGTACCAGGCGAGCTTCACCGACGGGATGCCGTACACCTTGGAGCCGGGACCGGCGACGAGCCGGTCGGCGACCTCCTTCTGCACCATCACCAGACCGTGCCGCAGGGTGGGCAGCACGGCGAGCAGGTGCAGCACCACGGGAACGGCGACGTTGTAGGGCAGGTTCGCCACCAGCGCGGTCGGCGGTGGCTCGGCCAGCTCGGCGGCGGCGATGCGCAGCGCGTCGGCGCGGTGCACGGTGAGCCGGGCGGCATCGGCCCCGGCGTGCCGGGCGACGGTCTCCGGCAGCGCCCCGGCGAGCACCGGGTCGATCTCCACGGCGTGCACGTGCCCGGCGACCGGCAGCAGTCCCAGGGTCAGCGAGCCGAGGCCGGGCCCCACCTCCAGGGCCACGTCGTCGGGGGTCAGGCCGGCGGCGGTGACGATCCGACGCACGGTGTTCGGGTCGTGCACGAAGTTCTGGCCCAGCTTCTTGGTGGGCGCGACGCCCAGCCGGGCGGCGAGTTCCCGGATCTCCGCCGGGCCGAGGAGACCGGTCATGCCTGGCAGCGTAGCGACGGGGTCGGGGTCGACCGTCGGGCCGGGCTCACCACGGGCCGAAGGCCCGGTCGCCGGTGGCGGAGATGGCCGCGCACAGCTCGTCCAGGTCGCTGCCGGTGGTCGCGGCGAGCGCGCGGACGGTGAGCGGGATCAGGTACGACGCGTTGGGCCGGCCGCGATGCGGCATCGGGGTGAGGTACGGGGCGTCGGTCTCCACCAGCATCTGGTCCACGGGGGTGAGTGCGGCGGCCTCGCGCAGCGCGGTCGCGCTGCCGAAGGTGACGGTGCCGGCGAAGCTCAGCAGATAGCCGCGGCGAACGCACTCGCGGGCGAAGTCGGCGTCGCCGGAGAAGCAGTGCAGCACCACCCGGTCGGGAGCGCCCTCGTCGTCGAGGATCCGCAACACGTCGACGTGCGCTTCCCGGTCGTGGATGACCAGCGTCTTGTCGTACCGCTTGGCGATGGCGATGTGCGCCCGGAAGCTCGCCTCCTGCGCGGCACGCCCCTCGTCGCCGGTCCGGAAGAAGTCCATTCCGGTCTCGCCGATCCCCCGGACCCGGTCCCGGGCGGCGAGTGACTCGATCTCCCGCAACGCCTCGTCGAGGTCGTCCAGCCGGGGCGCCTCGTTGGGATGCAGCGCCACGGTGGCCAGCACGGCGGGGTACCGGTCGGCGGTGTCCGCGCCCCACCGCGAGGAGGCGACGTCCACGCCCACCTGGACCAGCCGGTCCACGCCGACCTTCGTGGCCAACTCGATGGCCGCGGCAACCGGGTCGTCGGCCGGTCCGCCACCGGGCACACCGGCCTCGCTGACCGTGATGTCCAGGTGCGTGTGGCTGTCCAGTACCGGCCGGGGCAGCGACTCGGGGACGGGTGGAAACTCTCCGGCCCGGCGCGCGGCGCGCTCCCGGCGGGACTCAGTGGGCTCGCTCATCAGCGACAGCATCACACACCGGGCCTGTCCATCTGCCCGCCACCCGACGTTCACCTCGACTACGCCGCGCGACTCTACCGTCGCCGCGTGAGTGGACGCAGCGCGCCACCGAGCCAACACGGCATCTCGCTGAGGGAGAGGGAAGTGACGACATGAGCGTCACCCCCCGGGCCGGCGGCACCGCCGGCGAACGAACCGGACTGCGCGTGGCGTTCGGTGGCGGCGTCTACCCGGCCGAGGAAATCGCCCGAGGCGCCGCGTACGAGCTGTTCAGCGCCGACGAGGTGGCCGGCTTCGAGTGGGCGCCCCGCCCGGGCAGCGCCCTGCCGTGGCACCGGTTCGTGCACGTCACCGAGGTGACCGCGGTGCACGGGGCGAGCGAGCCGGCCGACGAGCCGGAGATGCCGCTGCTGATGCCCGCGCACCGCGAGCGGGGTTGGGCGTACCTGCACCAGCTCAGCCAGCAGCCGTCCTCCGCGGGTGACCCGGTGCTGGCGGCGGCGCGCGCGTCGGCGGTGATCCGGCGGGGCACCCGGATGGTGAAGGTGCTCTCCGCCCAGCAGCTCGCCGGCTACGTACGGGGGTGGCTGCCGCACGGCTTCTGCTACCGCGAACACGATGTGGCGCACCTGCGGACGCCGGCGACGACGACGGTGCTGCGGAGCGATGGTGACGTCGGCCGGGACGGCTCGGATGTGGCGTACGCGCTGCGCTGGCGCGCGTCCGACCCGGGCGACTACGACGTGCCGGTGGGCGAGGCCCACCGCGGCCTGACCGCGCTGCCCTCCCGGGACCGGCTCGGTGCCCCGGTGCTGGGCACCGGCTTCGTGCCCAGCAACGGTCAACTCATCCCGGAGTTCATCACCCGGGACTTCGCCGACCTGCCGATGCCGGCGAACGCCGCCCTGGTCGCCTATCCGGCGGAGGGGGCGGAGGTGGTGCTCTACATCTACCAGGCCGAGCAGCGCGGCTGGCTACGGATGGTGGGCCCGCAGTGGCGGCATCTGCTGGCTGCGGTGCCCGGCCTCTCCCCGGACCAGGAGTACGTCCCGAACGCCGACGCGCCCCGCTCCACCCAACTCGTCGGGATGTACGGCGACAACGAGTACGAGGCGGTCGCTGACCTGCCCGGCGGGTTCCGGGTGCTGGCGATGACCCGAGCGGCCCGTTACCCGGTGGACGCGGTAGCCCGCCGGCTCCGGTTCGCCCAGTGGCGGGGCGTGCCGTGCCTGGTGCTGCGGGAGGAGGCGGGCTGGCTGCGGATCCGCCTGCGCTTCCCGAACCCGGACAGCGTGATCACCACTGGCGCGCAGTGCCAGGAACGGGGCGTCTACGAGGTCTGGGCGCCGGGCGCCGAGGTGACCGACGACCAGGTGATGGACACCCGGTACGCGATGTGACGTCGCGCGGCGGCCGGGCGCCCCCGCCGCCGCGCGTCGTGCGCCACGCGTCGTGCGTCGTGTGTTCAGTCGGCCAGCCGGGCCAACTCCTCGTCGACGATCGACGGGTCGAGCTTGCGGAACACCGGCTTCGGCACGGCCAGCGGCCAGCCCGACTCGATCGACACCGACTCCCAGCGCGCGCCGACGGTGTAGTCCCCGGTGAGCACCGGGTACGCCGGACCGCCGTCCAGGTCGTCGACCTGCTCGATCACCGGCATCGGCGCGTGCACGCCAGTGCCGCCGAGCAGCTCGTGCACCTGCTGTGCGGAGTGCGGCAGGAACGGGGTGAGCAGCGTGTTGGCGTCGCTGATCACCTGGAGGGCGACGTGCAGGATGGTGCCCATCCGGGGCTTGTCCGCCTCGTCCTTGAGCTTCCACGGCGCCTGCTCGGAGAGGTACCTGTTGGCCTCGGCGACCACCTTCATCGCCTCACCGATCGCCTGCTTCTGCCGGTGCCGGCCGATCAGGTCACCCACCGTGGCGAACCCGGCTCGTGCCACCGCGAGCAGCGCCTCGTCGGCCTCGGTGAGCCCGGCCGGGTCGACCGGCGGGATCGCCCCGAAGTTCTTCGCCGCCATCGAGACGGACCGGTTGACCAGGTTGCCCCAGCCGGCGACCAGCTCGTCGTTGTTGCGGCGCAGGAACTCGGCCCAGGTGAAGTCGGTGTCGTTGCTCTCCGGGCCGGCGGCGGCGATGAAGTAGCGCAGCGCGTCGGCGTCGTAGCGCTCCAGGAAGTCGCGGACGTAGATGACCACCTTGCGGGACGAGGAGAACTTGCGCCCCTCCATGGTCAGGTATTCGCTGGAGACCACCTCGGTGGGGAGGTTGAGCCGACCCAGCTCGCCCGGCTCACCGTCGCGGGAGCCCTCGCCGGAGTATCCGGAGAGCAGCGCCGGCCAGATCACCGAGTGGAAGACGATGTTGTCCTTGCCCATGAAGTAGTAGGACCGGGCGTCCTTACCCTCGGCGTCGGTGGACCACCACTTCCGCCACGCGTCCGGGTCGCCGGAGCGGCGGGCCCACTCGATCGAGGCGGACAGGTAGCCGATCACCGCGTCGAACCACACGTAGATCCGCTTGTCGGGCCGGTCGCGCCAGCCGTCGAGCGGGATCGGCACGCCCCACTCCAGGTCCCGGGTGATCGCCCGGGGCTGGAGGTCGTCGAGCAGGTTGCGGGAGAACCGCAGCACGTTGGGCCGCCACCCCTCGCGGGTGTCCAGCCACTGCCGCAGCACATCGGCCAGGGCCGGCAGGTCCAGGAAGAAGTGCTCGGTCTCGACGAACTTCGGCGTCTCGCCGTTGATCCGCGACTTCGGGTCGATCAGGTCGATCGGGTCGAGCTGGTTGCCACAGTTGTCGCACTGGTCGCCGCGGGCGCTGTCGTACCCGCAGATCGGGCAGGTGCCCTCGATGTAGCGGTCGGGCAGGGTGCGCCCGGTGGACGGGGAGATCGCGCCCATGGTGGTCTTCGGCACGATGTAGCCGTTGCGGTACATCCCCTCGAACAGCTCCTGCACCACCGCGTAGTGGTTACGCGTGGTGGTGCGGGTGAACAGGTCGTAGGAGAGACCGAGGCCGTGCAGATCCTCGACGATCACCCTGTTGTACCGGTCGGCCAACTCGCGCGGGGTCACCCCGTCGGCGTCGGCCTGCACCTGGATCGGGGTGCCGTGCTCGTCGGTGCCGGAGACCATGAGCACGTCGTGGCCGGCCATCCGCATGTACCGGGCGAAGACGTCGGAGGGAACGCCGAAACCGGAGACGTGGCCGATGTGGCGGGGGCCGTTGGCGTACGGCCAGGCCACTGCCGCGAGAACGTGACTCATGAGCAGCAAGCCTAGTGACCCGTCCGGGGCGTCCGCGAACCAATGGGGGGTGCACGACCGGGGGACCAGGCCGACCACCTCGCCCGTTGGTCCGATTTGTCGCCGACACGCGGCTCAGCTGCCGGTTCCGCCTCCCGGACCGGTGTGCAATGAACGTCGTGACGGGCAGACGAGCGGCGCGGGACCACGAGGACCGTCCCACCGGACCGGCGGTCGGGAACGACCCGGGCCCCGAGCCCGCCGTGCCCCGCGGTGCCGGGGTCGCGCCTCAGCCCCGACTGGTGCCGGGCGCCGACCCGGGCGAACAGCGACCGACGCCTGCGGGGAGGTCCGCCACCCCGGCCCGGCCCGCGCCGGCCGCGCCGTCGCCCACTCCGGCCCGGCCGACTCCGGCCGCACCCAAGCCCAGCCCGGCCCGGCCCGGCTCAGCGGGCCTGTCGGGCGGCGCGGCGCCGGCCGCCGGGGAGCCCGGCGCGGAGTCCGTCGAGGTGGAGCCGACCACCGGGGCGCCGGTGGACGCGGTGCCGCGTCGGGTGCCGGTCCGGCAGCAGAGCCGTCGGCAGCGGGACCGCCGGCCGGACGACACGCTGGCCGACGACGGTGACGCCTTCTGGGCGCCGATCGAGCAGGTGCACTGGGACGGCACGCCGGTCCGCAAGGACCCGGCACCCGAGCCGGTCCGCCGCTTTCGGGTGGCGTGGCGCCGGGCACCCAGCCGTACGGTCCCGCCGCCGGACCCCTTTCCCGGGCTCGCCGCGTTGGTGCTGCTGAGCCTGGTCGCGGCCTTCTTCGCCTGGGTCAGCGCCGGCCCGTTCTGGCTCGCGGTCGGGCACGCCCGGACGGGCACGGTGGTGATCGACGACTGCACCGGCGGCGGGCTCACCCAGCGGTGCCGGGGCATCTTCACGGCCGAGGAGGGACGCTTCATCGCCCACGGTGTGCGGGTCAGCGGCGTGCCCGCCGGAGGGGACGCCGCAGGTACGCCGCTGCCAGCGCGGATGACCGGCCCGGACAGCGACACCGCGTACGCGGACGTCGGCGTGGGCCGGCACCTGCGATGGCTGCCCGGTCTGCTGGTGGTGCTGGGCTGCACGGCCGGCATCGTCCGGTGGACCGGATCGGCGCGGCTGCCCGGCCGCCGGCACCGCCGCTGGGCGATGGCCGCCGCCATCGCCGGCCCCACGCTGATCACCGTCGGCTTCCTGGCCGCCGCGTGGTGACCCCACCGTTGGGCGAGCCCGACCACCCCGGTCAGCTGTGCACGATCGTGTAGACGTCCCGGCGGCGCAGCGCGTACTCGGTGGCGACGTCGGTGATGGCGTCGCGGCGCGACCGGCCGGCGGCCTCCCGCTCGGCGACGGCCGCGCGCAGGGTGTCGTCGTCGGGGCGTTCGGCGGCCGTCACCGGCGCGCCGGCCACCACCAGGGTGATCTCTCCGCGCGGGTCGCCCTCGGCGGCCCATCGGGCCAGCTCGCCGAGGGGACGGCGGAGCACCTCCTCGTAGGTCTTGGTGAGTTCGCGGCAGAGCGCGGCCGGCCGGTCCGCGCCGAACGTGTCGGCCAGGTCGGTGAGCGTCGCCCCGATCCGGTGCGGTGCCTCGAAGAAGACCAGGGTGCGTTCCTCGGCGGCGAGCGCGCGCAGTCGGGATCGGCGTCCGCCGGGGGTGCGGGGCAGAAAGCCCTCGAAGCAGAACCGGTCGCAGGGCAGCCCGGAGACGGCCAGCGCGGTGGTGACCGCGCTCGGCCCGGGGGCGACGGTGACCGGCGCCCCGACGTCCAACGCGGCGCGGACCAGGCGGTAGCCGGGGTCGGAGACGCTCGGCATCCCCCCGTCGGTGACCAGCGCCACCACGTACCCACCGAGGATGACGTCGACCAGCTCGGGGGTGCGCCGCTCCTCGTTGCCCTCGAAGTAGGAGACGATCCGGCCGCCGACGGTGACGTCGAGATCGCGGGCCAGCCGGCTGAGCCGGCGGGTGTCCTCGGCAGCGACCACGTCGGCGCTCATCAGCACCTCCCGGAGTCGGGCCGAGGCGTCGGCGGGGTTGCCGAGCGGGGCACCGAGCAGAATCAGGCGCCCAACTTCGGACATTTCACCCACGAATTCGTCTCCTTCATTGACTGTGAATACCGGTATCAGGGACGACGGGCGCCGCCGGACACCTTGGCAGCCTACGATCGCCGGGTGACGAGTGCGTCGACAGCGCAGAGCCCGAGCGCCGATCCGGACAAGTTGGTCGAGGTGGCGGGCGAGCCCGGCCCCCAGCAGGAGCCGACGGCGCCGCCCGCCGACGGTGGCGGGGTGGCCGCCGTGGTCCGGCGACGGTTCGCCACCGTCGACACCCAGGTGGACCGGTTCTCCTGGCTGGCCACCGCCGTGGTGGTGGCCATCGCGGCGATCGTGCGCTTCGTCGGGCTGTCCAGCCCCAAGGGCAAGATTTTCGACGAGACCTACTACGCCAAGGACGCCTACGGGCTGATCTCCCGTGGCGTGGAGTGGAACTACAAGGACAACGTCCCGTCGTACGTCGTGCACCCCCCACTCGGCAAGTGGCTGATCGGCGTCGGCGAGTGGGCCTTCGGCTATCAGGACGCGGATTCCAAGGTCTCCGTCCCCGGGCACCTGATCACCACCGCACCGGAGTTCGGCTGGCGATTCTCGGCGGCCGTGATCGGCACGCTGTCGGTGCTGCTGCTGGTCCGCATCGGTCGGCGGATGTTCCGCTCGACGGTGCTCGGCTGCGCGGCCGGCCTGCTGCTCGCCCTGGACGGCTTCCACCTGGTGCTGTCCCGCGCGGCCCTGCTCGACATCTTCCTGCTCTTCTTCGTACTGGCCGCGTTCGGCGCGCTGGTGCTCGATCGGGACGCCCGCCGGCGACGCTGGGCACGGGCACTCGACGACGGTCTCGATCCGAGCCAGCCGGGTCGCGCCGGCCGGCCGCCGACCGGTTGGCGCACCTGGCCGTGGTGGCGGTTGGCGGCCGGGGTGCTGATCGGCTGCGCCTGCGCGGTGAAGTGGAGCGCCCTCTACTTCGTGCCGGCCTTTGCGCTGCTGGTGCTCCTCTGGGAGGTCGGCGTCCGCCGTTCGGCGGGGGTCCGCCGCCCCTGGCGCGACACGTTGATAGACGAGCTGCCCTGGCTGGTGCTCGCGGGCGTGCTGATGATCGGCACCTACCTCGCCACCTGGTCGGGCTGGCTGCTCACGGACGACGGCTACTACCGGCTCGCGTCGGCCTACCCGAGCGCCCCGCTCAGTGACCGTCCGGTGATCGGCCCGCTGATCAACCTGTTCGAATACCACCGCGCGGCGTACGGCTTCCACGCCCAACTCGACGACGCACACAAATACCAGTCGTGGCCGTGGCAGTGGCTGCTGCTCGGCCGGCCGGTGGCGTTCCACTGGTCCGGTGACGGCGCCTGCGGGGCGCCGAGCTGCGCCTCCGAGATCCTGCTGCTCGGCACCCCGCTGCTCTGGTGGTCGTTCCTGCCCGCCCTGGTGGCGCTGGCCTGGTTGGGCCTGGCCCGCCGGGACTGGCGGGCCGGCGCGATCCTGCTCACCGTGGCGGCCGGGCTGCTGCCCTGGTTCTGGTTCGCCCTCGACGGCCGCACGATGTTCTCGTTCTACGCGGCCCCGGCGGTGCCGTTCCTGGTGCTGGCCGTGGTGTACGTGCTGGGCGCCCTGATCGCTCCCGCCGGTGCTGACGTGGGTGCGGTGGCTCGGCTGGTGCCCGGCGACCCGAGTTACGAACGCCGGCTGGTGGGCAGCGTCGCGGCTGGGGCGTACGTGCTGCTGGTCGGGGTCTGCTTCGCGTACTTCTATCCGATCTTCGTCGGCCGACTCATCCCGTACTCGGACTGGCTGTCCCGGATGTGGCTCGACGGTCGGTGGATATAAGCACCGACAGGCGACGCGCCGCACAGCGCGACGAAAAGGGCCCGCACGCTTGCGCGTGCGGGCCCTTTTACAAAGACGCGCGCCCCGATCGCCTGCCACGGGGGAAGCGGGCGATTGGGGCGCGCATGAAGAGCTTAACCACCGCGCACCACCGGCACAACGGGTCGACTTGGGTCAGATTTCCGACGGATTCCGGCCGGGCCGACACCTACCCCTGCACAGTTGACCGAGTGTGACCCGGCGTGGACCCAGAGCGCGGACCCGGCCGGTCGGCGGGGGTCGTCGACCCCGCGCGGAGGCGTCCGAGGGAACCGCGCCACCCAAGTGATCATCCAAAGTGGATCTCACTACACTGCGGGCCGTGATCAACTTCAGACGATCGACGGCTGTCCTTCTCGGACTGCTGGCGACCACCGCACTGGCCGGGCCGGCGCAGGCCGACGAGGAGCCGGCGCCCGAGCCACCCCGGGTCGAGCTGGTGCTCGACGTCAGCGGGTCGATGCGCGCCACCGACATCGACGGACGCAGTCGGATCTCCGTTGCCCAGCAGGCCTTCAACGAGGTGGTGGACGCGCTACCCGAGGAGACCCAGCTCGGCATCCGGGTGCTCGGCGCGACCTACCGGGGCAAGGACAAGAAGGTCGGTTGCCAGGACACGCAGCAGATCGTGCCGATCGGCCCGGTGGACCGGTCCGCGGCCAAGGCGGCGGTGGCGACACTCCGGCCGACCGGGTTCACTCCGGTCGGGTTGGCGTTGCGCTCCGCCGCCCAGGATCTGGGCACCGGGGCCACCACCCGCCGGATCGTGCTGATCACCGACGGCGAGGACACCTGCGCCCCGCCGGACCCCTGCGAGGTGGCCCGGGAACTGGCCGCTCAGGGCACCAGCCTGGTCGTCGACACCCTCGGCCTGGCCCCCGACGAGAAGGTCCGCCGGCAACTGCTCTGCATCGCCGGCGCGACCGGGGGGACCTACACCGCCGCGCAGAGCGCCGAGGAGCTGACCGACCGGATCAAACAGCTCGTCGAACGGGCCGGCGACACGCACACCCGGGCACCGACGGTGGTCGGCGGCACGAATGCCTGCGACTCGGCGCCGCTGCTCGCCCCCGGCGTCTACGCCGACCGGGAGGCGTTCTCCGAGCATCGCTACTACCGGGTGCCGATCCGCCCCGGACAGGAGCTGCGGGCTTCGGTGAGCATGGCGTTGGACCGACCGGTCAACCGGGACTACGGGGTGCTGTTGCGGGCCACCGCGGCCGATGGCCGGGAACTGGTTCGGGGCGCCGACGCCGGCAGCGGACGGGCCGACGTGCTCTCCGCGGGGCTGCGCTGGTCGGCCACCGCCGACGACGAGGATGCCGCGACGACCGAGGAGAGTTTCGCGCCGGTGGTCGAGCCCACCACCGTCTGCCTGGTGGTGAGCAACTCGTTCGCCCCGCGTGCCGGCACCGCGACGACCCCGGGCATGCCGGTGGAGTTGACCATCGACGTGGTCACCGCCGCGCCCGCACCGGACGGACCAGACCTCGGCCGGGGCTGGGTGCTGCTTGCCCTGCTCACCGTCGCCGGGCTGATCACCGGCCTGCTCGCCGGCCTACTCACCCGCTGGTGGGTCGCCACCTGGAGGGAGAACTGATGCGTACCGCGCTGTTCCGGTCAATGGCGGCGCTGCTCGCCGCCGGCGGGGCCGCCCTGCTTCCCGCTGCGGCCGTCGCCGCCCCGACCCCCTCGCCGGGTGCCACGCCGGTGAACCGTGCTGGCACGTCGTTCCTCACCGCCACCCCGATCACCGCCGGGCAACCGGTACGGGTGGACGCCTCGATCGGTGACCACCTCTACTGGTCGTTCCCGGCGACGGCGGGCCAGGTGCACGAGATCAACGCCACCGTCACCTTCCCGAAGGGACGCAGCGGGGCCTCCAGCTGGACGGTGGACGTCTTCGACGGGCTACGTCGACGGCAGGCGTGCACGGCGGGGGCGCAGACGCCGACCGTGGACGCCAAGGCGTCGACCGTGGTGCTCGGCTGCACGCTGCGCGAGGTGCGACCGTGGGCGGAGCCCTGGTCGGCCGACCCACTGCCCGGAACGTACGTCATCCGGCTCTCCGTGATCGACCTGCCGGAGCCGGATCTGGGGGCGCCGATCGACGTGGACCTGCTGGTCGGCGCCGTTGCCGACCGGGGTGCCTCGGCCGACGACGGCAAGTTGGCCGCACCGCTGGTGCCGAACACCAAGGCCGGCACGGTGCTCAACGCCGTACCCCCGGTGGACGCGGACTCCGACGACGAGGGCGACTCGCTGACGGACTGGCTGCCGGATCTCGGCTCGCGCTGGGTCTGGACCGGCATCGGCGGTGTGCTCGCCGCGGTGGCCGGCGTGTTCGGCTTCGCCGTGACGCGGCGCCCCCGGCTTCGCTGAACGCCCCGCTGGTGGCCCCGCCGCTCGCGGGGCCACCAGCGTCAGCTACGCCGGGATCCGCGCGGCAACCAGCCGATGAACCGGTCCTGAAGCGACATCACCGGGGCGGCGCGCAGATCCTCCGTGGCGGCGGCGAGGCAGGAGCCCAGATAGACGCTGAGCATGGCGCGATCACCCCCGTACTCCGCCAGCAGCCGGGTGCGCTTCGTCGCGCACGGCCACTCGTCACCGCAGGAGCCGCAACTCCAGCAGGGGGTCTTCGGAGCGTGTTCGTCAGCCCGCACCCCCGGCCGTTCCGGACCATCGGTCATCGCACGTCCTTCCAGATGTCCACGGGACTGGCGGCTGCGCTGCCGGCCAGCGTTGCTGGTGGTCCCCCCGGAGCCATCAGGGAGAGCGCTGCGCATCCCTCCGGTGTTACATCTTTGCGGTACCTTCAGCGGTCGTGGGAGTCGGAAATTTGACGGTTGACCCGATGCGCCATTCCTACCGACGGGTAGGCCGCACGAATGCGTGACCTGCTGCCATCGACGGTGGCGGTGGCCGTCGCCGGGCCGGGGGATTGGACGGGCGAGTTGCTCCCCGCTGAGCAGGCATGTCTCGGCGAGCGGGCGGTGGATTCCCGTCGGCGGGATTTTGCCGCGGGGCGAACCTGCGCCCGCCGGGCGCTGAGCGAGCTCGGTCTGCCAACGACCGCCGTGCCGACCGCCGCCGACCGCGCGCCGGTCTGGCCGGCCGGGGTGGTCGGCAGCATCACGCACACCGCCGGCTACTGCGCCGCCGCCGCGGCGCACACCACCGACATCAGGTCCGTCGGCATGGATGCCGAGCAGCACCGCGAGGTCAATCCGGGAGTACGCAGACTCGTGCTGCTGCCCGAGGAGGAGGCCGACTGCGCTCGGCTGCCCAGCGGGATCTACTGGCCGGTCGTGTTGTTCAGTGCGAAGGAGACGGTCTACAAGGTGTGGTACCCGGTCGTCCGGAGTTGGCTGGACTTCCACGACGCCCGACTCGATCTTGATCCGGACGCCGGCACGTTCACCGCGCGGATCGCACCGGCCCGGGTGGACGCGGCGGGAGTCGACGACCCGCCGACATCGATCACCGGCCGTTTCGTGGTCGCCGGCGGGCTGGTCCGCACCGCCGCCGTGCTTCCACTGCGTTGACCTCCGCTGGTTACTCACGGCAATGGATGGGATACCGGTCCACATTGGCGCTCAGTGATCAACCGAACACCATCCACGCTGGCCAGTGCCGCAGGTCACCATCGTCGATGGGATGCCGCCCGGCGCGGCGCTCGGGCACGTCGCCACCCACGGTAACGTCGACTGGTTCCCGCACCGCACGTACCGAGGCGTCAAGGAGTACGGTGACCCACCCCCAGCCCCCCGTCGGGCCGCAGGACCTTCAGCAGCCGAACCCGCAGCCGCCGGCCCGTCCGTTCGCGACGACACCGCAGCCGCCGTTCTCGGGTGCTGCGTATCCGGCGGCTGGCGGACAGGTGGACGCCGGCAGCGGATACCGGATACCCGGTGGCCCGGGCTACCCGATCATCGCCCCACCACCGACGCAGACGAACCGCTCCAAGACGTCCGTCGTGGTCGTGGCGGTCACCGCGGCCGTCCTCACGCTGCTCAGTTGCGCCGGCGGCATCGTGGCGGTCGTCATCGGCACCAACCGCGCCACGACCACGGTGAGCGAGTCTCAGGCCAGCGCTTCCCCGTCGACCTCGCCGCCGACGCGCGGCGACAACACCCGCGCCATGTCGCCCGGTGACACCCTCGTCATCGACGGCGACGACGGCACCGTCGAGATCACCGTGACGAGGTTCAGCAGCGCCACCAAGCCCTGCAAGTCCCACGGCCTGAAGCCCGGCGCGGGCGTGTACGTGATTGCCGACGTGACCGTTGCCGTCACCAAGGGCACCGCGTCGACGAACCCGCTCTACTTCCAGTGGGTTGCCGCCGACGGCACCAAGGCCACCGCGATCGGTGGGGCCTTCTCCGGCTGCGGCAAGCCGATGCCGGCCAGCGACGGCCTGACCGCCGGCACGAAGCGCACCGGCAGTGTGGTGTTCGACGTACACGACACGTCGGGCGCACTGGAATACCAGTACCACTTCCAAACCGCCGGTTCCTGGAAGCCGTAACCGTCCGGGCGCGGGGCTGGTTCAGTCGAGCCAGCCCCGCGTCTACCTGGGCCTACCGTGCCCACGCCTCCTCGGCGGTGACGACCGGCCCGCCGGTGCGCACCGATTCCTCGATGGCGAGGCTGATCAGGTGGTCCTGGCAGGCTTCGGCGAGCGGATACGGTGCCGGGCCCTCCTCCCGTGCCCACGCACCGGCGCGGACGACGATGTCCGCCACCGCGATGTCGTCATCGGACAGTCCGCTACCGACGAACGGATTGCGATAGACCACGTCGCCGTCGAAGCTGATGTGCTTCAGGTCCAGCCCCTCCAGGTTGAGGTCGAGACCGGTCTGCCGCCGCGTCAGGGGCGACTCCACCGGTGTGGTCGGGTCGACCAGGCGGACCACCCGGTCGTCGACCAGTTCGCCGCGCGAACCCCGGATCACCAACCGGCGGGTACGCAGCGGGTTCCACCACTGGTTGTCGGTGAAGTCGTACAACCCCATCCGCCCGCCGAAGTCGATGGTCGCGAGGGTGGTGGCGAGTTGCTGCGGGGTGTCGTCGCCGCTCCAGCCGGCCGGCGACAGCGGGTTGGCCAGCGGCGCGACGAAGGCGCGCGCGTTCACCTCGGCGCTCTCGTGCCCGACCCCGAGCAGGCCCCTGATCAGCGAAACCGCGTGGTACAGGTGGGTCGAGGAGAGCTGGACCGAGGTCGGCTCGCCGAGCACCCCGGCGCGGACCAGCGCCAGCCGAGCCGCGTGCCCGGGCATCAACAGGTACTGCTCGGCGACCTGCACCAGACCGCTGCCCCCGACGTCGGCCCAGAGTGAGCGCAGCCCCGCCAGGTCGGGGGCCGGCGGCGTCTCGGCCAGCACCGGCACGCCGGCCGCGACCAGCTCCCGGGTCGCCTCGGGCGTCACCGGCCAGGGCACCGACACGATGACAAAGTCCGGTCGCTCGTGGGCGAGCAACTCCGCCGTCGTGCGGAAGGTCCGCACGCCCCACTCGGCCGCCACGGCAACCCCGCGAGATTCGGTACGTGTCACCACCCCGGTCACCCGGAACCGCTCGGGCAGCAGCCGGGCCAGGCGAAGGAAGAACTCCCCTCGCCAGCCACTGCCGATGAGGCCGAACCGGGTCTGGGTCGCCGATGTCATCTGGGCTCCTCACGTCGGGATCCGGATGCTAGCCGGTTCCGGAGGCAGTGCCTCATCGCTACGGTTGTGGTCGTGACCGCCGATGCGCTCCCCGCGGTGCCCGTCGAGGTGGCTGCTCGACGGCCACCCCTGGACTACTACCTCGTCCTGAAGCGGCGCAACGACTCGACGTCGACCGACACCGCGGAGGGGATCATCGTGGAGGAGTTCACCCGCCACCACGACTTCTCTTCGAGGGGCCTGGACAGCGCCGGCTGGACGCCGGACGCGGACTGGTGGAGTTCCGCGTCGCTGAGCCGCAGCATGCGCACCGACCCGGAGCTGTTGGCGCGGGTGGTTCCCACCACCCGCCCCGAGGCCGCGAGCATCTATCGCAGGCTCGGTGGCGGACGGCTGCCAGACGAAGCGGTGCTGCGGACGTACTTCCTCGATCACCAACCGATCGCGGCCACCCCGCCGCTGCGGCTCGGTCCGGCCCAGCCACCGGCCGGCTTCCACGAGCGGCGCGTGTACCGCGTGCTCTTCGCCAGGGACCTCCGCGCGGAGCAGGTGGCGAGCCTCCGGGCGCTCTGGCGAACGCCGGCCGACGGCACGAACGCGGCCGCCGCAAGCGGTCGCCTCGACAAGCACGCGACCACCTCACCTGGGACCTGCGGCGGGTCGGCCGCACCCTGGCCTGGTGTCTCGACGTGACCGTCCTGATGAGAACGGATTCCGCCGAGGCGGTGGGTTCGACCCTGGCCGACCTGACAGCCGTGCTGCGGCAGCACGGCTTGATACCCGTGACGACCGAACGCTTCGCCTAGCGAGCCAGCGCCGTGGCATCAACCCGTGGGCGCCGCAGCCTGCACGGTCCGGTAGCGGGAGGGCGGCACGGCGTACCGATCGACGAACGCCTGCCGCAGCGATTCCGGTGAGCCAAATCCGCACCGTCGTGCCACGGCCGCCAGTGGCAGGCCGGTCGATGCCAGCAGGTGCGCGGCCGCCTCGGGCAGACCCCGGTGCACGTAGCGCCCCGGGGTCTGCCCGAGATGCTCGACGAACAGTCGGGACAGGTGGCGCTCGCTGACCCCGGTGAGCCGGGCCAGCGCCGCCGTACTCAGGTCGTCGGCGGGGTGGCTCACGATATGGTCGCTGATCCTGCGGACCAGGGCGTCGTCGGTGGCCCGGCGGGCCAGGAACATGCTCATCTGGGCCTGCCCGCCGGGCCTCTGCAGGTAGGCCACCGTGCCCATCGCCACGCCCATCGCCAGCGCCGCCCCATGATCCTCCTCGATGAAGGCGAGGGTCAGGTCCAGTGCACTCGTCACACCACCCGCCGGAGATACCTCTACCATAGGGGGATGATTCGGGCAAAATCAACTTCTGATGGTTGATGACGTCGGCGTGGTTCGGGAAGCGACGGGAGAACATCGCCCGGCGTTTTTCGAACTCTTCTTCGACCTGGTGTTCGTCCTCGCGCTGATCGTGCTCGCGGCGAACCTGTCCGCGACACTGACCTGGCTATCCGCCGCCCAAACGCTGATCCTGTTCCTGGCGTTCTCACTGGTGTGGGCCCTGACCTCATGGGCAGCAGACACCTCCGACCTGAATCGTCCGCGTGGTCAGGTGCAGGTCTTCTGGGTGATGACGGGCAGCCTGGTGATGTCGGTCGCGGTCCCGGAGGCGTTCGACGGACGAGGGCGGCTCTTCGCGATCGGGTATCTCGCGATCCAGCTCGGGTCGGCGACATATCTCCTGATCACCGGTCGCCAACAGATACTACGGATCCGTAACCGTCGGATCCTCTTCTGGGTCGGCATCTCCGGGGTGGCCTGGCTCGCCGGCGCGTTCGTTCCCGGCACTCCGCGCACAGCGCTGTGGGCCCTGGCGATATCGATCGAGTACACGGCGGCCGTGCTCGGCTGGCCCACACCGAAACTCGGCCACTCCGTGGGATGGGAGTGGAAACTCGTCGGTGAGCGCGTCGCCGAACGCTACCGTCAGCTTCTGATCATTGCGCTCGGGGTGTCGATCTTCACAGCCGGGCTGACGCTCAGCCCCGACAACTACACGGCCCACCGGTTCGCCGCCTTTGGGCTGGCGTTCGCCGCGGCGGTGCTGATGTGGCGGATCTACATCTATCGTGCCGGTGAATTGCTGCCCGATGCCATCGTCGCTTCCGCTAATCCATCCAGGTTCAGCCAGTTCGCGGCGGTGAGTCATCTCGTCATGGTCGCCGGCCTCGTCCTGGCCGCGGCCGGCACCGCACTCGTCATCGACGATCCGTTGCGCCCTGCCCATCCGGCCTGGGGCGCGATCATGCTCGGTGGCCCGGCCCTTTTCCTGGTCGGCCGCGGCATGCTCGCCTATACCGTCTTCAGCCGAGTGTCGTGGACCCGCCCCATCGGGATCATCCTGATCGGTCTGCTCGCGCCCACCTTTCCCGTCCTCCCGCAACTCACGATCGCGGCGCTCATCACGTTCATCCTGCTCGGCGTCGCATTGGCGGACAGTCTCAACTTCGGAATACGACCGGGACCGGCCGCGCCCCCACAGCTACCTTCCTGATTCCTCGCCGTCAAAATACCGGGCTTGCCGCCGCCAGGTGACGGCAATCGGATGCCGGAGGTGTCCTTACGAACTCCGTACGTCAGTGGCATGGGCAGGTGGCGAGGGCGTCGTCCGGGGGCGCGCGACCGCCAACTCGACGACCAGCGTCGTGGCGAGCACCACGTCGATCAGGATCAGCACGGCGAACATCGGCAGCACGGGCAGCGCCGGCATGATGGCGAGCAGCACGAGCATCCCGACGAGTCGGGGGCGGAACGACCGGTGCACCACCAGATCGAACAGTGAACTGCCGAGCAGAAAGAGCGCGGGACCGCCAGCTGCGGCGATCGTCCACGCTACGTTCTCCCTGTGCAGCGGGTCACGCGCGGCCAGGTCGGCGGCTGCCGCCAACACCACGATTCCGGCGACCATCACCAGATGGCTGTGCGACATGAGGATCCCTCGACGCGTTTGCTCCAGGAGCGTGATGGACGGACCGGCGACTAGTTCCCGCACTCTGTTGACGTAGATCAGGAAGACCAGGAGTGCTCCGACGAACGCGGCCGCTGTCGCGGCGACACTCTCGAACGCGAATGGGCGCCCGACAACACGCAGGCCGACGCCGAGGATCATCTCCCCGATCGCGATGACGAGGATCTGAAGGTGCCGCTCGTGGAGGTGGGGACCGGCGAAGATCCGGGCGGCCAATGCGGTGCGGCCCAGGCCCGGCGTCGGCCACCCATAGGTTGCCGAGACGTATTCGATGACGAGCGCGGCGGCCCACAGCACCAACTGGGTGTCGCCGTGCGCGATCGCCCCGCCGACCCAGAGCGGGCTGGTGAGACCGTGCCAGAAGATGACCCGGACGCTCCTGGCCTGCACGGTCCGATTGGCTCTGGTGGCGGGGATGAGCACACCATCGCGGGCAACATGGATGGCGAGGTACGCGCCAGCGAAGAACAGGGCGCGCGTTTCGAACGCGGTCGGCATCACGAGCGCCATCAGAAAGACGCCGAGCATGATGAGGATTACCATTACCTGGATCTTTGGCAGGCGCGGGTTGAACAGGTCGGTCACCCAGACCGTCAGCACCCAGGCCCACCACGTGGTGAGCAGCAGTATCAGCGTCTGGAACGCGCCGTGCCAGGTCAGGTTCTGCACCAGATCGTGCGACAACTGGGCGAAAACCAATATGAACGCGAGATCGAAGAAGAGTTCGAGGAACGACGGAGGTGCGGCCTGACCCGGGGGACGGCTGATCCTCGGTGTCGACCGACCGCCCCGCAACCACTTCATGTCCCCTTTTGTACCATCTTTTCGATATGCGCCGCCGGCCGCCGGTGGTCCGATCCGGTCGCACTGAGTCCGCGGCCGCGCCAGCCGGTACGACTAACATTGTGCAGGTCATGCTGCTGCGGGTGCGGGGAGCGTTCGGGCTCGAGCTCAACAACGGCGAACCGGTCGACCTCGGTGGCCCCCGCCAGCGTGCCGTGCTCGCCCTGCTGCTGTCTGCCCGTGCGAGGTCGTCTCCGTCGACCGGATGATCAATGACCTGTGGCGAGGTGGGGCACCACCCCGGGCCATCGCCGCACTGCAGGTGTACGTCTCGAATCTGCGGCGGCCGCTGGAGCCGTCCACCTGGGATCCCTCGTCATCACCACCCCTGACAGCCGATGGTACGTGGCTTCGTGACCAAGATCGGGGACGGCTGAGATGGCCACACCCAACGGTGAGTTGCACGAAGACTGGGGGCGGCCGACGGGACAGACCTTCGGCGAGATGGACTGTGAACCGCGGTGGCGAGCCGGTCGCGCCCTTCCGATCGGCCACCACCCATCAGTGCGGTCCAGGTAAGCCCGTCTGCGGACAACAGCCGGCCATGGACGGGTCTACGGCTGGCGCGACTCAAGTTTGGCCCTGCCTCATCGGTCAGGGTGGCGCTGCTGGACCAGAACTCGAGGATTTCGGAGCAGAAGATCAGGGCCGGGCTCGGTGCCCGAAGTCGATGACGGGCTGCACGTGGGCCGCCACGGACAAGCGGACGGCGGACGGCGGACCGCGACCCGGCGCGGGTGCTCGCACTGGCGCCGTCGCCGCCGGAGGCGAGCGTCCCGGTCAGCCTGTCCGTGGGCCGGCAACCTGCCACAAGGCACTGACCGGCAATGCGCGGAGCCTGTCGCCAAACGGCAGTGTCGAGGTCCCGGTGTAGAGGACGATGCCGACGATGAAGTCGTCGCCGAGGCGGTCGGCGAGTCGGCGTAATCCGCGGAAATCGTCGGATCCAACGGTTGTGGCTGCCTTGACCTCAATCCCGACCACATGCCCGGATCTGTTCTCGAGCACCGCGTCGACCTCGTACCTACTCTGGTCGCGGTAGTGCGAGAGGTCGGCAGACTGCTCCGACCAGGTGAGCTGGCGGGACAGCTCGGACAAGACAAATGATTCGAGCAATGCGCCGAACGATGCGCCAGGCCGGAGCAGTGCGCGGGCGTCGGTCGCGATCTCGTTGGCAGCGATACCCGAGTCGACAAAGATCAGTTTCGGCGCGGCAGTTGAACGGGTGCCAAGATTTCGGGACCAACCGGGGATCCGCTTGATGAGGAAGATCTCTTCCAGTGCCTGGAAGTATCGTGCGATCGTCGGGCGGCTCAGTCCGAGGGCGGATTCGAGGGCGTTGGCGGCGATGATGGTCGCGGATCTGGCGGCGAGTAGGCGCACCAGCTTGCGCAGCTCGCCCTTGTGCTGGATGTCGGACAGTTGTCGCACATCGCGATCGATGAGCGCTTGGACATACGCGTCAAAGAACCGTTGGCGGCGCCGCGGGTCGACGCGGTTCGTGGCCTCGGGCAGGCCGCCTCGCACGATCCTGGCCGCGTAGTCGGCGCGGGTCACGTCCGACTCGTGTCGCAGTTCGGGGCCGAGAGCGAAGACGGCGTCGACGAAGCCGTCCGGCTCGCCGTCGAGTTCGCCTTGTGAAAACGGCCAGAGTTCGACGGTTTCCATCCGACCGGGCAGCGCGTCCGGGGCAGCCACCATGCCGAACAGTCGCGATGAGCCGGTGAGCAGATAGCGGCCGGGACGAACGTCCTCGTCAACGGCCGCCTTGATGGCCAGCAGCAGCTCCGGAGCGCGCTGGATCTCGTCGATCACCAGCAGTTCGGCGGAGTCCACGAAACCCACCGGGTCGGTGATCGCCGCGGCCCGGTCCTGCGCCCGGTCGAGATCGCGGCGCTCGGCGAGCCGGTCGCCCGCGACGATGCGAACCAGGGTGCTCTTGCCTGCTTGGCGTGCTCCGCTGATCAGCACGACGCGGGTGTCAGCGAGTGCTGCGTCGACCTGCGCGGCGGCGTGGCGGGGGATCAAGTGCGGTGTGGGCACGAGTCATGATAACCGGCGGGATTACGATCTGCGGGTAGGTTTGCTTTCGATCTGCGGCTCGGGGATGTTCGGTTCGCGGGCCTGTGGCGTTCAATATGCGGCGGCACACTGATCGGCGAGGAACATCCTCGGACCGCCACATGGCTCGACCGCGCTGACTTGCCGCAGCACTCGACCGCTGCGCAACCTCACACTTGGGGCCACCGCCTCCGTCGAACTCAGCCGTTCGGCTCGAGTTCTGCCGCCCTGTGCCGCGGCCTAGGGCTCTGTCCGGCGGTCAAACGACGGTCAAATGATCAAGGGCGGGTTCCCCGTCATCCGGAAACCCGCCCTTGACCTGCTGTTTCTTGGTGGAGCTGAGGGGATTTGAACCCCTTACACCTTCGACTCCGATAGATCATCCGGTACCGGGCGGACTGGCGGGCTGGCCTGCGTAACCGTCGTCAACACCTCTCGACGTTTGACACGGCTTGTCGGTCCCGGTTGTGCCGGATCTGTGCCCGATGATCTTTGTCGTGCTTGCGGGGCGCAACGATCCGACACATGGGCTGGAGCCGCTTGATTACCCCGATTACCGTCACCGTCATGAATGGATGGCAGTGGGCGGAGGTAGCCTCCGCAACCGTGACGCCGGTCGTCCTTGGGGTGATGCTCTGGAGAGAACGTGACCTGCTTGCTGGGAAGCCTCGCTCCCAAGAAACCGCTACGCCTGCCCAGCCGCCCAGGCCACTGTTCAGGTTTGCGCGGGACACTGGAAGCAATGTCCTGGCGAACCTGATCGCTGCCGCAGTCGTGTATCTCCTCGGGGTTGTCGGTGGACTCCTGCCGCGTTCGCCCTACCTTGTCATCCTGTCGATCATGTTCGTCTTCGGTGGCCTCGGGGTGATCCTGTTTCCGCTTGGAATGCTCCTTCCCGGGCGGCCGGGAGCGCTCACCGCCTCCGGCTCGATCATGCTGATTGGTCTGGTCGGCATCGTTGCACCGTTCATAGACGGCGGTCGGCTTAACAGCCTCGAAGGCGTGGCATATCCGATCATCGGCTGGCTGGCGATCACTTCCGCGATCGTGGGATACCACTTCCGCGTTCGGTACCTCTGAGCACGCCTAAGCCATCCCGTCGGCCTTCGTCCGCACACTGTGGAGCAGGTGGGGCCTGCCCGGTCAAGGTGGAGCACCCCACCGTCTGAACGACCTTGACCGGGCGGGCCCCACCTGCTCGGCTCTGCCCGGACGGAGGTTGTCGGGATGGCGCCACCATCCCAGAGCGCCCGAGCGCCCCGCCGGAGGCACCGCCTGTGTCTCGAGCAACGTGAAGCCCCGGAACTGCCACTGATCATGGCGGCCCGGGGCTTCTTCGTATGTCGTGCCGCCGGCGGGCTATCACCGATCGCGCTGTGGCCGAAGGCCTAAGGCGCGAGCGGCGGGCCATCGGCCCGGCCCAGGTTCGGCGGCGCGAGCGGTCCGCGAAGCGGGCCGCCTTGATCCCGTACAGAAAGTCCTCACACAGGTGCTACTTGGGCTACTTGGGCCATGTCCGACTCCGGTTGATGCATTACACGGTGGCTTCACTTGATGGGTGACACTCCGCCGAGTGCTGGTGGAGATGAGCGTGACTGAGCAGCGTTACCGCGCAGTGCTGGAAGTCCAAGCACCTTCCGCATCTACGACGGCGACCAACTCCTCACCGAAGTCGCACGCACCACCACCAAGCCCATCGCCCGGTTCAAAGCCCGTAAACCTCAGCACAGCCAGACCAAGAACGGACAGGCACAATGAGCGGATGCCGGCCGACGACGCCCAGCTCTGGCAGCTGCTGCACTCCCTCGACGACCCCGACCACCGCGAATTCCCCGCGAACTACAACCACCAGCGGGCCAGGGCACGATTCAACCAACTGGCCGAACGAGTCAACCGCGACTTCAGCTGCCAATGCTGGGGCGACCGAGAGGTGCAAGACGCCAGCTTCCACGGCCGCATCGACATCCCCGCCGCAGCCACAACCACCGGCGAGCGCCTCGTCATCGTCGTCAGCAACTTCGGCGACCTGGCCCCGTACTGTCCCTCGAAAACCCCGGCGTCTGGGACGACGAGGAAGCCGCCCAAGTGCTACACCCCAACGACACCACCCGAATCCGCAGTGCCCTCGACGACCTCGGCTACACCCTCATCCCCGAAGGCCCCCTATGGAAGCGCTACGACGGCCCCGGCCGCACCCTAGCCCCCGACGCCCCCTGGTGGGACCGCTACTTCTCCTACCTATGAACCGAGCCGAGAAGACCCTCATCATGATCGTCTAGCCGGACGTGTCACCCAACATTTGACACCAATCCGTCACGCATCAAGTGGAGCCCGACAGTGCTACTTGGGCCATGTGTCATGTCCCGGCTGATGCCTTACACCTGCGTCCCACCTGATGCTTTACGCGTGCTGCTAGCTTTGCCGTTCGCTGGCCACTCGCACATGGGACCACGCATGCCGAACGTTGCCCTCATCGCCGGGCCGCTAGTCGACCTGTCCTCCGCTGGTGGCCCAAGAAAGATCGCCGCCGCAACATCATCAGCGGCGCGCTCCGCGACGCGAGCGCCAAACGAAAACAGGGCCCGAAGGCCCTGGATTCTCGCTGATCTGTGCCGGATCTGTGCCCGCTGATCCTGTTAGCGGGGTTTCCCCAGGTCGTACATGTTGCTGGTGGAGCTGAGGGGATTTGAACCCCTGACCCCCTCGATGCGAACGAGGTGCGCTACCAGTCTGCGCCACAGCCCCCCGCCGGCGAACCGGCTTCGGTCCCACCCGGCTTACACCGGGCGGGCCGGCAGCAAGGCTAACAGGTCGCCGGCCCCCACCGCGAATCCGCCCCCGGTGCGGCGCTCCGGCCCAACCGGAGATCGACTCGGGTTCCCGGAAACCGGGGCGTCCCGGACGCCACGACACCCCAACTTGCAGGAACCCGAGTCGATCAAGCCGGACGGGGCGCGGCCAGGCCAGACCCACGACCGAGACCGGGGGCGCGGCCGGGACCGGGGCGCGACCGGGACCCGGGGCCACGACCGGGACCCGGGGCCACGACCGGGACCCGGGGCCACGACCGAGACCCGGGGCACGACCGAGACCCGGGGCACGGTCAGGCGCCTCGGCCGGCCTCGTAGGGGCGCCCACGGAGGCCGCCGGACCGTCGGTACGAGACCGATCCGCCGTTGACCGCCGCCGGCAGGTCACCCGGTCGATCCAGGCCCATGGCGGCTCGGCGTACCCCTTCACGCTGGGCGGCCAGACGGCGCTGCGCCTCTCGTCGGGCCGCGGCCCGACGGGCCTGCTCCCGGCGCACCTCGGCCTGCCGGGCGGCCAGCCAGGCGGCCTCCCGGGCCCGGGCGCGGCGGCGGCGACGCCCCGCGAGGGCCCGAGCCCGCAGGTGGACGACGTACATGGCCAGGAGCAGGAAGGTCACCCCGAAGCCGACCCAGAAGCCGGGGCTGACGAACAGCACGCCGATCAGCTCGACGACATTGAGGAGCAGCAGGGCGGCGAGCACCCGGCGGCGCCGGTACACGGCGGGGGTGTGCTGTCGGCGCGGCGGCGGACGGCGGCGGGACCGCTTCGGTGCGGCGGGTACGGCACGCAGCCGACCGGAGCGACGGGCGGCCGGGGGCGCGGAGACCGGCGCGCCCAACGTTCCAGTAGTCGAATCCTCACTGAGGGTGACGACTAGTGAGCGCGGAGGGTGAATGGGTCGCCGTCCCGGCACAGTGCGGCGCCGCCGACGGCGTTGGAGCACCCGCGCCGTCGACTGCGCCCGCTCCGCCACCAGCCGCTCGGTGGCGTCGTACCGGCGAACCAGCGCCGGGGCCAGGGCGAGCAGGCCGGCGGCGGCGAGGACGGCGAGGAGCACCGAGGTCGGCACCCTCACCCCTCCCGTCACCGAATTCGAAGCAACCGTCCTCCGACCGCAGGATCTTCCACCGATCGCGCTTGAGTGCGTGGATCGTCCGGCCGGGGAGCGCTTGCCGCAGCTTGCAGTTACTTGAGGTTACGGCGCACCGACCGGGATGCCACCGCGCCGCGCCGATCCCGTCCGTGGGACGGCGGGGAGGATGTCGGGAGACACCCCGCTACCGCGCGTTGGCGCGTACCCGGTGCCAGCGGGCCAGTAGACCTCCCTCGGCAGCGATCTCCTCACTCGTCATCGCGTACCCGATGTGGTCCCGCCAAGCGCCGTCGATGTGCATGTAGCGCACGTGGTACGACTCCTCGCGGAAGCCCAACTTCTCCACCACCCGCCGGGACGGCCGGTTCTCCGGGCGGATGTTGACCTCCACCCGGTGCAGCCCTCCCGGGCCGAACGCGTGGTCCACCGCGAGCGCGAGGGCCGTGGGGATCACCCCTCGGCCGGCGACCCGAGCGTCCACCCAGTAGCCGACGTAGCCGGAGCAGAGCGCCCTCCGCACGATGCTGCCCACGTTGATGTGCCCGACCAGCCGATCCCGGTCGGCCTCACGCAGGCAGACCGCGAACGGCATGCCCTCGCCCTCTCGGGCCGAGCGCCGTTGGTCCCGGTGCACCCACCGGAACGCGGACGGCGAGTTCATCTCGTCCCATCCGCCGGGCAGCGACGACTCCCAGGGGGCCAGCCAGGCACGGTTCGCCCGCCGGATCTCCGACCACGCCGCCGCGTCGGAGCGCCGATAGGGCCGCAGCAGCACCGGGCCGTCGGCCAGCTCCACCGGCCAGCCCGGTGATCGCGCGGGTCCGAAGAGACTCACCTGGACAGTCTCCCGCGCGGGACCGTGTCGCGCGCAAGTGGCCCGACGGCGCCGGTCGCACCCACCGCTACGGACCGCCGGCCGCTTGCCCGGCGACCCCGCCGCCGAGAGATTGACCGGGACCCGTCACCGGCGGCGGTCGAGCAGCAGGACGTCCACGGTGGAGCCGGCGGCGGCGGTGGTGACCCGCTCGCCGAGCACCAGCAGCCCGTTGGCCTCGGCCAGCCCGGAGAGGGTGAACGGCCCGCCGCTGAGCGGCTGGACGGTGTACCCGCCACCACGCCGCTCGGCGACGTGCGCCGGCCGGAACTCCCGCAGCCCCGCCGGGGACGACACGGTCTCCAGCAGGTGCGCCCGCACGCTGGGTCGGAACACCGGCTCGGCGCCGGCGAGCAGTTGGATGGCGGGGCGGGCCAGCACCTCGAAGCCGATCAGCGCGGCGCCCGGGTCGCCGGGCAGGCAGACCACCGGCACCTCCTCGGCGCCGACCGTGCCGAACCCGAGCGCGGTGCCGGGATAGAGCGCCACATCGGTGAAGGTGACCGGCCCCGCGCGACCGCCCTCACGGCGGGAGAGGATCCGGCGCACCATGTCACCGGGGCCGGTGCCGGTGCCCCCGGTGGTGATGATCAGGTCGGCGCGCAGCGTCTGGTCCTCCAGCAGCCCACGCAGCCCCTCGGGGTCGTCGTCGCAGATGCCCACCCGGTACGCCAGTGCGCCCACCTCGGCCGCCGCGGCGGTCAGCGCGTGCGAGTTCGCGTCCACCACCTGGCCGGGCTGGCTGCCCCGGCCCACGTCGACGAGTTCGTCACCGGTGGCCACGATGACCACCCGTGGGCTGGGCCGGACCACCACGTGCCCGATGCCGGTCGCCGCGAACACGGCGACCAGGGCCGGGGACACGTACGTACCGGCCCGAGCGAGCAGGGTGCCGGCGGGCAGTTCCTCACCGGCACGACGTACCCCGTACCCCCGTTTGGGGGTGCGGAAGATTTCCACCGCGGCCATGCCCTGGTCGGTCCACTCCACCGGAACCACGACGTCCGCGGCGACCGGCAGCGGCGCCCCGGCGGCCACGGAGAAGCACGAGCCGGGGGTGAGCCGGACCGGCCGCCAGCTGGCGGCGCCGAGATCGCCGACCACGTTGAGCCGGATGGTTCGTCCGCCGGGCGTGCCGGAAGGGGCCGGGACGTAGCTCGGCCCCCGACCCCCTCCGGAGATGTCCTCCCAGCGTGCGGCGTAACCGTCCACGGCCGCCTGGTCGAAGGCCGGGAAGGCGTGCGGCGCGACGACGTCCTCGGCGAGGACGTTGCCGTGCGCCTGGGTGAGGTCGAGGTCGAGCGGTGGCAGCGCGCGCAACCTGCGCAGCACGCTGCCCAGGTAGTCGGCGAGCGGCGTCAACTCGTTCGCGGCCGCCTCGGCGTCGGCCGTCGCGGTCATGTACCAGATCCGCCTGCCGCGTCGGCCTTGACGAAGTCGGCCAGCCAGGACCGGAACTCGGAGCCCAGATCGTCGCGCTCGGCGGCGATCTGCACCACCGTCTGGAGGTACCCCAGCGGCATGCCGGTGTCGTAGCGGGTCCCCCGGTAGACGATCGCGTGCACCGGGGTGCCCTCGGTGCGCAGCAACTCCATCGCGTCGGTCAGCTGGATCTCGCCGCCGCTGCCCGGCTTGGTCCGCCGGATCGCGTCGAAGATCTTGCCCGGCAACACGTAACGGCCGAGCACCGCGAGGTTGCTCGGGGCGTCCTCGGGCTGCGGCTTCTCCACCATCCCGGTCACCTTGACGACCTCTCCGATGTCGGTCAGCTCCGACTCGGCCGGCTCGACGGAGGCGATCCCGTACCGCTTGGTCTCGGCCGGGTCGACCTCGAAGAACGCGAGCACCACGCCGCCGGTGCGGGCCTGCAACTCCAGCATCGCCGGCAGCAGCGGCTCCGACGGCTTGACGAACTCGTCGCCGAGCAGCACCGCGAAGGGCTGGTCACCGACGTGCGACTCGGCGTACCCGACGGCGTGGCCGAGCCCGAGCTGCTCGGGCTGCCGCACGGTGTAGATCTCGGCCAGCTCGCTGGGCCGACGCACGGCGGCCAGCCGCTCGGTGTCACCCTTCTCCTCCAGCCTGGTCTCCAGGTCCGGGCGGCGGTCGAAGTGGTCCACCATCGACGTCTTACCCCGGCCGGTGATCAGCAACACGTCACCGATGCCGGCCTGGGTGGCCTCCTCGACGATGTACTGCAACACCGGCCGATCCACCACCGGCAGCAGTTCCTTGGGCACCGCCTTGGTGGCCGGCAGGAACCGGGTGGCCAGTCCGGCGGCCGGGATGACGGCCTTGACCGCCAGGGGACGGCCAGTTGCGGCGACCGTCGATGAGGGGTTCGCTGAGTGCTCCGACATGCCGCGAGACTATCGGCCACGGCTCTGCCGCGGCGGGTGTGGCCCAGAAGACGCGCCGCCACCCGGCCCCGGCCGCGCCGCGTCCGGGCCGGCCCGCGTCCCGCCCGTCGCGCTGTCCGCCGTGTCGTCGGCCGGGTCCGGTCGGGCGTGCGCCGGGCCTGCCAGCGACGATTCCGGTACGCCCACAGCCGGGTCGGGCCGGGCGGGCCCGCCCGGCTCCCGGATGGTCTGCACGGGCTGACCGGCGCGCGGCAGCCCGTCGGGTGGGCTCACCGCGCACGCGAGCACCGGGATCTCCCGGGTCGGCAGATCCGAGCGCACCTCGGCGACCCGGTACGTGTCGCGGCCGGCTGCCTTGGCCGCGTAGAGCGCGTCGTCGGCGGCCTCCAGCACCTCCCGGCCGGTGCTGCCGTGGTCCGGGAAGACGGCGATACCCACCGACACGGTCACCAGGACCGGCCCCGCGTACGTCTCAACGGCGATCGGCGTGTCGCGTACCGCCGCGCCGAGCCGCTCGGCCACGATCGCCGCGCCTCGCGCGTCGGTCTCCGGCAGGAGCAGCACGAACTCCTCACCACCCTGGCGGAAGGCCAGGTCGACCTCCCGGATCTCGCCCCGCACCCGCCGGGCGAACTCGGCCAGCACGGTGTCCCCCGCAGCGTGCCCGTACGTGTCGTTGACGTCCTTGAACCGGTCCAGGTCCAAGGCGAGGACGCTGAGCATCCGCCCGAAACGGCTGGCCCGTTCCACCTCCCGTCGGATCGACTCGCGCAGGTAGCGGTAGTTCCACAGCCCGGTGAGCGGGTCGGTGAGGGAGAGCCGCTGCGCCTCCTCGTGCACGCGCACGTTGTCCACGGCCACCGCCGCGTGGCCGGCGAAGGTGCGCAGGGTGGCCAGGTCGTCGTCGTCGAACTCGTCGGCGCCCAGCCGGTCGTAGAGGGCCAGCACGCCGAGCGCCGCCGACGCGCCGGCCTCGTCGGCCGACCCGGACGTTGCGCCGACGGTGGCCGTGGCACCGCCGCCCGGTGCGGCGAACGGGACCGCGACGTACGTGCGGCAGCGTGGCTCACCCGTCGAGGCCTCGGTCGGCTCCGCTCTCCCCCGCTGCGGTTCCCCGGTGGCGGCGACGGCGCCGACCACGCCGACGCCGACCGGCACCCGCAGCGACGGTGGCCCGCCCGCCTCGTCGTCCGGCCAGCGCCCGTCCAACCCCTCGGTGCACTGTGCGACGAGCACCCCACCGGTCTCCACCAGCAGCACGGCGCCGGCGCGTGCGCCGGTGGCCCCGATGGCACTGCGCAGAATCACCCGCAGGATGCGTTGCAGGTCGTGTGTGCTGGCCAGGGTGTCGCCGAGCACCGCGAGGTGCCCGCGCAACTGGTCCCGGTTGCTGGTCAGCGCCGCGACGTAGGACCCGGTCTCCCGGGTCATCCGGTTGAACGCGGCGGCCAGCCGGCCCAACTCGTCCCGGCTGCGTACCGGCACCCGGGCGGTCAGGTCGCCCTGGGCGACCCGGTCGACCGCACCGGCCAACTCCGCCAACGGCCGGGTGGTCACCCGGGCCAGCCGCCAGGCGGTCAACACGGCGAGCAGAGCGGCCAGCACGACCACCCCGACCAGCGTGGCGTGCAGTCCGGGTGGCCGTTCACTGGGCACGGAGAGGATCAGTGGCAGCGGCTGCGCGTCGGACGGCCCGAGCCGGCGCACGTACCTGCCCTCGCTGGTCTCGGTGACCTGCTCGCCCCGGACGGCGACGGCGGCGGCCAGCACCGCGTCTCGTACCTCACGGGACTCGGTCGTGTGGGTGACCCGCGCGGCGCTCGCCCCGCTGTCGAGCAGGGTGACCGCCACCCCGGTCACCGCCGCCAGCCGGGCCACGAAGGCCGGGTCGACCACGTGCGCGGCGGTCACCGTGCCCAGCCGGCTACCGCTGCGGTCGCGCAGGTCGACCTGGGCGGCCAGCGCACGGACCGGGCCGGTCGGGGTCTCGGTCGGGTTGCCGGTCGAGCCGGCGCAGTCCTGCCAGGGGGTCGACGGCGCGCCGGGTGAGACGTAGGTGACCTGCCCGGCGACGTCCGTGATCAGCACTGCGGCGGCGAGGCCCCGACCGACCAGTTGAGCGGCGCCAACGGCCGGGTCGGCGGTGAGGGCCACCGCGTCGGCGGCGGCGCGTAGCTGCTGGCAGAGCGCGTCGACCGAGGTACGCACGGTGGACGCCGCCACCGCCAGGCGCTCGGTGGAGCGACTGCGGTCGACCGCCCCGACGGTGGAGGCGACGAAGAGCGCGCCGAGCAGGACCGGGCCGAGCACCACCACGAGGAAGGCTGCCGTCAACCGCCCGCGTAGCGTCACTCGGTCCCCCCGGAAGTTCCGCCTCCGTTGCTTGCGATGCTGACACAGAGCAACCGTGGGAGAGGCGTTGCGTCAGGAGTGTTGCGTGCCGGAATTTTCTGATGAAGCGGAAGTGACCCGAGTGGCGAAGCGGGACACCCGCGCCGAGCTGCTCGCTCGCCGCCGGTCGCTGCCCGCCGCGACCCGGGCAGCCGCCGCCGGGCTGGTGCAGGCCGAGCTGGTCGCCCTGGTACGCCGGCTTCGCCCGCGCCGGATGACGGCGTACGTGCCGGTCGGCTCGGAACCGGGCGGCCATGACCTGCCCGAGGTCCTACGAGCGGCGCTGCCGGACGACGCCGAGCTACTTCTTCCGGTGCTCCTCGGAGACCTCGATCTGGACTGGGCGGCTTATACCGGGCCGGCTGCCTTGATCGCCGCGGGTCGGGGTATCCGAGAACCAGCCGGCGCCCGTCTCGGGGTGGCCGCCGTGGCGCAGGCGGAGCTGGTGGTCGTACCGGCTCTCGCGGTAGACCGCCTCGGTCGGCGGCTCGGACGCGGCGGCGGCTCGTACGACCGCGCACTCGCCCGCGTACCCGAGGCGACCCTGACGGTGGTGCCCCTGCACGACGGCGAGCTGGTCGAGGCGCTGCCGGTGGAGCCACACGACCGCCGGGTGCGCGCGGTCGTCACTCCCGCCGACGGGATGCGTACGCTTGACGGCGGCCCGGGTACGGCGCACGGTGTCGCGCCCCACACGTCCGCTGGACGAACCCGGGCCGAATGACGCACCATTGGCACTCGAATACGTCGAGTGCCAATTGGCCGAGCCCAGATCCGGAGGAGAACGTGCCCACGTACCAGTACGCCTGCACCGCGTGCGGTCACCAACTCGAGGCGGTGCAGTCCTTCTCTGACGAGCCGTTGACCGAGTGCCCGGCGTGTCCGGGGCGGCTGCGAAAGGTCTTCAACTCGGTCGGCATCGTCTTCAAGGGTTCGGGCTTCTACCGCACCGACTCCCGGGCGTCCGGCTCCGAGACGACGGCCGGCGGCACGACCAGCAAGCCGGCGAAGTCCGAGTCGTCCTCGGGTGACAGCTCGTCGTCCTCGTCGTCCGGTTCCTCCTCGTCGTCCGGGTCCTCCGGGGCCTCGTCCTCGTCGGGGTCGTCCTCGGGGTCGTCTTCTGGGTCGTCCTCGAACGGATCGAGCGGCGGCAAGGCGGCGGCGACCAGCTCCGCGTCCTGATCGTCGAAGGCCCGACCGATGTGGTCGGGCCTTCACCCACTCCGGCCCACCCGGCCAGGCCTTGATCCACTCCGGCCCACCCGGCCAGGCCTTGATCCACTCGGGTTTCAGGAAGTCGGTCTATCCCTGCTACCAGGACACCCCGGTTTCCTTGACCCCGAGTCGATCAAGGCGATTCGCCATAGCAAACCGAGCCGACGGATGGGCGTTATCCACAGGTCGGTCGGTTGTCCACAGGCGTCGACAGTGGGTCGGCAGAAGCGGCCCGAAACTGCCTAGCCTGCCGTCCATGGGTGCCGCTGCGGCACCCATGGGGAGGCGGCAGAGGCGATGGGCGATCCAGATTCCGCGCGGGCGTTGCGTCCGCTACGCAGGCTCACCCTGCCCCGCGGGCGTAGCCTGCTCCGAGCCGGTCTGATCGCCGCACTGCTCGGCCTGGCCGCGGCGGTCCTGCATACCCCCGCCGGATGCCCGCCCACCGCCGTGCCCGCCGACGCACCGTCGGGGCCGGTCGGGCCGAGCCGGCAGGTCGACGACGAGGGCCAGCCCTCCGACTCCGACCCCGCCACCGCAGGCACCAACCCGGACGGCTTCAGACCGAGCCCCGCCAACGCAGACCCGGGGTCAGTCCCAGTGCGGGGGGCGTTCGGCGAGCAGCCAGTCGTCGTTGCCGCCCGTCCGCTCGCCCCAACCACGGTCGGTGTCGTCAGAGGTCTGCTCGGGCAGCACCACGAAGTCTTCGCTCAGGTCGACGGGACGGTCGTCGTCACCACGCGCGCCCTGCGGGCCGGGGTTCTCGGTGCTCACGACCGGCAAGACTAGCGCAGCCGACCGCGCAGACCCGGGCCGTCGACGGTGGGCACGCCGGCCAGAAACGACCGGGCCGCCCGGTGTCGTTGGTAGCGTCGGACGGCGTGACGACCCCCAGCGGTGGCAGCACCCCGGACGACGACTACTGGCGACGGCCCGCCACCGGTGAGGACGCGGCGGCGGACCACCCGCCCGCCCCGCCCACGCAGACGCCGCCGACCGGGCCCGCCAACCCAGCCCCAACCGGACCCACCGCCCAGTCACCGACCGGGCACACCCCCAGCGGATACGCCAGCCCGACCCCGACCGGGCAGACCCCCAGCGGATACGCCAGCCCGACCCCGACCGGGCAGACCCCCAGCGGATACACCGGACCACCCCCGAGCGTGCCGCCGCCGACAGGTTGGCGTCCGCCCGTACATCTGCAGCCGGCGCCGCCGCGACAGCTGCCGCCGCAGGACATGGCCGACCTGGACGCGGCCGAGCAGCGCTCGCAGCGGGTCACCTACGGCTTCGGCGCGGCGGCCGGCGTGGTGCTGCTGGTTCTGCTCTGCCTGCTCTGTTCGCGAATCATGTTCTGACCTCTGCCGGGAGCCGTAGCTCAGCCGCACGCTCGCCGGGCAGCAGGTCAGCGGCTGTTGTCTGGCCCAGGCGGCCGGTCAGAGGGTGGTGCCCCAGACGGTCTCGGCACCGGAGTGGCCGGTCAGGTAGACGTAGACCAGGGCGGCGATGGCAAGCGCCACGACCGCTACCGACAGCACCGGGGTGACAAGTGCCGGCAGTTGCGGCACCCGGGGGTGCCCACTCGTCGCCACGAGCAGCAGGATGGCCACGATCCCGAGCGGCACGACGATGCGGAACAGGATGTCACCGTAGCGGGAGTGCTCGAAGATCTGGTCGAGGATCGGCCCCTGGAAGCCCCGGGCGACCAGTGCGTCGGTGAGCGCCTCACCCGACTCGACCGCGACGTAGGCGACGACCGGCGCGGCCACGGCGAGGAGGCCCAAGGCCCAGTCCAGCCGGTGCCGCCACCGTGGTAGCCCCACGTAGGCGATGGCCAGCACCGCCAGCAGCGGTACGAACACGACAACCGCGTGGACCACCAGGACGTGCACCGGCAGACCCAGGATCTCCTCGAACATCGAACCCCTCCAGGTGGATCATGATCAGGGGTGGTCAGCCGATGGTTCGCCGATCGTCCCCAGGCTCTCGACCGGACACACGCGCGGCGCGTCGATCGGGTTCACCCCTGCGGACCGTACTCCCGATCTTGTCCGGTTGTGTCGGTGGCCACCCGGGGCGGGCGACGGTTGTCGATGCCGATCGCGCGTGCTGTCATTGGCGAATGTCCGGTGCCGAGGAGTTGCTGCGGTCGAGGGGGCTGCGTGTCACGCGGCCACGCCTCGCGGTGCTCGACGTGCTGGCCGAGGGTGGCCACCTGGAGGTCGACGAGATCACCCGGCGGGTCCGCGAACGCCTCGACTCGGTCTCCACCCAGGCGGTCTACGACGTGCTCGGCGCGCTGTCCCGGGCCGGGTTGTCCCGCCGGATCGAGCCGGCCGGCAGTCCCGCCCGCTACGAGGCACGCGTGGGCGACAACCACCACCACGTGGTCTGCCGGGGCTGCGGCGAGATCGCCGACATCGACTGCGCGGTGGGCAGCGCCCCGTGCCTGGAGCCGAATGTCGCGCACGGGTTCGAGGTCGACGAGGCCGAGGTGACCTTCTGGGGTCTCTGCCCGGGCTGCCGGGCGCGCCGCTCTGCCGACGTCTGACCTGCGGCACACGCGCGGGCCCAGCGGCACACGCGGCACGGCGCGGTCGGCCCGACCGTGGCACTCTTGGGCGGTGGACTCCGATGACCTCGGCCTTTTCGGTCCGGGTTCGGTCACGTGGAAGGTGCACGAGGAGCCGATCCTGATCGTCGCCGGCCTGCGCTCGCTCTACCTCCAGGCGTTGCACCCGCGGGCCATGGCCGGGGTCGCGCAGAACAGCAACTACCGCACCGACGCCTGGGGCCGGCTGGTCCGCACCGCCACCTACGTGGCGACCACCGTCTACGGGACCACCGCCGAGGCGGAGGCCGCCGGGGCCCGGCTGCGCCGCCTGCACGACCGACTCCGGGCCACCGACACGCTGACCGGCGAAGAGTTCCGGATCGACGACCCGGACCTGCTGCGCTGGGTGCACGTGACCGAGGTCGAGTCGTTCCTCAGCACCGCCCGGCGGGCGGGGCTGCCGCTGAGCGACGACGAGGTGGACGGCTACTACACCGAGCAGCGCCGCGCCGCCGCGCTGGTCGGCCTGGACCCCACCACCGTCCCGGGCACCGCCGCCGAGGTCAGGGACTACTACCAGGGAGTACGGCCACAGTTGCGGATGACTCGGGAGGCCGCCGAGACGGCGTTGTTCCTCACTGCCCCGCCGCTGCCGTGGAAGCTCAGCCTGCCGGTCCGGTTGGGGCTCACTCTCGGCCCGCCCCGCTGGGCGTACCTGGGGATCGCCGGTACCGCGTTCGCGCTGCTGCCGGCGTGGGCGCTGCGGATGTACGGAGGTCTCGGTCTACCGACCACCGCGCTGTCGGCGGACCTGAGCGTGCGCGCGCTGCGGCTCGCGCTCGCCGCCGTTCCCCGCCGCTACCTAGAGGGGCCGTTGATACAGGCGGCCAAGGAGCGGGCCGCGCGCCGCACCAGTGCCCCGCTGGCCGGCTGACCTGCCCTCTTCGGCGGCTCGGGGATCAACCCTCAGCCGGCCGGTCCATCGCCGCCCACGGCTCCTTGCCCGGCACCTGCGCGCCCGCCGGGCAGTGCCGCCGGAAGTCGCACCAGCCGCAGCGCGGGCTGGGCGCCACCGGGAACGACTCGTCCGCGTCGGCGCCGTCCGCGGCTGCCCGTTCGGCCGCCATGATGTCGCGGGCCGTCTCCTCCGCGCGGGTCAGCTGCCGGGCCAGCGACTCGACGGTGTGGTCGTGGCCGGCGATCGTGCCGGTCGGCAGGTGGTGCAGCTCCACCCGGCGGCACGGCCGACGGAACACCCGCTCCGCCGCGTACGCGTAGAGCGCCAGCGCCTGCGAGCCTCGGGCGTCGTCCGTGTCCAGACCGGTGCGACCGGTCTTGTAGTCGACGATGACCAGCTCCGGACCCTCCGGCCCGGGCCGCGAGTCGATCCGGTCGGCGCGGCCGTTGAACGCCAACACGGCGGTCTTGACCGCCACGACCCGCTCCACGCCGAGCGGGTCGGAATCCGGCTCCAGCGTCTCGACGTACGCCTCCAGCCACCCCAACGCCCGCCGGTAGGCGGCCCGCTCCTGCTCGTCGTCGCGGTAGCCCTCGCGGACCCAGGTGCCCTTGAGCAGCGTGGCCAGGACCTCGGGGCGTCGCCGGTCAGCGGGCAGCGCATACCAGTTTTTCAGGGCGGTGTGCACGCTGGCGCCGAGCGAGTTGTGCGCCCACGGCGGGCCCTTGGGCGGGGCGGGCCGGTCGACGTAGGAGTAGCGGTAGCGGCGCGGGCAGTCCGCGTACGCGCCGAGCTTGCTCGGGGTGCAGACGAACAGCCGCTCTGGCATGCCCTCGAAGCCGAGCTGTTCGGCTTCGCTGGTGCGCTGCCGTGGGGCCCGGCCGCCGGCGGCCGGCCGCCCTGCTGATGAGGATCGTCGCACGCCTGCGATCCTGCCATCCGCCCCCGACATCGCGTGGGTGCCGTCAGGCCATGTTCACGTACTGCGTGACGAAGGCGGCCACCGCGTCGGCGATGAGCTGCACCGCGATCGCGGCCAGCAGCAGGCCGGCGATCCGGGTCAGCACCTCGATCCCGCCCGGCCGGAGGATCTTCACGATGCCGCCGGAGAAGCGCAGGACGATCCAGACGGCGACCATCACGGCGACGATCGCCACGGCGATCGCGGTGAATTCACCCAGCCCGTCGGCCTGCTGGACGAAGAGCATGGTGGCCACGATGGCACCCGGGCCGGCCAGCAACGGCGTCCCCAGCGGCACCAGCGCGATGTTGGAGGTGACCTGCTGGCTGGGGTCGTCGGCCTTGCCGGTCAGCAACTCCAGCGCGACGAGTACGAGCAGCAGCCCACCGGCCGCCTGCAACGCCGGCAGGTCCACGTGCAGATAGTCGAGCAGGGTCTGCCCGGCCACCGCGAAGATCACGATGACGCCGAGCGCCAACGCGACGGCCTGCCAGGCCGCCCGGTTACGGTCTCGGGCGGGCAGCGGGCCGGTCAGCGCCAAGAAGATCGGCATCATGCCCGGCGGGTCAGTGATCACCAGCAGGGTCACGAAAACCTCGCCGAACAGCTTCAGATCCACGTGATCAACCTAGCCGCGCCACGGTGGGCGAAATACCCGGATCAGCCCGAAGCGACCTCGGTCACCCCGGCGGCGACGATCCGCTCGTACGCCTCGACGCTGGTGCTGAACTCGCCGAGCTGAACGGTCTTGTGGGTGCCGTGAAAATCCGAGGAGCCGGTGACGAACAGGCCCAACTCGGCGGCGAGCGCCCGGACGTGCTCCCGCTCGACCGGGCTGTGGTCCTCGTGGTCGGCCTCCAACCCGGCCAGCCCCGCGGCGGCCAGCTCGACGATCAGCTCGTCGGGCACCACCCGGCCGCGCCGGGTGGCCCGGGGGTGGGCGAAGACCGGCACGCCTCCGGCCGCCCGGACCAGCCGGACCGCCTGGAACACGTCGATGTCCTCCTTGGGCAGCCGGTATCGCTCGCCCAGCCAGTCCGGACCGAACGCCTCCCGGGTGTTGGTGACCAGGCCGGCGCGGATGAGCGCCTGCGCGATGTGCGGTCGTCCCACGGTGCCGCCGCCCGCGCCGGCCAGGATGTCCGGCCAGTTCACGTCGATGCCGTCGGCCCGCAGCAGGGCGACCATCCGTTCGCCGCGCTCTTCCCGGGCGGCCCGCACCCGGGCCAGCTCGGCCACCAGTTCCGGGTGGTCCGGGTCGAACAGGTACGCCAGCAGGTGCAGCGGCACTGCCGGCTGCCCGCCGGACCAGCGGCAGGACAACTCCGCTCCCCGGATCAGACGGAGCCCTGGCGGCAGCGCGCCCACGGCCGGCGCCCAGCCCGCGGTGGTGTCGTGGTCGGTGATCGCCAGCACGTCCAGCCCGGCGTCGAAGGCCGCGCTGACCAGCTCGGCCGGGGTCAACGTGCCGTCGCTGGCCGTCGAGTGGGTGTGCAGGTCGATCCGGGGGGTGGAGCCGGTACGCGAGGTCACCGCCCGACGCTACCGAGGAAGGGGCGAGCCCGGCTCACATAGGTCGCCCCGTCATTCGGGTCAGAAGCTTTTAACCAGCACCGGTCGGTCCCCGGCTGGCACGCCGGGCACCGGAGCCGGGCTGGCCGGCTTTCCGGCCCGTACCTTGCCGACGTCGACCCGGACCAGCTCCCCGGTGCCGTCGAGGTAGGAGGCGTGGGAATCGTTGCTCCAGACGATCACCCCGGTCATCGGCGGCCCGGCCGCAACGGCTGTCGCAGTCGCCCCGAGCCGTTGCAGGTCGACCAGCAGCGAACGGCTGGCCTTGCCGATCCACCCGTTCACCAGCAGCCACCGCCCGTCGGGTGAGATCCCGCCGATTCCGTCCCGGCTGACGTCGAGACCGCAGCCGGTGCGTACCGGGTCCAGGTAGCGGGTCGGGGTCAGCACGGCCAGACACGTCCGACCGGGGTCGGTCGCGGCGACCTGCCCGACGAGCCGCCCGTCGGGCAGCCGCCCGTAGATGTTGAGGCTCTTCTGGTCGACGGCCTCGGGCAGTGGCCCGGCACCGGGCCGCCAGAGGGTGTGGCCGGCGTCGGCCGGGTCGGGTCGCACCAGCACGCTGTCCCCGACGAACCGGACGGGTTCCGCCGGGGCGGGCGCCGGCGTGCGCACCGCCCCGATGAGCTGGGTGCCGACCACGCCCGCCACCAGCAGGTCACCACCGTCGCGCCAGGCGACCTGTTGGCTGTCCGCGGCCAGGACGATGCTGCCCGCCCCCGCGAGCAGAACCTGCACCAGACCGTCGTCCTGCACCACCCACAGGGAGCGCCCGGCGGCACTCGGCGCGCCGACCACCAGCCAACCGCGACCGTTGGCCAGGGGCTGGGCACGTTCGGCCGGGCCGACCTCGGGCAACACCAGCCGCCGCCCGTCGGCGCTGACCAACGTCTCGCTCCCGAGCAGGGAGGTCGACGGGTCGGGCGCGGGGTCGGAGCCAGGATTGCTGGCCGTCGGGAGCGGCCGGTTCGACGGGTCCGGATCACCGATCACCACGATGGGTGACCCGTCCCGAGCGGTCTCGGCACCGAGTTGGGCCATGCCGGCACTGAGCAGCACGCTGATGACCGCCGCGAGGGCGAGGCCGGCCCCGGTACGCCGACGGCGGATCCGGTTCGCGCGGCGAATGGCCTGGCCGGCCGGATCGGCGCTCAGCGGCCGGGCAAGGGCGACCTGGCGCGAGAGCGTCTCCCGCACCGCACCTTCCAGCTCGTCAGGCCGCACCTGGTATGAACGCCGCGGGCCGTCCGTCAGGTTGTCGGGCCGGCCGGGAAGCCCATTCACTGCTGCTCCCCGGAGCCCGTGCCGACGGGCACGGCCGCCGGGGCGGTGGGCAGTACGACCTGCGGGCCGACCGGACGCGGCACCGCGGGGCGAGGCGTGGCCGGGCGAGGCACGGCGCGGCCGGTCGCCTGCCCTGGCCTGGAAGCCGTGGGGGCACCGGTGGCCGGGGGCCGCCCGGTCCGGACTCCGGAACCCGTCGTCCCGCTGGCACCGCCGGCGGCAGCCGACCCACCGGCAGTGGCCGACCGGCCAGCAGCGCCGGCGGCGAGGTCCGGTGCGTCCGCGCCCATCCGCCGACGCAGCGTGGCCAGCGCCCGGGACGCCTGGCTCTTCACCGTGCCCGGCGAGATGTCCAGCAGCGCGGCGGTCTGCGCCTCCGACATGTCCTCGTAGTAGCGCAGCACCAGCACGGCCCGCTGCCGGTTCGGCAGCTCCCGGAGGTGCCGCCAGAGCAGATCACGGTCGAGTTGCTGCTCGATCTCGTCGACACCGGCCCGCTCGGGCAGCACCTCGGTCGGGCGTTCACCGTGCCAGCGTCGCCGCCACCAACTGGTCGATGTGTTGACCATCACACGCCGGGCGTACGGCTCGACCGCCTCGATCCCACCGAGTCGCTTCCACGCGAGGTAGGTCTTGGTCAGCGCCGTCTGGAGCAGGTCCTCGGCCGTGGCCCAGTCTCCGGTGAGCAGGTAGGCGGTGCGTAGGAGCGCGGCGGAGCGGGCCGCGACGAACTCGCGGAACTGCTCCTCCAACGAGTCCTTGCTCGCCACCGCCCACCTCCACGCCCCTGCCGTCCTGGCAGAGTGCCACGTCAGAGGCGATCCGGTCCATGACGAAAGGTGCGCACTTGCTCCGATGTTCGGTCGAAAACCTTCACGCCCCGTCGTCGGCCTTGGCCTCGTCGGCCTCCTTGCCGAGCCGGGCCTCGACCGCCTGCGGCTCGTACATCTCTTCGACCACACGCAGGTAGAGCTCGTTCGGGTTGGGCAGATTCTTGATTTCGCGGAGCGCCTGCTCCTGGCCGGCGGACTCCAACACGAAGGTGCCGTAGTTGAGCGCTCGGCCGGTCGGGGTCTGCTCGTACTTCATGTCGGTCACCCGGACCAGTGGCATCATGGCGACCCGGCGGGTGATGATCCCGTTGACCACCATGACCCGCTTGTTGGTCAGGATGAACCGGTCATACCACCAGTCCGCGACCTTCCACGCCACCCAGCCCATCACGGCGAACCAGAGCAGCACGGCGATGGTGGTCAGCGCGCCGACGTTCTGCCCGGCGAGAAACCCGGAGAGGTAGCCGAGCACGAAGGTCGCCGCGATGCCGATCAACAGCGGCGTGGTGAGGTGGATCCAGTGCCGCTTCCACTCGCCCCGGTAGCGCTCGGTGGGGAAGAGGTAGCGGGCCACCAACGAGCTGGGCTCGTCTTCCAGGGGCAGCACCCGCCGGGGGGTCGAGCCGGTCGCGTCGGCACGCAACCCGGCCAGCTCGTCCTCGGAGATCTGTGGCGGCTGGTAGCCGGCCTCCGGATCACGGATCCACGCCCGACCCGAACGCCCCTGGCCGGCGTAGCCGGGCCCGTCGCCGTAGCCGACGTCGTCCGAAAGGGACGGACCGTCGGACAGGCCGGGCCCGGCCCCGTAGCCCGGGCCGCCATCAGGCCCGATCCGCGGGATCGGCTCGGTGTCACGCTCGCGGCGTTCCCGGTCGGGGTCGTCCGGGTCGAAGGGTGGACCTGAGGGGCTGCCCATCGGCGGCTAGGCGACGAGGCTGGTGAAGAAGTCGCCAAACCCCTGGGCGATGTCCATGATCCCGCCGCCGAGCGACTTGAACACGTCCGCCGCAGAGTTTGGCCGGTAGGCGACGAAGAAGATCAAGAATGCGATTCCGGCCCAGGTGAGGACCTTCTTGACCATGGCGGGCCATCCTCTCGCGCGGCGCCGGGTCCCATTACCGCAGCGGCACCCAGAGTATCAGTGTGGTGTCGTACAGTGAATATCTGCGTCCGTTCTCCGTCAATCCGGGAGAGTTGTCAAACTCTCCCGGGTAGATACGGAGACGGTGCGCCGTACACGAGTTCGGGCGGAGTCCACTCGGTCAGGTCGTGTAGCACGACATCTTCCGCGAGCAGGTGACCCGCACTCGCCGGCCAGGCTATCGCATGGAGCCACATTCCCCGAGCCTCGCCCGCGTACGCGCTTCGATCCGTTGGAGAATTCACCAACCACAGTGGAGTAGGGTGCCCGCCGACCTTGATCTTCGCCTGTCCGACGTGGTCGGGATGACCCGGCCCCGGGTCGGTCAGCGCATCGGTCAACTCCGGCCCCGGATCCGGGCCGCTCAGCCCGGCGAGCCGGGTGCCCAGGCCGACACCGGGCTCCTCGGCCACGAAGACCAGATCGGCCGGGCCACCGCCGAGTGGCGCCGGACCCGCGCAGGCCACCGCCGTCGCCCGCACTCCCGTCCGGTCGTCCCCGGCGTACGCCACGCCGGTGAGTGTCCACCCGGGCGGCAGCGGCCACGGGCACCACAACGGCGTCACCGGCGCATTCGCGGTCGCGGTGATCCGTTCCACCACGCTCGCCACGATCTCCGCTCCGATGTGCTCGGGCACGTGCAGCGGCGGCACCGGGCCGCAACGCACACACCTCGAGTCGGTGTTCATCAGATCCGGCGCCCGTACCGGGCCCCCGCATCTCGGACAACTCACCGCGACACTCACATCCCCACCGTCTCCCCGCACCGCCGGCACGTCAAGCCGGAACGTCCGATTCGGCACCGGACGTGGGTCAGTCCGGCGGCGCGCCGGCGTGGGCGCGAATCCAGGCGTGCATCGCGATGCCGCTGGCCACACCCGCGTTGATCGACCTCGTCGAGCCGTACTGGGCGATGGAGTAGAGCTGGTCACAGGCGGCGCGGGCCGGCGCGGAGAGCCCCGGCCCCTCCTGCCCGAACAGCAGCACGCACTCCCGGGGCAGGGTGCCCGTCTCCAGCGGACGCGACCCGGGCAGGTTGTCGATGCCGAACACCGGCAGGTGCCGCTCGGCCGCCCAGGCGACGAACTCCTCGATCGTCTCGTGGTGCCGCACGTGCTGGTACCGGTCGGTCACCATCGCCCCGCGCCGGTTCCACCGTCGCCGTCCAACGATGTGCACCTCGGCGGCGTTGAACGCGTTGGCGTTGCGCACCACCGTGCCGATGTTGAAGTCGTGTTGCCAATTTTCGATCGCGACGTGGAAGCCGTGCCGGTGCCGGTCCAGGTCGGCGACGATCGCCTCGTGCCGCCAGTAGCGGTAGCGGTCGACGACGTTGCGCCGGTCCCCCTCCGCCAGCAGCTGGGGGTCGTAACGGGGGTCGTCCGGTGGGTCCCCCGGCCAGGGGCCCACGCCCACCTCAAGCTGGTCGTCGGTCACGGTCATCAGAGGGTACGGACCGGGTCGGCGCCCGGCGCGACGACCTGCCGGGTCAGCCCAACCCGAGGGCGGCGCCGAGCCGGTCGAGGAAGCGCCGGTCCGCTGGGCTGGCCGGTGGGTCCGCCCGGCGCGCGGCGACGCCGGGCACCGCGCGACAGACCCGGGCCGCGACCGACTGCACCCATTGGCGGTACGCGGCCGAGTCGGCGGGATCGGCCCGCCGCGACAGGACCCGGCTCGCCGCCCGACAGGCGGCCAGCAGGTCCACCAGGTCGGTGAGTCGCTCGGCGGGTTGCGGGGTGCCGTCGTGGCGGGCGTAGATCGCGGCCACAACCGCGCGGACCAGATCGCTGTCGGAGGCTCGACCGGCGGCCACGGCGTCCAAGCCGGCCAGGCCCGCCATGACCCCTCGTTCGGTACGGCCGGGGCCGGGAGCCGCGGCGGCCACGAGAACCCGACCGGGCAGGCTGGTGAGCAGATCCCATTCGGCGGCGGAATAGACAGCGGTGGTCAAGGGTGCGGCTCGGCGGCCGGCAGAGGGCGGCTCTCCGGCGACGGAGTGGCTCATCGGAACCTCCGGCGTCAGCATATGCCCCAAAAAACGGGAACAGGGCCCCTTCCCCAGCACGAGGCGGGGAAGGAGCCCGGAGGCCGGTGCCGGTGCGCCCGCCGCGACGATCAGCGCGGCTCGGGGAAGCTGGGCCGTTCGGGATCCACTCCGCCGGGGACCGCAGTGGCCGCGTACTCCCGCTTGGGGACCATGACCTTGCGCCGGAAGACGCAGACCATCGTGCCGTCCTGGTTGTAGCCGCGGGTCTCCACCGACACCACACCCCGGTCGGGCTTCGAGCCGGACTCACGCTTGTCCAGCACCGTGGTCTCGCCGTAGATGGTGTCGCCGTGGAAGGTCGGCGCGACGTGCCGCAGCGACTCGACCTCCAGGTTGGCGATCGCCTTGCCGCTCACGTCGGGCACCGACATGCCGAGCAGCAGCGAGTAGATGTAGTTGCCGACCACGACGTTGCGCTTGAACTGGCTGGCCGTCGCGGCGTAGTGCGCGTCCATGTGCAGCGGGTGGTGGTTCATGGTGAGCAGGCAGAAGAGGTGGTCGTCGTACTCGGTGACGGTCTTGCCCGGCCAGTGCCGGTAGACCGCGCCGACCTCGAACTCCTCGTAGTAGCGACCGAACTGCATCCTGGTCCCTTCGACGGGCGGCGATGAAGTTCGGCACAGCATGCCTTACCGGTGGTTAAGGCGACCGGCGGGGCGCGAGGGCGGCGGAAATGTCACACCGGCCACTCACCCGAGGGGAGACGCAATGAGCGGCGGGGCCCTCCCCGGCACCCGCCGCCCACGCTCTGATGCGAGGAATTCTGCCCTACGCCTGCGTAGGTTCAACAGAGATCGCGGTCACATTTATCTTTTTGTAACACTACTCTCGGTGACGATTCGAAGGGTGATCAGCGATCTCCGCAGGCCGGATACCTCCTTGTCAAGCGTCAAGTTACCGATTCGTAGAGCTCAATCGGGTGGATCTCCCTGGAAACGCTCCCATTACGGCAGGTCACGCAAGTGCGTCATGCACTTGCGTTCCGCAGGTCAGGTGCGAACAGACGTACATCGATGATCCCGAGCCCCCCAGCAGCCCCGAGCACGTTTCGTGCCGCACCGCCCGGGAATTCGATACGGTCAGCCCTGGTTCTACGGGACGTAGACAAACCGCGGTGATCGGAGAGTGCAATGGCAACCGTTGAGCTGACCTCGGCGAACTTCGACGAGGTGACCGGCAACGACGGCATCGTCTTGGTCGACTTCTGGGCCGACTGGTGTGGTCCGTGCAAGCGGTTCGCCCCGGTCTACGAGCGCTCCTCGGAGAAGCACCAGAACATCGTCTTCGGCAAGGTCGACACGGAGGCTCAGCAGGAGCTGGGCGCCAAGTTCGACATTCGCTCGATCCCGACGATCATGGCGATCCGGGACGGCGTCATCGTCTTCGCCCAGCCGGGCGCCCTTCCCGAGTCCGCGCTGGAGAACCTGATCGAGCAGGTCGAGGCGCTGGACATGGACGACGTCCGCAAGCAGCTGGCCGAGCACAACCACTGAGTCGTCCGCACGACGACACGCGAGGCCGGGCCCGACACGGGCCCGGCCTTCGTCGTACCCGCGCATGATCACCTTCCTGGGCAGGCCAGACTGACCGTCGGAGGGACCCGACGCCGCCGGTACATCCCGTATCGTCACGACCCGATGGAGAATCTGACCACCCGCGGGCGCGTGACCCGGCTGGGCGCGACCGCAGTCGGTCTCGTCCTGCTCGTCGTCGGCACCTTCTGGGGCAGCGACGACGACTTCCCGTTCGGCCCGTTCCGGATGTACTCCACCTCGAACCCGCCGAACGCGCCCGCACCCGACACCCGCGTCGAGGGGGTGAACGGCTCCGGGACGGTGATCGACCTGGACCAGGACGCGACCGGTATCCGGCGCGCCGAGATCGAGGGTCAGCAGGCCCGATACGCCGCCGACCCGACGCTGCTCACCGAGGTCGCCAACGCGTACGCCGAACGCCACCCGGACGCCCCCGCGCTGATCGAGGTCCGCATCGTCATCCGCTGGCACGGCATCCGCGCCGGCCGCCCGACCGGCCGACACACCGACGAGACCGTCGTCCGCTGGCAGGCTCCCCGATGAGCCGCTGGCTGACCGAGGCCGTGCCCCGGGGCCGGGTGGCGGCGTTCCGCACCCTGATCTACCTGTTCGTCGCCGCCGACCTGGTGATCTTCACTCCCTGGGTACGCACCCGGGTCAGCGTGCCCGGCGACCTGTACCAGCCGCTCCTCATCGGCCGACTGCTCCCACTGCCGACGCCTACCCCGACGCTGGTGGCGGTGATCTTCTGGGCGTTGCTGCTGCTCGCCCTGCTCGCCGCGACCGGACGGGCGCCCCGACTGCTCGGCTGGGCGGTCTGCGCGCTGTACCTGGAGTGGATGATCATCGCGATGAGCTACGGGAAGGTCGACCACGACCGGTTCGGGCTACTCGTCGCACTGGCCGTGCTGCCCACCGCCGGCCGCGCCCGGCACGGCGACACCACCCGCACCGAGGCTGGCGGCTGGGCGCTGCGCGTCACCCAGATCGCGGTGATCTGCACGTACTTCCTGGCCGCCTTCGCCAAGCTGCGCTTCGGCGGCCTGGACTGGCTGACCGGCTCGGTCCTGGCCCGCGCGATCATCCGGCGCGGCACCGACCTGGCGGACCTGATCGCCCAGGTGCCCTACCTGCTGATCGTCGCCCAGTTCGGCATCGTGGCGTTCGAGCTGCTGAGCCCGGTGGTCTTCCTGCTGCCGCCCCGCTGGCGACTCGCCATGGTCGGCTTCTTCTACTCGTTCCACGCGGTCACCATCGCGACCATCACGATCTCGTTCGCGCCGCACCTGGCCGCGATGACGAGCTTCCTACCGCTGGAGCGGGTCCGCCCGCTGGTCTGGGCACGCCGGCTGGTCCGCCGCGACACCCCCGCGTCAGCGACCGACGGCCCGCCACCGAGCCCGGCGGACGTCGACACCGGGCCGGTGCCGCCCGGCCAGGGCCCGGTGGGAGCTGGCGCGGAGCGGGCGCTCGACGATCAGGCTCCGGTGGTCGGGCGACCCGCCGGCCCGTAGAGCCGCTCCCGGGCCTCCTGCGGCAGCGAGCAGGCCGCCGTGCCGCCCGGCAGGCGGTGCCGGTTGCGCGCCACCCAGCGGTACACCGGCCAGGCGGCGGCACGCGCCGGAGGAAACCGCAGGCCGGCACCGGCGGCCCGCCAGAGCGGACCACTCGCGGCGAGGAGCTTCGCGATGGCGTCCGGACCGGCCGCCCGCGAGCCGTCCGCGCCGACCCACTGCACGGCCTCCTCGCACTCGGCGACCGTGAGGCCGAGCGCGTCCAGATCGGCGAACTGCCAGGGCACCACGCGCGCGGCGGTGGGGATGCGGCGCTCGATGAACTCCGCACAGCTCGTGCAGAACGCGCAGTCGCCGTCGTAGACGAAGGTCGACGTCTCCATGGCGTCCATCCTCCCCTCTCCGCCCCGCCGAACACCCACCGGTGTACGGCGGGTCACTTGCGCTCACCTCGTACACGTGTTCGAATAGTGGTCATGCGCTGGGACAACCTCACCGCTCCCCCGGTCGAGGGAGACCCCGAGCGGGCAGCGCCAGCGACGCCACCCCTGCCGCTGGCGCTGCCCGGCGCCGTGGCCCGCACCTTCGACACTCCCGAGTTCGCCGGGATGACCTTCTACGAGGTGCAGGCCAAGTCCATCCTCAACCGGGTGCCCGGGCAGTCCCGCGTCCCGTTCGAGTGGACGATCAACCCGTACCGAGGCTGCTCTCACGCATGTCGATACTGCTTCGCGAGAAATACTCACACTTATCTCGACCTTGATGCTGGTGCCGACTTCGACCGGAAGGTGATCGTCAAGGTCAACGCCGGCGAGCTGGTCCGGCGGGAGCTGGCCGCGCCGAGATGGCGGGGCGCGCACGTGGCGATGGGCACCAACGTGGACTGCTACCAGCGCGCCGAGGGTCGCTACCGGCTGATGCCGCAGATCATCGGCGCCCTGCGAGACTTCGCCAACCCGTTCTCGATCCTCACCAAGGGCACGTTGATCCTGCGGGACTTGCCAGTGCTGCGCGAGGCCGCCGAGGTGACCACGGTGGGCATCTCGTTCTCGGTGGGGTTCGTCGACGAGCACCTCTGGCGCACCGTCGAGCCGGGCACACCGCACCCGCGCCGCCGGCTGGACGCCGTCCGGGCGCTCACCGACGCCGGCTTCTCCGTCGGGGTGCTGATGGCCCCGATCCTGCCCGGCCTCAGCGACAGCGACGAGTCGATCGAGGCGACGGTGTCGGCGATCGCCGCCGCCGGTGCGACCAGCGTGACGGCCCTGCCCCTGCACCTGCGACCCGGCGCCCGGGAGTGGTACGCACACTGGCTCGCCCGCGCGCACCCGCACCTCGTGCCCCGTTACCGCGAGCTCTACCGGGCCGGCGCGTACGCCCCGCAGGCGTACCAGCGGGAGTTGACCGCACGGGTGCGGATCGCCGCCCGCCGACACGGGCTGCACCGCGGCGAGCGGGGCGACAACCGCAGCCTGCCCGAGCCTCCGCCACCGTCGACGGCCGAGCAGCTGACCCTGCTCTAGTCGGAGCTACAGTCGGCGGGTGCGTACCGCTCAGCAGATCCTCGCCGACTCCGCCGTGATCGCCGTCGTGGGCGCGTCCCGCGACCCGTTCAAGGCCGCGCACGGCGTGCCGTTGCAGATGCAGCAGTACGGCTGGCGCATCATCCCGGTCAACCCGACGGTCGACGAACTGTTCGGGGAACGGGCCTACAAGACCCTCGCCGACATCCCGCACCCCGTCGACTTGGTGGACGTGTTCCGGCCCGCGGCCGACGCCGTGCAGGTGGTCCGCGACGCGGCGGCGATCGGCGCCCCCGCGGTCTGGCTCCAGTTGGGCATCGTCTCGGCCGAGGCACGGCGGATCGCCGAGGAGGCCGGCATGGACTACGTCGAAGACCGCTGCCTGATCGTCGAACGCGCCGCCGCCAACCTGACCCGCCGAACCTGACCACCCGCCCACGGTCTCACCCGCCCCAACCCCTCACGTCGATCATGCAGTTCTGGTGCCGGGTTCGCGTCCTCTTGCCGCTTTCGTCCCCCACCACAACTCCATGATCGACGGGCGAGGGCGGGGGCGGGGGCGGGGCGGGGGCGAGGTGGGTTAGAGCTTGTATTCCTTTAGGAGGCCTCGGGAGATGATGGTCTTTTGGATTTCTGAGGTGCCCTCGCCGATGAGCAGGAACGGGGCCTCCCGCATCAGCCGCTCGATCTCGTACTCCTTGGAGTAGCCGTAGCCGCCGTGGATGCGGAACGCCTCCTGGACGACCTCGGCGCAGTATTCCGAGGCGAGCAGCTTGGCCATCCCGGCCTCGACGTCGTTGCGCTGGCCGGCGTCCTTGAGCCGGGCGGCGTTGACCATGAGGGCGTGCGCTGCCTCGATCTTCGTGCCCATCTCGGCGAGCTTGAAGGCGATCGCCTGGTGCTTGGCGAGTGGCTGGCCGAAGGTCTTGCGCTGCTGGGCGTAGCTGACCGCCAACTCGAAGGCGCGGATGGAGATGCCGCAGGCGCGGGCGGCCACGTTGACCCGGCCCACCTCGATGCCATCCATCATTTGGTAGAAGCCGCGGCCCACCTGGTCGGCGCCGCCGAGGATCGCGGAGTCGGGCACGCGCACGCCGTCGAGCACCATCTCGGTGGTCTCGACGCCCTTGTAGCCCATCTTTTCGATCTTGCCGGGAATGGTGAGGCCGGGGGCGGTCTCACCGAAGCCCGGCTCCTTCTCCAGCAGGAAGGTGCTCATGTTGCCGTACACGGACTCCGCGCCGGTGTCGGTCTTGACCAGGGTGGCCACCACCGAGGAGTACGCCCCGTTGGTGAGCCACATCTTCTGCCCGTTGAGCACGTAGCGGTCGCCGTCGCGGACGGCCCGGGACTTGATCGCCGAGACGTCGGAGCCGGTCTCGGGCTCGGACATCGAGAACGCGCCACGCACCTCGCCGGTGGCCATCCTGGGCAGCAGGCGGGCCTTCTGTTCGGCCGAGCCGTGCTGGGAGATCAGGTACGCCACGATGAAGTGGGTGTTGACGATGCCGGAGATCGACATCCAACCCCGGGACAGCTGCTCCACCACCAGCGCGTAGGTGAGCAGCGACTCGCCGAGCCCGCCGTACTCCTCGTCGATGGTGAGACCGAACAGCCCCATCTCGCGCATCCCGTCGAGGATGTCGGTGGGGTACTCGTCGGCGTGCTCCAGCCGCTGCGCGTGCGGGATGATTTCCTTGTCGGCGAAGTCTCGAACGGTCTCCAGGATCGACTGTTGCACATCGGTCAGGCCGGGCGTCTGGGCGAGTCGGGCCATCTCAGCCTCCGGGGATCCGCGCACTACTCGTGGGTAACTGAACGCTGGGTCAGTATCGGCCTCTCGGGCCGACGAGGCCAAGGTGACCAGTCCACACAACCGCTGTGAAAAGGTTCACCGCTCCGGGTAGCGTCCGGCAAGAGGGACTTTTCCGGCATCGGCAGGAGGAGGACAATTGTGACCCACCCGCCGCCGTCGGGGCCGCCCGCGGACGAGCAGCCGCCGTCACCCTACGAGCCACCCAGGGACCGGTCGCCGTACGCGCCACCGCCGCCCGGTCAGCCGCCGTACGCGCCGCAGCCGGACCAGCCGGCGTACGAGCTACCAGCGGAGCGCTCACCGTACGGGCCACCGGGTGACCAGTCGCCGTACGGCCACCAGGGGTCGCAGCAGTCGGCGCACTGGAGCCAACAGCCGCCGTACCCTCCACAGGGCCCCTACGGCCAGTACGGCCCACCGCCGTCCGGGCCGGCTCGCGGCACCAACGTGCTGGCGATCCTGTCGCTGGTGTTCGCCTTCGTGTTTCCGCCAGCCGGTGCCGTCCTCGGTCACGTGGCCAAGCGGCAGATCCGGACCAGCGGTGAGGACGGCGAGCAGCTCGCGACCTGGGGGCTGATCCTGGGCTACGTCTTCACCGGGCTCACGGTGCTGGCCTGCTGTGGCTGGCTGGCGCTGGTGGCGTTCGGCAACACCGGCGACAGCGGGGGCTACTGACAGACCGGTCGGTGCGGACCGTCGCGGTCAGCGGAAGCGGGCCTCGCGGACGCTGTTGCCGCCGTCCACCACCAGCATCTGCCCGGTGATGTACGAGGCGGCCGGCGAGCAGAGGAAGCTGATCGCCGCGGCGACCTCGTCCGGTGTGCCCGGTCGACCCACCGGGGTGCCCAGCCCCTGCTTGATCTCGGCCATGGTGGACGCCGCGGTGTAGATGGTGCCGGGAGCCACCGCGTTGACGGTCACGCCGTCGGCGATCATCTCCATGGCGAGGGCCCGGGTCAGCCCGACGACACCGGCCTTCGCCGCGGCGTACGCGGCCTCGGTGGGCAGGGCGTTGACCGGGCCGGCCGTGGCCGCCAGGTTGACGATCCGACCCCAGCCCCGTTCGGCCATCCCGCCGATGAACGCCCGGCTGCACAGGAACGCGGTGGAGAGGTTGCGGTCGATCTCACCGCGCCACTCGTCGTAGGTCAACTGCGCGACCGGCCGCAGCACCCCCTGGCTGGCCCGACTGGCCAGGCCGGCGTTGTTGACCAGCACCTCGACGTCGCCCAACTGCTCGGCGACCGCATCGGCCAGCGCGCCCACCTCGGCTTCGTCGGTCAGGTCCGCGACGAAGCCGGTCACCCCCAACTCACCGGCCCGCTCGTGGATGCGCCGGGTGGTGGAAACGATGGCCACCCGAGCGCCCAGGTCGGCGAGCCGCCGGGCGGTGGCGTACCCGATGCCGTCCGGGCTGCCCGCCCCGGTGACCAGGGCGACCCGGCCGTCGAGGCGCATGGTGACCGGGTCGGCGAGCGCGACCGGCTCGTCCGGGCCGGGACTGCCCGCCGGGGCTGCCGTTCGGGCCCGCCGGCCCGCGCCCGGACGGCTGACGTCCCGTCGGGGTCGACTGCCGGAGCGGTCCGCGGCGCGCGCGTCGTATGCCATGCCAGGGATCCTGCCCGTTACGACCGGCCCGAGCAACGCGGCACCCGGAAGCGGGGGCGTCGGGTTTGGGCGGCGCTGGCTACCCTGTCACCGCACCCCGACGTGACGGAGAGTCCCAATGACCAATCCCCCGCCGCCCGGCAACTCGACCGATCCCACCTGGCCGGTTCAGCCGTCGAGCCCCGCACCCGACCCGACCCTGGTGGTTGGTCAGCCGGTGCCCACTCAGCCCGGCCCGGCCAACCCGTACGCGCCGGTCGACCCGTACGGCGCCGGGCAGCCGCCCGCGACCCAGCCGATGCCCGGTTACGCCCCGGTCGGCTACCCGCCGCAGTACCCCGGCTACGGCTATCCGCAGCCGCCGAAGACCAACGGGCTGGCCATCGCGGCGTTCGTGCTGGCCCTGCTCGGTTTCACGTCCTGCATCACCGCGCCCATCGGAGCGATCCTCGGGCATGTCGCGCAGAAGCAGATCCGGCTCAGCGGCGAGGGCGGTGCGGGGATGGCGAAGGCCGCCATCATCGTCGGCTGGATTCTCACCGGGCTCCTGGTGCTGGTGCTCGCCATCTACGCCGCCGCGATCATCTACGCGATCACGACGAACAACGACAGCGGCAGCAACTACTGATCGGCGGCGACGGTCGTCCGGGCCCGGGCCGTCACGCCGCCGGTGGGGTGAACGACGAGGTACGGCTCATCCCGGCGGCCCGGCCCTTGGCGGCGACCACCAGCGCCATCTTGCGGGACGCCTCGTCGATCATCTCGTCGCCGAGCATCACCGCGCCGAGGCGACCGCCGGCCTCCGAGGTGTAGTGCTCGTACGCGTCGAGGATCAACTCGGCGTGGTCGTAGTCGGCCTGCGCCGGCTGGTAGACCTCGTTGGCGGCGTCGATCTGGCCCGGGTGCAGCACCCACTTGCCGTCGAAGCCCAGCGCGGCGGAGCGCTTGGCCACCTCGCGGAACGCGTCGACGTCGCGGATCTGCAGGAAGGGGCCGTCGATGGCCTGCTTGTCGTGCATCCGCGCGGCCATCAGGATCCGCATCAGGATGTAGTGGTACGGGTCGCCCGGGTAGTCCGGGATCAAGCCGCCGACCACCATCGACTTCATGTTGATCGACGCCATGAAGTCGGCCGGGCCGAAAATTATGGTCTCCACCCGCGGCGAGGCGGCGGCGATCGCGTCCACGTTGACCAGACCGGCGGCGTTCTCGATCTGCGCCTCGATCCCGATTCGCCCGACCTCCAGGCCGATCGTCTTCTCGATCTGGGTGAGCGTCAGGTCCAGCCACTGCACCTGGGCGGCCGTCTGCACCTTCGGCAACATGATGCAGTCCACGTTGGCGCCGGCGCCCTCGACCACCTCGATGACGTCCCGGTAGGTCCACGGGGTGGTCAGGTCGTTGACCCGGACCACCCGGGTCTTGCCGGCCCAGTCACCCTCGTTGAGGACGGCCACGATGTTCTTGCGCGCGTCCGGCTTGGCCAGTGGGGCGACGGCGTCCTCCAGGTCGAGGAAGACCTGGTCGGCCGGAAGTCCCTGGGCCTTGCCGAGCATCTTGACGCTGGAACCCGGCACGGCGAGGCAGGACCTGCGGGGGCGACCGATCGCGGCCATGGATGCGCTCCTTCCAGCGTCCGGCGGGCATGCCGACGCCACCTGACGACAGATCCGAGAACTTAACGATCCCAAAGGGCGTTGTGACGCCACGGTAACCTCGCGCCATGACCGGGGTGAATGGACCTGTGGAAGATCTCACTGGGCGTCGACTGGTGGTGGTGACCGGGGCCAGCTCCGGCATCGGGCTGGCTGCCGCCGTGCACCTGGCCTGCCGTGGCGACCGGGTGGTGCTGGTCGGGCGGGACCCGGCCCGCCTACAGGCCGCAGCCGAACGGGTACGGGAGAACTCCGGCGAGCGTCCGGAGCTGTTCCGGGCCGACTTCGCGATCCTCGACGACGTACGCCGACTGGCCGAGCAGCTACGGGCCGCGTACGACCGGATCGACGTGCTCGCCAACAACGCCGGGGCGATCGCACTGCAACCACTGAGCACCGTCGACGGCTTCGAGATGTCGATCCAGGCCAACCACCTGGCCCCGTTCCTGCTGACGAACCTGCTCGCCGACCGGGTGGGTCGGATCGTGGTGACCGCCTCTGGCGCGCACCGCTTCGGCGCCCTCGACCCGGACGACCTGAACAAGCCACTGCGTGACTATCGGCCGATGGGCGCGTACGGCACCAGCAAGCAGGCGAACATCCTGTTCACCGCCGAGGCGGCCCGGCGCTGGCCGGACATTCCCGCGTACAGCTTCCACCCCGGGATGGTTCGCACCCGGTTCGCCAACGACAGCAGGCTGGTGGCGTTCGGCATGCGGATCATGCCGTTCCGCAGCCCGGAGAAGGGCGCCGAGACCCTGGTGTGGCTGGCCGACCAGGAGCGCTCCCGGCTGGTCGACGGGGGCTACTACGCCGATCGTCGGCTGCGGCGGCCCTTTCGGAAGGCGGCCGACCCGCAACTCGCCGCCCGGCTCTGGGCGGCGAGCGCCAAGGCGGTCGGTCTCGATGACTAGCGCCGGCGTGCTGACGCTTGTCGCGATCGTCGAGTACGCCGGCGGGGCCGAGGCGGCCGGGCAGCGCTACGAGGACGCCGTGCTGGCCCTGCTCGAACGGCACGGCGGCCGGCTGGAACGACGGCTGCACGGCACCGACGGGCAGACCGAGGTGCAGGTGATCCAGTTCGATTCCCAGGCCGGCTACGAGTCGTTCCTCGCCGACCCGGACCGGGCGGCCCTGCGCGCCGCGCTGGGTGACTCCGCACCGACGACCCGGGTGATCGAGGTGCGGAAGGGCTAGGGCGTGAGCCGTCGCCGGTCGCGCCAGCGGCGCAGCAGCGACAGCACGGGCCGGGTGACGATAGCCGCCAGGACGAACCCCGCCGCGAGCGCCCAGAACGGCGGCGGCCCGTAGTGGGGGCGGCCGGACTCGCGTACCGCCCCGTCGATCGCCAGGTCGGCGGCGACCGACAGGTCGGTGATGCCCTTCGGCGTCCGAAAGAGCACTTCCGGCTCGGTAGCCCCCCGACGGAGCACCACGAGTTCCACCGCCTCCGTTCCGGGCTCGTGATAGGGCCCCCAGGCCACGTCGTGGTCCTCCGGGAGGTCCACCGCCGTCGGACCCGGCACGCCGACCAATGCGACCGCTTCGTCCGCCGAGCGCCAGCCGAGCAGTTGGACGAACGAGCGGGAGCGCAGCGGCGGGAACGCCGCTCCGGCCAACGGGGTGCCATCGATAGTGGACCGGGTCGCCAGCGTCCAGGTGCGCGGGTAGGACGGCACCGGGCAGTCAGTGCAGGTGGACCGGCCCAGGACGGCCACCGAACGACCGTCCGGCAGCCAGGAGCCTGCCCCGGCCAGCCGCCCGCCGTCCAGCAGCAGCTTCCGGTACGGCTCGGCGAACCGATCCGCGCCCGCGTCGCCCACCCGGGTCAGCCAGACCTCGTCGCGGACCTGGAGGGCGAGGTCGCCGCCGTCCGACGACAGCGCGGCCGTGCGTCCCGGCGGGATCCAGCCGGTGCCGACCCGCACCCGCAGCACGTCCGATCCGCGATCCCGGTCGTAGACCCCCACGTACGGGGTGCGGTAGGTGTTCGGGGACGTGAACGTGGTGTCATCGTCGGCGTAGACCAGGCGTTCCCCGTTCGGCGCAAAGGCGAGCGGGTAGCCGGCCGGGCGGTCTGGGATGGTCCTGCCAGACGTCAAATCGAACAGCGACGCGCCGACCCAGGCGTACCGGCCGTCTGGGGAGAGCAACGCCTCGAAACCCGCGGCGGCCGGATCTCCGTCCAGCACGCGGTAGCGGTCGTCGTCGGCGGCCACGACACCCAGCCGGGTCTCGAACCAGTTGGTGCGCACGGCGGGACCACCGAAGAGCATCGCCGCGGCGCCAGGTGCCGAGTAGCGTATCGAGGCGGTCCGCAGCGGCGGGTCGACGAGCTTGGTCGGCAGGCCAGGAGCGTCGTGCCGCGGGCTGGCGGGCAGCGGCAGGGCCACCGGGTGCAGCGCGTACCCGGTGCCGAGGAGCAGGACCAGGACGGCGAGCGCGCCGGCGACGACGGCCCGGCGACGACGGTGCCGGGTCCGCGCCGCGTCGAAGAACCCCTCGGGTACGCGGGCGGGCGACACGTCGTCGGCGAGGCGGCGCAACGCTTCGGAGAGCCGGGCGGTCACCGGGTCACCTCCTGCGGATCGCGGCCGACAAGTTCGGCCAGTTCGGGGGCGAGGACGCGGAGCCGGCCGAGGGCGTGGCGGGTCTGACTCTTCACGGTGCCGACCCGGCAGCCGAGCAGTTCGGCCGTCTCGGTCTCGGTGCGGTCCTCGTAGAAGCGCAACACGAGGACCGCACGCTGCCGCACGGTCAGCCGGGCCAACGCCGCCCGCAGGACCAGCCTGAGGTCGGTGTCGTCACCCGGACCGGCTCGTTCCGGCAGCACCCAGCCCAGTTGCTCGGACGGGCGGGCGCGCCGCCAGCGCCACCAGCTGGCCGCCTGGGTGCAGAGCACCCGACGCAGGTAGGCAGGGGGATCCTCGACCCGCTCCCAGCGCACCGCGACCCGAGCCAGCGCCACCTGGACCAGATCCTCCGCATGGTGGCGGTCACCGGTCAGCAGGTACGCGAACCGGGTCAACCCGGCGGTATCGGCCCGGACGAAGTCGGCGAAGCCGTCCCGGGTGCGGTCCTCAGTCGTCAACGGATTGCCTCCTCACCTGGACAGACGCCGGGCGGGCCAGCCGCGGAGGGAACACGCGTCCACATTCCTCGGTTCGTGACGTGCTCAGTCGTGCAGCGGGGTCGGGTCGGTCGGCAGGGCGGTGGGCGCGCTCCGGCGGCCGCTGAGCACCACCACCGCCACCCCGACCAGCAGCAACGCCATTCCGAGCAGCGCGTACGGGCGGGGCAGCTGACCCAGCCAGGCCCAACCGAGCAGGGCCGCACCGGGCGCCTCCAGCAGGATCAGCACGCTCACCGTGGTCGCCGGGATCTTCTGCAGGGCGTAGTTGAACATCGAGTGCCCGAGCAGTTGGGCGCCGGCCACCAGGGCCAGAATGGCCAACCAGGTCCGCCCGTCGAACCCGGTCAACCGCACGCCCCCGGCCAGACACATGACCAGCAGGATCAGCGCGCAGATCCCGTAACAGATGGTGGTGTAGGTGGTGGTGCTGATGCTGGTCCGGGCGCGCTCACCGAAGGCGGTGTAGACGGCGGCGAACATGCCGCCGGTCAACGCCAGCACGTCGCCGAGGACGGCCCGGCCGGAGACCCCCACGTCCACTCCGGTGGCGATCGCCGCACCGCCGACCGCCACGGCGATGCCGATCCACACCACCCGGGGCAGCGGACGCCCCTGGGCGCGGGCGATCAGCCCCTGCCAGACCGGCTGGGTGGCGACCAGGGCGGTGGAGGTGGCGACCGAGGTGAGCTGGGCGCTCGGCACCCAGGTCGCGAAGTGCCCGGCCAACGCGACTCCGGACAGCACGCAGAACAGCCCCTCCCGCCGGCCCGCCCCCACGGTCAGCCTGCGGAACTCGGCGCGACGCCGGGCCAGCGAGAAGGGGCTCAGCACCGCCACCGCGAGCAGGTTGCGCCAGAACGCGATGGCCAACGCGGGAGCGGCGGCGTACGCGATCAGCGGCGCGGACGACGACACGGCGACCACGGCCAGCCCGACCGCGCCGGTGGTCAGCGGATCCAGGGTCGATCGATGTGAAGGTGGGGGCACGGGACGTAATCCTCACACGTATGACGGTCAGCACGGAGGGTCATCACTCCGTTACGATCACGCGGTTCCGCGCCGGCGACCCTCGACCGCCCGGAGGCGTTCCCCCATGTCCCGCTACCAGGCGGTGCTGTTCGACTTCTTCGGCACCCTGACCCGTTCGGTGCAACGCGGTGTCGCCCACGTCGGCACCGCCGAGCTGCTCGGCTGTCACACCGACACGTTGACCGAGGTGCTGGACCGCACCTACTACGAGCGGGCCAGCGGCCGCCTTGGCAACGCCGAGGCGACGCTGCGCTGGGTGTGCGCCCAGGTCGGCGTACATCCCAGTGACCATGCGGTGCGGGCGGCGGTGGCGTCCCGGCACCGGGCGGTCCGCGCGGACACCTGGCTGCGGGCCGACGCGGTGCCGGTGCTCGCGGGCCTGCGCCAGCGCGGCCTGCGCACCGGCGTGATCAGCGACTGTACGCACGAACTGCCGGCCTTCCTGCCGCAGCTCGCGATCGCCCCGCTGCTCGACGTGCGGGTCTTCTCGGTGCAGGTGGGGCGGTGCAAGCCGGATCCGGCGCTCTACCTGACCGCCTGTCAGCGGCTCGGGCTCCGGCCGGACGACTGCCTCTACGTGGGCGACGGCGGCAGCCAGGAGTTGACTGGCGCCGAGCGGGCCGGGATGACCGCCGTCCGGCTCGCCGCACCGGATCTGGCCACCCACATGGTGTTCAACGCCGACCGGGACTGGCGCGGCCCCACGCTCGGCGCGCTGGGCGAGGTGCTCGACCTCGTCGACACCGACGCGGCGGTGGTGGGTGTCGGCCGGCCGGTGGGCTGACCGGCTGATCAGCGGCGACGCACCCGGTGCAGCCGGAACGGCTTGCGGGTGGCCCGCACCGCCGGAGTCTCCCGGGGTGGCTCGGCCTGCGCGTCGGCCGGCAGGTCCGCCCCCGACAACGGCGTACCGGCCGGGGCGAGCCGGTTCACCGCGCACCCGTCGGCGACCCACCGGGCCACCAGGTCGGCGGTCGGACCGGGCGCGTTGAGGCGCTTCGCCGCCACCAGTGGCGCGGTGGTCTCCCACGCCTCGGTGCCCGGCCGCACCCGGCTCACGCGGGCCGGCCAGGTGACGATCCGGCCACCGTGGTCGCCACGCAGGGTGACCTGCGCCTCGGTCGCGTCGGCCAGCCCCGGCGCGGCCTGCTCGCCTGGCCCGCTGACCACCAGCAGCGCGCCCTCCAGCGGAGCGCACCAGAGCGCGAGCGCCGGCCCGCCGGCAACGCTGATCCAGGCCACCGCGGCCTTCTTCATCGCCTCGTCGACCAGGGGTGTGCCCCCGGGGGCGTCCTCGTCCGTCACACCCGCATCCTCCCGCATCGACGCCTGCGCTCAACCCACGAACGGCGGCACGGCGATCTCGCCCCGGGCCACCGGCATCACCTGGCCGGCGACGGTCGCGCCGACCGCCACACCGTTCGCCGCGGTGACCGTGCAGGCCAACGCGGAGGGGCGGTTCATCTCCACACCCTGGCGGACCGCGTACGCCGACCGCCCCTCGCCGGGCAGCAGACCGCTCGCCACCAGCCAGACACCGAGGCCGAGCGCCGCCGAACCGGTCGCCGGGTCCTCCGGAATGCCGATCCCCGGCACGAAGACCCGGGCGTGCGCGGTTTGCGCGGACGCATCCCAGGAGAAGACGCTGACGTGCGACACCCCGTACCGCTGCGCCGCCGCCGAGTTCACCTGCGCGCGGGCCACCGACTCCGGCCGCACCGGCAGGTACGGGAACTCCAGCCCGCAGCCGGCCACCCGTGGCGCGGGGCCGACGTGGTCGTCGGCGACCAGCCCGGCGATCTCCAGCAACGGCTCCGGGTCCAGCTCCGGCCCGAGGGTCGGGGTGCCACCGGTCAGCGTCGCCCCGGAGCCGGTCACCTCGATCGGCAGCACTCCGGCCGCGCACTCCTGGGTGACCTGCCCCACACCGAACATGCCCCGCCGGCACGCGGTGACCGCCGCGCCGACGCTCGGGTGCCCGGCGAACGGCAACTCCTCCACCGGTGTGAAGATCCTGGCCCGGTAGGTGACCCCGACCTGCGTCGGCGGCAGCACGAACACCGTCTCGGAGAGGTTGAACTCCAGCGCGAGCGCCTGCATCTGCTCGGTGGCCAGCGCCTCCGCACCGAACACCACCGCCAGCGGATTGCCGGCGAAGGGGCGATCGGTGAAGACGTCCACGATCTCGTAGGCCAAGGTCGACATGTTGATAAACACTAGGCGCTTAGGCTGGTGCCCGTGAGCACGCCGACCCGGGTCTACATCGCCCGTCTCGCCGGAGTCGCCGTCTTTGACCCGAACGGCGATCAGGTGGGGCGGGTTCGTGACGCCGTGGCACGGCTCCGGGCGACCAAGCGTCCGCCGGAGGTGGTGGGGCTCGTCGCCGAGATGCCGATGCGCCGTCGGATCTTCCTGTCCATCAACCGGATCACCTCCATCGACGCCGACGCCGTCGTGCTCGGCTCCGGCACCCTCAACCTGCGCCGGTTCGAGAAACGCCCGAACGAGCTGCTGGTGCTCCAGGAGCTGCTGGACCGGCGGGTGCAACTCGACCCGGGCGGCCAGCCCGGCGCGGTCGTGGACGTCGCGATGGAGTGCAGCCGGGGTGGCGAGTGGTCACTGACCCGCGTCGCCGTGCGCGAGCAGACCGGTCGGCTCACCCGCCGCGGCCACCTGCACCAGGTCGAGTGGGACCGGGTGCGCGGGCTCAGCGGCATCGCCGACAACCGGGGTACGGCGAACCTGCTCGCCGTACTGGAGGACATGCGCCCGGCCGACCTGGCCAACGCGTTGCAGGATCTGCCCGACGCACGGCGCAACGAGGTCGCGGCGGCGCTGAACGACGAGCGCCTGGCCGACGTGCTCAGTGAGCTGCCCGAACACGACCAGGTGGAGATCCTCGCCGCCCTGGACCGGGAGCGGGCCGCCGACGTCCTGGAGGAGATGGACCCGGACGACGCCGCGGACCTGCTCAACGAGCTGCCCCCACCCGAGCAGGACGTGCTGCTGGACCTGATGGAGCCGGACGAGGCCGACCCGGTACGTCAGCTGCTCAAGTACACCCCCGGCACGGCGGGCAGTGTGATGACCTCGGAGCCGGTCATCCTGCCGCCGGACGCCACCGTCGCCGAGGCGCTGGCCCGGATCCGGGAGCCACAGCTCTCCCCCGCCGTCGCGGCGCAGGTCTTCGTGACCCGGGCACCGCAGAACACGCCGACCGGCCGCTACCTGGGCATGGTGCACTTCCAGGCGCTGCTGCGCGAACCACCGGCCGACCTGCTGGGCAAGGTGGTGGTCAACGACATCGACCCGCTGCGCCCCACCACGCCGCTGCCGGAGATCACCCGTCGGATGGCCACCTACGACCTGGTCGCCATGCCGGTGATCGACCGGCACAACCGGCTGGTCGGCGCCGTGACGGTGGACGACGTGCTGGACCACTCGCTACCCCGGGACTGGCGGGACCGCGACGCCCTGACCGCCCCGGGTGCCACCGACACCGGGCTGGACAGCTCGGATGGCTGACCAGCGACGGACGGAGCGTCTCGACCAGCCACGCGAGCCCCGGGGCGTCAAGCTGCCCCGGTTCGACGCGGAGGCGTTCGGTCGGTGGTCCGAGGGCATCGCCCGGGGCATGGGCACCGCGAACTTCATCGTGGTCATGACAGTGGTGATCACGATCTGGTTCGTCTGGAACACGTTGGCCCCGGCGAACCTGCGCTTCGACCCGTACACCTTCACGTTCCTGACCCTGGTGTTGTCGTTGCAGGCCAGCTACGCGGCCCCGCTGATCCTGTTGGCGCAGAACCGGCAGGCCGACCGGGACCGGGTGGCCCTGGAGGAGGACCGGCGGCGAGCCACCGCGCAGAAGGCGGACACCGAGTACCTGGCCCGGGAGATCGCGGCCCTGCGGATCGCGTTGGGTGAGGTTGCCACCCGCGACTTCCTCCGCTCCGAGCTGGCCCGGCTGGCCGAGGAACTGGACGAGGCGGGGCAGCGCCGGCAGCGGCTGGAGCGCCGCCAGCAGGACAAGGACAGCCGGCAGGAGCGCCGTGGCCAGCGGCCGACCGACGGCGTCGGTCTGGACGAACCCCGCGACGACCTGGACGGCGACCTCAGCCGGGAGACCCGGCCGGACGGCACCGGCCCACGCCGGTCAGAGGGCTGACCAGCCGGTCATCGATTGGCTCACACCGCCCCGGGCAGCGGGGGCAGCGGATGCCCCGCGACGTAGCATTGCGGGCATGTCAGCACCCGTGAGCACCGTCGAGGACGCGATCCAGGCCGCCCTGGCCACCGTCAACGACCCGGAGATCCGCCGGCCGATCACCGAGCTGGGCATGGTCCGCTCCGCCACGATCGGTGCCAACGGCGTCGTACGCGTCGAGCTGCTGCTCACCGTGGCCGGCTGCCCGCTGAAGGACAAGCTGCGTACGGACATCACCGCCGCCGTCGCCGCGGTGCCCGGCGTCACCGGCGTGGAGATCGACTTCGGTGTGATGACCCCCGAGCAGCGGCAGTCGTTGCAGTCGCAGCTGCGCGGCGGCGGCGCCACCGAGGAGCCGGTCATCCCGTTCGCCCAGCCCGGCTCCCGCACCCGGGTGTACGCGGTGGCCAGCGGCAAGGGCGGCGTCGGCAAGTCCAGCGTGACGGTCAACCTGGCGGCGGCGCTCGCCGCCCGTGGGCTCTCCGTCGGAGTGGTCGACGCGGACATCTACGGCCACTCGGTGCCCCGGATGCTCGGCGCGGACGGTCGACCCACCCGGGTCGAGGACATGATCATGCCGCCGCAGTCGCACGGCGTGAAGGTGATCTCCATCGGCATGTTCACGTCCGGTAACGCCGCCGTGGTGTGGCGCGGTCCGATGCTGCACCGGGCGTTGCAGCAGTTCCTCGCCGACGTCTACTGGGGCGACCTGGACGTGCTCCTGCTCGACCTGCCGCCGGGCACGGGTGACGTGGCCATCTCGCTGGCCCAGCTGCTGCCCAACTCGGAGATCCTCGTGGTCACCACCCCGCAGGCCGCCGCCGCCGAGGTGGCGGAGCGGGCCGGCGCGATCGCCCTGCAGACCCACCAGCGGGTGGTCGGCGTCATCGAGAACATGTCCTGGCTGGAGCTGCCGGACGGCTCCCGGATGGAGATCTTCGGCTCCGGGGGCGGCGCGGCCGTCGCCGAGTCGCTGAGCCGCACCATCGGCGCGCAGGTGCCGCTGCTCGGTCAGATCCCCCTGGACACCCGGGTCCGCGAGGCTGGCGACGCCGGAAACCCGATCGTGCTGGCCGAGCCGGAGTCCCCGGCCGCGCAGGCACTCGGCACCATCGCCGACCGGCTGGCGCTGCGCCGGGAGTCGCTGCTCGGCAAGCCACTCGGCCTCAAGCCCGCCGGTCGCTGACCGCTGACCGCCGCCGGCCGAGGTGGTCGACGGCGCTCGCACCACCGCCGGCCGAGGTGGTCGACGGCGCTCGCACCACCGCCGGGCCAGCATGGTCAACTCGGCTCTCAGGATGTCGGGGCATCCCGCGCCGGTTGATCGGCCGACTTCCTGCAACCCGAGTTGATCAGGGGTCGATCGAGGCCGAACAGGTGCGGACCGCTCAGGTGGCGTCGTCGTAGCTGACCCGCGGTGCCGGCGCCGAAGGCGTACCGGTGGCCGTGCCGGACCGGGTCTCGTTCGACCGCAGGTCGGCGGCGCTGGCCACGTCCTTCAGGTCGTTGTGCACGCCGGTGACGTCCGCGCGCAGGTTGTCGTAGACGCCCTGCAACGGCTTGCGGATCGCGGCCTCGTCCTCCTCGCTGAGGAGGTGCTTGCGGATGAACGCCTTCGGGTGCAGGTCTTCCAGCTGGATGTCGGTGCCCAGCTCGCGGCTCAGATCGCCGGTGGCGTTGCGGGCCATGTTGCGCAGGTTGCGCACCAACCGCAGGCCGTCGGTGATCACGGCGGGGAGCCGGTCGCCGAAGATCAGCAGCGCCAGGAGCAGCAGCGCACCGATCTCCCACCAGTTCAGGTTGTCGAGCATCCCGCGGGCCTCCTCTCGGCGTCAGCAGCAAGACTACGCACGCCGGACGGCTTTCCGGCAAGGGGTGCGCCGCTGTTCACTTCGCGTCCGCGGCGAGAGTTACCGAGGTGTTCTGCCGGGCGGAGCCCCGCCGAAACTCGACGGTCACGACCGAGCCCGGCGCGTACTTGCGGACCAGCGCGGTGAGGTCGGTCGGCTCGGTCATCGGCCGCCCGTTGATCTTGAGGATCACGTCGCCGACCTTCAACCCGGCGCCATCCGCCGGCCCGGACGGCTCCACCTCGGCCAGCCGCAGGCCACCTCCGGCGACCCCGGTCGGGCCGTCCGCCCGGGCGCCGATCACCGTACGCCGGGCCTTGCCGGTGCCGATGATGTCCTGCGTCACCCGCTTGGCCTGGTTGATCGGGATGGCGAAGGCGAGCCCGATGTTGCCCGCCTCCTGCCCCTCGGCGACCAGTGACTTGATGGTGGAGTTCACCCCGACCACCCGGCCGGCGCCGTCGACCAGTGGGCCGCCCGAGTTGCCGTGGTTGACCGCGGCGTCGGTCTGGATGGCCGCGTAGTAGCGCACCGGACCGCCCGGCTCGCCGGCCTGCATCGTCCGGTCCAGGGCGCTCACGATGCCGGCGGTGACCGTGTTGGCCAACGACAGCGGCGAACCGATGGCGAGCACGGGGTCGCCGACCGCCAGCGCGTCGGAGTCACCGAACTCCACCGGTCGCAGCCCGGGACGACTCACCTTGATCACGGCGATGTCCGACTCCGGGTCCTGACCGACGATGGTCGCCGGCGCGGTGCTGCCGTCGTTGAAAACCACCGACGCCTTGCCGCTGCCGCCGGCCACCACGTGGTCGTTGGTGATCACATGGCCGTCGGCGGTGGCGATGAAGCCAGAGCCCTCGCTGGTCCCGCCGAGGCTGCTCACCCGGACGGTGACCACGCTGGGCAGGACCCGCTCGGCGACCCCGGCCAGTGACTCCGGTTTGCGCTGGGCCAGCGCCGGCACCTCCGTGGGAGCCCCACCGAGCACCGCCTGACCGGCACCGCTGCGGACCGCGAACGCGTAGCCCAACGCACCGCCGAGAGTGCCGGCCAGGAGCGCGGTGATCACCGGGATGAGCAAGAGGTGGCGCAGCGTCGGGCGGCCCGGCGCGTCGGGATCGGTGACCGGCTCGGGCTCGGTGCCGGCCGCCACCGCCCCGGGCACCACCACCGCGGTCGGTGCCGCCGGATCGCGCCAGGGATCGGCGAGAGCGTCCGACCACCAGGGCGACGCGGCGGCCGAGGCGGGTCCGCTAGCGGCGGGTGCCGGCCAGCCCGACGCCGCCCCAACGGAGGTCGCCGGCCAGCTCTGCGTCGGCCCAGCCGGGGTGGCCGGCCAGCTCTGCGTCGGCCCAGCGGGGGTCGCCGGCCAGCTCTGCGTCGGCCCAGCCGGGGTGGCCGGCCAGCTCTGCGTCGGCCCAGCGGGGGTCGCCGGCCAGCTCTGCGTCGGCCCACCGCCCGGCGGTGCGAGCGGCATGCGGTCAGCCCCCGGCGTGGTCGGCGGCCCCACCGGCGGAGTCCCTGCCCCGGGCGGTTGCGCCGGAGTCTCACCGCCCCGGCGCCAGTCCCAGCCGTCGGTCACGTCGGTGCCTCCCAGTCCGTCCCCGGATCCCGCGCCGCGTCGCCCGGCCACGGGCCGGTTTGGTCGCGGCTGACGGGATACCGCCTCCAGGATTGCACGGATGCCCGCGGTGGGGTCAGCGGTTGCTTCGGTGATCGCTTCAGGCGGAGGCGCGGCTGCGCCCCATGACGGTCGCCTCTACGCTCACAGTGCCAACCCGCCCCCGCACCACGCACCGCCCCCGGAGGTGCCCCATCGCCACGGTCGCCGGTTCCGGCAGTTCGACGACGCAGGCGCAGCAGTTCGCCGAGTCGTACGTCACCGAGGATCTCGTTCTGCGTACCGCCCGCAGCCTGGCCCGGGAGGTGGGCCTGGACGCGGTCACCCCTGGCGCCGGAGCGGCGCTGCGGCTGCTGGCCGCCGCCGGCAACGCCCGCGCGGTGGTGGAGATCGGCACCGGCACCGGGGTGAGCGGCGTCTGGTTGCTGCGTGGCATGCGCGCCGACGGCGTGCTCACCACCATCGACGTGGAGGTTGAGCACCAGCGGATCGCCCGGCGGATCTTCGCCGAGGCGGGCTTCGCGGCCGGTCGCACCCGGATCATCACCGGTCGTGCGCTCGACGTGCTTCCTCGGCTCGCCGACGGTGCGTACGACCTGGTCTTCGTGGACGCGGAGGCGACCGGTTTCCACGCCTGTGTGGAGGCGGCGCTGCGGTTGTTGCGCCCGGGGGGCGTGCTGGCGCTCAACGGGGTGTTGGCCAGCGGCCGGATCGGCGACCCGGCCGCCCGGGACGCGGAAACGGTGACGGTCCGCGAGACGATCAAGTCGGTCCGGGAGTCGGAGCACTGGATCCCCGCGCTGCTCCCGGTCGGGCACGGGCTGCTCGCCGCGGTGAAGTGCTGACCCGGGCCCGGGACGTGTCGAAGCCTCGGTCGAGCCGAGGCTTCGACCCACGCCCTAGTTGACGTCGGCGAGCCAGCGGAGCAACGACCGGACGCCCCAGCCGGTGGCGCCGCGACTGACCTCGGCCTGGTCGCTGTCCGCCCAGGAGGGTGCCGACATGTCCAGGTGCAGCCAGCGGTCCCGTAGCTCACCGGTGAACTCGCGCAGGTAGAGCGCGGCCAGCACCGAACCGGCACCCTGCGCCGGCGCGCTGTAGAGGTCGGCGATCTCGCTGCCGAGGTACTCGACGTAGTCGGTGTGCAGCGGCATCCGCCACGCCGACTCGCCGGCCGCCTCGGACGCCGCCAGCACGGCGGCGGCGAGTTCGTCGTTCTCGCTGTACAGGGCGGCGGTGCGCTTGCCCAGTGCTACCGAGTTCGCGCCGGTGAGCGTGGCCAGGTCGATCAGCAGGTCCGGGTTGAGTTGCTGCACCGCGTACGCCAGCGCGTCGGCGAGGACCAGCCGACCCTCGGCGTCGGAGTTGGTCGTCTCACTGGTCGTGCCGCCGTAGTGCCGGATGACGTCGCCGGGGCGGAACGCCGACCCGCTGACCATGTTCTCGGCGAGCGGGGCCAGCGTGGTGATCCGGACCGGCAGCCGCAGCGTGGCGGCACCGAGGGTGGCCGCGACGACGGCGGCCGCCCCGGCCATGTCCTTGCGCATCAGCTTCATCGCCGGGACCGGCTTGATCGAGATGCCGCCGGTGTCGAAGGTGATGCCCTTGCCGATCAGCACCACGTGGGTGCGCGCGTCGGCCGGGTGCCAGTCCAGTTCGACGAGCCGGGGGCCGCTGGCCGAGCCACCGCCCACGGCGAGGATCCCGCCGAAGCCCTCGGTGGCCAGCTCGGCCGGGCCACGGACCCGCAGCCGCAGGTCCGGAAGATCGGCCGCGGCGGAGGCCACCTGATCGGCGAACCACTGCGGGGTCTTCACCGAGGAGGGGGTGTTGGTCAGATCGCGGGCGAGGTGGGTCATCGCCGCCGTGGTCTGGGCCGTGGCGACGGTGGCCTGGTGCGCGGCCGGGTCGGCGAGCAGCAGGTCGACGCCGCTGAGCGCCGGTCGGTCGGCGGCCTCGGTCAGGCGGAACCGGTACGGCGCGAGCAGCAGCCCTTCGGTCAACCCGCGGACCGCGGCCGGGGTCACCTCGGCCGGCAGCGCGATGGTGATGTGCGTCTCATCGGCGGTGGAGCGGGCCAGGGCCGCGCCGGCCGTCCGCCAGGCCGCCTCACCGCCGTCGCCGATGCCGAGCAGCAGCAGCCGCCCAGGGGTACGCCCGGGGCGCAGCTGGGTGTGGATCTCACCGGCTCGACCCGTGAGCCGGGCCGCCGGGACCAGCGCGGCGGCCTCGTCGGCCGTGCCGTCCGGGGCCGTCACGGCGGTCGACACCGGCTCGGCCGAGGTGCCGTCTCCGGCCGTCGACTCGACGGGACGGACGGGCAGGACCAGGACGTCGAGCCGGTCGGGCTCGGCGATCAGACGGATGGCGAGCACGCGGAACCGTACCTCCAGGAAAATGTCGCGGACCGGAACCGAACTCACCCGCCCGCAGCGGTGAAGACCCTGAGCCACCGGCGTTTCCGGTGGCTCAGGGTCTGCAGAACGTTCCGGGCGGCCTGAGCCGCCCGGAGCACTCCTTACTCAGCCGGCCGCTGCCTTCAATGCATCACCGAGCGCGTTGGCCTCGTCGGGAGTCATCTCGACGACGAGCCGGCCACCGCCCTCCAGCGGGACCCGCATGACGATGCCCCGCCCCTCCTTGGTGACTTCCAGCGGACCGTCGCCCGTCCGCGGCTTCATCGCCGCCATGTTGTCTCCCCTCAGACCTACACCAGGGTCGGTGGGTTGCCCCACAGCCACTTCGTCACGACCACCCGCAACGGTCGCGGGGGTGTCGACCAACGATTTTCCCTGATGAACACCGCCGGACCCAAACCGGAGCAGCATTGATGTAACAGCATCTAGCTTATCTTGAGAAGGCCTGTCACAATGTGCGGTCATGCAGGCACGGTCGGCACTCTTCGACCTGTACGGCGACCACCTCCGTCCGAGGGGTGGCCGGGCACCGGTTGCTGCCCTGGTCAAGCTGCTGGCGCCGCTGGGAATCGCACCGCCAGCAGTTCGCACCGCGGTGTCCCGGATGGTGCGTCAGGGCTGGCTCGAACCACTCCGGTTGGCCTCCGGACCGGGATATTCGATCACACCGAAAGCCGCCAGACGACTCGACGAGGCTGCGGCCCGGATCTACCGGACCGGCCGGGTCACCTGGGACGGCCGGTTCGATCTGCTGGTGCTGGAGGCCCCGGGCTCCCGGCGAGACCGGCAGCGGCTCGCCGCGAACCTGAGTTTTCTCGGCTACGGCACGCTCGACGAGCAGACCTGGGTCGCCACCCGCCCCGCCGAGGATGTCGACCTGCTCCTCGCCGAGACCGGCATCCGGTTCGAGCGGTTCACCGCCTCGCACTTCTCCGGCACCCCGGGGGCGATGGGCGTGGTCCGGCGGGCCTGGAACCTGACCGAGATCGGCCGCGCCTACGAGCAGTTCGTCGCGGACCAGCGCCCACTGCTCGCGGCAGTCACCGTGCGCAGCAGCGACGAGGAGGCGTACGCGACGCGGTTCCGGCTCGTGCACGCCTGGCGTACGTTCCTCTTCCGGGACCCGCAACTGCCCCCGGCGCTGCTGCCCGAGCGGTGGCCGGGCACCGCCGCAGCCAGTTTCTTCGACCGGCACGCGGCCCGCCTGCGTCCGGCCGCCGACCGGTACGTCGAACAGTGCCTCGACGCCGGCAACCGCATCGTCCGACAGAAGGGTCGTTAGACACGTGACCGAGCCGCTGCTGGTCGACCGGACCGACGCCGTCGTCACCCTCACGCTGAACCGGCCGAACGCCATGAACGCGCTCGACGTGGCGCTCAAGGAGGCGCTACGGGACACCCTGGCGGAGTTGGAGACCGACCGATCCTGCCGCGCGGTCGTCCTGGCCGGGGCCGGCGGGTCGTTCAGCGCCGGTCAGGACCTGCGCGAGCACGTGTCCACCCTGGAAAACTCCGCCAGTGACCCGCTGGGCACCGTGCGGGCGCACTACAACCCGATCACCGCCCGGCTCGCCAACCTGCCCAAGCCGGTGATCGCCGCGGTCCGGGGGATGGCCGCCGGGGCGGGCGCGTCGCTGGCGTTCCTCGCCGACATCCGCATCGGCGGTCCGACCACCAGTTTCCTGATGGCCTTCACCAAGGTCGGTCTCGCCGCCGACACCGGCGCCTCCTGGACGTTGCCCCGGCTGGTCGGCCACGCCAAGGCGGTGGAGTTGCTGATGCTGGCCGAGCCGGTCCGGGCCGAGGAGGCCTGCCGACTGGGCCTGCTCAACCGGTTGACCGACGACGACGAGCAGGTGTTGCCCGTCGCACAGGAACTGGCCGCCCGCCTCGCCGCCGGTCCGACCGTCGCGTACGGGGCGATCAAGCGGCAGCTGTCCATCGCCGACGCCGGAACCCTCGCCGACGCCCTCGCCGCCGAGGCGCAGGCCCAGTCGATCTGCGGTGCCACCGCCGACCACCGGGCGGCCACGTTCGCCTTCGTCGCCAAGCAGAAACCGGTCTTCGAGGGACGCTGAACGCGATTCGGACCCCGACCCGGGCCCGGTCCTCGCCGCCTGGCGGGGACGGGTGGAAGCTGTTCTAGTCGTCCTCTTCCGGATCCTGGTTGGCCTGCTCGCCCAGCACGAACGCCTGCATGGCCAGCTCGTCGCCGGACGGCGAGACGAAGGCCGGCAACTCACGCGGCCCCAACTCCTGCACGTAGGACCAGAACAACCGCACCGCCTCGGCGGGCGTGCCGGCCTCGATCGGCAGGTCGAGGCTGACCAGCCAGGTGCGCCGCGCCGGGGGCGGGCCAAGCTGGTCGGCCAGCGCCCGGAAGGCCGCCGGCTCCAGTGCGGTGACCGGCCCGTCGAGCGTCAGCAGGTCGGCCGGCACCGGCTCGTCGAAGGCCCGCCGGGTGTACGCCACGACGAGCGTCCCCGGCTCGGTCGGGGACTGCGGGTCATCCGGGTCTTCGCGGTGGCGTTGAGCCGGCGCGCTCACCCGGCCGAGGGCCACCAGCCGTGGAGGTGCGTCGACCAGCACGGCCACCTGGTCTCCCGGCCCGGGGCGGGCGACGTCGGTCAGCCCGGTCAGCTCCAGTGTGTCGTGGTGCACGAGCCGCTCGGCCTCGTACCGCTCGGCGGGCAGCAGCACGGCCCAGGTGCCCAACCCGTCGGCGTTGCCGGCCGCACCGGCCCGGTGCGCGGTCTCGGTCGTCATGCCTGCCATCTCATCACGCCGCCGGTTGGCGGGTGACGTGACAGCCGACGATGTGATCGTCGACCATTCCGGTGGCCTGCATCAGGGCGTACGCGGTGGTCGGGCCGACGAACCGGAAGCCGCGCTTCTTGAGCGCCTTGGCCATCGCTGTCGACTCGGGCGTGATCGGTGCGACCTCGGCGAACGAGGCGGGGCGAGCGGGCCGGGGCTCCGGGGCGAAGGACCAGAGCAGCGCGGACAAACCCTCCGGCAGCTCCAGTGCGGCGCGGGCGTTGGCGATCGCCGCCTCGATCTTGGCCCGGTTGCGGACGATGCCGGCGTCGGCGAGCAGCCGGGTCACGTCGGCGTCGTCGTAGCGGGCGACGGTCGGGAGGTGGAACTCGTCGAAGGCCAGCCGGAACGCCGGACGCTTGCGCAGGATGGTCAGCCAGGACAGCCCGGACTGGAACGCCTCCAGCGTCATCCGCTCGTAGAGCGCGTCGTCGCCGTGCAGCGGCCGCCCCCACTCCGTGTCGTGGTAGATGGCGTAGTCGGGGGTGCTCGACCCCCAGGCGCAGCGCGCCAGCCCGTCGGCGCCGATCACCAGGTCAGTCACCTCGTACACGCTAGGGCATCCGTCCGACACCCATTGCCACCGGCGGCTCGGCTGCCTATGGTGCTTGTTACCGACCAGTAGGTCGAGGTTACCCACCGGTGCGCCCCGGCCGGTGACGGCGAGCGGAGGCCGCGGTGAAGGAGTTCCCGGACGTCATCGCCTGGTCCATCCCGGCCTTCGTGCTGCTCATCGTGCTGGAGCGGGTCTCCTACCTGCTGCATCGCGACGATGACGAGGTCGGCTACGGCGGCGCCGACACCGCGACCAGCCTGGCGATGGGGCTGGGCAGCATCTTCACCGACCTGCTCTGGAAGGTACCGATCGCTGCCGCGTACGCGCTGCTCTACGCGCTCACCCCGCTGCGGGTGGCCGAGCTCTGGTGGACCTGGCCGCTAATCCTGCTCGCGCAGGACTTCTTCTACTACTGGTCGCACCGCGGCCACCACGTGATCCGCATCCTCTGGGCCTCGCACGTGGTGCACCACTCGTCGCAGCGGTTCAACCTCTCCACCGCTCTGCGTCAGCCATGGACCGGCCTGACCAGCTGGATCTTCTACATCCCGCTGATCCTGGCCGGCGTCCACCCGGCCGTGGTCGCGTTCTGCGGCTCGGTCAACCTGCTCTACCAGTTCTGGATCCACACCGAGCGGATCGACAGGATGCCGCGCTGGTACGAGGCGGTGTTCAACACCCCGTCACACCACCGGGTGCACCACGCCTCGCAGGGCGGCTACCTGGACCGCAACTTCGGCGGCATCCTGATCGTCTGGGACCGGCTCTTCGGCTCGTTCGCGCCGGAACGAGAACGCTGCGTGTACGGCCTGACCAAGAACGTCGGCAGCTACAACCCGATCCGGGTGGCCTTCCACGAGTACGCCTCGATCGCTCGGGACCTGCGCGCCGCGGCGACCTGGCGGCACCGCGCCGGGCACCTCTTCCGCGCGCCGGGCTGGCAGCCGGCACCGGGCTTGGTCAGGGCAGCCGGCCCTGCTCGACCAGACGGGCGAACCTCTTCAGCGCCTGGGTAAGCCCGAGCTTGGAGCCGGGCCAGAGCACCGGCCACGCGAGCCGACCGGCCCGGCCGCCCGGCAGGTGGAACCACTCGTGCCAGACGACCTGGGTGCGGTCCCGGCCCAGCTGGGTGCAGCGCAGCACCCCCGGGCCGCGCAGCAACTGGCCGTGGTGCACCACGCCGATCTCGTACGGCTCGTCGACCCGGACCACCCGCATCTCGTCGCGCAGCGTCGCCCGGCCGAGCGCGGTCACCGCCTCGATCCGGCTGCCCTCGCGCCCGTCTCCCTCGACCACCCGGACCCGGGTGAACGGGATCCAGTCGGATTGCCGTTCCCAGGCGAGCAACGCGGCGAAGACCTGCTCCGCCGGGGCGTCGACGATCACCGTGGCGGTCACCTCACCGGCGCCGGGTTGGGCTGCCTCCCGAAGATCGTCCGCGCCCTCCGGCTCGGTCACGCCGGCTCCGACCGAACCACCGCGTCGCGCTGCTCGGTGCCGCCGGCGGGCGTGCCGGCGGTCTGCTCACGATGAGCCGACTCGCGCTCGGCTGACCCGACGGCAGGTGCCACACCGTCGGAATCCGCCGGGGACGAGGTGGCGGCGGGCAACGGGTCGGGGGCCGTCGAGCCGACCGGGGCCGAACCCGCCCCGTCGGTGAGCGGCGCGTCGTTGCCCGGCTCCACTGCCGTGCCCGGCTCGGCTGCTGCCGTGCCCGGCTCGGCCGGGTCCGCGGTCGTCACCTTGCTGGCAGACTGCTCGCGGGCCTGGCGCAGCACGTCCGCGTCGTCGGTGCGTCCCTCACGCAACGCGATGACCTCCGACTCCAGTACGCCGATCAGCTCGGACTTGTAGCCGATGTCGTAGGCGGCACGCCGCATCGCCTGATCGACCTGGTCCATCCGGTACCCGCGCAAGCCGGTGTCGAAACGAACCGCCCCCACGTCGGATTCGCGCAGCGGGCGGGTGCCCGGCAAGGCCACGGCCTGTGAATCCGGCTCGACCGGCACCAAGCCGGGATCACGGCCGCTGACCAGCACCGTCACGCCGAATATCACCGCCGCGACGGTCAACGCCACGACCAGGAGGAGCAGAAGCTGACCCATGTACTGATCGTGGCATGGCAGCCGGCCGGGAGCGACCCCGCCACCCGCCCCGATCACGATCAGTGCCGCCCGCCGAAATCACCGGCGGACGACCGACTAGCGTCGGGACCGGCCGACGCGGCGGCGACGGCGCGGACTTCCAGGAGGCGGGCATGGCCGGGGCGCTTCGGCTGGGTGGGCACACGTTCGCCCCGGGCGAGCTGGTGGTGATGGCGATCATCAACCGCACGCCGGACTCGTTCTTCGACCGGGGAGCCACCTTCGACGCCGACAGCGCTCTGCGGGCGGTGGAGCGGGCGGTGGACGAGGGCGCGGCCATCATCGACATCGGCGGGGTCAAGGCCGGTCCCGGCGCGGAGGTGGACGTCGCCGAGGAGATCCGGCGCACGGTGCAGACCATCGCCGCCGTCCGAGCCGCGTTCCCGCAGGTGGTGATCTCCATCGACACCTGGCGGGCCGAGGTGGCGACGGAGGCCGTGGCGGCCGGCGCGGACCTTCTCAACGACACCTGGTCGGGGGCCGACCCCGCGTTGGCCCGGGTGGCCGCGCAGACCGGCGCCGGCCTGGTCTGCTCGCACGCCGGGGGCCTGACGCCGCGCACCCGGCCGCACCGGGCCGCCTTCCCCGACGTGGTCGCCGACGTGGTCGCGACGGTGACCGGGCTCGCCGAGCGCGCGGTGGCGGCAGGGGTACGCCCCGACGGCATCCTCATCGACCCGGCACACGACTTCGGCAAGAACACCCGACACTCCCTGGAGATCACTCGCCGGCTGGACGAGCTGACCGGGACCGGCTGGCCGGTGCTGGTGGCGCTCTCCAACAAGGACTTCATCGGGGAGACGTTGGGCCTGCCGGTGGCCGAACGGCTGGAGGGGACCCTCGCCGCGACGGCGGTCTCGGCCTGGCTGGGCGCCCGGGTCTTCCGGGCCCACCAGGTCGGCCCGACCCGCCGGGTGCTGGACATGGTGGCCTCGATCCGAGGCGACCGCCCACCTAAGGAAACGCGCCGGGGACTGGCCTGACCGGTTGTCGCCGTAACCGACCGCGAACGGTCGGACGGACCGGCACGATCGCCGGAGGCCGGAGCGCTCAGGTCCAGCGCAGGATGTTCCTACGCCAGGCATAGAGGATGCCGAGTGCGAGCACCGCCACGAACACCGCCATCTCCACCACCGTCACCAGCCCGAAGCCGGGCCGGTCGAAGACCACCGCCCAGGGGAAGAGGAACACCGCCTCGACCGCGAACAACACGTACAGGTACGCGTACACGTAGTAGCGGATCTGCATCTGCGCCCAGTCGGCACCGACCGGGTCGAGCCCGCACTCGTAGCTGGCCCGCTTGCCCGGCGGGTCGGCCGGACGCGACGGACGTAACACCCGATTGGCCGAGAACGCCGTAACGAAGAAGAGAACGCTGGCGAGCAGCAGGAGCCCGAGCGTCGCGTACGAGCCCAGGTATCCGGTCACAGTCGGCAGCCTACCGTCCGTCCGGACGGGCCGTCCCAAACACGTTACGGATTTGTTTCCAGATGGGACTAGTGCTCCGGGGCAACAGTTACCGAATATTGGACACCCACCCATGTCACCGGAGGACAGATGGCTCGCCTGAAGGCATCGCCCGGTAACCGGGCGGAGGGGCGGCGTTCCACGCCCCTGCTAGCGACCGCGCTCGCGCTCGGCGTCCTCACTGCGCTCGCCGTGGGACCGACCTGGGCCGGCGCGGCACCCGAAGCGGACCCGGTCGCGACCTCGGCCGACCCCCTCACCGACCCGGGAGGCGAGGAGCCGGCGACCACGCCGGCCGAGCCCACCCCGACCGAGGAGGGGCCGGGCGGCGGGCCTGGGCCGACCGGCCCGGCGCCGGAGACCAGCGCGCCACCACCGGAGACGACGCCACCGGCCCCGGTGACCACCGCCCCGGAGGTGCCGCCGGCGCCGACCACCGTCGCGCCCGCGCCGGGTGGCACCACCAGACCGCCCACCCCGGGACCTCCGGCACCTCCCGGACCGACCGGGCCCGCGGTCCCGCCAACGCCGCCGGCTCCGCCGGTCCGCCCGCCCGCGCCGGGTTCGGTCGCGCCTCCGCAGAGCCCACTGGGCGTACAGGTCACCACTGGCGACGTCACCCTCACCGAGACGTACTGGAACACCGCGAGCACCACCGCCACCCTCCAGGTCACGGTGCACAACACCGGCAGCACCACGGAACGGATCCAACTCTCGTACACCCTGCCGGCCGGCCTGACCGACGCCGGCACGAAGGGCTGCGCCGCCGTCGGCGGTGGGGCGTACCGCTGTGGGGCCTGGACCGCCGGGGCGGGCGTCCGGTTCAGCACCACGCTGCGCCTGCGGGTCGCTGGCACCGCGTGGAAGCAGATGCCGCTCAGCGGCTCGGTCCGGGTCGTCGCGGACGCACCGGGAACGCCCGGTGAGGCGACCGACGACCAGGGCTTCGCGGTGCTCTTCCCACCCGGTCCGCCGGTGCCCGGGATCGCGCTGGCCGCCGACGAGGTGGCCTTCGACATCAGCGGCGGCCCCAGCACCCTCACGATCCGGCTGGGCAACACCGGCACGGTGGACGCCGCCGGCGGGGTCGAGGTGGTCCTGCCAGCCGGGGTGACCGTGCCGGCCCCACCGCTCGGCTGCGTGGCGGTCGACCCCACCCGGACCCGCTGCGACGCCGGCCTGGTGCTCACGGGCACGACCGCCGAACTGCGGCTGCCGGTGGAGGCGACGCCGCAGGCCCAGCGGGAGGCGCCGTTGTCCGGCGCCGTGGTCGGTCAACTCGATCCGCGCAGCGGCCCGACCCGTCGGGTGCAGATGAGCTTCCGGATCACCGCCGCCGCCGCGCTGGCCACGCCGGCGGTCTCCCCGCCCGCGCCGACCGGCTCGCAGGGCGTACTCGCGGCCGGTGCCTCGACCGGAGACGGCGGGTTGACCTCGGTGCAGCGCACCGCGGTCATCCTGATCGCGGTCTCCACGCTGCTGGTGGTGCTGGCTCTCACCCTCGCCACGACCTCACTGCGCCGCCGGTTCGCCGGCCCGGCGCCCGAGCCCACGGCCAACCCCGCCGACTGAACGCCGACGATCCCGCCCGTCGTGCGGCCGGGGTCGTCGGCGCGAACCGGTGGTGATCTGAATTACGGCGGGCGGGGCGTAACGCCGCAAAATCGGGCATTTATCGACTCTGTCCGGTCCCAGTCGGCGGACCTCCGGGGATGGTTAGGTCTCCCTTAGACGTAGGCTCTCAGGTGAGGTACGACAGCGGCCGGACCAGCCTGGGGCGGTGCGGTGAAACGTTGCGTCAAGGAGGTTCCGTGGCCGGGCGAGCCCCGCAGTCGCGAACGAAGGTGGCACAGTGACCAAGCAGATCCGTCAACTCGACCGGGTGGTCATCCGGTTCGCCGGCGACTCCGGCGACGGCATGCAGCTGACCGGCGACCGGTTCACCTCGGAGACGGCGCAGCTCGGCAACGACATCTCCACGCTGCCTAACTTCCCCGCCGAGATCCGGGCTCCCGCCGGCACCCTGCCCGGTGTGTCGAGCTTCCAGGTGCACTTCGCCGACTACGACATCCTCACCCCGGGCGACGCGCCCAACGTGCTGGTGGCGATGAACCCGGCGGCCCTCAAGGCCAACCTGGCCGACCTGCCGCGCGGCGCGGACATCATCGTCAACACCGACGAGTTCACCAAGCGCAACCTCGCCAAGGTCGGCTACCAGACCAGCCCGCTGGACGACGACTCACTCGCCGGTTACGTCGTGCACCCGGTGGCGCTGACCTCGATGACGGTCGGCGCGCTCGCCGCCCACCAGGTGTCCAAGAAGGACGCCGAGCGGTCGAAGAACATGTTCGCCCTCGGCCTGCTCTCCTGGATGTACTCCCGGCCCTACGAGTCGACGCTGCGCTTCCTGGAGCGCAAGTTCGCGGCCCGTCCGGAACTGGTCGACGCGAACGTCGCCGCCTTCAAGGCCGGCTGGAACTTCGGCGAGACCACCGAGGACTTCGCGGTCCGTTACGAGGTCAAGCCGGCGAAGATGAAGCCCGGCACGTACCGCAACATCACCGGCAACGCGGCGCTCTCGCTGGGGCTGGTCGCCGCCGGGGTGCGCTCCGGGCTGCCGGTCTTCCTCGGCGCGTACCCGATCACGCCGGCGTCGGACATCCTGCACGAGCTGAGCAAGCACAAGCGCTTCGGCGTCCTCACCATGCAGGCCGAGGACGAGATCGCCGCCGTCGGCGCCGCACTGGGCGCCTCCTACGGCGGATCGCTCGGGGTGACCACCACCAGCGGCCCCGGCGTGGCGCTCAAGAGCGAGACGATCTCGCTCGCGGTGGCGCTGGAGCTGCCGCTGGTGATCGTGGACGTGCAGCGCGCCGGCCCGTCGACCGGCATGCCGACAAAGACCGAGCAGGCCGACCTCAACATGGCGCTCTACGGTCGGCACGGCGAGGCGCCGGTCGCGGTGATCGCACCCCGGTCCCCGTCGGACTGCTTCTTCGCGGCACTGGAGGCGGCCCGGATCGCGCTCACCTACCGCACCCCGGTGATCCTGCTGTCCGACAACTACGTCGCCAACGGTTCGGAGCCGTGGCTGCTGCCCGACGTGGAGTCGCTGCCCGACCTGCGGGTCGAGTTCGCCACCAAGCCCAACGGCGAGGACGGCACGACCTTCCTGCCCTACCTGCGTGACCCGGAGACCCTGGCCCGGCCGTGGGCGATCCCCGGCACGGCGGGTCTGGAGCACCGGATCGGCGGCCTGGAGAAGGCCGACAAGACCGGTGACATCTCCTACGACCCGGCCAACCACGACTTCATGGTGCGCACCCGGGCCGCCCGGATCGAGACCATCGGAGTGCCGGACATCGAGGTGGAGGACCCGGACGGCGACGCTCGGGTGCTGGTCCTCGGCTGGGGCTCGACGTACGGGCCGATCGGCGCGGCGTGCCGTGGGGTGCGCCAGCGCGGCCTGTCCATCGCCCAGGCGCACCTGCGGCACCTGGCACCGATGCCGGCGAACCTCGGCGAGGTGCTGCGCTCCTACGACAAGGTGGTCATCCCGGAGATGAACCTGGGCCAGCTCGCCCACGTCATCCGGGCCCGCTACCTGGTCGACGCGATCAGCTACAACCAGGTCCGCGGCCTTCCGTTCACGGCCGCGGAGTTGGAGACGACGCTGGAAGAGGTCCTGAAGAATGTCTGAGCCCGTCGCCCTCAAGCTCACCGCGAAGGACTTCAAGTCCGACCAGGAGGTGCGCTGGTGCCCCGGCTGCGGGGACTACGCGATCCTGGCGGCCATCCAGCAGTTCATGCCGGAGCTGAACATTCCCCGCGAGCGCACCGTCTTCGTCTCCGGGATCGGCTGCTCGTCCCGCTTCCCGTACTACATGAACACGTACGGGATGCACTCGATCCACGGGCGCGCCCCGGCGATCGCGACCGGCCTGTCGGTGTCCCGGCCGGACCTGTCGGTCTGGGTGGTCACCGGCGACGGTGACGCGCTGTCCATCGGCGGCAACCACCTGATCCACGCGTTGCGGCGCAACGTCAACCTCAAGATCCTGCTGTTCAACAACCGGATCTACGGTTTGACCAAGGGCCAGTACTCACCCACCTCCGAGGTCGGCAAGATCACCAAGTCGACCCCGGCCGGTTCGGCGGACGCACCGTTCAACCCGCTCTCGCTCGCCCTCGGCGCGGAGGCCAGCTTCGTCGGCCGGACCATCGACTCCGACCGCAAGCACCTCCAGTCGGTGCTGCGGGCCGCCGCCGAGCACGAGGGCTCGGCGTTCGTGGAGATCTACCAGAACTGCAACATCTTCAACGATGGGGCGTTCGACCAGCTCAAGGACCCGTCCACCCGGGACGACTACCTGATCCGCCTGGAGCACGGGCAGGCGATTACCTTCGGGGCCGACGGGCGGTTCTGCGTGGTGCACCCGCCGGGCGGCTTCGGCCTGGAGGTCCGGGAGACCAGCTCGGTCCGCCCGGAGGAGATCGTCGTGCACGACGCGACGGTGACCGACCCGGCGTACGCGTTCGCGCTGTCCCGGCTGCCCGGTCTGGACCTGCGCAACACTCCGATCGGGGTGTTCCGCTCGGTGGACCGACCGTCCTACGACAGCGTGGTGCAGGGTCAGCTGGCGGCCGCCAAGGCGACGGTCACCGAAACCCCCGAGCAGCAGCTCGCCGGTCTGCTGGGCAGTGGCGACACCTGGACCATCCTCTGACCCGTCCTACCTGACGAGAGCGGCCGTCCCCGACACGGGGGCGGCCGCTCTCGTTCGTACCGGCACCGCCTCAGCGCTGGGTAGAGGCCGACAGCCAGAGGTTGTCGATCTCCTTCTCGGCCGCCGCGAGGCTCGCCTCGTGCAGCGGGATCAGCTCGGCCATCGCCGGCACCGAGGGTGCCAGGGTCAACTCGGCGCTGATGAAACGCGGCTGCAGGCCGGTCAACGACAGGCCGTGCGGGAGCCATGGCTCGGCGTGGTCCCAGCCGTTGCGCGGGGTGCCCTCGGCATACCCGCCACCGCGGGTAGCCAGCACCACGAACTCACGGTCGCCCAGCAGGCCCTCCTGGGTCGTCGGGTCGTACGCGAGACCGGGAACGATCAGGTGGTCGACCCACGCCTTGACACTGCTGGGTGCGCCGTAGTTGTAGAGCGGCAGGCCGAGCAGCACCACGTCGGCCTGCTTCACCTCGTCGACCAGCCGCTCGCTGAGCTCCCAGGACTCGCGCTGCGCAGGGGTGTGCTGGTCCGGCGGCGTCATCCGAGCCAGGCCGCCTTCCGAGTCCAGGTGCGGCAGCGGATCCGCGCCCAGGTCCCGGTAGTTGACCGTGCCGTCCGGATGGGCCGCGCGCCAATTGGCCACTGCGCGGGCGGTGAGCCGCCGGCTGACCGACCAGTCACCCCGAATGCTCGAGTCGATATGCAGCAGGTGCATTATTCCTCCTCCAAGGACCATATGTGCAGCACCAACTATTTATAGCAGGCCGATGTTCCACCGGCTCGGTAGACTGGGTCACATGTCCGCCCTGCCGCTCGACCCCTCGGAGCACCGCTCGGGCGCACTCCTGGACCACCTGGCCCGGCGGATGCGACTGCGGTCGGAGTCGGTGCTGGCGCCGCTGGGGCTGCGCCCCCGACACCTGGTCGCGCTCACCGTGCTGCGCGCGGGCGGCGGCACCGGTCAACAGGCGCTCGCCACCATCCTGGAAATGGACAGCACCAACATCGTCGGGCTGCTCAACGACCTGGAGGCGAAGCAACTGATCGAGCGGCGGCGCTCACCCGAGGACCGCCGTCGACACGTCGTCGAACTCACCGAAGATGGGGCAAAACGCCTCAGTGAGGCCGAATGCGCCCTGGCCAGCGCCGAGGACGAGGTGCTGGGCGCACTGGATCCCGCCGAGCGGGAGACGCTCTACAAGCTGCTCAACCGGGCTGCCACCGGCACGGCGATCAACTGCGCTGAGGCGATCTGCGTTACCGATGAGACCTGCTGACGCCGCGCCACAGCGGCGGGACGATCAGGCAGTCGTGGCCGACTGGGGGCGGTCGTCGCGTACGTGCACCAGCATGTCGCCGGTCTCGATCACCGCGCCGGCCCGATCGGCCAGGGTGACCACCTTGCCCCGGCGCACCAGGGCGATCACCAACGAGTCCAACTCGCGCGGCGAGCACCCCACCTCGTCCCGCTCCGCCGAACGCATCGCCAGCGCCATGCCCTGGCCGGGAGTGAGCAGGTCCTCCACCACGTCGATCAGCGGCGGGGCCGAGGTGGACAGGCCGAGCAGCCGGCCCGCCGTGGCCGAGGAGACGATCACGTGGTGCGCGCCGCTCTGCTTGAGCAGCGGGGCGTTCTCCGCCTCCCGCGCGGCCGCGATGATCCGGACCTGTCCGGCGGTGAGCTGCCGTACCGTCAGCGCGACCAGCACCGACGCATCGTCACTGTCGGTCGCGATGATCACGGCCTTCGCGCTCTTGACGTGCGCCTCGTTCAGCACCGACGAGCGGGTCGCCGAGCCCTCGATCGCCACCAGCCCAGCGGAGGTGGCCTGGCGCAGGGCAGCGGCGCTGCGCTCCACCACCACGATCCGCGAGCGGTCCAGACCGTTCTCCATGAGGGCGGAGACGGCGCTACGCCCCTTGGTGCCGTAGCCGCAGATGATGACGTGATCCTTCACGGCTCTCCTCCACCGCGACAGGCGACGGCCGGTCCGGTACTGCTCGGTCAGAACTTCCAGGGTGGTGCCGACCAGGATGATCAGGAAGATCACTCGGGCCGGGGTGATGAAGAGGACGTTGACCAGCCGGGCCGACGGCGTGGCCGGGGTGATGTCGCCGTATCCGGTGGTCGAGAGCGACACGACCGCGTAGTAGAAGCAGTCGAGCAGGGTGAGGCCGTCCTCGTTGACATCGCGGTAGCCGTCCCGGCCCAGATAGACCGCGGCAACCACGGCGACGACCAGACCCAGGGCAGCGGCGAGCCGAAGGCTCAGCGCGCTCAGTGGGCCCCGGCCCTGCGCGGGAAAATGGATCACCGTCGAACCTGCTCCCCCGCCGTCGCCTGCACGACCACAACATAGCGGGTACACCGGAGACCGCACGTCGGGGTTGCAGCAGTGGACAACCCGGGCCGCTCCCGGACTCGACTACCGGACGACAACGACGAACCGGTGCAGGCCGGCAGACGGAGGGGGCGCGACCCATGCGGGCCCGCGCCGTGGGGCGGCGCAGGCCCGGACGGGTCGGCCCGATCGGCCGGGGACGGGCATGATGAGGGTGTTCCCGACGACGACCGCGAAAGTGAGGCCGGCATGTCGTTGCTGCGACGAGTCATCGGCGGAGTGCTCCGCCGACTGCGCCAGAGCCAGGGCCGCACGCTGCGTGAGGTGGCCACCACCGCCGGAGTTTCGGTTCCCTACCTATCCGAGGTGGAGCGGGGCCGCAAGGAAGCCTCCTCGGAAGTGCTCGCGGCGATCTGCCGGGCGCTCGGCATCCGCCTTTCGGACCTGCTGGAGGAGGCCCGCGATGACCTGCGCCGGGTTGAGCCGCGCATTCCGGCCGCGCCCCGGGCCGCGCTGACCCGCTTCGAGCGCGCCAGGGCCGGTCGACAGGACGCGGGCCAGCACACGCTGCGGACCAGCGGCCCGATCTTGCACCGGGCCGCCGGCGCGAGCGGGCCAACCCTCTGCGTCGGGGCCATGGCCTCCGCTGGTGGCTCGCGCCCCGGTCCGCGTACCGCCGGCCTGTTGGGCTGCGCGCGGGCCCGGGCGGGTGCGCGGCGGGTGACCGTCGCGTAGGCCGCGTGGGTTCTGCCGTCGGCGGATCTGCCGGCGGCAGAATCACTGGGCCAGCCGCCGCCGTCGCCCGCACGCTGGAGGGGCCGGTCCACCGGGCGGTCCCCACCGCCCGCCGGCACGGTGGAGGGTGGCGGCACATGATGAGGTACGGCGCACGGATGCTGGACGGCGGGCAACCATCCTTCGGTGATCACGTGTTCGAGCGGTTGCTGCGGGAACGAATCGTCTTCCTCGGCACCGAGGTGACGGAGGAGTCGGCCAACCAGATCTGCGCGCAGATCCTGCTGCTCGCCGCCGAGGACGCCGACCGGGACATCTACCTCTACATCAACTCGCCGGGCGGGTCGGTGAGCGCGGGAATGGCGGTCTACGACACGATGCGCTACGTCCGCAACGACGTGGCGACGTTGGCGCTCGGGTTCGCCGGCTCGATGGGGCAGTTCCTGCTCTGCGCGGGCGCGGCCGGCAAGCGGTACGCGCTGCCGCACTCGCGGATCATGATGCACCAGCCGTCCGGCGGGATGGGCGGGACCGCCTCGGACATCACCATCCAGGCGGAGAACATGCTGCACGTCAAGCGGACGATGCAGGAGCTGATCGCCCAGCACAGTGGACGGACGCTCGACGAGATCCAGCGCGACTGGGACCGGGACCGCTGGTTCACCGCGGAGCAGGCCCGGGAGTACGGCCTCATCGACCAGGTGATCACCCGAGCCGAGCAGCTACCAACGCTCTGATTCCCGCGGTTGCCACACTCTGGCCTGCATCGGCTTGGCACTCACCGCGACAACCGCGGTGCCTCAGACCGAATAGACGCGCAGGGACAGCAGCCGACACCCCCACAGGGCGGGCCGGTCAGAATCAGATCGCCCATGGGGCGTTACCGGGGCGATTCACGTTTACATAGATATACGGCGAGGCCCTGAACGGCTTTCCGGTGTTCAAGTCGCGATGGCACCCCGGGCGGGATTCGTAGGCGGATCGGGAGGCGATCACTCGAGGGATCGCGCGGGATGTTCGTATCGGCGGAGCGGATCGCGGGTAGCACGGTCGAGGTGAGCCAGACGTGCGACGCCGGCGCGAGGCAGGATCGAATGGAACGTGGCTCCGGCGAGCCTGCGCTGGCATACGCGCGGCCCTCAGCGCCTGTGTCCCAGCAGGTGCGCACCATGAAGCGTATCGACGAGGCGCTGCTCGACGTCGACGTCCTGGCGATGGGCTTTTCCAGCGTCACACGCTGGAACACACGCCCCATGTGGGGGCAGCGGGGCGGATGCCCGGTTGCCCGCCAGTCGGCGTCATAAGTGAGCAGCGCCTGTCCCGATGAATCACCGGGACAGGCGCTGCTCTGTCGGTCAGCTCTGCGCAAGCTGGTGGCTCACCCGCTGGCGGAGGTCTTCCCGGTCGAGGTTCAGTTCCGCGAGCAGATGCCCGGCAGCCCCGTCCTCCACTAGCACGGCAGCGAGGAGATGAGACGATCCCGCGTTGTGGTGTCCGTGTTCTCGGGCGATGCCGGTCGCGCGGTCCATGACCCGGGTCGCGACAACACTCCACAAAGGATCACCGAGCTTGCCGGTATCCCAGAATCGGGAGGAGGACTCATCAACGGACAGGACCTCTCGCTCCTCGATGAGCGATACGGCCACCGACTGGGCCTCTTCGAGATCGAAACCGGCCTCGTCCAGCAGTCCGCCGCCCTGATTGTTCGGCAGGTACGCCGCCGCCAACCGCTCGCCGGCAGCCGCAAGTTGCAGGTCGAGGCTGACGATCGCCAGCAGCACATCGCTGCTCTGGACGATGTCGTGCCCGGCCATAACCGCTTGGCGCATCACCTCGCGTTCCAGACATGGCATAACCGGGCCGCCCCACTTGGCCTCCCGCCCGGCAAAGCGGGCGACCCATCCGGGGACCCAGCGCACCAACCACGGAGCGCGGCTCTGGGTAGCCCCGGCCATCCGCAGCAAATCGAACAACGGGACGAAGGGGGCCGGATCGACGCTTAGGTCACCGGCCTCGACCCGCAGCCTGGCGGCGGCGATGTCCAAACCAACCCGGTCGATCAGCGCGGCGACCGATGGTTCCGCCGGTTCGAGCAGCCCCAGCAGCAGGTGCGGCACGTCGAGTCGGGTCACCCCGGCCGACCGGGCAGACGCGGCGGCCCGGTCGAGTGCCGCGCCAACCGCAGTTGACCACACCGGAACACTGCCCCGCTCGACCTCGGGACTGTCCCGTAGCACCCACCAGCAGGCCTCCCGCAAGGCACCGGCATACCCGCCCTGGGGAGAGTCAACATGGTCTGCAATTTCCGGACTCTTCCGCTGCGGCGTCGTCGTCCGGGCATCCACTACCTGCTTACCGAGCACCCTCGCCGCCCGGTCGTCGTTGCGTGCTGCCGCCACGAGCACTTGACCCGGATCCACGACGCCATGACCGTCAACTAGCGCGTAGTAGTAGGCCGCTCGGAGCACGTCGGCGACCTTTTCTCCGACTCCGGCTGGCGGATCACCCTTGGTCATCATGAGTACGGACCTTTCGCCTTGCAGCGCCACTTTGTTATCGCACCGAACACGAAGCCAGCCACCCATGCGGTTGTTTTTGCCGCGTAGCCGCCAACACGCGCATTGCTTACCAGGGTGTAGATAGCCCAGCCACACTCAAGGCCGCGCTTGACCCGCTCGTTAGAGGTGAACACCTTGGCCTTACCCACCGTCCACCAGAACGCTCGCCAGATGTACGGCTTCGCCTTCTTGACCAAGTACTTGAGAGCCCGCACGCACCAACTCTTGGCGATTCGGCAGGCCAGCATAACTGCCCGAGCCAAGCTGAGGACCGCAGCGACCGCGCCAATCACCGCGGGCAAAGCTTTGCCGTCTAGGTCCACCTGGTTGACAGGGTCGGCGCATGTGTACTCGTAGGAGTTGCAGCTACCGCCGTAAATCGGGTCAACCTGGAGAAACCGACCAGTAGTCGGATTGTAAAGCCGCGCCCCCATCAGGACGATCCCAGATGGGGTATCGGCAGCGCGCTGCTTATCGCCAAGCCATCCGTAGCGCTCGCTGCCGGCGGCGTCGGCACTACGCGGCGCACCGTACTCGGTTGACTCGCTGGTCCAGGACAGTCCTTGGTCGCCGTTGTGGATTCCGGCGATGACGTCGCCGTGCAGGTTGGCGACCTGCCATTCCGGGGTGCTGTCGCCGCTGTCGAAGATGGCCGCGATGCCGGTCAGGCCGGCTATGGGCCGGGTGAAGCTGTCGGCCGACTCCTGGGTCCAGGACGGGCTGTCCTCGTCCCCGCTGTAGTGATGAGTTCGCTGTTCCGTGGTGCCGCCAGCGGTGTCGGTCCAGGAGCGGATCCGCTCACCGGTGACGTCGAGGGCGTAGTCGGTGGTCCTCCCGTTGTGGGTGATCGTGTCCACGAGGTCTGTGGCGTGGTAGGTGATGGTGACGTCACCGCCAGCCGGGTTTGCGGTGTCAGCCTCGGGCACGGTCCTCGTCCGACCCAGGGCATCGTAGACGTACCCGGCGGAGGTCATTCGGTCCGCGGTGTCGTACGTCCATGTCCGGGTCGAAGCGGCATCACCGCTCTGGCAGTCACCTTCGGCGGTCGGCCCGTACTCGGTGAGACTATTGCGGTTCGACGACGTGCTGAGGCCGTACTTACGGGTCGTACACTGCCCCCCGACGGTGTCCTGAACGACCGTCAACCGGCCCGCCTTGTCATAGTCGAAGTGCTGCCGGGACAGGCTTGACGCGCCCTGACGACGCTGACCATGTACCGACTGCACAACAGACTCGCTGTACAGAATGCAGTCTCCAGACGGACAACCCGCCTTGACGTAGACCAAACCGACTCGGTCACCGACCTCGTCGACCTCGGTGTTGACCACCATCCCGTTCGGCCACGTCTCTGAGGTCAGGTTGCCGTCAGCGTCGTAGCTGCCGGTGAACAGCCCCGCCTCGGTATCGTCGACCGCAGTCACCAGGCCACGTCGCTCGCTCCCGCCGTCATAGGTGTAAGTGCGTTGGGCCTTTCCATCTTGGCCGGTCGCCACCCGACCCATCACGTCGTACGTTGTTGTTGACACATTGCCGTTCGCGTCGGTGTAGGAGATGACCCGACCCAAAGTGTCGTAGACGCGGACCACCTCTGCGACCACCGACCCGTCCACCACCGACTGCGTACGCACGTGCTCACCGGTGGCGGGGTTGTACACCTCACGCTTCACCGGCACCACCGTCCCGAGCCCAGAAGCCGCGGTGGTCCGGGTCTCGTGTACCCGACCCGCGCTGTCGTACGTCGTCGTAGTGGTGCGCAGCGTGCCGGCACTGGTCTTCTCAGTCGCCACCCGGGGCTGGCCCAGCATGTCATAGGTCGTCACCATGACCGGCAGTTCAGGTCCGCTGCCCGGCTGACCACCCGGCTGTACCCGGCAGGGCAGATCCGCCCACTCCGGCTTCAGGTCACACTCGGCGTGACCCGACCCCGAGCCGGCCCGATAATAGATCGTCTTCTGGGTAGCTGGGGTCGTGGTGCTCGTACCGCCAGCCGGGTTCGTGGTTGACGTGATCAACTCGGTAGCCGGATCGAACGCCGTGCGCGTTGCGAGGGCGAGTCCGCCCTGATCCACAGTCGTCACGGTTGGCTGGCGCAGCCCCCAGTCGTAGGCAATGGTGGTGGTACGTGCGTCGACGTCGGCCTCGACGCCGTTGCTGTCCCGGACCCGGGCCACGACCGCCTGGCGGGTCACTAGGTTGTACGGGTCTTCTGCAACGGGAGCGCCCTCGTCGTAGGTGTAAATCGTGGCCTTCCGTCCACGGGTTGTGCCACCCGTAGGCAACATGATCTCGTGTTCTGGTTCCAGCGTGGTGGTGAGGCGCTGCCCGTCGACGGAATGCACGTGCAGGGTGGATTGACTGCGGCTGAGCGTCGTTTCCGCCGCCACGTCGTCCGTGGACCTGGCGTTCAGCGCTCGGGCCCGATTGCCGGCGGTCATCGTCCGGACGGTATTGCCCCACTGGTCGTACCAAGTGGCGCTGATGTGCCCACCCGGCTCGGCAACGTTGACCTCGCGGGCGTTGGCGTCCAGGTAGGTCACCGTGGCCCGCTCGTACGACGAGGGCCTAGCACCGGCCGCAGGGTTGCCGTTCGGCACCTGAGTGGGCGGAAAAACGGCCGTGGCATCGGTCGGCGTCTCCGGTTGACCCCAACGAACCGTTTGCCCGGCCGACAGATCGTGTGGTGCGCCCACGCCGGAGACCGGCACCCGGTACACCACCGTGGTCGTCGCGGTTCCTGCGGTCAGGGCCGAGCGGGTCACCTGGTACACCCGTCCGGAGGCCGGGTCTCCAGGCAGGGTGGTGTAGTTGAGCTGCCAGGGCTCCTGACCAACCGGCTTGCTGCTGGAGAGCAGGCCGTCCAGGTTGTAGGTGTAGACCTCCTGAAGGTGCCGGGCGGTGCCGTTGTCGTCCCAGTCCAGGCGCGGGTCCCAAGAGGCACGCAGCCGTCCAGCATCGTCGTAGGCGTACCGGGCCATCGGCACGGCCCGCATCGCTGGCGTTGCAAGGTCGGGATCCCAGGCGGTGAAAGAGATCTCCTTCACCCGACCTGCGAAGTCACCCCACGAGCCCTCAGCACCACCCGTTGCGGTCGTCGTAGTGGCATAGCTGAAGGTCATCACCCGGCAGCCACGCACCAGCGTGGCACAGCTGACACCGGTCGGCACCGGTGCCAAGACCCGCGTCGGGCGGACCACCTCCTTGCCGGCTACCACCACCTTCTCCCAGGTCACTGTGGTGGTCTGGGCGCTGCCGGACGAGGTGACCGACGTCGGAAAGTACTTCCCTGCCGCCGCCCCGGCTACGCGGGTGAAGACCGTGCTGTTGCCCTCCTCGTCAACAAGCCGGTAAGAATCGTTGGTGGTGACGTAGGTCAGCTCCAGGAACTCGGCACCGACGCCGGATTCGAAAGCGGTCGACGTCCGCTTGGTGAAGCCGAGCGTCTCGCCCTCAGGCGTTCCAACCTGCACCAGCGACCCGTACAACGTGAGTGAGGTATACGGCGCCTCCCCCTCCACCACTGCACCGGATACCCACCCTGGGCCGTACATGTTCGCCGCGTCCGTCACGGTCGCCCGGCGGGTGTTGTATGACCGTGTGATCGTCAGCTCCGGACCGAGCGACGCGACCGAGGCATCCACCTTAGACATGCTGAGGTTTCCCGTAATCAGGTTGACTGAGCCCGGGCCGATTTGCTGCGACTCCGCCGCCGCCTGGGTCCGATCAAAACTGATCTTCACCGGGTTCGACATGCCGCCGGTGCCGCCGGTGAAGGTGCCGCGCAGTTGCAGCGGGCCGTCGCGGGGGATCGACTCCGCATCCGCGGCGGCGAGCGTCGCCTCCACGTCCCAGTTCAGCTTCGGGAATGCTCCGCCGCCGCTGCTGGCCAGCGGCCAGGTGACCGCGCCACCGCCGGCTGCGACGGTCACGTGCCCGGCCGGGATGCTCACCCACGCGTCGGCGTCACCACGGCGCCACTGGTAGGTGACACCGGTGGCCGAGGACTGTCCCACACCCGCAATCGCGGTCTTCGCCGCGGTGATGTCACCCTCCTTGGGGGAGGTGATCGCCCCGGATCCCACGTTGAAGGTGTACGTCTTGATCGCCGACTGGTTACCGGCGCGGTCGCGGGTCCGGACGTAGAGGGTCTGCGGACCGTCCGCCGTCGGGGTGATCGACACGCTGGCGTTCGCGCCCAGGCTCGGCGCGTTCACCGTCTGGTTTGGTGGATTGGTGTTCAACCCGTACTCGTACGCGGCCACGTCGGTGACCCCGGAAGCGGTGAAGGTGAAGCCACCGGCGGTACCGGCCGCTCCTGCCCACTGACCCGCCGGGTAGGTGGTCGAGGAGACCGTCGGCGCCGCCGAGGGGGCGATGGTATCGATGATGATGGAGCAGTTGCCGCTCCAGGCGCCGTCGGCGGTGCCGTCGTTGCCGCGTACCCGCCAGGAGTAGGTGCCCCCCTCGGTGAACGCGCCGGCCGGGACGGACGCCGCCAGCCAGGAGCCGGACGCGCCGGGTCCGACCGTGCTGCCGCCGATCCGGGTGCCGCCGCTGGTGAGCCACTCGAACTCGGCCCGGACTTGCGAGCCCTCAGCATCGTTGATCTGCGCGCGTAGCTGCGGCGTCTTCGTGTTGATGTAAGGAGTGGCCGATCCGGTCGCGCACGGTGTGGACGGAACGGTGGCGCGCGCGTTGACGGTCGGCGGCGACTGGTACGTCAGCGTGACGTACGGATCGTTCGCACCCTCCATCGAGTGGAACCGCTTCCATCCCAGGTTGTCGGTCTCCGAGGCTGCCCGCAGACCGATGTTCGCGGTGGACCACCCGTTGCCTGCGGTCACCGCGAACACGCCCGTGACCGGGACGTTCACCCAGCCGCCGGTGCAGGTGGAGTTGTAGCCCTTGGTCGTTGAGGTGTAGCCGGTTCGCTCGCGCCAGACCGGTTGGTTGGTCCAGCGGGTGGACGTGCCGACCGCGTCGACCCGCCACGCTTCCCACTGCCGCGCCACGCACGACCACGAATAATGGTTGTACAGGTAGAGCTTGGCGTCCTGCACCTGCTTGCCGGCCAACCAGGTCATGCCGCTGAAGTTGAGGAACGAGCGCGCCACCCGGACGGTGCCTCCATCGGAGGTGCCGAGCTTCAGCTCAGTGGCAGCAGACTGGTCCGAGGTGTAGTCGGTCTGAACGAACGCGTCGTAGTTCGGCTTCAGCGTCACCGCCGGGTCAATGGTGACCGGGAAAACCGTCTTCGGGTCGGTCAGCCACTGCTCATCCGGCGTCAAGGTCAGCGCAAGCCGACCGGCCTTCGCCGCACCGACCTTCTTGCCGACCTTCGCCTTGCGTAACCGCTCACCTGACTCAGGCTGAACCTGCGCATCCCACATGACCGGCTCCGGTGAAACGCCCACCGTCTCGCCCGAAGCGTGCTTGATCTCGAAGCCGCCACGCGTGTCATCGGCGAGGGTTAGCCCCTTGCCGGTCAGCGGCAACGCCAGGTTCCGGACCTGAGCCACGGCGGCCCGGTCCTTGACGATCAGAAACTGCTCGAACCCTGTCCGAGTCGACTCCACCAACAGGTCGACGCCCGGGCGCACCTCGGCATACGTCGCCCGATTGCCAGCGACGGTAGGGGCGGGCAGGGCACCCGTCCACCCCAGCGAGACACTCTCGCCTTCGCGGCCCAAGGTCACCAAGTCGTGTTCGCCAGAGCCAGTAGCTCCCGACAAGCGCAGCCCTGCCGGGTGCGCCACCGCCGCGACCGAACCGTCAAGTTGCGGAGCGAGCGAAAAATCCACCTGCTTCCACGCACCACTCTGAGCATCCCGCATGCGCACCGGACCGGCGTGGACCTCCGCCTCCACCCGACCATCCGGCAACGCCCAGAACTCCGACGTCTCCGACGTCATCCCGGTAATCCGGACCTTCTTGTTCGTCATGCGGGCGGTGGCGACGGCTGCCGCCTCGTCCGGCCGCTCCAAGACCTCCGGACCGGTCGCTGCTGGCTGCTCGACCGGCTGCGGCAAAGCCGCCGTAGCGGGCTCGGCAACTACCCACTCCGCCATCGTCGCCGCCAACAACACTGACAAAACGACGGCGATCGCCCGCCCATGGGGACCACGTGACAGGCGTGGTATGCGAGACAACGGACCCCACACGGATCTGCTTCTCTTCACTGATCCTCCTAAATCTAACAGGGAGTGATCATCCAACCACCATGGTCACTCCGGAGCATCAACCTTTCGGCGCGAAGATCACCAGTTCCGTTCTTTGAAAGACGTTCGCGTTGACGTAAGCGGATGCCTATGATGTCAAAGTGGGCCAGAAAGGACAGGCGCTAACGGGTTAGCTCGATCCGTCGCTCGGCTTCGAGTCGGGCCGGCGCCGACAAGGCAACCAAACCATTGAGCCCGAGCGCCTCCGACCACGACCCACGCCAGACCGGATAGACGGGCAGGGGCAGCAAGCGACATCCCACAAGGCGGGCCGGTCAGAATCCGGTCACCCCAAGGGCGTTACCGGGGGGTATTCGGGGGCCGACTCAAAATCCCATAGGCATACGTTGATGCCACAATCAGCTTCTCGCTGGTCAGTGCCGCGCGCTGGTGCCCCCGGCAGGATTCGAACCTGCGACACACGGTTTAGGAAACCGATGCTCTATCCCCTGAGCTACGAGGGCGCGAGGGCCTAGTCTAGCGACCTGGGGGTTCACCTGGGGTGGCAGGGAGTGGCCCGCGTTCACCCGGGTTCCCCGGACCGCCGTTGTCCCAGCCCAGGACCACAGCTCGAGCACACGAACCCCGGTTTGCGACCGGCGTCGGCCACGGTGACCCGCGTTGGCACCGATTGACCCGGGGTTGGCATCCGCGCGCGGCAGCACACACCCAGACAGTCACCCGATCCTCCGGGTCCACCCAGCAAACGACACGGTTCGATGTCCGGTTGCGGGTTCGGACGGACACCTGACGTCCGCTGCCGATGGCGTCGGCTGTCCGGGGCGTCCCCGGTACGCCGCGGCGGCCTCATGACCTTCCGGCACTCTGGCGAGGGTCACCAGGCGGCGAACCATGCGTCAGGTGTCGAGGCCCGCAAGGTTGAGGCGTTCGAGCAGGCTGGGCTTGCGGGCGTGCACCACCCGTAGCTCGGCCAGCCGGTCTCGGAACGACGTGCTGTCTCCGTCGCGTTCGGCGAGGTCGCGCAGGTCGACGAGGAGTTGTACGGCGGCGTCGTACTCGCGGGGTTTCTTCGTGGCGATGAGTTCGTCGACCCGCTTCCAGGCGGCGGGTTGGTCGACCGCGAGGGTGTCGAGGTGCCGTTGCCGGGCGGCTGCGGCGGACCGTTCCCGACGGACCCGGTCGCGTTCGCGCTGCTCGGCGTCCCGTCGTTCCCTCTCGGCGCGCAGGTCCGCGGCGGTGGCGAGCAGTTCCCCGGCGGTACGGGCGGCTGCCGGGGTGGACGCGTCGGTGGGGCGCGCGGCGCGGTAGCGGAGCAGCAGTTGGCTGCGTAGGTGGCTGTCGCCGCCGGTGATCAGGTCGGTCAGGATGGCGTCCTTGTCCGGGGCGGGCAGCCCGACGACCCAGGTCCGTAGTTGCGCGGCGGTCGGTTCGCCAGCGGCGGCCGGCGACGACCCAGCCGCCGCAGCCGCAATCAGATCGGGGTCGATGCGTAGGAACTCGGCGACGGCGGTGAGGGGCGCGTCGAGGGTTCCCATGCCGGCGGGGACGGGCGGTTCGGGCTCGTCGTCGGCGATCTCCTCGGACTGTACGCAGCGCAGCCAGACCAGGTACAGCAGGCGCAGGTCACCGGCGGCGAGGCGGGCCCGGACCGGGATGATCGAGGTGAGCAGGCCGTGGCCGTCGAGGTCCCACTCGTCGGCGCCGTCCTCGTCCTCGTCGTGGAGGTCGATGATGATGTGCTCGCCGGCGGTCCACGCGGATGCGCTGTCGCCCTGGCAGTATTGGGCCGCGGTGGCGGGGTCGAGCACGTGTTTCGGTAGCCGCAGCATGAGCTGGTGGGTTCCCCAGTTGGACAGGTACAGGTGCGCGTCGAAGTACCGTTCCATCAGCGTGCGGGGGTCGCCCTTGAAGTCGCCCCACTCGTAGGTGTTGACGAAGCTGGTGGCGGTGATGGCGGCCCTGGTGGACAGCGACCGCAGCTCGGCCCGCTCCCGGCCGGTGAGGGGTCGGTCGGCGGCGGTGAATTCGTAGTACTGGTACTCGCTCATCGTGGCCTACCTTCCGGCCCAGTGCCGGTAGGCGTCGATCCACGCGGCGCCGTCCGGCGCGGGGGTGGGTAGCGGCAGGTCGAGGAGGTCGATCTTCTGCCGGTGGCGGCCTCGGGCGCAGACCGCGACGATGCTGTCCGCGGTCAGGTCGATCTTGCTTACGGTGACCTCGACGCCGAGGACGGTGGTGGTGAACGGCACCGCCAGATGCTCCTCGATCATGGTGAACAGGCCGGTGAGCTGCGCGTCGTCGCCGTACGCGTCGACGGTGGCGTCCTCGATCATCGCCTCCAGCGTGGCGTTGCCCTTCGATGCCATCGGCGGAGGATAGCGGACCGGTGTCAAGGTGTGCGGAGCCCTATGCGCGAGGATGGTCGGCATGGGCTCGGTAGCCGAGTTCGTCGATCTTCGGGTACTCGTCGAGGTCGATCAGGCGGAGTCGACGGGCGTGGAAGTCGTAGAGGAAGCAGCCGTCGTAGAGGTCGACCGCCACGTAGCCGGCGGCGGTGACGGCCAGGTGCGCGTCGAGGATGGTGTCGATGGCCGTTTTCGACGTCGGGCTCGGGTAGTTGCTGGAACGGTGCAGCGCGCTGCGGTCCGAACCGTGAACGGTGGCGTGGAACCGGGCGGCCCGCAGCGAGGAACGGCGACAGGCAGCTGCACTCGAAGAGTGACGATCCACGCAGAAGGCTCCGCGCGTTGTCAGCGGCAGAGGCGAGGCGACGAACAGCTCTGGCTGTGCCGCTTCGTCTGCGGACGGTCTTTGCGCTCAGTGTTGTTGTTCGCGTTGGTAGCTCACTGGAAGGCGTTACGTCAGCTCAGCAGGGCGATCACGCCGGCGAGGAGCACTACGCCGACGAGGAGGGTCACCACGATCAGCGTCGTCCTACCGAATCTGCGGCGGATCAATTTCGGATTGTGGATCATCAGTGTGCATCCCTTCGTGTCAGGCCCGCCGGCGTATCGCCAGGTAGGCGATGCCGGTCAGGAGGACTGTGATGCCGACGTATGCTGCCGCCTCGGCGGATTGCATCGGCCAGTACGACAGGTGGAACTGGCCGCGCATCGCCCGGCCGGCCAGCTGGCTGACGCCGACCAGCAGCACCGCCAACGGCATCGCGACGCGGGAGTGCCCTGTCACCGCGCCGAGCGCGGCGCCGAGTGCCAGGGCGAACACCACTCGGGCGAACGGCACGATGCCGTGGCTTTCGTAGTACGGCCATGCCATGGGATCACGTCCCGCGTCGGGCAGCACCCAGGCGAGAAGCGCACCGAGTGTGCCGGTCGCCGCTAGGGCACCGACGGCGGCACAGCCGAGAACGGCTGCCAGCCAGCGGCCTCGGGTCACGCTCTGGGCCCAGGCGAGTTTGAACGTGCCCGTCTCAAGTTCGCGGGCGATGAGGGGCGCACCCCACACCAGGCACACCGCTCCCGGTAGGAAGCCCGCCAACTGGCCGGTAAGCCCGGTCAACTCCGGTTCCATGCGCTCCGCCAGCGCGGCCGCGCCGTACAACAGCACCAGGGCGGCGATGGCGGCGAACTGGGCACGCTGTCCGCGCCAGGCCACCCACAGCAGCCCCATCAGCGGGCCGTTTCAGGGTTGCGCAGGTAGTCCAGCACGAGTCCCTCCATGGTCGGGGTGCGATGCGCGTCGAGAAGCTCGGTGAAGCTGCCGCACAGACGTACCTGGCCGCCGCCGAGAAGGATCAGGTGGTCGCACACCTCGGCCAGGTCGGCCAGGATGTGTGAGGACAACAGCACGGTGGCCTCCAGCCGGCGAACCACCTCCATCACGTGGATCCGGGCCAACGGATCGAGCTCGGCCAGCGGTTCGTCCAGCACCACCAGGTCGGCCCGCTTGCCAACGGCCAGCGCGAGTGCCACCAGGGGTGCGCTGGCCCCCGGACAGCCGGTCCACCCGCTGGCTCTGCGGGATGTCATGGGCAAGCAGGAACGATTTTGCGCGCCCACGGTCCCAGCGGGGGTTGGTGGCGGCGCCGAAACGCAGCAGGTCGCTCACGCTCCAACGCCGGTACAGCGGCTTGTCCTGGGCGACGAACGCGACCCTGGCCAGCTCCAGCGGTCTGCCGAAGATGCGCACCGTGCCGGTGGTCGGCGCGAGCAGGCCGGTCACCAGATTGAGCAGTGTGCTTTTGCCTGCCCCGTTCGGCCCGACCACCGCGGCTGACGCGCCGGCGGGCAGCTCGATCGTGCAGTCGCGCAGTGCCCACCGCTGCCGGTACCGCTTGCCGAGTGCGTTGGTCTCCAGAGCGTTCATGGCCGCTCCTCCTCGGTCAGCTGCCGCGCGCGGCTCAGCAGCGCGGCGCGGCGGGCGTGTGCCCGCACGGCCAGCGCCAGCGCCGCTGCCACGAACAGGCCCCCGATCGCCAGCGCAGCCACCAGTCCGGTACCGCTTCGGGCTGCGGCGACGGCCGCGACCGCGGTGGTGACGACGGAGGCGACCAGGGCGATCCGGGCGGCGATGACTTGTTCGGTGGCGAACAGTGGCACCCTGCGGGTGAGCAGCCAGCCTCCGTAACAGGCCCAGGCCAGGCAGAACACGGTGAACAGCGCGAACGACAGGTGGGTGCGGCCCGGTAGCGGTCCCGGCTCGCTCCACCACAGCGAGGTCACGAAGACCGTGCCGGCCAGCCCGGCCAGTAGCGCCGCCACCGCGCGGATGCGCGTCCGTCGTGACAGCGTCGCCTCAAGCTGGTCGAGCATCTCTCGTGCCGACAGGCGTGGCTCGTCGGTCATGACCGGTACCCCTTCCCGTTCAGGTGCTCCCGCAGCAGGCGACGGGCCCGGTTCAGCCTGGACTTGACCGTGCCGACCGGAACTTGGCAGATTTGCGCACAGTCCTGCACCGACAGGTCTTCCAGGTAGTGCAGGACAAGGATTTCTCGCTCCATCACCGGCAGGCTCGTAAGTGCGCCGACGAGTTCCGCGCGCGCCACCACGGCCTCGCCCGGGTCCTCGACACGCAATTCCTCCCGGACCAGCGTCTCTTGCTCCCTGGCGTACTCCATCCGAAGGCGGTCGACCACCGATCGCCGGGCGATGGCGAACAGCCAGGGCGTGAACCGGCCGGGTTCGCGCAGTCGTGGCAGACCACGGACCACGGCTAGCCAGATCTCCTGACTGACGTCGTCGGCCCGATCGGCGTCCAGCATGCGCTGGACGTATCGCCACACCGGCACACGCCACCGGGCCACCAGTTCGGCCAATGCCGCCCGCTCGCCCAGCTGGGCGCGTACCACCAGCAGCTCATCGGTCATCTCATCCTCCCGTCACATCAACAGTCGGGCGAGCGGCCGATGAGGTTCACGGCTCACGCATTCGCTGTGTGGCAGGTCCGTGGCGGACCAGCACCGGACGCCATCAAGGTCAACTATTCTGTCGATCGACGGACCGAAGCTCCGAACAGTGCCTGGCGCGAGGTTCACCACGACTTCGGGATGTTCCCGCCCCCAGTGCTCTATCCCCTGAGCTACGAGGGCGCGAAGGGCTAGTGCAACGACCTGCGGGTCGACCCGCGTTGGCAGGGAGTGACGTGCGTTGACCCGGTGAAACGTCCCTGCCGCCGGGTCCTTGCCTTGCGGCTCCGCTGATCATCTGGGCGTGCCTCAAGGCAAGGAGCGTGTCGCGTTCCTGCTCACGCGGCGGTGTGATGGCCCGCCTTGATCACCTGGTCATACTCACTGCGACGGGCCTCGTAGGCGGGCTCCAGGAACGCCTCCGAATCGGGTCCGATCGGCAACCGCAGCGGTGGCGAGTCCATCTGCCCCAGCCGCCAGACCACGTCGGCGAAGAGCTCGGGGGAATTGATTTCCGCCTTGGTGTTCATGCCGCGAAGCGCGCCGAGCATGCCGTCGTCGACCGGCGTATAGTCGGCGATACGGTGCTCCGGCATCACCAAGTTGGCGCTGTAACCGGTGGCGAAGCCGCCCGGTTGCAGGATGGTCACCTTCACTCCCAGGTGCCCAGCCTCGACGGCCAGCGACTCGGCCGCTCCCTCCACCGCGAACTTGCTCGCGGTGTACGCGGCGAGGCCCGGGAAGGGAACCATGCCGGCGACCGAACTGACGAAAATGGCGTGCCCGTGGTGCTGCGCCCGCCACACCGGCAGCACCGCGCGGGTGAGCCGCCAAGGCCCGAACACGTTGGTGTCGAACTGCGCGGCGAGTTCCGCGTCGGAGACCTCCTCGAAGGTGCCGAACTGTCCGTAGGCCGCGTTGTTCACGAGGACGTCGACGCCGCCGAAGGCATCCACCGCCCGCTCGACGGCTGCCGCGCACTGCCCCGGATCCCGTACGTCGAGGGCGGCGGCCACCACGTTGCCCGGATGCCGCGCCACCAATCCGTCCAGGGTCTCCAACCGCCGGGCCGTCGCCACCACCTGTTCACCCTCGGCGGCGAGCCGGGCCGCGAGGGCCTGACCGAGTCCACTCGAACACCCCGTGATCAACCAACGCTTCGTCATTCCCTCGACCCGCCCTATCCACTACGTCACATGGCGATTGCAGAGTGTCAAAGGCGGCGTGAGAGGCATAGCGGAATCGGCAGTCGACTACCGGACGCGTCGGGTATCCGGCACGAAGCCCCGATGGGGTCGGAACTGACCGCGCCGGGACCTCGAGGCGTTGAGCGCTGGCCTACGCCCCGGCCGAGGCGCCGCTCGCCGCGAACGCCAATTCCCCCGGCCCGTGCCACCGGGACAGGGACGGCCCGGCGCGGAGAGCGGTCCTCCACGCCGGGCCGCGGCATCGGGTGGGGTCAGCCGACGCAGGTGGCCATCACGCCGGGGCCGGTGCCGGTGCCCTGGAAGCCGAAGGTGGTCGACTGCCGGCCGCCGATCCGTCCGTTGTAGCTCACGTTGGTGAATTGGACGGTGCCGCTGGTGCCGCTGGCCTGGGCGTTCCAGGTGCCGGTAACGGCAGCGCCGGCGGGCAGCGCGATGCTCACGGTCCAGCCGTTGATCTCCGACGTGCCGGCGGTGACCGTCACATTCGCGGTGAAGCCGCCGGCCCACTGGTTGACCGCGACCGACGCGTAGCACCCGTCACCGGCCGGTGGCGTGGTGCTCGGCGGAGGGGTGGTCGGCGGCGTCGTCGTCGGCGGGGTCGTGGTCGGCGGGGTCGTGGTCGGCGGCGTGGTCGTCGGCGGGGTGGTGGTGGGCGGGTTGGGAGCGCCGTTGGCCAGGCTGAAGGCCAGGTCGGGCTGGAAGGAACCGGCCGTGAAGCGGCAGCCGTCCGCCTCACCCGGCGGCTTCACCCAGAGGTACGCGTCGATGTTGCTGTCGCCGGTGTTGGTCGTCGGGTACTGCCCGATGCGTCGGTCGGTGTTGTCGTCGCCGCACCAGTCCCCGCTGGCACCGCCGTTGCGGCTGGTGTCGATGACCTGGCGCTTGCCCGAGATGCCCATGCCGTTGAGGGCGGAGATGACCGAGCGACCGAAGTTCGCCTCGCTGGAGGTGGAGTTGTAGTTCGACACGTTGGTGAAGAAGCCGTCGGCGTACTGCACGCCGGCCGCCCTGAGCCGGTTGGCCGTCTCACCCGCGCTGTTCCAGGTGGAGTGGCCGCCGTCGAGGTACACCTTGGCGTTGGGGTTGCCCGACTTGATGGTCCGGGTGGCCGTCGAGATCGCCTCGTTGCGCGCGTTGATCTCGGCGCTGCTCAGGCACGTCAGCAGGGCGAGCGAGTCGGTTTCCAGGATGATGATGACGGTCTGGTTGCCCAGTCCCCTGGCGAAGTTGGACACCCAGGTCTGGTACTGGTTGAGGTCCGGCGCCCCACCGGCGCTGGCCCCGCCGCAGTCCCGGTTGGTGATCTCGTACACCGCCAGCACCGGGATCTGCTGTGCCGCGTTGGCGGCGCCGATGAACCCGGAGACCTCGGACTGCACGGTCGAGGGGTTGAAGTTGGCGAACCAGCGGGCCTGCGGCTGGCTCGCGATCTTGTCGCGGATGACGGCGGTACGCGAGTCGCCGGGGTTGGCGGCCACCCAGCGGACCACGGCCGAACTCGGGTCGCGGTAGAGAGACCCGGACAGGGTGCCGGCGGAGGCGCTGCTGACGGCGAGGCAGACGCCGACAGCGGTGGCGCCCGCGACGGCCGCCACGCTGACGGCCGCCGATCTGCGGCGGAGCGAGGAGAGGATGGCCACGTCGTGTTGCCTCCAGATCACATAGATGTATCTAAGTTCATGGGAGCGTTCCCATGGACGTTAGCGGAGGCGCGCACCGCTGCCAAGACGTGAGCGCTTGTCGATGCGTCAGTGGCCCGGGTTTTGGGGGGTCAAAGGCCCGAGGCAGCGGCGTAGGTGAGGCGTAGGTGCGTCGCCGGAGCCTCGGACGCGTACCAGGCACGCCGTCGATGGACAGGTCGCGGGGGCGCGTCGGTCCGCGTGCCCCTCGGCGCGCTGGGGGTGCTGGCCTTCGGCATGCCGCTGCCGGCCACCAGGGTCGCCGTGCCGGATCTCGATCCATGGTTCGTCGCCTTCGGCCGGGCGATCGGCGCGGCGCTGCTGGCGTACGCGTACCTGCGGTTCACCGGTGCGCCGCGATCCAACCGACGGGCAGTGGCGACGGCTCTCGATCATTTCTTTCGGCGTCGTGGACGGCTTCCCGCTGTTCACATCACTCGCGCTCACCACGCAGACCTCAGCGCACGGCGCGGTGGCCATCACCGTACTGCCCGTCGTGACGGCCGCCTTCGCGGTGCTGACCCTGATCTGGTCGACGCTGCTGCTCGGCAAGCCGTCACACCCGCGTCGGTCGGGTCGGTGGAGGTGCTGCTGCTGCTGGGCTACCCAGCACACCTGAGCCAGTGCTCAGGCGGCCCGCACCGAGACGTACTAGCCTGTCGTGGTGGCGAGTAGTTCTCAGCCGAGCGGCGCGCTCTCCGGCACGCTACGGGCGACCCTCAGTTGCATGATCGCGCTAGCGGTCGGCGTAGGTGCGATCTATGTCCTCGGACCCTGGTCGACTGAAACGGCTGGGCCCCATGCCCCGCCCCGTCCGATGGGCGCCTCGGTGGAGGTCGCCGGCCGTACGGTCTCCGTGCTCGGGGCGGGGGACATCCTGCTGCACCCCGAACTGTGGGACCAGGCCCGGCGCGACGGTGGCGGCGAGTTTGACTTCGGCCCGATGCTGGCGCCGGTGCGTGAAACCGTTTCCAGCGCGGATCTGGCCCTGTGCCACCTGGAGACCGCGCTGGCACCGCCGGCAGGCCCGTACCTCGGCTTCCCGAAGTTCAGTGTGCCGCAGGAGGTGCTCAAGGGCATCAAGAGCGTCGGGTACGACGGTTGCTCCACCGCCTCGAACCACACCATCGACCAGGGGTACGACGGCGTCAAGCGGACCCTCGACGCGTTCGACAAGTCGGGTCTGGGTCACACCGGCAGCTACCGGACCGAGCGTGAGGCCGGCATCGTCAAGATCTATCGGGCCAAGGGCGTGAAGATCGGTCACATCAGCTTCACCAAGAGCTTCAACGGCCTGCGCCCGCCGGCTGGCAAGGAGTGGGTGGCGAACCTGATCGACGTGAAGGCGATCCGGCGGGACGCGGCGGCGGCGCGGAAGGCGGGTGCCGAGATCGTGGTGGTCAGCCTGCACTGGGGCACGGAGTACGAGCACGAGCCGGACGTCGACCAGCAGACCTGGGCCCGCCAGATCGCCGCGATCGACGACGTGGACGTTGTCTTCGGGCACCACGCGCACGTCGTTCAGCCGGTGGAGCGGATCGGCGACACCTGGATCGTCTACGGAATGGGCAACCAGATCGCCCGGCACGCCGAGCCGATCAACGCCAACCGTGACGGTGCGATGACCCGGGTGACGTTCGGTCCGGCAGGTGAGACGAGAAGGTGGAAGGTGCTGGCCATCGAGGCGATTCCCACATTCGTTGATCTTAATCCAGACATCCGTCTGGTCGATCTGGAGCGGGCGATGGCGGATCCCGCCCTGTCCCCGGGGCGACGCCGAATCTACGAGGCCGCGGTCGAGCGCATCGAGGGCAACCTGTTGACCAGGGCAGCCGGCACGGCGGGCCTGGTGGTGCGCGGCGTGCCGCGCAGATAGCGGCCACGATCTCGCCGCCAGCCAGTCCACGTCGGCCCAGCTCGCGTGGTCGTTCACCTTGCTAGCATTCGCGACGGCCGGCGACTGTGCCTGGCTGACGAGCTGGGATGGATCGCAGCCCAGAGCGCAGGCTCCGCGCGGAAGGTTGTCGTTTCTTTGGCAGGCAGGTCAGCCCAGTACGCGCCATGGCAGTCGGCGGCTGGGCCCGCAAACGAGCAGGAACAGCTGCTGGCGTGGCGGCGACGGGCGCTGGACCAGCAACTACCGGCGGCGGCCTTCCCGGCCGGCGCCAGTGCGCCCTCACTGGTCTATCTCTGGGCCACGATGTTCGTGGTCGCCATGGCGATCCTCGGGTTCGCGGTCAGCGCCCAGCGCGGAGTGCTGCCGGCCGTCGTCGACTCCCAGCGCGACGTCGTTTCGAAGCTGGCGTCGGGCATGCAGGTCGAGGCGCGCGGCCGGGCGACCGACCTGGACCGGACGGTGCAGGACCGCCGCACCACGAGCGACGCCGACCTGCTCACCCGGTTGGTCGACGCGGGCACCGGCTTCACCGGCGCGGCGATCGTGGAGACCGCCTCCCGGCGACCTCTCGCAGCCAAGGGCACGGCGCTGCCGATCGACCTGCTGCCGCCGGTTCTGGTGATCGACAGGACGATCGCCGTCACCACTGCGGACGGCCCCGCGCTGATCTACTCCGTCGCGCTGGACGACACCCGCGCGGTGCTCGCGACCCACCCGGTCACCATGCGGAACCTGCGGCTCAACCCTGACGCCGGGCACGGCATCCACATGATCACCGCTGATGGCAAGAGCAGTCTGATGCAGGGTGCCAATGCGGTCGACGCCGTACACCTGCCGACGGTCTTCGCCGGCCTGGCCGGCGCCGACTCGCCGCAGAGCCGTGAGGTGATAGTCAAAGAGTGGACGGACCGCAGGTTGGTGGTGTCGTCCGCGCCGGTGGGTGAAACCGGACTCGTGGTCGTATCCCTGCTCGCGTCCGAGTTGAGCGTGGGGACCTCAGGCACCAAGGGTGCGCTGCTCGGGCTCAGTCTGCTGGCCGTGACCCTGCTCAGCTTCCTACTCATGCGCAAGTCCCTGGTCCGTCCGGTCCGGGCGCTGCTGGATCAGGCCAAGGCCGACGCCTGTGGAGCGATGACGCGGCACCGCGCGCCGATGCTCATCCGCGAGGCGCACCGGATCGCGCGGGCGTTGGCGCTGACCTCCGGCGACCAGTACCCGCCGGATCGGCGGTGGCGACCCACCGTCTTGCAGGGCCTGACCGTCGCTGTGGTGGTCGCGATGCTCTGGCCGGCGGCGGCTGCGACGCTGGCCTTACAGGCTCCCGACCCGACGATTCCGGTGCAGCTGGTCCGGGACGAGGAGAACCGGGCCGAGGAGGCCAGCAACGCCCTGGGGCACCTACTGGATGATGGCTTGGCCACCGTCTCCCGGGTGTCGCAGGGGGTGCCCACCAAGGACCTCGCGCAGGCGGAGCGGACACTCGACCGGGAACTCGCCGACGAGCATCGCCTCCGGGCCCTGTACCTGGTCGACCGAGACGGCACGGTGGTGGCCGGCGCCGGTCGGGATCCGCTGCGGACCGTCGCACCACTGCCAGGCGAGGTTGGTATCCACCTTGACCACGCGGCCCACCGGTTGCCACTGGTGTACGCCTTCAACCAGCGCTCTGACGGCTACGCGGTGGTTGGTGAGTTCGACCCTGACCGTCTGCTCGGGCTGGTCCGTCGGGTCGACGGCCGGGTCCGGGTCGTCGACGCCGAGCTGCGGACGATTCTGGATTCGGAGGGCTTCCGGGCATTCCAGCCGCTCCAGGGTGAGGTGGCCCGGAAAATCGCCGTCGAGGTGCTGCCAGGCAGCACGGTGGGTCAGTCGACCACCGAGGACGGGGCTCCCGCGCTGGTCGCCGCCTCCGGCCTGACCGCGCCGGCGACCGTCGCCCACCTCGAATGGGCTGTCGTGCTGGAGCAGGATGTCGCCGGGCTGCGCCTGCCGGCGATGGTGGAGCGGCGCTGGACCCTGCTGGTGGCGGGTGCCGTGGTGGGCATCGCCCTACTCACCCACGTGTGGCAGCTCTACATCTTCGTCCGGCCGTTGCGGAGGTTGAGCTCCTTCGCCGAGCGGATGAGCGACGGAACCGTGGAACTGCCCGTTCCGCCGCAGCGGCACGACGACATCGGCGCGATCGCGATGTGCCTGGAAATCTGTCGCCAGGTCCGGCACACCGGGTCCGCCCGGTTCGGCGGCGCGCTGCGGCTGCGCGGCGCGGGAACTGATCGGACCACGGTCCTCGCGCGCGTCCGGCACGCGGCCGGGACTCGCAGCCGGGCGACGAAAGGCTGAGCATGTTCTACCTGTACACCGTCTACAGCCTCTGTTGCCTCGCGTTGCTGGTCGCCGGCGTGATCGAGCAGCGGAACCACAACCGCAACCTCAACACCATTCCGCACCGGGTGCTGGTCAACGGGATCCGTGGCAAGAGTTCGATCACCCGACTCTGCGCGGGCGCGCTGCGCGGTGGCGGCAAGGTCGTGGTCGCCAAGACCACCGGCACCGCCGCGCGGTTCATCTTCCCGGACGCCAGCGAGGAGCCGGTACACCGCAAGTTCGGGATCGCCAATGTGGTCGAGCAGATCGGCATCGTGCGCCGAGCCGCCGTCTACCACCCGGATGCCCTTGTCATCGAGTGCATGGCGGTCATGCCCGCGTTGCAGGAGATCAACCAGAGCAAGCTCATCCGGTCCACCATCGGGGTGCTCTGCAACGTCCGCGAGGACCACCTCGCGGAGATGGGGCCGACTCTCGACGACGTGGCTCGGTCGCTGAGCCGGTCGATGCCCGAGGGCGGCATCTGCATCACCGCGGAGAAGGACCGGCTGGAGATCCTTCAGCAGGAGGCCGCCAAGCGGAAGTGCCAACTGATCGCGGTCGACCCCGAATCGGTGACCGACCAGGAGATGGCGGGCTTCGGCTGGATCACCTTCAAGGAGAACGTGGCCATCGCGCTCGCCGTCGCCGAGCAGCTCGGCGTCGACCGGCACAGCGCGCTCACCGGCATGTGGTCGGCGCCACCCGATCCCGGAGTGCTCTCGGTGGCCCGAGTCCTGTACGGCAGCAAGCGGGTCCGGTTCGCCAACATCTTCGCCGCCAACGATCCGGAGTCGACGTACATGAACATCGAACAACTCGGGAAGCAACAGCTGATCAGTCAGCCGTTGACCATGGTGATCAACTGTCGACCAGACCGGATGGAGCGAAACGGGCAGATGGGCACGCTCGCCGGCCGGGTACAGCCGCAGCACATCGTGCTGATCGGTGAGATGACCCGCAGCGCCCGGGTCAACGTGCCCGCCGAATTGCAGAGCCGGGTGGTCGACCTGGGCGGCAAGCTCCCGCCGGAGCGGCTGGTCAGCGAGGTGATGGCGGTGACCGAAGGGGACGCCTCCATCGTCGCCGTCGGGAACATCCACGGGCAGGGTGAGGTGCTGCTGCACGAGCTCGCCGCCCTGCCGAGCTGGGAACCGCAGGACCACACCAGTGCCGAATCGATGCTCCGTCCACCGACCGCGCGCAGTTTCGACGTGGACGGCGAGACCGTGTTCCTGGGAAGGACCCGCCGGTGACATTCGGAGGAGAACTCAGCGCCCAGCTCGCCACCGCCTGCCTCGGCATCGGCCTGGTCTTCGCGCTGCTCTGCTATCTGACCACCAACCTCTCGCCCGGAGGGATGATCACGCCGGGCTGGATCGCGCTCGCGCTGATCGAGGACCCGCTCCAAGCTGCGGTGATCGTGGTCATGACGGTCGTCACGTACGCCCTCACCAAGCTGATGCAGCGCATCGTGATTCTCTACGGCAAGCGCCTCTTCGCCGCGATCGTCCTGCTCAGCGTCCTCCTCCAGATGACGCTGTTCGTGATCGTCCAACGCGACCTGCCGCTGCTCTTCGCGCACCAGACCCTGGGCTTCGTGGCGCCCGGACTGATCGCCTACCAGCTCGTGCGGCAGCCGCCGAAGGCAACGGTGCTGGCCACCGTCATGGTCACCGTCATCACCTACGGCGTGGCGTTCAGCGGCGTCGTGGCCGGCTTCGTGCCGGTCACCTGAGGCCACCACCACCGAGGAGGGACAGGCATGAACTACCGGACTTACTCCCGCAGCCGCGCCGTGCTGATGACCGTCGCCGCCTTCGCGTTGCTGACTGGTGGCAGCACCTTCACCTACGTCGCCGTCCGGCACAGCGCGACGGACCCGATCGAGTTGAGTCTCGGCGCGCAGGCCGCCGGGCCGAGTTCGTCCGGCTACAGCTACCGGCGGCTGACCGCGCCGGACCGGACGCAGATGGTCGACGCCAAGGGAAAGACCGTCGCGATCATGACTGACGGTGCCCGTACGGTGCACATCAGTGGCCCGCAGCGGAACTTCGCCGAACCACGGTTCACCAAGGCCAAGGTGCCCGCCGAGTTCTGGGTGCGACTCGCCCCGCGGGAGTGGCGGGCGGGCGCCGAGAAGGAGAAGTGGTTCACCGACTGGTTCGCCAAGGCTCGCAAGGACCGCTCACCGGATGTGCTGGCGGTCGCCCGGGAATACACCTACGTCGCCCTGCCGAAGAAGGATGCGAAGGGTCGGCAGTACTCCGGCGACGCCGCCTTCGGGCCACTTTCGGACATCGACCCGGACGGCCGCGCGGAGAACTCCGACTTCTACGACTATCTCGGGGTGTCGTGGGAGTTCCCCGACAAGAAGGAGAAGCCGACGGCGTCGCACATCCGCAGCCTGGACTGCTCCGGGTTCCTGCGCATGGTGTACGGCTACCGGATGGGCTATCCGCTGCTCGGCACCAACAACGCTGGCCCCGGCCTGCCCCGGCGGGCGACCGCGATGGCGTCGGTGGGACCAGGGACGCTGCTGATGCCGAACACCGGCATGCGGGCCCGGGAGCTGGATCGGCTGCTCCCCGGCGACCTCCTCTTCTTCAACGCCGGCCCGGTGCAGGGCGCGAACATCGAGCACTCCGGCATGTACCTCGGTGTGGACGACCGGGGACACCACCGGTTCATCTCCAGCCGTACCACCGCCAACGGCCCGACCATGGGTGACCTGGGTGGCGAGTCCATCTTGGACGGTACCGGCTACTGGGCATTGCGCTGGCGGACGGCTCGCCGGATCTGACCTTGATGGCAACCCCGCACCGGATCACGGCTTCGTGGGTCTGCTGTCGCTGTTCAACATGCCACGGCGGCGAGCTGCTCCGCGAGCGCCGTCGCGACGCGGCCCCGAGCCTCGGCGTCCCGCCGGACCGACCAGCTCAGCTCCAGGTGGATGAAAACGGCTTCCAGCGCCGCCGCGGCGCGGCCCTGCTCGTTCGTCTTGCCCTCAAGCTGACCGCACTTCTTCACCCACGCCCGGCAGGTGGTCAACCCGGACCCGGAGAGACCGTCCGCGATCCGGCGGGCCACCGGGGTCACCCTCGCCGAACCGGTCGACACCACCGCGTCGGACGTGGGCAGGTTCCGGTCGGCAAAGCCGTGCAGTTGGATCTGATCGAGGCCGTTCTTGGCGAACTCGACCGCCAGGGTGTGGAACAGCGACCGATCGTTGTGGGCGACGTCCGCGTCGCCGCCGGCGGCCTGCCGATGGGCCCCAGCGACCAGCAGCACACTGGCCGGCACCTTCCGGTGCAACGCCAGCCCCAGCTTCTCGGTGTTGATGTCGAAGCCGGGGTGCGGCACCTCGATGACCGTACCCGGGGCCGCGCTCCGGTCCACCAGGACAGCACCCCAGGAACGATCGTCGGACCCGGTGGCGAGGTAGAGGTCGAACGGGCGGCCGGTCGCCGGGTCCGCACCACGGTGCGCCCGGAAGCCGAGGTCGTCGAAGATCTGGCCCACGTCGACGCCGTCACCCGGACCGGTGACCAGGGATCGCGCGGCCCGCCGGGCCGCCGCTCGCTCCCCAGCGTCGGGGTCGCGGTAGGTGTTGTCCCGGGAGAGGCCGGCGGTCAACTCATCGATGAGAAGCTCCGGGTCGGGCCCGCGCTGCTCTTCGGACTTCGGCTTGGCGCCGGCGCACGCCCCCGACCCGAGCATCGCCAGCGTCGCCGCCGCCAACAGTCCCCGGCGAGTCGGGCTCGCGGCCGGAAGCGGTGTAGGCACCCGTGCAGGTTATCCGATCATCCCCAGCGGATCGCTTCGACTCGGGCCGACGCGGCGCTGCGCCGGCCCGCCTCGGCCCGGCCCGGCGGCCAACCCCGCTGTTCTCCGGGCCCGGGCAGCGTGAGCGCGAGCGCCAGGTTCGTCTCGGCCGGGTGGCCCGGTCAGACCCGGGCCAGCCCCAGCGCGCGTACGTCGACCGCGACGTCAGGGCCGTACGAGTCGACGATGCGACGCTCGAAAACGTCGGCGTCGACCGTGTATTCCTGCGGGCCCTCGACCTCCAGCACGTGCGCCGCCAGCACGCAGCCCACCTGCGCCGCCCGCTCGATGGGCAGGTCCGCGGCGAGCGCGGCGAAGAAGCCGGCCCGGAAGCCGTCGCCGACGCCGGTCGGGTCGACGATGCCGCCCACCTGCGCCGCCGGCACCACGAAGTCGCCGTCCTGCCCGGTGATCCGTACCCCGTTGGCACCCAGGGTCACGACCCGCACGCCGACGCGGCGCAGGATGTCGTCTTCGCTCAGCCCGGTCTTCGACTCCAGCAGCGCCGCCTCGTACTCGTTCGTCAACAGGTAGCGAGCACCACTGATCATCGCTTCGATGTCGGCCGACGACATGCGGGCGAGTTGCTGTGACGGGTCGGCGGCGAAGGGCAGACCCAGTCGCCGGCAGGCGGCGGCACGGGCGAGCATCGTCTCCGGGTTCTCCGCGGCGACGATGACGAGCCCGAGCCCGCCGGCCCGCGCGGCGACACCGTCGAGGCTGATCCGGTCGGGCTCGCCCATCGCGCCGGGATAGAACGACGCGATCTGGCAGAGGTCGGTGTCGGTGGTGCAGATGAACCGGGCGGTGTGTGCCACGGAGCTGACCTGCACCTCCGAGCAGTCCACCCCGTTGCGCTCCAGCCAGCTGCGGTAGTCGGCGAAGTCGCCGCCGACCGCGCCGAGCAGCACCGGCCGGTGCCCGAGTTGAGCGAGCCCGAAGGCGATGTTGGCCGCGACCCCGCCACGCCGGACGACGAGGTCGTCGACGAGGAACGAGAGCGAGACGGTGTCGAGGCTGCCGGCGATGAACTGCTCGGCGAACCGCCCCGGAAAACGCATCAGATGGTCGGTCGCGATCGAGCCCGAAACGGCGATCATGCGGGACGGCCCTCTCAGTAGCGGTAGTGGTCGGGCTTGTAGGGGCCTTCGACCGGGACGCCGAGGTAGTTGGCTTGTTCCTTGGTCAGTTCGGTGAGGTGGACACCCAGCGCGGCGAGGTGGAGTCGGGCGACCTTCTCGTCCAGGTGTTTGGGGAGGGTGTGCACGCCGACCGGGTACTGGTCGGTGCGGGTGAACAGCTCGATCTGCGCGATGGTCTGGTTGGCGAAGCTGTTGGACATCACGAAGCTCGGATGCCCGGTGGCGTTGCCCAGGTTCAGCAGGCGGCCCTCCGACAGCACGATGATCGAGTGGCCGTCGGCGAACCGCCACTCATCCACCTGCGGCTTGACGGTGATCCGCTCGACGTCGTCGCGTTTCGCGAGACCGGCCATGTCGATCTCGTTGTCGAAGTGACCGATGTTGCCCACGATCGCCTGGTGCTTCATCCGGGCCATGTGCTCGTTGGTGATCACGCTGAAGCAGCCCGTCGCGGTCACGAAGATGTCCGCGGTCTCGACCACGTCATCGATCGTCGCGACCTGGTAGCCGTCCATCGCCGCCTGCAGGGCGCAGATCGGGTCCACCTCGGTCACGATGACCCGCGCTCCCTGACCACGCAGACTCTCGGCGCAGCCCTTACCGACGTCGCCGTAGCCGAACACGACGGCGACCTTCCCCCCGATCAGCACATCGGTGGCCCGGTTGATCCCGTCGATCAGCGAGTGCCGGCAGCCGTACTTGTTGTCGAACTTGCTCTTGGTCACCGAGTCGTTCACGTTGATCGCCGGGAACAGCAGGTTGCCCGCCTGCTGCATCTCATACAGCCGGTGCACGCCGGTGGTGGTCTCCTCGGTGACGCCCTTGATCCCGGCGGCGACCCGCGTCCAGCGGCGATTGTCCTCCCGCAGCGACTGCGTCAAGACGCCGAGGATGACGGCATACTCCTCCGAGTCTGCGCTCTCCGGCGACGGCACCGCCCCGATCGACTCGAACTCGGCACCCTTGTGCACCAGCAGCGTGGCGTCACCACCATCGTCGAGGATCATGTTCGGGCCCTGCCCGTCCGGCCAGAGCAGCACCTGCTGGGTGCACCACCAGTACTCGTCGAGGGACTCGCCCTTCCACGCGTAGACCGGGACACCCGCCGGGGCCTCCGGGGTGCCGGTCGGGCCGACCACGACCGCCGCTGCCGCGTGATCCTGGGTGGAGAAGATGTTGCAGGAAGCCCACCGGACCTGCGCGCCGAGTGCCACCAACGTCTCGATCAACACCGCCGTCTGGATCGTCATGTGCAACGAGCCCGTGATCCGCGCGCCCTTCAACGGCTGCCGGTCGGCGAACTCCCTCCGGATCGACATCAACCCCGGCATCTCATGCTCGGCAAGCTCGATCTCCTTACGCCCGAAGGCCGCCAACGACAGATCCGCCACCTTGAAATCGCTGAAGTTGCCAGTCATGCCCCGCACCCTCCCCCACCCGCGTCGAGGACCGTTGGAGTCCCGTTCAACCGCGCTCGTGCTCCGCACACCGGGCCACCCCGGGCCCGGGTGCGGAGCAAGCGCCGTCAGGAGTTGCGGCTGGCCGGGTCGACCCGGGCGTACGTGAGCAGGTCGGCCATGGTGAACTGACCCGAGAAGCGGGCGGGCAGGGTCGGGCGCCAGTTGGGCTGCACCTTCAGGTAGCTCCCCGGGTCGAGCTGGGCGATGCCGATGAGCACCTCTGCCACGATTCGCCCACCGACGGCGCCCAGTGAGCCGCCGCCGGCCTGGAGTTGGGCCTCCTTGAGGATGTAGTAGAAGAGCGGGGTGTTGGTGTCGAGGCCGAGGCCGTAGCCGGCGAGCTCCGGGAAGTTGAAGCTGCCGAGTGCCGGCGCGCCGATGTGTGCGGCGATCCGCTGGCCCGACGGGATGCCGAAGGTGAGCTGTCGCAGCAGGTCGCGGCCGAGCAGGTTGGCCGACGGCGAGCCGGACGGCGGCGGGGGCAGTGGGAAACCGAACAGCGGCGTCGCGTTGCGCACGTCGATCCACTTGCTCCACCGCACCTGGCCGTCGAAGAACTGGAACCAGAACTGGTAGTCGAGGTAGCGGCGGGCGGCCCGCTTCCCGCCGCGCAGGTCGGCCGGGTCGGCACCGCTCAACGCCGGGTCGAAGAGCATGGCGTAGAACTCGTCGCCGCCGTTGCCGGTGCGATTGACCAGGTAGGCCGGTCGCGGCTGGCTGTGACCGAAGCGGAACGCCGCGGCGGTGAACTCGACCGGGATGAACGTCGCGTTTGGCTCCGGCCGGTAGAAACGACGACCTCCGCTGAGAACGGTGGAGACCGTGCCCGGTCCGGCGATCAGCGGAAGGAACTCGTTGAGCACGATCCACTGGTAGTGCCAGGTGACGAGTTGCCGGGCCACTGCGAAGACCTGTGCCGCTGGCGTGCCCTGGGAGCGCACCAGATCGACCACGCGGTTGTGGAAGAGGATGAACGCGGCCGTGATCTGCGCGATCGGCAGGTTCTCGTCGTTGCGGACGTCGAAGACGATTGCGCTGCCGTTGGAGTTGCGCGGTAGGTCTTCGAAGCGCCCACCCGACTCGATCTTCAGCTTGGCGGGATCGGAGGAGTTGTAGAGCTGCGGGCTTCCGGTCGGCCCGCCGCCGTAGAGTGAGTCGAGGTCGAGGGCCGGCGTCCGGGGGTTGGGCACCGTGGTCGGGTCGACCGGCGTGCCCAGCGGCGCCGTCGTCTCGAACGCCAGGTCGTGGTCGACGAACTGCCCGAAGTACGTCATGCCCTGCGGGATCGAGAAGTTGTCGGGGTTGTTGATGCTGTGCTGCTGCTGGTCGGCGAGCGCCTCCGCACCGACGCTGAGCGGGTCGCGGGCGTCCATCGGGCCGCCTAACCGGGACAGGTCGATCAGCGCGTTACGCATCTGGGTCGTCGCGGACCCGAACGGCGGCAGCGACGGAAACATCCGCCCGAACCGGTCGGAGAACGCCGCCGCCGCGGGCGACGCGTCGAGCAGAACTCCCCCGGTGCTGGCGACGAGCGCCCCCGCGCCGACCCCGGCCAACAACCGCCGCCGGCTGACACCTCGAGAAGCGTTGTCAATTGCCATGTCGGCCACCTTCCGTCCGCAGGCGCCCGCGTGGACGCACGGGCCGCAAACCCGCGAACCGGCAGCAGTGTGAACCCTTCGGTTAGTGGGGCCCTGGAGCCTCGATGGTGTCCGGCTGGAGGCTGGTGAGCATGGTGTCGACCAGCGAGGTGTCGTGTTTGGCGGCCCGGAATAGCGGGTGGTCCATCGTCGATCGCAGGAAGTCGCGGGTCGTGGCCACGCCCGGCCCTTCGACGGCGCACTCGTCGAGGGCACGAGCCATCCGGGCCAGGGCCTGTGCGCGGTCGGGTGCCCAGACGACCACCTTGGCGAGCAGGGAGTCGTAGTCGGCCGGCACCCGATAACCGGCGTACCCGTGCGTGTCGACGCGGACGAACGGTCCGGCGGGCAGGTCGAAGCGGGTCAGCTCGCCCGGCGTCGGGACGAAGCCGCGGGTCGGGTCTTCGACGTTGAGACGGCACTCGATCGCCGTGCCGCGCGGCACCACCTCGGCCTGGGTCAACGCGAGCCGTTCGCCGGCCGCGACGAGGATCTGTTGCCGCACCAGATCGACGCCGGTCACCAGCTCGGAGACCGGGTGTTCGACCTGGAGCCGGCAGTTGACCTCCATGAGGTGGAAGTCGTCCCCGCCGCCGACCAGGAACTCGAAGGTGCCCGCGCCCACGTAGCCGACACCGAGCGCGCCGGTGACCGCGGCGGCGGTCATCCGGTCGACCAGGTGTTGCGGCAACCCCGGCGCGGGCGACTCCTCGATCAGCTTCTGGTGGCGTCGCTGCACCGAGCAGTCGCGCTCGCCGAGGTGGATGCCGTTGCCGTAGCGGTCGGTGAGCACCTGCACCTCGACATGGCGGGCCGACTCGAGGTAGCGCTCGATGTAAACCCGGTTGTCGCCGAAGAGCAACTGCGCCTCGGCCCGCGCGGAGGCGAACTCGCCCAGGAACGAGGCTGGGTCGCGAACCACCCGTACGCCTCGGCCACCGCCGCCCGCGACGGCCTTGATGATCAGCGGAAAGCCGATCTCCGCGGCGACCGCGCGGGCGTGCGCTGCCGACTCGACGGCGTCGGTCGTGCCGGGGAGCACCGGCAGGCCGAGGCCCGCCATGATGCCCCGCGTGCGGGCCTTGTCGCCAAGCGCGGCCATCACCGCGGGCGGCGGCCCGATGAACGTGATCCCGTCGGCCGCACAGATCTCGGCGAAGTCCGGGTCCTCGGAGAGGAATCCGTAGCCCGGATGGATCGCATCGGCTCCCGTGCGGCGGGCCGCCTCGATGATGGCCGGTGCGCTCAGGTAGCTGCGCCGGCTCGGGCCCGGCCCGATCTGGACGGCTTCGTCGGCCAGGCGCACCACCGCCGAGTCGCGGTCGACGGTCGAGTAGACCGCCACGGTCCGCAGCCCCATCTCCCGGCAGGTCCGCGCGATCCGGACCGCGATCTCGCCCCGATTGGCGATCAGCACCGACTCGAACACCGTCAGTCCTCCGACACAGCTAAGGCGATCAACCGTTCGCCGTACTCGACCGGGGTCGCGTTGGGCACCAGTACCTTCACGACCTCGCCCGCGCGGTCGGCTTCCACCGGGATCATCATCTTCATCGCTTCGAGGATCGCGACCTGCTGGCCAGGCACGACCCGATCGCCCTCGCGCACGAACGGGTCAGCACCGGGCGACGGTGCGAGGTAGAGCGTCGCAACCATCGGCGCGCACACGTAGTGCAGACCGGCGTCGGCTTCGACCGGCAGGGCCACCGGGACGGTCGCCACCGCCGGTGCGCCCTCCGGCCACTCCACCTCGACCACCAGGTCGCCGTGCTGGAGCCGGGCACGGCGGACCGGACCTGGCGTCGATCCGATCAGCCGCGCGAGACTACGGACGGCGGCATCCAACGGGTCGGCGTTACCCTCCGGCATCCGTCAAACCTCCCATCTGTCGGAAGCGGGCCCGGCGCTGGGCCCGCACCTCCACGCGGTCGAGACCGGCCAACTCCGCCAACGCGTCGACAACCGACCGGTGTACGGCCGCCGCGGTCGCCCCGGGATCGGCCGGCGCCCCGCCGGGCGGTTCGGCAATCACCCCGTCGACGATGCCGAGCGCGAGCAGGTCGGTGGCCTGGAGCTTGAGCTGCGCGGCGGCCTCGTCGGCCCGACCGGAGTCGTTCCAGAGGATCGCGGCACAGCCTTCCGGACTGATCACCGAGTACGTCGCGTTGGCGAGCATCAACACCCGGTTGCCGACGCCGAGGGCCAGCGCGCCCCCGCTGCCACCCTCGCCCGTCACGACCGCGACGACCGGCACCGTCAGCCCGGCCATCAGCCGGATGTTGTCGGCGATGGCGAGGGCCTGCCCGTTCTCCTCGGCCGAGATGCCGTGGTAGGCGCCGGGGGTGTCGATCAGGGTCACGATCGGCGTCCCGAGCTTCTCGGCCAGGCGCATCAGCCGGGCCGCCTTGCGATAACCGGCCGGGGTCGCCATGCCGAAGTTGCGGCTCGCCACCTCGGCGACCGTGTGGCCCTTCTGGTGCCCGATGACCACAACTGACCGACCGTCGACCAGGCCGACGCCGCCGACGATCGCCGGGCAGTCACTTGCGAGCCGATCGCCGTGCAGCTCCACGAAGCCGTCGACGAAGTGACCGATGTAGTCCAGGGTGGACGGCCGGGCGAGATCGCGGGACCGTGCCACGACCGCCCAGGAATCCTGCGACTCGGGTGGTGCCGTCGCCCGTACCCCGTAAGGATCCGGCGCGGACCGCTCGCCTCCCGCGAAGGCCAGCAGCCGGCTGATGGTCGACCGCAGGTTCGACCGGGGCACCAGGTCGTCGAGCATGCCGCGCGCGAAGAGGTACTCGGCGGTCTGGAATCCGGCTGGCAGTGGCTGGCGCAGCGTCTGCTGGATGACCCGCGGCCCGGCGAAGCCGAGGCGCGCACCCGGCTCGGCGAGAATGACGTCGCAGAGCGTCGCGAAGGACGCCGCGACACCGCCGTAGGTCGGGTCGGTGACCAGCGAGATCGTCAACACGCCCGCCGCGTCGAGGGCCCCGAGTGCCGCGCTCGTCTTGGCCATCTGCATGAGCGACAGGACGCCCTCCTGCATCCGGGCACCGCCGGAGGCGCTGACGATCAGCAGCGGCGTACGGCTCTGCAGCGCCAGCTCCGCTGCCCGCGTGATCCGCTCCCCGACGCCCGCGCCGAGGCTGCCACCGAGGAACCGGAAGTCCATGACGGCGGCGATCAGTGGCTGCTGATCGACCGTGCCCCGGACGCAGACCACCGCCTCGTCGAGCCCGGTGCGCCGGCGGGCACCCTCCAGCCGGTGCGGATAGGGCTTGGTGTCGACGAACCCGAGCGGGTCGCCGGACGCGCCGACCGGTGGCAGCTCCTCGACCGAGTCGAGATCGAAGAGCTGCTCGATCCGCTGGTGCGCGGTGATCTGGTCGTGGTGGTTGCACTCCGGGCAGACGCCCAGGTTGCGCTCGACCCGGCGCTGGTAGAGCAACGCCCGGCAGCCCGGGCAGACCAGCCAGCTCTTACCGACGGGCGTGTTGACGGTGGCGGTCATGACTGCCCGCGCTCGGCCGCGGCCTTCTCCACGATCTCCCGGATGCGCGCCTGCTGCTCGCGGGTGGTCCGGTTGAGGTGGGCGGTCATGCCCTCGTCGTCGGCGTGACCGCCCGGCCGCATCTCGAAGTCCTGCACCCACCGCATCCGTACGCCGCCGCCCGGAAGCTCGGTGTATTCCCAGAACAGGTTCATGTACTTGAAGGCGCCGGTCTCCAGCCGCCGTGCCCGCACCACCTTGTCGGCGCGGTCGGGCACCCGCTCGGAGACCCAGCTCCAGACTCGACCGGCCGGGTCGGGGTGCATCGTCAGCCGGAAGACGACGGCGCCGTCGGCGGACGTCGAGAGCACCTCCGTGCTGGCGTACTCGCTGAAGAGGGACGGCCAGTTGGGCACGTCGTTGGTCAGGTCCCAGACCAGGTCGAACGGCGCGTTGATGACGACCGCATTGTCCGTGTGTCCGGCCATGGGTTCACCGATCCGCGAGTCGTTGGTTGACGTAGTCGACGGCGAGCCGGGGCGTCTTCATGATCGACACGGCGTCGTCGGGGATGCGCACCTCGTACTCCTGCTGCACCCGCGCCGCCAGTTCCAGCAGCGCGAGCGAGTCGTAGCCGAGGTCGTCGAATGACGCGTCGAGCGTCGCCGGGTCGGCCCAGTCGGTCTGCTCGACCACGCCGGAACTGGCTTCCAGGATCCGGCGCAGGTCGTCGAGGGTCAGCTGGCTCATGAGTTTCCTCCCGTGGGTCGCTGCCAACCGTCGCGCACGCCGCCGACCTGCGGCACCGGCGACTCGGGGTGCGGGACTTCCTCGGTGTCGACGTGGCCCAGCTCGGGACGCGGCGCGAGCGGACTGATCTGGAAGACGATCAGCGCGGTCTCACCGCCGGCGTTGTCGATGCGGTGGCGTTGGCCGCGCCGGACCATGAGGGCTTCGTCGGCGGAGAGCTTGACCTCCGTGCCGTCGATCCGGATCACGACCTCACCGCGCACGAGATAACAGAACTTGTCCGAGTACGGGTTGTACTGCTCGGCCAGGAACTCGCCCGGCTTCAGCCGGACCGTGCCCATGAAACCCTCAGTCGCGTCGACGGTCTTCGGGCTGAGCAGGATCCGCACCTCGCCACCGATCCGGTTGATGCCGGGCACGTCGGTGGCGGCGACCTTGACTATCGGTTGCCGATGCATGGTCATCCCTTCTCTGCGACCAGGACTCGGAACGGCAGGTCCGTCGGGTGCACGGTGGCCGGGCCGAAGCCCGCCGCGGCGAGGACCCGGTTGTAGGCGGCGACGGAGTGCGACTCCCCTTCGAAGGTCCAGACCAACATCAGGACCGAGAAGAGGTACGGTGCCGGGTCCAGTGCCGGCGACTCGTCGCCGGTGGTGAAGCCGACGATGACGAGCCGTCCACCCGGCTTGACCACGGCACCGAGCCGGATCACCAGCTCACGCACCCGCTCCTCGGAGAAGTGGTGGGTGACGTTGGTGAGCAGCACGACGTCGTACGGGCCACCGAGGTCGGTGGTGAACATGTCGCCCGGCAGGAACGACGCCCGATCGCGTACGCCGAGCCGCTCGGCGTGCTTCTCGGTCACGGCGAGCACGTTGGGCCAGTCGAGCGAGGTCACCGCCGCCTGTGGGTTGTGCTGCGCCAGCGTGTAGCCATAGACGCCATGGCCGCAGGCGACGTCGAGGATGTCGAGCTCGGCGCGCTCCTTCGTCCACGGCGCGAGCGCCTCGGCCATCACCTCGGCGGTCGGCTGGGCCACCTTTGTCGCGTACGCGGCGAAGTCCTCCCAGTAGGTGTACTCCGGGGTCTCGGCGTGCACGTCGAGAACGGTGCCGCCGGCCCGTACCGCGGCGCTGAGGTCGCGCAGCGCGTCCCATTCCCAGTCGCTCGACATCACCTTGACCATTCCGCCCAGATAGTCAGGGCGGGTGCTGACCAGGTGGTCGGCAGCGGCCGGGGTGAGCGAGAAGTGCTCGCCAACCCGGTCGGTGAGGCGGATGGCGGTGAGCGCGTCGAGCAGGATGCGGGCGCCACGCGGGTGGATGCCGAGCTTCGGAGCCAGCCCACCGGCCGTTGCCGGGCCCGCGGCGAGCGCGTCGAAGACGCCCAGCTCGACGCCGGTACGCAGCAGGCTCGTCTTCTTGTAAGCCTGCATCATGTCGTTGATGTCGCGGCGGGTCAGCGTCACGTGATGCTCCCTGTCTCGGGGCTCCAGGTGTAGAAGGGCGTGGCCTTCGAGTCCTGCAGTTCGCGCATGCTGTCCGGGGCATAGCGCTGCAGGTAGGCCGCGAGGCGCCGATTGACCTCCTGGAAGTCTGCGCGGGCTCGGGCCGCGAGCAGCTTGTCGAAGACGTCGGTGTCGGCCTCGAGCAGATGCATGTAGAGGTCCTGGTAGCGGAAGAGCGTGCGCCGCGAGATGCCCACGACGTAGGGCATGTCGCCCTTGTCGTGCTCGGCGAAGAGTTCGGCGACCGCGTCGGCGTGGCTGGGGTCCATCCGCATGACCATGAGAGCGCGGTAGGACATGGTCACGCTCCCCGCAGGATCGTGGCCAGGGCCGCGGCCAGGGTCTGCGTCTGGTCGTCGACCGGGCCGGCGCTGCGCCAGGCGACGATGCCGTCGGGGCGTACCAGCAGCGCACCACCGGGGCCCACGCCGCAGCTGGCGAGCCAGGAGCCGTCGTCGGCGAGGTCGCCGTCGGGGCCGGCGGTCAGCGCCTTGATCGGAAGACCGGTCTCCGCCGAGACCGCCTCGGCCGCGGCGAGCCAGGTTTCGTCGCCGGGAGCCGTGGCCAGCGTCCAGCCGTCGGTCAACACATCGATGGTGGAGACCCGGCTGCCGTGGTGGTCGACCCAGCCGTGCGGTGCACGCGATCCGGGCTGGCCGGTGAAGGTCAGCTCGCGGGGCAGCAGCTCGGCGTCGGCGGGCGCGCCGACGATCGCGTTCGAGGTGTACCGGTAGCCCATCGTCACGATGACGAAGTCCCGATAGGCGGCCTTGTCCTCGTCGGCGAGCTGACCCCGGGTGCGGAAGAGCATCCACGCCTGGTCGGCGGTGGCGGCGCCGACCGGCCGGCGCTCGGCTTCGTAGGAGTCGAGCAGGCTCTCGTCGGCGTGCCCCTGGAGCACGTCGGCGAGCTTCCAGGACAGGTTGTGCGCGTCCTGGATGCCGGCGTTGACGCCGAAGCCACCGGCCGGCGGATGCGCGTGACAGGCGTCGCCGGCGAGGAAGACCCGCCCCGACTGGTACGCGTCGGCGACCATGTGCCGCGCGTCCCAGGGCTGGGCCGACTCGACCTCGACCTCCAGCTCAGGGTCACCGGCGGCGATCCGAGCCAGCTCGACGCAGCGTTCCGGCGTGAAGTCGGCCGGCGACTGCCCCCGCTCCGGGTAGTAGTTGACGCCGAACATCCACCGCCCCGGCTCGATGAAGAGCAGCAGGCCCTGGGCCAGCTGATTCATCAGGTAGATCAGTGTGAACCGCGGCGCGGTGTCGGGCAGGTCGACCTTGGCCCGGAAGATGATGCTGACGAAGTGCCCGGCGACGCCGTTGCTGCGGTTGCCGATCTGGAGCATGTCGCGGACCGGGCTCTTCACGCCGTCGGCCGCGACGACGTAACGCGCCCGGATGGTCCGCGTCGTGCCGTTGTCGTCGACGGTGGCCGTCACGCCGTCCTGATCCTGGGTCAACCCACGCAGCTCGGTCCGGAAGCGGATCTCGGCACCCGCTTCGGTGGCCGCGTCGAACAGCAGAGGCTCGTAGTGGTCCTGGCCGCACCAGATCGGCCAGCTCGGCGTGAACCGGTCGTAGTCGACGTCGTGCGCCTCCATGACGAACGACTTGTGCAGGTCGGCCAGCGACTGGGCGCCGAGCATGACCAGTGGCGTGGCTCGGCCGGCGCGGACGAGGTCGAGTTCAGCGCCCGGCCCGACGATCTTCATGCCGGCCTCCTGCACGGCCGGCTCCAGGCCGACGGTGCGGAAGATCTCCACCGTGCGGGCGTGCAGACCGGTCGCCCGGGGGATCGTCGACAGCCGGGGCCGACGTTCGACCAGGATCGGCCGGATCCCCTTGCGGGCCAGGAAGAGTGCGGTCGACAGGCCGACCGGGCCGCCGCCGACGATCAGGACGTCGGTGCTCTCGTCAGACATGAGCGTCCTCCGTGTAGACGACTTTGTAGAGGTGGCGTTCCGGCGTGGCGATCGCGCGTACCTCGCCGAAGTGGGGGTGGACCTCGGGGTTCTGGAGCATCGCGGTGAAGTGCTCTTCGCTCTTCCACTGCGCGTAGTTGACGACTCGGGTCCCGTCGAGGCTGGCGTGGATGTTCGCCGACACGAAACCGTCGACCTTGGACATCACCGCGTCGGTAGCCTCGATCAGGATGTCGACGAGCTTCTGCTGGTTGGCCGGCTCGACGGTGAAGACGTTGACCATCGTCACGACCGGCTGGTCGATGCCGATGTGTGCCATTGCGGACTCCCTTTCCTAGATCGGACGCGCTTCGAGCAGGGCCCAGCCGCGAGGGGCGGGGGTGTTGACCAGCTCGAAACCGGACGCGGCGAACAGCGCCTGCCATTCGCGCAGGTCGCGCTCCTTGCCGCCGAAGAGCACCAGCATGTCGATATCGATGATCTTGGCGTGGTCCCATTGGTTGCGTGGCGGCACGATCTGGTCGATCGCGATGAGGCGGGAGTCGGCGTCGCCGATCGCCGCGCGGATCCGGCGCAGCAGCGTGACGCAGGTGTCGTCCGGCCAGTTGTGGACGATCGACTTCAGGATGTACGCGTCGGCGCCGGCCGGGAGGTCGTCGGTGAAGAAGTCGCCGCCCCGCACCTCGACCCGCTCGGTGACACCGTGCTCCTTGAGCAGCGGTTCGGCGTCGGCCACGACCTCGGGCAGGTCGAAGAGCACGCCGGTGCCCTCGGGATGACGCTGGAGCATCTTGGCCAGGAAGTAGCCGTTGCTGCCGCCGATGTCGGCGATCCGGCCGAACCGCTCGGGCGCCAACTCCGCCGCGAACCGGTCGGCGAGACGCCGGCTCCAGTGGGCCATGAAGCCCTCGAAGAACCGGTTGGCCTCCGGGTGGGCCTGGAGATAGTCGTAGAAGCCCATGCCGAAGACCTTGTTGAAGGCCGGCTCACCGGTGCGGACACTGTGCAGGATCTCCGCGTACGGCAGACGGTTGAAGTCGGCGCCGCTGAACTGCACCATCGGCCGCAGCCCGCCGATCCGGGCCGACGTCAGCCCTTCCCCGAGCGGCGTCAGCGCGAACGCCCCGTCCTCCTGCTCGTCGAAGATGCCGACCGCCGCGGCCGCGCGGAGGATCCGCCGCAGCGAGTCCTCGTGCGACTCGGTCGCCACCGCGAGTTGGGCGACCGGCACCGGCCCGTCGACGAGCAGGTCGGCGACGCCGAGCTCGGTGACCACGTAGATCACGTTGGCGATCTGTTTGGCGCTTCCCAGCACCGCGATCTGCCGTTCACGCAGGTCGAGTGCCTGCTGCTCGTCGAAGTTGGCGACGGCGGCGAGGCTGGCGTCGGTCATCGTCCATTCCTTTCGTCGGTCACGACCATGGCCGCGTTGAACCCGCCGTAGCCCCTGGCGAGCACGAGCGCCGCGCGGACGGGTGTCTCCCGCGCGGTGTCGCGCACCAGGTCGAGGTGCAGGCCCTCGGCCGGCTGGCGGATGTTGGTGGTGGGCGGGATGACGCCGTGCCGGATCGACAGCAGCGCCGAGACGAGGTCGAGCGCCGCCCCGCCGGAGTAGAGCCGGCCGGTCATCGTCTTGGGCGCGGTCACCGGCACCCCGCCCGGACCGAAGACGGCGGTGATCGCCTCGGCCTCGACGCGGTCGAGCTCGGCGACCCCGGCGCCGTCGGCGAAGACGACGTCGATGTCGGCCGGGGTGAGGCCGGCGTCGGCCAGGGCCATCTCCGCCGCCCGACGCAGGCCCGGCGGACGGCCGGAGCCGGGCCGGGGGTCGAAGGTCGCCCCGTAGCCCGCGATCACGCCGTAGACGGTGGCCCCCCGCTGGGCAGCGGCGTGCACGTCCTCCAGGACGAGGATCGCGCCGCCCTCGCCCGGCACGTAGCCCGACGCGTTGGCATCGAACGGCAGGAATGCTGTGGCGGGATCGCGCCCGGTGCTGAGCAGGCCGTTGGCGAGTTGGGCCGTCCAACCCCACGGGCAGAGCGACGCGTCGACGCCGCCGGTCATCACCAGCTGCACGCCCTTGCGCACCTGCCGCCGGGCCTGTGCCACCGCGTCGAGCCCACCCGCCTGCTCGGTGACGAGCACCCCGGTCGGTCCGCGCATGCCGTGCCGGATGGAGATCTGGCCGGTGTTGACCGCGTAGAACCAGGCGAACGACTGGTAGGCGCTGACGTGCTCGGAGCCCTTGCTCCAGAGCTTCTCCAGCTCACGGTGGCCGAACTCGAAGCCGCCGGACGCGCTGGCCGTGACGACACCCATGCCGAACTCGGGCAGCGCCGACGGATCGACGGACGCGTCGGCCAGCGCCCACTGCGCCGCGGTCAGCGCCAGCCGGGTCATGTGGTCGGTCTGCGCCATCAGCCGACTCGGGATGTGCTCGGCCGCCTCGTATCCGGGAACCTCGCCGGCGAGTTGTGCGGGATAGCCCGAGGGATCGAAGCGGCTGATCGGCCCGATCCCACCCACCCCGGCGACGGTGGCCGCCCAGAAGGCGTCGCGGCCCAGCCCGTTGGGCGCGGCGACCCCGACCCCGGTGACGACAGTGGTCATGCCACACGCGCCAGGAGCATCGCGCTCTGGAAGCCGCCGAACCCGCTGCCCACGCTCAACACCACGTCGGTCTGCTGCTCGCGGGCGGTGAGCGGCACGTAGTCGAGGTCGCACTCGGGGTCACGCTCGTGCAGGTTGGCGGTCGGCGGCACCACGCCGTGCTTGATCGCCAGGGCCGACGCCGCGATCTCGATCGAGCCGATGGCCCCGAGCGAGTGGCCGACCATCGACTTGATCGAGCTGACCGGCGCGCGGTACGCGTGGTCGCCGAGGCTCCGCTTGAACGCCGCCGTCTCGTGCCGGTCGTTCTGCTTCGTACCCGAGCCGTGCGCGTTGATGTAGTCGACGGCGTCGCCGTTCAGCCGGGCGTCGGCGAGCGCGACCCGGATCGCCTCGGCCATCTCGCGCCCGTCGGGCCGCAACCCGGTCATGTGGAACGCGTTCGAGCGCGAGGCGAACCCGACCAGCTCGGCGTAGATCTGCGCACCTCGCCGGCGGGCGTGCTCGAGCTCTTCGAGGACGAACATCGCCGACCCCTCGCCGAGGACGAACCCGTCCCGGCTGTTGTCGAACGGTCGCGACGCGTGGGCGGCGTCGTCGTTGCGGGCGGTGGTCGCCTTGATCGCGTCGAAGCAGGCCACCGTGATCGGCGAGATCGGCGCGTCGGTCGCGCCGGCGATCATCACGTCGGCCGAGCCCTCACGGATCAGCTCCCGGGCGTGGCCGACCGAGTCGAGGCCCGACGTGCAGCCGGTGGAGATCACCGTCGCCGGACCCTCCGCCCCGACCGACCACGCCACCTCGCGGGCGAATGAGCTCGGCACCAGGTAGTCGTAGAGGTGCGGGGTGGCGTACCGGTGGTCGGTCAGCCACTTCCGCCCGCCGTCGCTGACCACGACGTACTCCTCTTCGAGGCTCATCGTGGCCCCGACCGCCGTGCCGACACTGACGCCGACCCGGGTCGGGTCGGCGACCTCGAACCCGCTGTCGGCCAGCGCCTCCCGGGTGCAGACCACGGCCATCTGGGCCGCCCGGTCCATCCGGCGGACCTCCTGCGGCGACAGACCCTCGGCAGCCGGGTCGAAGTCGGCCTCTGCAGCGACCCGGGACCGGAAGGGTGTGGCATCGAAGAACGACAGGGTACGAGTGGCCGTCCGGCCAGCGGTCAACAGTTCCCAGAACGCCTTGGTGCCCAGTCCGCCGGGGGCGATGACGCCAATCCCGGTGATGACCACCCGACGGTCGGATGTGCTCGTCATGGAAGACCTCCTGGCCGCGATGTCCGTGTGAAAGCTAGGGACGCTCGGTCGAACGGCGCTGGAGCGTCGGTCGAGGGCCTGTCAGGAGGCCCTGGCGAGCCCTGGGCGCAGCGGCCCGCCGGCGGCCAACACCTCCCGCTGGAGCCGCTGGAGGTCAGGCGAAGGGTCCAGGCCCAACTCCTCACTGAGCACCCGGCGCAGGTGGTGGTACGCCTGCAACGCCTCGCCTCGGCGCCCGGACCGGCTCAGCGCCACGATGAGCTGGCGGTGGAACCACTCGTTGAGCGGGTACGTGCCCACGAGATAGCGCAGCTCGCCGATCAGCTCCCGGTGGCGGCCCAGCGTGATGTCGGCCTGGATGCGCAGCTCCAACGCCCGGATCCACTGCTCCTGCAGGTGGATCGCGTGTGCCTCCAACGCCGGGCCGAACGTCACGTTGGCGCCCACCGGCCCGGTCCACATGGCCAGCGCCCGCCGCAACACCTCGGCGCCCTCTTCGGGCCGGTCCGACTCGATGTGCGTACGGCCCTGATCGAGCAACGTCTCGAACACCTCGGCGTCGAGCTGGCCCGGCTCCACCTTGAGCAGGTAGCCGCGGGCACGGCTCTCCAGTACGGTCCGGTCCGGGGTCTCTATGCCCTCTTTCGCGAAGAGTTTGCGCAGGTGGTAGATGTAGGTCTGCACCGTGGTGACGGCGCTGCGCGCCGGATCGTCACCCCACAGCTCCCGGATGATCGAGTCGACCAACACCACCCGGTTGGCCCGCATCACCAGCAGCGCCAACACCGTCCGCACCTTCGGCGGCGTCGGCGTGCAGACCCGGCCCTCGTGGATCACTTCCAGCGACCCGAGGATCTCGTACCTGACCACAGCGGTCCCCCCATTCCCCATAGCACTCGTCGAGACGTCCTCAAGCTATGGATGAGCGGGGTGGCCCGGAACGACCGCAGGTAGTGACATCGCGGGTTCTTCCGAGGATCGATGCGTGTCGAAAGTTGTACGGCGGATACCCCTTCGATCGCTCGATGCTTCCTCAAGGCAACCTCCACCAGCGGAAGGAAGACTCGCCGGGCCCGCACGCTCCCTGGGATAGGAGTCACACATGTCGCGCCGCCTCTTCACCTCCGAGTCGGTCACCGAAGGCCATCCCGACAAGATCGCCGATCAGATCAGCGACGGGATCCTCGACGCGCTACTGGCGCAGGACCCGCACAGCCGGGTCGCGGTCGAGAGCCTGATCACCACTGGTCAGGTCCACGTAGCGGGCGAGGTCACCACGCAGGCCTACGCCGACATTCCGCGCATCGTGCGTGAAACCGTCCTGAACATCGGCTACGACTCGTCGAAGAAGGGCTTCGACGGCGCCTCCTGCGGCGTCAGCATCTCGATCGGGGCGCAGTCGCCCGACATCGCGCAGGGCGTCGACTCGGCGATCGAGCTGCGCGACGGCTCGTCCGGCGGCGGGCTCGACGCCCAGGGCGCCGGTGACCAGGGCATGATGTTCGGTTTCGCCTGCTCGGAGACGCCGGAGCTGATGCCGCTGCCGATCGCGCTGGCCCACCGGCTGGCCCGCCGCCTGGCCGCCGTGCGCAAGGACGGCACGGTGCCCTACCTGCGGCCGGACGGCAAGACCCAGGTCACCGTGGAGTACGACGGCCTGCGCCCGGTCCGGCTCGACACGGTCGTGGTCTCCTCGCAGCACGCCGCCCACATCTCCCTCGACGAGCTGCTCGCCCCCGACGTACGAGACCAGGTGATCACGCCGGAGTTGGAGGCGCTCGACCTCGACACCGAGGGTTACCGGCTGTTGGTCAACCCGACGGGGAGGTTCGAGATCGGTGGCCCGATGGGCGACGCGGGCCTGACCGGGCGGAAGATCATCGTCGACACCTACGGCGGGTACGCCCGGCACGGTGGCGGCGCGTTCTCGGGCAAGGACCCGTCGAAGGTCGACCGGTCGGCGGCGTACGCGATGCGGTGGGTGGCGAAGAACGTGGTCGCCGCGGGCCTGGCGGAGCGGTGTGAGACTCAGGTGGCCTACGCGATCGGCAAGGCCCATCCGGTGAGCCTGTTCGTGGAGACGTTCGGCACCGAGACGGTGCCGCTGGACCGGATCGAGAAGGCGATCGGTGAGGTCTTCGACCTTCGTCCGGCTGCGATCATCCGCGACCTGGACCTCCTCCGTCCGATCTACCAGCAGACGGCGGCCTACGGTCACTTCGGCCGTGAACTCCCGGACCTGAGCTGGGAGCGCACGAACCGCGCCGCCGACCTCAAGGCCGCATGTTGAACACCGTCGCCGATCACTAAGGCGGCGGGCGGCGAGGGCGTGGCACCAACCGGTCGTGTGGCAGCGTCACCAGTGACGCTGCCACCGCCTTGTTGACCGCGTCGATGCGGGAGACCGCGCCGAGCTTGGCGAAGATGCGACGCAGGTGGCTCTTCACCGTCGCCTCGGTCAGGTCGAGCCGGCGTGCGATCTGGGCGTTTGTCATCGCCTCGGCCGCGAGTTGAAGGATCTCCAGCTCGGCGGTGGACAGGATGGCGGACTCGGCGTTCTGCACCTGCACGAGGCTCTGGCCGGACACCGAGAGCAGGACCGACCCGCTGCCGTCGCGCGCCTTGCGGATCGCGGCGACCAGCTCCTCGCGACCCACGCTCTTGAGCAGGTACGCGCGCACCCCGGCGGCGATCAGGCGGCGTAGCAGGTCCGGGCTGTCGTACATGCTGAGAATGACGACCGCGCTGCCGGGCGACACCTCACGGATGCGGCGCACCGTGACCACCGCGTCGTCGCCGGGGATCTCGACGTCGAGCAACACCACGTCGGGACGCTCCGACGCCGCTTTCGCGACCGCGGTAGCTGAGTCGCCCGCCTCGTCGACCACGTCCAGGTCGGCCTGGACCTCGAGGACCCAGCGCAGCCCTTCGCGGACGAGAGCGTGGTCGTCGACTATGAGGATGGTGGTGGCGCCGGCGGGAGACCCGCCGTCGGACCGCGTCAACCTAACCCCCAGACCCCGTCCCCCGCCGCCAACGTGCTCATGATGGGCACCGTATCGCGGACGTGTGACGCCACGGCTATCGTGGCGTCCTCCCGACAGGAAGAACGCCACGATCGCCGCGCGATTTTGTCAGTCTCGTGTGGACAGACGGACCAACTCGCCGATGCCGAGGCCCTTGTTGGCGATGTAGAAGCTGCCGTCTCGCGCGATGGCGAACGACATCGGTGAGTCGAGCCCGGTGCTGGCCAGCTCACGGTGGCTACCGTCGCGCTCCACCCGGATCAGCGCGCCGGTGGAATCCCCCGAGCTGAGCCCGTTCTTCGCGATCTCCAGCACGACCAACCGGCCCCGCTTGTCGAACGCGATGTCGATGATGTTGGTGAAGCCGGTCGCATAGATGGTCGGCTCCTGGCCGGGCACCAACCGCCAGACCCGAGCACCGCCGTTCGGGAACGGGTGACCGGTCAACTGCCCGATGTAGAAAGCACCGTCCGGGCCACGGGTGATGGTGACCGGCACGAACTGGATCGGCGTCGTCGAGCCGGGCGGCAGGCCCCACTCCGGCGGCGCCGGCACATCCTCCAGCGGCCAGACGTGTTCCGCAGTGACCACGCCGCGACGGTCGATGCGCAGCAGGTCATTGGCGGCCGCGTCGAGCGCGTAGACCTCACGCCCGTCGGCCACGACCGCGTACGGCTGGCTCTCCGGGATCACACCGTCGGGGTTGTTGCGCCCCTCGAAGGCGGAGAGGTCGCCGACGACCGACCACCGGTGCTTCCCCTCCACCCGGAGAATGGTCCCCATCGTGGCCCCGGCCGGGCCGAGCAGGTCGCGTGAGACCGGGTCGGTGCTGTAGCCCATCGCCACCAGCAGCTTGCCGTGCCGATCGAAGGCCAGGTCGTGTGCGCCGTAAACCGAGAAACCGGCGCCAGTGCTGCGCAGTGACGGCAGACCCGTCACCACCCGCTTCTGCCAACCGTGACGGACCGCCGTGACGGCGCCCGTCGAGCCGAAGCAGAGGTTGGTGCCGAAGGTGCCGGGAATGCAGACGCCATCGCCGCCGAGCCCAGCCTCGGCGACGTAGACGGTGCCGGCGTGGTCGATGGCGACACCACGTGGATTGTCGAGGTTGCGGGCGACGACGGTGAGTCGCCCAGTGGTCGATGTGGCCGCGGCGGCGGGCGCGGCGATGCCGGCCACCAGTACCAGCGGCACGGCAAGCGACAACGTTCGTCGCATCGCGTCGAGCATGGGTTCTCCTCAGCAAGAGGGGTACGGATGCGAACGACGCTGCCGGCGCTGGCTCGAGGCCCGGTGGAGGAAGGCTCGACGGGCCCGCCTACTCGGGCTGATTTGGGGTGCTCCGCCCCAGCTCATAGGGGGACGTCACGCCCTCGTAGGCGAGGTGCATCACCATGCCGTTGGCCGCGTGGTCGAGGTTGTGGCAGTGGTCCATCCAGAGCCCCGGGTTGTCCGCCGTGAAGCCGATCTCGTAGATCTCGCCGGGTATCACGTCGAGGCTGTCGATCCACCAGGGCGACCCGGTCGCGCGGACCCCGTTACGGGACAGCACCAACGCGTGATGGCCGTGCAGATGCATCGGGTGGTTCTGGTGGCTGCGGTTGACGATCCGAACCTTGACCAGATCGCCCATGCGGACCATCAGCGTCGGCGTATCGGGGAAGCTGTGCCCGTTGATGATCGGCACCAGGTGGAGGCCGCCGTCGTAGAAGGACAGCCGGTCGTCGAGGAGCTGGGCGAACGATCGGTCGTACGACGAGCCGGCGTCGAAGGGCCGGGAGCCGCCCGAGCCGTACGAGAGCGGGTCGAACTGGTCCCCGTCGTCGACGACGGCCGGCGTCGAGGTGTCACCCGGTGGGGCCAGCACCAGCCCGCCCTTGGGGTTGGCGAGATCGGTCAGGCGCACCGCGCCCGCCGGCATCGTGAACGTCACGTCGAAGCGTCCACCGGTCGCCAACCCGAACCGCGGGTCGGTCAGCGGGGTCGGGCCGTTGACGTCGACGCCGTCGATCGCCGCGACCCGTACCGGCGTGCCGTTGACCGTCAGCGACCGCGGGCGGCTGTCGGTGGACGGGTTGTTGTCGGTGTTGATCAGGCGCAGCCGCACCGGCGTGCCCGGTGCGATCTCCTGGCGCTGCAGAGTGTCGCTGGTGCCGAACGCGACGATGTTGTCGTCCGGCGTACGCCACTCGTGCGCCATCACGACGACGTCGCGCTCGCCCGGCGGCGGGCCGTCGCGCGGCTCGACGATCAGCGCGCCGAACAGGCCCCGCCGAATCGCCTCAAGCGGGTTCTGATGGGTGTGGTACCAGAATGTGCCGACCTGCTCGGCGAGGAACCGGTAGGTGAAGGTGCCGCCCGGCTGCACCGCGTCCTGCGTCGCGCCAGCAACACCGTCCTCACCGTTGGGCACGTCGAGACCGTGCCAGTGGATCGTCACATTCTCGTCGGGGATCTCGTTGTGCAGCGTCACCTCGACGAGGTCGCCCTCGCGCACTCGCAGCTCCGGCCCGGGCGACTGACCGTTGTAGGTCAGGGCGTCGATCTCGGCCCCGGACGACAGACGCACCGTGGCGGTCTTGGCGGTCAGGGTGAAGGCCTTGTTGGGCTTTCCGGTCCGCGGCCCGCGCAGGTCGTCGACGGAGACCCCGCCGTGACCGCCGGCGCCGTGACCGAACGAGGGGCCGCCACCGTAGTCGACGTTGTCGTGGGACATCATGCTCATGCGGTCGGGCAGTCTGCTGCTCTGGGCCACGTAGGTGATGCCAGCGGCGACGACGAGCACCACGATGGCGGCCTGCGCCGTGGCGCGCAGGGCGGTGGCACGCCGGCCACGGCGGGCGAAGTCGGTCGAGGTGACGACCCGCAGGCGATGCGCCTGCCAGAGCCACAGCACCAACACCGACAGGAGGATCGGCGCAGCGTGGGTGGCGATGTCGTCGAGGTAGGAGGGGACCGGACGGGACACGTACGCGAAATAGACGCCAATGACCGTCGCCACGGCCGTCACCTGGACCGGAACGACGAGTTTGGGATTGGCGGCGGCGGAGCGCGTCTCGACGTCGACCGGTGCGTCGTCGCGGTTGGCGAGGGCCCGCAGGCCCGGCACGGTCCAGATGAGGACGGCCAGCATCGGCAGCAGCAGAAGCGGCATCTGCACGATCACGCGGTTGTCGGCGAAGATCCAGTCGACGGCGAGCATCAGCCCGATCGCGACGCACTTGATGACCAGCACCACGAGCGCGGCGACGAGCAGGCGCAGCAACCGGCGGGCGCTCTTGCGCAGCGCCACGGGCGTCGGCCGCCAGGCCAGCCGCGTGGCGAGGATCGCCGCGGACAGCCAGATCAGGAACAGGACCCCGGCGAGGATCCCATCTGCGTTCTCTCCGACCTCAAACATGACGCCAACATACGGAAGACGTGCGACGCCGGGCATCCGTTGACCAACGGCTGCGGTGTACGGCGATCGCCGTAGTCGCAATCCCTCGCGAAACAAGGGCCGTAGCTGCTCGGCTGCCTAGCTGCCGGGTGCGACGAGACCCGTCTGGTAGGCGAGCACGACGAGTTGCGCGCGGTCGCGGACGCGGAGCTTCATCATGGCCCGATGGACGTGGGTGCGGGCCGTGGCGGGGCTCATCGACAGCCGGCGTCCGATCTCCTCGTTGGTCAGCCCGTTGGCCACCAGGCTCATCACCTCACGCTCGCGGTCGGTCAACACCGCCAGCCGGCCGCCGTCGACCGGTGCCGGCGCGACCTTGCTGACGAACGCGCTCACCAGCCGGCTCGTCACACGCGGGGAGATCAGCATGTCGCCGCCGGCCACCACCCGCACGGCCTGGCGCAGCTCCTCGGGCTCGATGTCCTTGAGCAGGAAGCCGCTCGCGCCGGCGCGCAGCGCCTCGAAGACGTACTCGTCCAGCTCGAAGGTGGTCAGGACGATGACCCGCACGGCCGGAAACCGTTCGACGATCGCGGCCGTGGCCTTGACGCCGTCGAGCACAGGCATCCGCACGTCCATCAGCACGATGTCGGGTCGCGTCGCGGCGACCATCTCGATCGCCTGGGCGCCGTTGGACGCCTCACCGACCACTTCCAGGTCGTCGCTGTGGTCGAGCAGGCCCCGGAAGCCGGCCCGCACGAGCGTCTGGTCGTCCGCCAGCACCATCCGGATCGTCACGCTGTCTCCTCCGCCTCGATCGGCAGCCGCGCGGCCACCCGGAACCCCCCACCCTCCGGGCGCGGCCCGGCCTCGAGCGAGCCGCCCGCCGCCGCGGCCCGTTCGCTCATGCCGGCCACCCCGTGCCCTCGCCAACTCTCCCCGGCTCCGACCCCGTCGTCGACGACCTCCACGGTGACGGCGCCGGCCCCGTAGGTGATGGTGACGTCGACGGTCGTCGCCTCGGCGTGTTTGACCGTGTTGGTGAGCGATTCCTGCACGATCCGGTAGACCGAGAGCGCCACCTCCGGTGGGATCGGGCGTGGGGTGCCGGCGACCGTCGGCCGCACCTTCACGCCGGCCTGCTCGGCGACCGCGTAGACGCGGGCCAGGTCGGGTACCTCCCCGCCGTCGCGGAGCATGCCGATCGCCGAACGGACCTCGTGCATCGCGTCGCGCGCCGCACCGCGGATGCTGCGCAGCGCGGCCCGCGCCTCGGCCGGTCGGCTGTCGAAGACGTCGTCGGCGAGGCTGGCCTGCACACTGATCGCGGTGATCGTGTGGCCGAGCACGTCGTGGACCTCACGGGCGATGCGGAGCCGCTCCTGGGTGACCTCGTGCTGACGTTCCTGGCGCATGACGGCGAGACGTTGCTGGGCCTCGGCCAGCCGGATCCGGCGGGTGCGGATCGTCTCGGCGAGCAGCACCACGGCGGCCAGCAGCGAGCCCTCCTCGAGGGTGGCCGCGAGAGCAGGGAAGAAACCCTCGCCGAGCAGCGTGTAACGCATGATCAGTTCGAGGATGACGAAGAACCCGGCGACGACGAGCGCCCAGGTGAACCGGCCGGCGGCCGCCACCGAGAAGAGGGCGGCGGCCAGCGGAAGGGCGGGCGGAATGCCCGGGTATTCGAGCGCGTAGTAGATCATCAGCGCGGTGACCGAGCCGACCAGCACCAGTAGCGGCCAGCGGCGCCGGAAGACCAGCAGGAGCCCGATCACCGCGCCGATCGCGTAGGCGCGCGCGTCCGGCGGCCGGGCGCCGGGCTCGTCGGCGACCCGGATCGCCACCGCCACGACGGCCGCGACGACGATCGCGAGAAGAACGTCGGTCGCGATCCGCCGGACGGCCAGGTTCATGCTCGCAACGGTACGACGCGCGCACGGTCCGTTAACGAGGGCCCCTTCCTATCCGGAAACCGTCAGCAAGGGGCCCTTCCCTTCATCCGCGGCGGAGGGTGAGGAGGGTCTGCCCGGTGGGGATCACCGTGCTGTCGTGCACCTGAAGCCCGGCCTTCTCGCCCAGTTCGGCGTACTCGCGCCAGGTCCTCGCCTTGCCGGCCATGAGCGAGAGCAGGCGCAGGTCCATCTGGGTGATGAACATGAGCCGGGCCGGGTCGTCCGGGAAGTTGTCGTTCTCGTCCTTCACGAGGATCTGCACGATCAGCACCTTCCCGTTCGTGCCGATCGCGTCCGCCGCCCGCTGGAGGATCTTCTCGGCGGCGCTGTCGTTCCAGTCGTGCAGCACGTTCGACAGGATGTAGACGTCAGCGCCGGCCGGGAGCGGGTCGAAGATGCTCCCGCTGACGACCTCGGCGCGGTCGGCGATGCCCGCCGCCTCGAACCGGGCCCGGCCCTGCTCGACGACGCCCGGCAGGTCGACCACGGTGCCGCGCAGGTGCGGCTGAGCCTTGAGGATCTCGGTGAGCAGGGCGCCGGTGCCGCCGCCGACGTCGATGACGTGGTTGACATTGCTCCAGTCGTAGCCCTGGACGACCTGGTCGAAGTAGCTGGCGTGGGTGGCCATCAGCGCGCCGAAGGACGTGGCCCGGTCGGGGTTGCTGGCCAGGTCGTCCCAGAACTCGATGCCATACCGCACCGGGTACGCCGCGTCGCCGGTACGGATCGAGTGGGTCAGCGAACTGAATGTCCCCTCGATCCGGCCGGCCATCGAGTCGACGTCGAGCCAGGGGCGCTGGGCAGCCGGGTGGTCGGTCTTGAGGAACTCGGCCGCTTCGGTCAGGGCGTACACCCGCGGTTCGGTCTCCTTGAACACGCCGCGGACCGCGAGGTAGCGCAGCAGCCGGTGCAGCGCGTCGGGATTGGCCTTCGTCGCCGCGGCGAGCTCGTCGAGCGTGGTGGTGCCCGCGGCGATCAGGTCGGCGAGGCCGAGCGTCGCCGCGGCCCGCACTGCCCACGGCGTGATCGTGTCGGTCAGCGAGTAGAGATTGACCCGATTTTCCGTCATGGCGGCGAGCTTCGACGACGGCGCTCGAGACCTGCTCGAATCCGCGTCGATCGACCCGTTCTCCAGCCGGGTTCGAGTGGGCCGGCGCAGGCTGCGCCTGTCACGGCCGTCATCCGAAGGGGACACGATGGGCGCCAGCCAACAGGAGCGCGGAGCGATCGAGGTCATTCAAGACCTCATGCAGCAGAAGTGGGTCTACGAGCTGTTCGGCGAGATCGGCGCGCGCCAGGGTGCCTCGGCCGCGCACGTCGAGCGACTAAGGGCGGTCGACGCCGCCGCGCACGTGTTCTGGCCGTTCCAGGCGCCGCCGTTTCCGATCATCGCGGCCACCGCGAGCGGGTCGACGTTGAGCGACATCGACGGCAACACCTACCTGGACTGTCACATGGGGTACGGCGCGCAGGCGCTGCACGGTCACAACCCCGCCCCGGTCGTCGACTTCGTCCGCGAGCACCTGGGCAAGGGCACCGGCAACGGCTACACCAATGCGTTGGAGCTGGAGCTGGCGACGCTGCTGCGGGAGGTCCTCCCGCACAACGAGAAGTTCGCCTTCCAACATTCCGGTACGGGCGCCACGCAGTCGGCGATCCGGCTCTGCCGGGCGTTCACCGGACGACGGATGGTCGCCAAGTTCGAGGGCACCCTGCACGGGTCGCACGACCTGGCCGTGCACAACACCGCGCCCTGGTATCACGGGCATCCCGCCGTACCGTTCCCGGAGATCGGCAAGGACGGTATTCCGCTGGTCTCGGCGTTCGCCGGCGTCACTCCAGCCGAGTCGCGCGACCTGCTGATCCTGCCCAACGACACCGCGCTCGCGGTTGAGTTGATCGAGCGTCACGCGGGTGAGTTGGCGTGCATCCTCGCCGAGCCGGCCGCCTCGTCGTTCCCGTTCGAGGAGACGACGATCCCGATGATCCGCGAGGTGGCGTTGGCCGCGCGGCGGCTCGCGGTGCCGTTCATCCTCGACGAGGTGCTGACGGGCTTCCGCTCGGGGCTCGGCGGCGCCGCGCAGAAGTTCGACATCCCGACCGACCTGGTCACCTACGGCAAGGTGATCAGCGGGCTCGGGTTGCCGCTGTCGGCGATCGGCGGTCGGGCCGACATCCTCGACATCACCCAGACCAGTGGTCAGTCGTGGACCGACTTCGGCCAGAAGACCGGTCTGCAGGGCAGTCACACCGGCAACTACCTGTCGGTGGCGGCGTCGTTGGCCACGCTCCAACTGCTCCGCGACAAGGGGCCCGCCTACTACACCGACCTGCGGGCAAAGGTCGACCGGGTGCAGGCGCGGCTGGCCGCGTTCCGGGCCGCCGAGGGGATCCCGCTGCGGATGGTGGGGTTCGGCGACTACATCGGCTGCTTCCAGTTCCTCCCGGAAGACTCCTATACCGACTACCGGGACTACTCGCGGGCGCTCAACCCCGCGACGTTCATCCTCACGCTCCTGCTGCGCAAGCGCGGCATCTACACGCTCGGCATGCCCATGTTCTTCGCCGGTGGCGCCCACAGCGACGCCGACGTCGACCGGCTGACCGACGCCGTGCTGGAGAGCACGTTGGAGCTACGCGCCAACGACTTCCCGTTCGACCTGTCCTGGCCCGCCACGTCCGAGTGGGGTTCGGGCTCCTCCGACTGGTCGTAGCCCCCTGCTTCACCGGGCCCGGGTCAGCTTCTGACCCGGGCCCTCTTCATGTGCCGTACCGGTCATACGCAAATAGCCGTACTTGACTAATCGTATGCGACAGCGTGTAGTCGGAAGGGTGGGTCCGCTATCGACCCCGTGCGATTTCAGGAGGAACGCGATGACGGAGAGCTGGACCGACGAACGCAGCGCCGCGCCACCCAACCCGCGCCGATGGCTGATCTTGGCTGTCGTTCTGGCCGGGGCGTTCATGATCCTGCTGGCAACGACAATCGTCAATGTTGCGGTTGCGCCGATCCAGCGAGATCTCCAGTCGACCTACACGGCCATGGAGTGGGTCATCGCCGGCTACGCGCTCGGCTACGGGCTGCTGCTCATCCCCGCCGGCCGGATCGGCGACCGCTTCGGCCACCGCAAGCTGTTCCTCATCGGCGTCGCGGGATTCACGCTCGCGTCGGCGGCGTCGGCGGTCGCGGCCACACCCGGCCAACTGATCGCCTTTCAGGTGGTGCAGGGCATGATGGCCGGCATCCTCAACCCGCCGGTGCTGGCGCTGATCCAGACCACGTTCCCGGCGAAGGAGACCGGCAAGGCGTACGGGATCTACGGGGCGATCGGCGGCATCGCGACGGCGAGCGGCCCGCTCCTCGGCGGCCTGCTGATCGCCTGGGATCTCGGCGGCTGGGACTGGCGACCGGTGTTCCTGCTCAACGTGCCGATCGGCCTGGTCACGTTCGTCGCCGCGCTGATCCTGGTGCCCGAGTCGCGGGGTCGCCGTGGCGGGCTCGACGTGGTCGGCATGCTGCTCGTCTCGGCCGCCGTCCTGCTGTTGGCCATCCCACTGGTGGAGGGCCAGCGCCTGGGTTGGCCGACCTGGACGTTCGTCTCGATGGCCGCGGCCCTGCCCGCGCTGGTCGTCTTCGCGCTGTGGGAGTTGCGTCGCGCCCGCCGCGCCCAGGTCCCGCTGGTCAGCATGCGCCTCTTCGCCCACCGCTCGTTCTCCGCTGGCGTCGGCATCAGCCTCTGCTACTTCGCGGGCTTCATCGGCCTGCTCTTCGCACTCTCGCTGCACCTACAGATCGGCCTGGAGAAGTCCGCCCTGACAACGGGCCTGATCCTGCTCCCGTTCTCGTTCGGCACGCTGGTCGGCGCGGCCATCTCCGACAACGTCGCCCGCGCGCTCGGGCGTGGTGTCCTGATGCTCGGCGCGGGCATCGTGATCGTGGGCATGGTGGGCATCATCGCGACCATCCACTGGTGGGGGTCCGGCCTGGAGCTCCTGCCGGCGCTGCTCTTCGCCGGCTTCGGCTCGGGTCTGGTGATCGCGCCGAGCGTCGAGATCGTGCTGGCCGGCGTGCCGTGGCAGGACGCGGGCGCGGCCAGCGGCGTGCTCGGGACCGCCCAGCGCCTCGGCCAGGCCATCGGCGTGGCGGTGGCGGGCGTGGTCCTCTTCGGGACGCTCGGCTCGTACTCGGCGACGGCTGCGGAGAAGGCGAGCCCGGAACTGCAGGCGTCGCTGGTCGCCGCGGGTCTACCGCAGGCGGAGGCGAGCACGGCGACGACCGCGTTCGCCGACTGCTTCATCCGCCAGTCGCGCGCGTCGGATCCGACGGCCACGCCGCCCGGCTGTCCGGACTCGGCGCCGGGTACGGTCGGCGCGGCCTTCGACAAGGCGGCCGCGTCGGCGCTGGAGACCAACTTCAACCGCGCCGTCCAGTGGACGGTCGGCGCCGTCCTGGTGGGCGTGATCCTCACGTTCCTGCTCGTCTACCTGCTGCCCCGCCGCCCGGAGGAGCCGTGGGCCGAGGCGAGCAAACCCGATTGGAACGTGACCAGCGAGCCCGAGCCCGCTCAGTGACCTCCGCCAGCCCTGACCCCGGGTGTGACACCCGGGGCCAGGGGCTGGCGCTGTCAGGACGTGGTCATTGATGTCGGCTGGTTCGCCATCAGCTTGGGCAGTTGGTCGAGCAGCTCGTCGTGCCAGGCCAGCTCGGTACGGAGTCGGAGCTCGGTATGACGGAAGGTCGTCCACTCGAGACCGCGGATATGTGGCGCCGCAAGCTCCCGGAGAGCGAGCCAGGAGTCGAGCTGAGCGGCGAGGGCCGCCCGGCGCGCGACGATGATCGCGCGGAGCGCATCTTCTTCGAGGTCGATCACGTTCTGCAGGGCCAGATCCACCGGGTCGTGGCGGAGCTTGGTGTCGCGCAGCGCTTCGTCGCGGTGGTCGATCAGCTCGGCCGCGCCGGCCGGGGTGAGCGCGTAGATCGTCCGGGCCGGTCGGTTGCCCTCCTGTTCGGTGCGGACCGCCTCGATGACCCCCTCGACCTGCATCCGGTGGAGCGCGCCGTAGAGCGACCCCGGCTTGACGTCGCTCCACAGCTCAGTACGGTCGATCTGGGCCGCCCGGCGGATCTGGTGCCCATGCATCGGGCCTCCGCGCGCGAGCGCTCCGAGCACGAACAGGCGAGTGCTATTCACGGCATTAGTCCAACACGAGTGCCCGTTTGCGGGCAACCCACCCATAGCGATGCTTGAGCGGATTGCTATCCGCCGTGAAAGGTGGGGTCGACGCAGAGCCTGGGCAGGACGATCAGCGAAGCAGCGATGGCCCTGTTGACCGCGTCGATCCGCGACACCGCGCCGAGCTTGGCAAAAATGTTGCGCAGGTGGCGTTTGACCGTCGCCTCCGACAGGCAGAGCCGACCGGCGATCTGGGCGTTGCTCATCGCCTGGCCGACCAACTGCAGGACCTCGCGCTCGCGGTCGGACAGCGTGCTGTGGACCGGCCCCTGCACCTGGGTCAGGCTCTCGCGCGACACGGCCAACATCACCGGCGCGTCATCGGCCCGAGCGCTGCGGATCGCCGCCACCAGTTCCTGGCGCGTCGAGTTTTTCAACAGATAGCCGCAGATGCCGAGGGTCAACAGCTCGCGGAGCAGCGTCGGGCCGTCGAACATGCTCAGGATGATCACCCGACTCGCCGGTGCGACGTCGCGAATCCGACGGACGGTCGTGGTCACCCCGTCGCCGGGGATCTGCACGTCGAGCAGCACGATGTCGGGCTGGCGGACGCGGATCTCGTTGATGGCGGCGCAGCTGTCGCCGGCCTCGCCGACGACGACGAGGTCGCGCTGGGCGTCGAGGATCTCCCGGAGGCCGTCGCGAACCACCACATGGTCGTCGACCAGCACGATGCGAGTCGGCTCGATCGTCACGGCGGTCACCGGCCGGCCCCCGCTTCGACGGTGAGCAGCGGTACGACGAGCTCGACCGACGTGCCCTGGTGGCCGGCCGCGCGGACCGCGAGGCGGCCACCGACGGTGCTCGCCCGCTCGGCCATCGCGCGCAGGCCCGAGCCACGCCGCTTTTCCGCGAGATCGAAGCCCACCCCGTCGTCGGTGACGGTCGCGCGCAGCTCGTGGGGCGTGATGTCGACGACCGCGTGGATCACCCGCGCGCCGGCGTGGGCGACCGCGTTGCGCAGCGCCTCGCGGACGACCAGGAACACCTCGTCGAGCACCTCGGGCGGCACCCACGACTCGTCGCCGTTGATCTCGGTGTGCAGACGCGTGTCACCCGTCTGCACCGTCGACAGGAAGTTGGCCAGCGCCTCGTCGAGTGACCCCAGCGGCTGGGAGAGCCGGAGGTCCGCAATGAGGACACGCAGATAGCCGACCGCGTCGTGCAGCGACTCCCGGGCGATGACCACCCGTCGATCGACGTCGTCGCCGCGTCGTTCCTGGGCGAGCTCGTGGGCCTCCAGGTTGCGGTAGGCCGCGCTCAGACTGTGGCCCAGCCGGTCGTGCAGCTCGCGGGCGATCAGCGAGCGCTCCGCGATCTGCGCCTGGTGGACGTCGTTCATCAGTGACGCGGCGTAGCGCGAGCTGGTATCGAGCAACTGGGTCAGTGTGGTGCGGGTGAGCGCGTCGGCGACCAGCGCCAGGATCGCGCTCTGGTCGGGCTGGCCGCACAACTGCTTCAGCACGTCGGCCAACACGACGTCGGCCAGCGTGACGACCGCACGGAAGCACTCGCGCGGATGAATCTCGACGCCCTCGGCGAACAGTGGCGGCGGTGGTGTCGACAGCGGGTCAGTCGTCTCGCGACGAATCTCGGCCGTCGTTTCACGGACCAGAACATCAGCCTGCGTCGTGTAGCTGTCAATCAGGTCAGCGGCTCCGGCGAGATCGTCACTCGCAGCGGATAGGCGCTGACGGTAGGCGGCGAGTATCGGTTGACGCCTGCGTTCGAGGACCTCGGCAGCGGTCCGGCGCAGCGCATCGCTTTCTACAACCATCGCGGATCCCCCGGTGTGTGCCCTACTGCTCCCCAGGTGCGGGCACAACCGGCTCTCCCCAGCCCCGGCTGCCCGCCGTGTCGCCGACTCCCCAAGCGCGGCGACAAAGCACTCAGATCAGATCGGCCTTCTAAGAGTTGTCACGGCCGACTACTCGCACGAGTGTACGGTCTCACCGCGCGTCGTTGGAAGCATCGAAGCTTAGCTTTTGGTAGTCACATGAAAACTTAAGGTGAAATCCACATTCGGCCGCGATCAGCTTTCGACGGCGCGTCGAGGGGCCTCCGCGACAGTTCACCCGAGACCTCGACCACCAGGAGTGGAGCGACCAATGGTGAGCAGACGCAACGTCATGAAGGTCGGTGCCACCGCAGGAGCAGCCGCGCTGGTCACGACCACCGCGGCGGCCGCGGCCCGCGGATCCACCCCGCCCGCGGCGCCGGCCCACGGCACCCACAAAGGCCACGCGGCGACCGCCCACGTCGCAGCTGCCGCCGCCCCGTTCAGTGTCCGGATGCCGATACCGCCCGTGCAGCAGCCGGTCGCCTCGGTAGCCAACACCGACTTCTACGTCGTTTCCACCCGTAAGGCCCAAGTGGAGATCCTTCCGGGGACGCGTACCGAAGTCCTGACCTATGACGGGTTGTTTCCCGGCCCGACGTTCCGGGTCAAGACGGGCCGGCTCGCGGTCATCGCGCACAGCAACCACCTCGACATGCCGACCGCGGTCCACGTCCATGGCGGTCACACGCCGTCGAGCAGCGACGGGTTCCCGACCGACGTGCTCGACCCGGGCAAGAGCCGGCTCTACAGCTATCCCAACAAGCAGCGGGCCGCCACGCTCTGGTATCACGACCATGCCCATCACATGGAGGCCGAGCATGTGTTCCGCGGACTCGCCGGCTTCTTCCTGATCGACGATCCAGCCCAGGCTGATCTGCGGTTGCCGTCCGGCGACTACGACATTCCGATCATGTTGCGCGACGCCCGGTTCGCCGAGGACGCGAGCCTGCTCTTCGAGCACGACGACTTCCAGTTCCGCAACACGATCCTCGCCAACGGCAAGCCGCAGCCCTACTTCCCGGTGGCCGCCCGCAAGTACCGGCTGCGCTTCGTCAACGCATCCAACCTGCGTACGTTCACCCTGCGGCTCGGCAACGACACCGAGGTCGCCCAGATCGCCAGCGACGGTGGGCTGCTCGCCGGGCCGACGCCGATCCGCTCGTGGAGCCTGACGCCCGGCGAGCGGATCGAGATCGTCGTCGACTTCCGCGCGTTCCCGGTCGGCAGCCAGATCTTCCTAGACGACGCCGTGGCCGGGCCGGTGCTGCGCTTCGACGTCAACCGAACCGCCAGCGACAGCAGCCGGGTGCCCGATCGGCTCAGCACCATCCCCGCGCTGCCGGCGCCCACGAGGGAGCGGGCGTTCACCCTCAACTTCAACCCGGCGACCGGCCAGTTCCTCGTCAACGGACGGCAGTTCGACGCCAACCGGGTCGACACCGAGATCAAGCGCAACACCACCGAGGTGTGGACGGTGACCAACGGCGACACGCTCTTCGGGATCCCCCACAACTTCCACCCCCACCTGGTCCAGTTCCGGGTGCTCACCCGCAACGGGCAGCCGCCGGCGCCGGGCGAGGCCGGGGTGAAGGACACCATCTCGGTGGGACCGGGCGAGACGGTCCGGATCCAGGCGACATTCGGGCCGTACCTTGGCCGGTATGTCTACCATTGCCACATGATCGACCATTCCGCAGGTGGGATGATGGCACAGATGAAGATCGTTCCCTGACCGCTGAGAAAGGTTTCTTGTGCCCTCGGCAGAGAAGACTGTGCAGATCAGACGGACTCCTGACGTCGTGTTCGCCTTTCTCGCCCGCGGCGAGAACGACGCGCGCTGGCGCCCCAACGTGCTCGACGTCGCGCGCGTCTCGGGCGAGGGAGTCGGCACCCGCTACAAACAAGGGCTCAAAGGCCCCGGCGGAAGCCGCATCCCGGCCGACTACGAGGTGACCGAATACGAGCCGGGCCGGCGGTTGGCGTTCCAGGCCACCGGCAGCGTGGTGCGCACCCAGGGCGAGTACACGCTCGCCCCGACCGGCGACGACGGGACCAAACTCACGCTGAGGCTGGCGTGGCAGCCGAGTGGGCTGTCGCGCTTCCTCGGCCCGGTCGTCGGCAAGACGTTCGAGGAGGAGATCGCCGCCCTCGACGCCCTCCGGGACCTGCTGGAGAGAGAAACCTAGTCGCGGGGCGGCGCACCCGGCGCAGACGAGCACCGAGGCCTTGATCAGCTTGCCGCTGGTCAAGGCCTCGGGCGAGGTGCCCGCGGCAGGATTCGGGCCGAGGCGCCGGGTCGAATGCCAGCAACGCGACCCGGCAGGACACGCCCTGGTCGCCCGTCAGGTCACGACCGATGGTGAGGGTTGCCACGACAACGGCCACGCCGGCCCACAGGGAGGCGATCAGGAGGCCACGCGTGTCGGCTCCGGCGCTGATCAGCGACGTGAACGGCAGTGGCAGCTTCAATCTGCCGATCAGACCCTCGACGAAGACGAACCAGCCTGCACTACCGAGCAAGAGCCACGTCGACCGCCGAACTATGGACGCGCACGAGGCAGCGAGGATCGCCACGATCGGCACCACCGTCAACAGGTCCTGGTACGGCCCTGACTCACCCCTGATCAGCACGGCGAGGCCACTGGTCGCGACGAAGGCGGTGGCTACCACGATGGCCGCCACCAGCTGCCCACCGAGCACCACCATCCGCCTGGGCTGCGAGAGGTACAGCAGGAAGGCTGATTCCCTGTTCGAGGACGGCGCCGACCTCCCTCGACCGGAGGGTCGTCGTCTTCCCCGACCCGTTGAGTCCGAGAAAGCCGGTGACCCGGCCGGGCCGCGCCGCAAAGCTCACCCCGTCCACCGCGCGTACGCGGCCGTACGACTTCGTCAATCCAAGAGCTTGAATCATCGCAGGTGCAGACCTTTGTGGGCTGTCATGGGGTCTGTCGGCTCAACTCTCAGGCCCACTACGCCGACCCTCCTGCCTTCGCCAGAGACGCCTGTTCCGCTACGCGCGACGGCCTGCGCAGCACGACGATCAGTCATCTCTACCCGACGTGACCGCCGAGATCCATGATGATCTCACGGAGTCGCGCGGCACCCCGCCCCGCAAACAGCCGAAGGGCCCGGAGCCAGCTGACTCCGGGCCCTCATCCTGCCCCCGCCCTCAGGGGCTGGTGCAGGTGACGTTGCTGGGTGCGGTGGCACCGTTGCCGGTGGCGGTGAACCCGAAGTTGGTTGACGCGTTCGGACCCACCGCGCCGTTGTAGGGGGCGTTCCTGACGGTGACGCTGCCGGTGGTGCCCGTGTTGACACCGCTCCACAGGCTGCTGATGGCCTGTCCGCTGGCCAGGGTCAGGCCCACGGTCCAGCCGTTCAGGGCCGCCGTGGAGTTGTTGGCCACGGTCACCTCAGCCTGGAAGCCGCCGGGCCAGGTGTTCAGCGTCCGGTAGGTGGCCGTGCAGGTGCCCGGTTCGCCGGTGGGCGGCGGGTCGGTCGGCGGCGGGGTGGTCGGCGGCGGGGTGGTCGGCGGCGTGGTCGACTCGAACTGGCTGAAGAACCTCCAGATCTCGCCCGAGGTCCAGGTCCGCGAGTCGTTGGGGCTGCCCGACCCGTCGACAGGGCTGGGGGTGTGGTCACCATCGAATGCCGCCCACTGCACGGGGTAGCCGGCTCGGCAACCCGAGTAGGCGGTGGTGATGTGGGTGAGGCTGCCCCGGCTCGGCTCGCGCGGGCTCTGCGCGGTGCACCCGTTGTTCCGCACGAACGTGTCGCGCAGCTGCCGGCCCTGCGAGATGTTCAGCACGCTGTCGTAGATGCCGTGAATGCCGAAGTAGGCGACGGGCTGGGTGCCCCCGTTGCATCCGCTGAGGTTGGCACCGGATATCACGGTGACCGCCCGGATGACCGTGGGCCGGGCACAGGCCACCGCGTAACTCATCGCCCCGCCGTAGCTCCAGCCCAGGGCGAAGCGCTGGGTGGTGTCCACGCAGAGGTCGTTCTCGATCTGCCGGGAGATGTCGTCGAAGAGGGTCAGGTCCCGGCCGTTGGTGTTGGCCCAGCCGGCGTTGAGGCCCTGCGGGGCGACGAAGATCGCGCTGTTGTTCGACAGCGGCTGGAGCCCGTAGTAGCCGGCCGAAGTGACGTTGTTGGCCGAGCCGTTCAACCAGTGGAAGCCGAAGATCAGCCGGTAGGGACGGTTGCGGTCGTACCCGTCCGGGATCCGCAGGTTGTACGTACGACTCTGTCCGCTGCTCTGAATCGTCCGCGTCCCGCTGGTGAGTGTGGGGGCCTTGCCGCAGCCGGCGGTCGCGGCGAGGGTGCCGTTGCCGGCGGCCACCGCCGTGGCACCGAAGCCGCCGCTCAGGGCGCCGCCGGCGGTGGCCGCGAGGAGAAGCGCCGCGGCCGCGATGGATGGGAGGAAGAACCTACGTCTCAGCATTGCTTGGGCTCCTTGCCGTTCGGCGTCTGGTGCGCGTGGCGTGGCAGCGGCACAGGGGGCGTACGGCTGCCGCCCGTCGGCGCCGGGGCTGCCTGCGGTGGGGCGGCGGAGCTGGGCATGCGGCCGGAGCATTGCGGTCCGGCGACCAACCACGGTCGCCTGGCATCGACGGGGCCCGGACTGGTCACCGACCGGGAAGGCGGCGGGAGGGGCGGACCCCTCGGCACGCCCTCGCCGACTGGCTTAGGTGACCGGGAGCGTGCCCTTCACTCCCGGGATGAAAGATAGCATGTTATCGATAACATGCTGAACCGCCCGCACGCCGAAAAGTCACGATCCAAGTGGCCGTTCCGCCCATTCGGCGGCCACCTCGTCCGGGTCACCGGTACGGAACAGTGGCGGCTCGTGCAGCAGGAAGTCGCGGTGGCTGATGTTCCAGGCGTACGCCCCGGCCATGGCGAAGGCCAGCACGTCACCCACGCCGATCGGCCCGGCGGTGGCCGACCGGGACAGCACGTCCTTCGGGGTGCAGAGTTGCCCGACCACGGTGACCGGCCCGCCATCGGTGCGGGGGCCGACGGCACCGCGTCGCGGGTGCACGGTGAATGGCTGCGCGTGCCCCTTCGCCGCCGGTGTGCGCAGGTGGTGGGTCCCGCCGGCCACCACCACGAACCACTCGCCGTAGGAGCGCTTCACGTCGACGACCTCGCTGAGGTACGCACCGCAGTAGGCGGTGACCGACCGGCCCGGCTCGATGCGCAGCCGCACTCCCGGATGCCGGTCCAGCACGTCCGCCAGGGCCCGGCCGTAACCCTCCCAGTCGAACCGCGCGCCCGGGTCGGTGTAGTCGACGGTCATGCCCCCGCCCACGTCGACCTCGGCGGCGCCGACCTCGGCCACCGCCCAGCGGACCACGGCGGCGGCGACCGTTGCGGCCAGCGGTGCGTCCAGGCCGCTGGCCAGGTGGGCGTGGACTCCGCGTACGTCGATGCCGGCGGGCGGACGGCGGGCGCACGCGACAGCGTCGGCCGGGTCCATGCCGAACGGGCTGGGTCCACCGCCCATGACCAGGCTCGCCCCCGGCGCGGCGACCGGCAGGTTCACGCGCAGCAGCACCGGGGCCGACCTGCCGGCGGCGGTGGCCAGCGCGCCGAGCCGCGCGAGCTCGGTGGGTGACTCGACGTGGATGCGGTGCACCCCGGCGGCGAGAGCGGCGGCGAGGTCCGCGTCGGTCTTGCCCGGCCCGGCGTACGCGGCCGGCGCCCGTCCCGGCAGCACCTCGGCGAGCCTGCGCAGCTCGCCCTGACTCGCGGCCTCGAACCCGTCGACGACCGGGGCGAGAGTCCGCAGCACACCGGGATCGGGGTTGGCCTTGACCGCGTAGAGCAGCTCGACCGGCCGGGGCAACGCCGCCCGGATGACGCGGGCCTGCGCGGCCAACGCGTCGAGGTCGTGGACGTAGACCGGTCGGGTCACCGTGGCCCACCCAGCGGGTTGGGCACCGGCACGAACGGTGCGGCCCGGTCGGCGTCGCGCCGCCAGCGGACCAGGAGGTTCGCCTTGGCCAGCAGCGATTCGCCGTTCAGCAGCGCGCGCAACTGGGGTGGATCACCGAGGTCGGCGGCCACCGCCTCGATGACGGCCCGCAGCTCCTGCCACAGCCGCCGTTCGATCCCCGGCCGCGCGTCGGCGAGGGCCGCGCTGATGCCGCCGAGGTGGTTGACGAACAGGCAGTAGACGATCCGACGGTGGGCGGCCCGGGGGTCGTAGCGGACCTGCGTCGGTACGCCATGCGGCCAGGGGTCCCACCGGTCGACGTCCAGCTTCACCCCCTCCAGGTCGCGCAGCAGCATGCGCACCGGGCGGTGGTCCCGGTCGAGCACGACGACCACGTTCTGCAGGTGCGCCTCGTGCACGACGCCGTGGCTGAGCCAGCTGCCCAGCACCGCCGGCACCAGCAACCCGACGTACGCCCGCCACCAGGTGACCGGATCCGGCGTCACCAGCGGCGCGGCGGCCAGCGCCGCCGCCAGCACCGGCACGTCCCCGGAACGCAGGTGCGGTCGTAGACCGCTGCGCAGGATCGTCCCATACGCCTCGTCCGGCCCGGGGGCGTCGACCGTGCGGTAGGTGGGCTCGGCCAGCAGCCCGACCCCGGCCGGCAGCGGCACCCGGGCCAGCAGGTCGGTCAGCGCCACCGCGCCGGTGAGTTCGTAGCGGGCGTTCTTGCGCAGGCAGTTGGTGATCCGCACGTGCAGGCTGGTCTTGACGAACAGGTCGGCCTCGGGAGCGTAGAGAGTGCGGACGCTCGCGGTCGGGCGGACCGGCACACCGGCCGCACCCAGGTCGCGCAACCGTGGGTGGGTGGGTGGGATCAGCGACAGCTGCCAGGGGTGCACCGGCAGGACGCGGTGCCCGGCCGGGGGCCGTGGCGGGTCGAGGGCCGCCACGAGCGGATCGAACGGCCCGGCCTCGGCGATCAGGTCGTCCGGCACGGCGAGCCAGTGCAGCCGGAACGACGTGCGCAGCTCCGGCGCGTACGCCCGCCAGCTGTCCGGATCACCGCTGCGCCACTTCGGGGTGGGGTGGTGCGGGTGACCGAAGACCAGCGACTGCTCGGAGTCGACGTACGCGTCGATGGCGGGTTCACCGGTGGGGGTCGGATCCTCGGCCGGCCGGTCGGCCAACAGCCGGGCCACCGTGTCCCGGCTGGCCCGGACCTGCTCAACGAACTCGTCGTTCGTCAGTCCGGTACGAGTGGTGAGTTCCGCCGCGACCAGGGCGGCCAGCCGGTCCGCGTCCAGGTCCTCCCACCGGCCGCCGTCGGTCCTCCGTTGCACCGGGCCGGTGTAACGGTGTGCACCGAGCGGCGAGACTCGCGCGACCTCGCAGCGCACCGTGACGTCGAGCTGCCGCAGCAGCAGACGGACGGCACCGTCGACCACGGCCGGGGTGCCCGGTGGCGGGGCCAGCTCGCGGAGCAGACAGCCGAAGACGGCATGGGCGGCGGCCAGGTCGGCGCGCCGACCGGTGTCGGTGGCCGGCCGGGAGCGCAGCTGCGCGCTCGTCATCGTGTCTCCCGGAGGTAGTTCGGGCCGGTACGCAGGTAGTACTTGTTGATGTCGGCGCAGCCCAGCCGCTGTTTGGGTAGCAGGGTGCCGGCGGTGAGCATCGCCTTGATGGGCAGCTGGGCGGCCCGCAGAACCCGCTCGGTGAAGGTGCGCGCCACCGGCCCGTCCCCCCACCGGTCCCGGGCGGCGGCGAGCCGGGGCACCAGCGCCTCGGCGGGCGACGGCACGGGCAGCCCTCGGGCGGCCAGGGCGAGCAGCGGCGCGGCCGCGGCCAGGTGCAGGGTGATCGTGATGAACACGTCGGCCAGCTCCTGCGGGTCGCGCGTCCACATCCGGTCGTCGTGCAGGACCAGCCCGCTCGGACCGTGCTGTCGCGGATCGAGCCGGGCGCCGTCGTTGTCCTTGTAAAGCAGCCCGACCGTGCCGTCCGGGTGCACCAGCAGCTGGATGTTCTGCGGGTGCGCCTCCAGGGCGATCCCGTGGCGCAGCCACAGGAAGACGTGCCAGTCGAGCAGCAGGTCCAGGTAGGACTCCAGCAGCGCGATGGGCCGCTGCGGGCTGATCCGTTCCAGGACCGTACGCGCGGCCGGGTCGGCGGCGGCGAGGGCCGCGACCGGCACGACGTGGACGCCGGCCAGGTCGTGCGGAAATCTGCGCAGCAGGAACCCGCGCCGCTCGTCCCCGCCGACGTGCGCCCAGGTGCTCTCGTCCGCGTGCCGGATCCGACCGGCGAAGGCGGGTTCGGTGGTGGCGATCCGATCAAGCAGCGCGGCGACGGTCGCGCCGTCGGCGAGCGAGCCCGGTTGCAGCGTGCGTCGGTTACGGGCGCCGAGGCTCGCGGTCGGCAGCGGCAGCTTGAGATGCAGGTACGGGTCATGGTCGAGTGCCACCGTCCGCATGGAGAGGGTGGGTCGCACCGGGGTCAGCGGCAGGTCGACCACCGGCAGTGCGTCGCGGGCCACCGTGATCGGATGCGCGGGCAGCAGCAGTTGATCCGGTCGGGGCGACTGCGGCCACCACGTTGGAAGCTGGCCCGCGAGCCGGACGTCCTCGGCGGGGGCGGTGTACCAGCGCAGCGCGAGGCGCGGGGCGTGCTCCGGGGCGTACCGGAGCAGTTCGTCGTCGTGGAGACCGTGCCGGCACCGGTCGGTGGGATAGACCGGGTGACCGTGGTGGGCGGCGAGCACGTCGTCCAGCAATGCCCCCGGCAGGCCGGTCGGGTTGACCGCGCGGTCGGCGGCCACCTCGGCGAACACCCGTGGCCGGTTCCGGGCGGCCAGCCGCCGGGCCCGCAGGTCGGCGCGGCACTCGGCGTCGAGGTCCCGCCAACCGGCCTCGGCCTCGGCGTTGTCACGCGGGGCGAGCAGCGTCAACAGCCCGTCCACCGTGTCCGTACGCCGGATGCCGCCGTCGTCGGCGACCAGCGCCACCATCGGCGCGGCGCTGCGGAGAACCTGCTGGAACCCGTCCGCTCGGACCGGAATGCGCAGCACCCCAGCGGGGTGCGGCACCTGCCACCAGTCGGGCCCGTCCGCTCGGCCGCTGCTGCGCAGACCGAGGTGATCCTCACGCAGCAGGGCGTCGAGCACCCGGGTGAAGACCTCCCGCTCGCAGTCGTCGCTCACTCGACGATGGTCCACTGCAGGTCGCCGCGGAGGGCGGCCAGTGCCTGCCGGACCGCGCCCTCGTCCGGACCGATCGCGTGCAGCACGGCGAGATAGTCCCGGTTCGTGCCGGTGTGCTCGGCGGTGCGGCCCGCCTCGCGCAGCGGATGGCAGCCCAGCCGGACGTCGCCACGGACGGTGTCCAGCCGCCCCGGTGCGGCGACGAGACGGCCGGACCGGTCCGCGCAGACGTACTCGACCTGGGCGTAGCGGTCGACGGTGCCGGGCAGGTCGAGGGCGGACAGCGACTCGCCGAGGTGCAGCCGGATGACGTACTCGAACAACGGCACACCGAGCAGGTCGGCGAGGATCAGGTCCATCCGGTCGCCGATGAGGCGGTAGTTCACCTCGATGAGCCGGACCCGACCGTCGGAGACGACGTACTCGGTATGGCAGGCGCCGAAGCCGACCCCGAGCGCGTCGAGCCGCGCCCGCAACTGGTCACTCGCCTGCTCGGACGGGGGTGACCAGGCGAGGCTCTCCTCGGTGAAGGTCGGTGGCGGGCCGAGACCGGTGCGCCAGCCGCCGAGGGATGCCAGCGCCGTACCGTCGCCGAGGGTCTCGAAGGTCCGCAGCTCCCCGTCGAGATACTCCTCGACCACCAGGGCCACGTCTGGTCGTCGGGCACGGATCTCGGCGACCCGGGCGGCCAGTTCCCAGTGGTCGACCACCAGGTACGCGTCCTCGCTGGCCACGCCCTCGCGGGGTTTGACCACCGCCGGAAACATCCCGGCCGGCACCTCCGGCGGAACACCCGGGTCGACGGTGACGGTGCGTACCAGATCGAGGCCCGCAGCCGCGATCGCCCGGCGGGCCGCGGCCTTGTCCTTGCAGAGACGGGCGGCGTCCGGGTCCTTGCCGGGCAGGCCGAGCTTTCGGGCGGCGATCGCGGTGGCCTCCTGGAGATGGTCGCTATTGGACAGTAGCGCCACCGGTCGGTTCGGTGCCGTCGCCGCGACCACCGCGGCCGGGTCGCGGACCGCGCACCGCGAAACCGGCACGTGCGCCGGCCATTCGGCCGGCCGGTCGGTGAGCACGGTGGCCGACAGGCCGAGCGACGCCGCCGCCGGGAGGAACCCGTCCAGGACGGCGTCGGTGGGGTTGAGCGCGGTCAGGTAGAGCCGCATACCGCCTCCGTCGACTACCACGTTGTCGCGATTAGGATAGCCTACCCTAATTAGACGGATATGGTGCGGTCTGCCCGGTGTAGCAACCCGTCGGACGGAAAGAGGGTGACCACCGCGAGCAACGTCATGCCGGCGGCGATGGCGACCGCCAGGCCGAGTCGACGGATCACGGCCGCGACGACGCCACTGACGCTGAGCAGCACGATGGACAGCGCGAAGGGCGTCATCCGCAGACCAGCGCTCCAGGCGGGATAGTCACGGACGAACTGGAGGTGCTGGGTGAGCAGGAACAACGCGCCGGTAGCGCCGAACGTGATCAGCACGACCCCGGAGATCGCGCCCACGAAGCGCCGGTCCCGGAAGAAGCGCATGTCCAGCATCGGGTGTCGGCACCGCCACGGTCAGCACGGTGTTGTCCAGCACCACGAGGAGCTGCGCGACGCACAGCACGGCCAGGACGAGCCACCGCTGGGGCAGGCGTGCCGATGGCACGGTGTCGGTGGCCGGTTGCACCGTGGTCACGCCACCGCCTTGACGCCGTCCATCGCGGGCTGGTCGACCGGCGGGCCGGCGGGACCGGGCTGCTGCGGGAACCGCCGCTGGTGGGCCAGGCCGAGAGCGACGCCGGCGGCCACCAGCACGATGGCCGCGACCGCGACCGCCGGGTAGCCGACCCGGTCGGCCGCCGCGAGACCGATGGACGCCGCCACGAACGAGCAGACCAGGCCGAACGACGACAGGACGGTGAAGTCGGTGCCGCCGGTGTCGGGCCGGGAGTAGTCCATGTTGACCGTGTAGAGGACCACGTTGGCGATGGTGTAGGCCACCATGAAGCAGCAGAGCGCGGCGACCGTCCCGCCCAGCGGCGCGCGGCCGTTCATCAGCGGCAGCAGCAACAACGTCGAGACCGTGAGCGCGACGCCGCCGACCACAAGCACGCCACCGCGCCCGAACCGCCCGATCCCGAGCCCCGCGACCAGACCGGCCACGATGGCCGGAGCGCTGGTCACGACGCCCGTGACGACCCCGATCCGACCCAACGACCACCCGGCGTCGACCAGGGCCGGCGTCACCAGGGCGTACGCCATGCCCGCGCCGACGTAGACCAGCGGCACCACACCGAACGTCCACCAGCGGCAGCCCGGCTGGCCGAACACCGACAGCAGCGCCCGGTAGGCGGCGCCGACCCGCTCCACCCGATCGGTCCGGGGAGGCTCCCGGAACCGCCACACCACGAGCAGGCCGACCGCCGTCATCGCGGCCAGCAGGCCGATCGCCGGCACCCAGCCAAACTGGTCGTAAATCAGGACACAGGCTCCGCCGCCGAGCAGGTTGCCGAGGTAGCTCGCCGCGACCTGGATGCCGTTGCCGGTCCCCCGGGCCGACTCGGCGAGCATCCGGACGGCGACGGCGTCCACGGCGATGTCCTGCGTGGCCGAGAAGAACACGTACGCGGCGCAGATCGCGATGATCGGGCCGAGCGCGTCGGCCGGGCGGGAGAACGGCAGCAGCGCCAACAGGGCGAGCACCAGGGCGCTCTGCAGCACGAGCAGCCAGGAGCGGTAGTGGCCGCGGTGCCGTGAGCCGTACCGGTCGAGGATCGGTGCCCAGAGGAACTTGACGGGCCAGATCAGGCCGACGATCTGCAAAAGCGCCAGTGTGTCCAGCGAGGTGCCGCCGTCGCGCAGGATGGCGGTGAGCCCGACGGTGATGAAGCCGACGCCGAGGTACTGGGTGACGTACAGCGCGGTCAGGGTGCCGAGCCGGCCCCTCATGCTGCTTTCCAGTAGCCGAGGGAGGTCAACCGGTCCTTGTCGACGCCCAGCGTCTTTCGGATGTGTCGGGTGATACCCCGGGTGGTGGCCGCCTCGCAGGCCACCCAGTAGTGGCCCGTGCCGCTGGTCGGCAGGGCGGCGCAAACCGTGTCGACGAGGTGTTGACCCGCGTCGCGCCGCGGCACCCAGGTGACGTCGTGGTGCGCGCGGGCCCGTGGGGCGAGCGCCTTCTCACCCTCGTGGGCGTACTCCAGCCAGACCGTCGCCGGGATGTCGGCACCGGCGTCGAGCAGGCTGTTCACCGCGGGCAGGGAGGCCGCGTCGCCGACCAGATAGAGGTGCTCGGGCGCTGGGTCGGGCAGCTCGAACGCACTGCCCTGGACGGTCGCGCCGATGGTGTCGCCGACCTGCGCGGTGGTGGCCCAGCGGGCGGCGCAGCCGTCGTGGATGGCGAATTCGAGGGTGAAGCGGCCGGTCGTCGGGTCGGGGTCCACCAGCGTGTACGCGCGCTGGTGTGCCCGGCCGTCGTTGTCGAACCACAGCCGGATCCACATCGTGGGGTGCACCCCGCACGTCTCCAGCAGGCCGCCCCCATCCAGGAGAAGCCGCTGGTAGTGCCCGTCGATTGACTCGGTGCTCAGCACGGTCAACCGAAAGTCCCGGCCTCCCATGGCCTTGAGGACCAGGGCCTCCCAGTTCCGTTTCACGCACCCCTCCAGGTAAGGTCATCCTTGGTTAGGGGAGGTTAACCTAAGTTGCGCCCCGGATGGAACAGAGGACAGCGCCCGATGACGTACCTGGAGAAGATCGCCGGTCTCGGTGAGTTGTCGTTGGTGACCGTGGACCCCGACCGGGACGCCGCGCTCCTACACGGCTGGGTGACCCTCCCCCGCAACTCCTTCTGGGGCATGGGTTCACACACCCTCGAAGAGGTACGCGAGATCTACGCCTTCGTCGACAGCCTGTCGACGCATCACGCGTACGTGATCATGCTGGACGAGGAGCCGGTCGGCCTGTTCCAGACCTACCAGCCCGAGGCGGACCCGGTCGGCGAGCGCTACCCCGTGCAGCCTGGTGACGTCGGGATGCACCTGCTGCTCAGCCCCGACCGACGCCTCGCCCGCAGCCTCACCAACGTGGTCGCCCCGGCCCTCGTCCGCTTCCTGTTCCGCGACCCGACGGCACAGCGGATCGTGGTCGAGCCGGACGTCCGCAACCACCTCGCCCTGCGTCGCTTGGAGATCGAGGGCTTCACCTTCGACTCGGAGATCGACATGCCGGACAAGCGGGCCCAACTCGCGTTCCTGACGCGTGCCCGCTTCGCGGAGCGACACCCGCCGACGGCCTGACCATCGGGACACCGGGCGGGCGTCGGCGTGCAGGTCAGACGTCCGCATGGCCGGGTCTTCCGGGCGGCATGCTCAGTCGACCGGTGCAGCCGTGGCCCGTGGGCCGGGTGTCGAGTTGGTCGATCAGTGCAGCGCACCCTCGTTCATCGGGATCAGCAGTTGGACGAATGCATCGTCGGTGCTGTTGAGCACCACCGGCGCGGTTGGCAGCGCGGCGACCGACCGGGCCGCGGGCGATGGGACCGCCGGTGGTTGGTCGGTGCGGCACGGTCTGCTCGTCCATCCGATCGCCCTGCTCAACGCGCAGCCTGGAACGCCCGGCCGACCAGGGTCGCGTCGGTCCCGTTGCTGAACAGCCCAGACCGGTCCTTGTCCGTGGCCGGCAGGCCGAACCAGGCGTAGCGCTGCAGGTAGGAGAGTTGGCCGAGCATGGTGGTGGCCGCCGTGAGGAAGGCGGCCTGCTGCTCCTGACTGGGAAACTGCGAACCACCGCCGTCGAAGCGGATGAGCGCGAACTCGGTGAGCCAGATCGGCTTCCGGTACCGCTGGTAGACCGCCTGCAGGTACTGCCGGAGCTGGTCCACCGCGGTGGCGGTCGTGAAGTCGGCGCCGAACCAGTGCAGCGTGATGAAGTCCACCCGGTGACCGCGTGCCTGGGCACCGGTCATGAACCTGTCCAGCCAGCCCTGGGGGTCCGGCGCGCCCCAGGCAACGGCCGGGCTGCCCAGCTTGCTGCCCGTCGCCATCAACTGCGGCCACAGGTCCAACGCCTGCTCGACGGTCATGTTCGCCTGCTCGGGCAGGTCCGGCTCGTTGAAGGTGAGTAGGTACGGGCCGGCCGCCTTGGCCTGGGCCAGCTCCGTCGCGGTGACATTCTCCGCGCTGCGGATCATAGGCACGAAGGTCGTACCGCGCGGAGTGCTGATCCCCGGGTGCTGGGTGCCCCAGGTGTAGTACCAGTTGGCCCGGGAAGTCGCCAACGCCTGACTGGCCCCGGCGAAGTTCCACACTCCGACGCCTTTGCGCCCGGAGCTGGCCGCTGGCGCGACCGGCGCTTTCGAGGAGGGCCGCGCGCTCGGCGTGGGCGCGACGCTCCGGGAGGCGGCGGCGGTGGGCGGTGCGGACGGCGGCGCAGCCCACGAGGGCGCGGACGGATCGTCCGGCAGGATCACCACCGCCATGGTGATGGCCAGGACGGCGGCAGCCACACCGGCCGCGAGAGATGGCACGAGGCCACGGGGGCGGTGCACCGCCAGGTCGGCGATACTCGGGCCGCCGCCGGCATCGGTGGGCACTCCGCCGGACGGGGTCGGCCCGGCCGCGGGCCCGGCCGGCGGGCTCGGTGGCCCGACGACGTGCGCGGCGGCAGCGGACGCGGTCGCGTTCGGCAACTGGGCGCTGAGGCCCGCCGGCAGGGGCAACAACGGCAGGCCAGCGAGCAGCCGGTCGATCGGCAGCAGGGTGGTGCCCAGTCGACCGCAGAACGCGCAGTCGCGGACGTGCCGAACCAGTCGCTTGCGCCACAGCGAACTGGGAGTGCCGTCCCACTCGGCGGTCACGGCGCGCAGGTCCGGACAGCCGGGGCGGGCGCGGAGCGCGCGTACGACGCCGCGAGCGCTCTGGATCTGCTCCTTCATCCGATGGATCCGCACTGCGACGTGCCCGGGGGACAACCCGAGCGCGTCGGCGACCTCATTCCGGTCGATCTCGCCGGTCTCCTCCAGCCACCACAGCGAGAGCAGTTCCTGGTCGTCCGGGTCGAGCCAGCGGGTCGCCTCGGCGACCTCACGCCGTTGGTCGGTGAGACCGAGCCGGAGAATGGTCATGCCCGCGAAGTCGGAGGCGGGGTCGGGCACGTTGTGGATCGCGTCGAGCCCGGCGTCGCGGTTGAGCGCGACGCGTCGACGCGTCTCCCAGTCCCGCACCTGGCGGATCGTGATCGCCACCAGCCAGGACCGGTATGCCGCCGGGTCGTTGAGCGCGGGCAGGTACCGGATCACCCGTACCAACGTCTCCTGGACCACGTCGTCGACGTCGGCGTGCCCGCGCAGCGCGCGCCCGACGATGTTGTAGACCAGCGGGAGCGAGGCCGCGACGACGTCGTCGAGAGCGCGCTGGTCGCCCTGCCGGGCCGCGACGACCAACCCGACATCGGGCAGTGCTCGACCGGCTGACGACATGAATTTCACTCCTTGGGTGCTCATCCGCGCGGTGCCCACGCTGGCTGCGCTGACCGCCCTCAAGATCGGAGACTCGCGGCAGCGGGTGGGATTACAGAATTCCCGGGCGGCCGGTTCGCCACAAGCGACGCGGGTCCGTCAGCGGCGCATACGAAGTGGCGGCGCCGGGTATGGTGCGGGGTGTCGGTGTCGCCGGGCGCGCTCGCCCGTGCACAGGACACCCGCATTCGGGCGCCAGCGTGTGCGCCGAAGCGTCACCAGGTCGCACGGCCAACGTTGCCGAGGCCCCAGACGCACCCCTCTCGTAGAGACAGGATCCCTGCATGACATCGAACGACAGCGGTCGACCTGCCCTGTTCCTCGCCACGTCGAACGGTGACGGGCTGGACGGGCCGGCGGTGACCTTCGACAGCAGCGAGGAGGCCATGCGGCGACTGCGCCACCCGTTCGCGGTGAGACCTGCCCAGCCGGCCCCGGCCGCTGTCGAGGCGCCGGATCGGCGCGGCTGATCCGAGCGCAACTGCCTCTCGTCGGGCGACACACAACCTGCCCTGGTTCATACTTTCGGCTAGTAAATAGTCGGTCTTTCGGGTAGTGTCCGGGTCATCAAGTGAACGACATGACGCGGTGGCAAGGCCCGTGCTCGTGGCTTTGCGACAGCGCGCTTTCGCCCGTACGTGCGCCCCGGCGGTAGCCGGTTCGGAGACTCTTCCGGTCGACTCGATCGACGGGCCTGCGGGAAGGACCACCCAGATGGCCACCATCGTCGACGACGCGACCAGCACCCGCACCGATCAGCGCAGCAGCGACCAGAGCCCGGATGAGCTCCTCGCCGCCATGGCGTCAACCCCGGCGGACGACGCCCGCCGCCCAGCACTGCGGGCCCGCGTCATCGAGGCGTGGATGCCGCTGGCCCGGCACCTGGCGCGCCGCTACGGCGGTCGCGGTGCACCCGACGACGACCTGGCCCAGACCGCCTTCGTCGGGCTCATCAAGGCCGTGGACAACTTCGACCACAGCCGAGGCGTCGACTTCAGCGGGTACGCCATTCCCACCATCATCGGCGAGATCAAGCGATACTTCCGGGACCGCACCTGGGCGGTGCGCGTGCCCCGCCGCCTCCAGGAGCTGCGACTGTCGATCAGCGCGGCGAACAGCGCCCTGACCCAGACCCTCGGCCGCTCGCCGACCGTCGCCGACATCGCCTCCCACCTCGAGGTGTCCGAGGAAACCGTGCTGGAAGGGCTGGAGGGGCACGCGCCTACCGGGCCACGTCGCTGTCCACCCCGACCGGGGTCGACGGCACTCGGGAACTCGGGGACACCCTCGGCGACGACGACCACGAAATCGACCTCGTCGAGATCCGCGTCGCCCTCGGCCCGGCCCTCGCCACGCTGCCGGAACGCGAACGCCAGATCCTGAGTCTCCGCTTCCACGGCAACCTCACCCAGGCCCAGATCGCCGACCGGATCGGAGTCTCGCAGATGCACGTGTCCCGGCTGATCACCCGATCGCTGGCCGCGCTGCGCCAGCAGCTCAGCGACGACATCGCCGCCTGAACCCGATCAGAGTTGGACGACGTGGCCCACCCGTGGCGGCGTACGACCGGCGAGAACGTCGAGCCACGCGTGTTGGAGGGCGGTTGGCCCGGCGCCCACCCGAACGTCGAGCCACCCGCTCACGACGTCCGCGAAGCGTTGCCAGGCTTCGGTGAACCGCTGATCGAGCCCGTCACGGCCCCAGTCGTGGCTGCGCTTGCGCATCTGCACCGGCGCGAAGAACACCTCCTCCGCCGCGTCGGCGTTCGGCGTCTGGTTGGTCAGCCCGACCGCGATGTCCCGGACGAGCCGGTCACCGAGGCGTCGACGCAGGGCGACCCGGGTCGAGGGCGCGCCGGACAGGTCGAGGTAGACGGTCGGGACCAGGTCGAGGGCGTCAACGTCGTCGTACGACACGACCTCGTCGTAGCAGCCGAGCGACCGGGTGAAGGCCAGGTTGCCGGGTGAGGTGAGCCCGACCAGGCGGGGCCCTCGGCGGTGCAGCTCGAACGCGGCGGCGTACGCGGTCTTGCTCGACGCCGACGACACCACCAGCGCCTCGGCACCGTAGAAGTCGTTGTCGACGACCTGGTCGGCCAGCATGAACGAAGTGAAGAAGAGCGGCCGGAACAGGATCAGCAGGTCCTCCTGGTCGCGCTGGTACGCCGGGTCGCCGGTGGTCGACCGGTACGCGTTGTACGGCGACGGCAAGTCGGCCCGGTGCGGGCTCGCGTCGCGGAACCCGGACGCGTCCACCCGGTCCGGCCGCACCAGGAGGTGACCGGCGGGTGGCAGGTAACCGTAGATCCGTTGCCCCACCTCGACTCCCGCCACCGCCGAGGCGACCACCTCGGCGAAGCCCCAGAGCGGCGGCAGGCCCCACTGCGGCCCGAGCCCCTGGGCCGCCGGTGGAAAGAACTGCCAGTAGCGCATCGAGTCGCCGAGCACCGCGTAGGTCACGTTGTTGGCGGTCAGGCCGACCCGGTCCACCCGCAACAGCGCCTCACCACCGGCCACGGCTGGGGTGCGGCCATCGACCAGCGTGGTCTGCCCGAGGTCGTCACGTGCCACCGCGAAGGTCCATGAGTCAGCCATGAGGTGACGCTAGACAGCTCCACAATCGGAGACAAGTGCACTGCGAGTGCAAAGTCCCACTGCGCGATCGGGATCGCCGGCGGGGCGGGGTGGGGCTGCGCGCGGGGTCAGGGTCGGGTCGCGGCGAGGTCGCGGAGGTGCGCGAGCGGCAGGTGCGGCGGCCGCCACTCCACGAAGAGGGCCGTCGCGTCGTCCTCAAGCTGGTCGTCCTGGTAGCCGACCACCGCGCGGACCAGGCGACGCATCGTCTCCGGGCTGGGCAACCCGTCGTTGAGAGCACGGTTGACGAAGTCGACGAGCCGGTCCACCCCGAACTGCTCTCCCTCCTCGCTACGGGCGTCGGTGATGCCATCGGTGTAACCGAGGATGCGATCACCGGGGTGCAGATTCTCCACGTGCACCCGCGGTCGGCGAGGCGACAGGTGTCCCAGGCCGAGCGGCAACATGGTCGGCCCCGGAAGCTCCCGAACGGCCTTGCCGTCCCGCAGCAACATCGCACCGGGATGCCCCGCGTTGATCATGCTGAGCTGGCCGGTCCGGCGGTCCAACTCGATGAGCAACCCGGTCGCGAAGAAGTTCGGGTGCTCGGAGCGTACCCACCGGTCGATGCTGATCGCCGTGTCGACCAGGTCGAGGCCACATCGACGAGCGTTGCGGTACGCGCTGACCACCAGCGAGGCCAGGGTGCTCGCCTTGATGCCGTGCCCACAGGTGTCGAAGAGCCCGACGCTGAGCACGTCGTCGTTCAACGCGTAGTCGAAGATGTCACCGCCCACGTCGTAACACGGTTCGAGGATGGCGGTGACCACCAGGTCGTCGGTGGCAAAGGTCAGCGGTGGCAGCAGGCCCCACACGATCTCGGCCGCGACCTGCATCGGCATCCGCCGCCGCATCCGCTCGACGACGTCACCGTAGAGCCGGCGGTTGACCAGAATCTGGGCGACGTTGACCGCCACCTCCCAGGCCGGACCGTCCATCGCCTGGTCGGCGGCGGCCGGCGAGACGATCTCCAGTACGCCCATCCGCTCACACCCGAGCAGCAGCGGCACCCACACCCGGTCCGGGTTGTCGGGGGCACGCTGGATGTCGAGGGTGGTGAAGGCGCGACCGGCGAGGGTCGTCTCGATCGGCAACTCATCCCGGGCGAGACCCGCGCCGAGCAGTGGCACGAGGAGGGACTGCGTGTAGTCGGCCAGAAAGATCACGATCTCGCTGGCGTCGATGGCGGGAGCCGCACGGGCGACCAGCTGCGCCACCTCGTCCGGCCCACCCTGGGGCGCGTTGAGCTGTAACCAACGCACCACGTCGCCGACGTCGACCACGCCCCACCTCCCCCTGTCCTCCCGGATCGCGGGAGTACGTAGTGCGAGCGGTGAGGCTACCTCGCCCCGCCGCGCTCCTCGCCTGCCGACGGCCTGCACCTGACCGGCCGGCCACCCTTCAGCCCCGGCAACACCGCGCCCGGTTTCCCGCCCGGCATCGTCCGGCCGCCGGGGCAGCACCACCGGAGCTCACGCGTCCTGGCTGCCCGATGTTGGTGCCTCGACCATCGCGGTGAGGAGCGCGGGCAGCGGCACGGTGGCGAAACCCACCCGCGCGTCACTAGCCCCGTACGGCAACCACAGCTCGCCGTCGTGCACGAGCGCTCCGCAGGAGTAGACGACGTTCGGTACGTACCCGTCCCGGTCGTCCCCGTCGGGCGCGAGAAGTGCTCCCGGCAGGTGCGCGACGACCCGCTCCGGTCGGTGCAGGTCGAGCAGGAGCGCACCGATCGCGTACCGACGCATCGGCCCGACGCCGTGGGTGAGCACGAGCCAGCCGACGTCGGTCTCGATCGGTGCGCCGCAGTTGCCGACCTGGATCAGCTCCCAACTCTCACCTGGCGCGTGCAACGGGGCCGGGGCCTGCCAGCGGTTCTCGCCATCCAGGGTGGTCAGGCCGATGGTCTCGCCGTCGGCACGGCACAGTGCCAGGTGCCGGCCGCCGACGGTACGCGGAAACAGTGCCAGACCCTTGTTCCGGGCACCCGGCCCGCGCATCGGGGTCATCTCGAAGCTCCGCAGGTCGCCACTGGCCAGCGCACGGGTGGCGATGTTGTGGCCGTCGTAGGCGGTGTAGGTGGCCCGGTACACCGGCCCGGCGTCATCGACAAAGCGGACGAACCGCGCGTCCTCCATGCCGTTGCTCTCCGCCGGGGTGGCTGGCCAGAGCACCCGTTGGTGCAGGACGGTGTCGGCGGGGAAGGCCGTGGCGTAGCTACCAGCGTTGGTACGACGCAGTTGTTCGACGGTCCCCAACCCGGTGCTGCGGGAGAGCAGATCGAGTGGCAGGGTGCCGAGCACCCGCTCGAAGAGCGCCTCGTCGTACCACTCGGGCAACGCGTCCAGCACGGTGGCCGTGACCTCGTTGTCGCAGTCCTCCTCGGCCAGGCCGGCGACGAGCAGGTCCCGGCGGTGCCGTACGCCGGTCCGCTGCCCGACGGCCAACGGACCGGTCCGATCGGCGACCATGAGCTGTTCCCCGGGTCCGACGATCGCGGTGGCGAAGCCGATCGAGGACACGTGCCCCTCCCCGACCTGGCGCAGGCTGACCGCGACCCGCAGCTGCCCGGTGCCGAGATCGGTCTGGTCTGGATGGGCCACCATGGACGGATTGCACAGGGCGGCGGCCTCGACGGCGTACTCGTGACTGAAGTAGGCACCGACCAGCAGTCGGCTGGCCGGTGAGAGGTCCGAAGCCCGTGCGGCCCGGTGCCGGACCAGGTCGTAGTGGTGGTGGAAGGTGCCGGCCAGGTCTCGGTGCCGGGCGCCGAACCGGTCGAAGGTGTCCCGCAGCAGCCGGCCGGTCTCCTCGTCGTCGAGGTGCGCGACCCGGTCGATGAGCGCCTGCGCGCGGGTGCGTACCACCGCGGCGTCCTCACCGGGAACAAAGAGCTTGACGATGACGCGGCGGGGATCCGAGGTGAGGGTGACGTCCTGCCGGACGGCCAGACTCCGGGTCACGACCACCGCCGGGCGTGCTGCAGGGTGGAGATGAGCGCAAGGGTCGACTCGGCGCCCTGATTGAGGTTGGGGCCGTGCGCGGTCAACCCGTCGTAGCCGCCGCCGGTCGCCGGATCCCACATCGGCGTACCCAGGTCGTTGTCGCCGAGGAACCACCCGACCGCCTGCCGCACCCCGTTGTCCCACTCGGGATCCCCGGTGACCGTGGCCGCCGTGGCGCAGGCATCCGCGAAGGCGGCGACCTCGATCGGTTGCTGGTCGTAACGCGGTCGCGGAGCGCCGCGCCGCCATCCTCCGGCTGGTACCACCGACAACCGCCCGGCGCGGAGCTGGACCTCGCCGAGCCAGGTCAACATTCGCAGACCGTCATCGAGAGGTGGGCCACCCTCGCGTAGCTGACTCGCGGCGATGACCACTTCGGCCAGGGCGCCGTTGGCGTACGTCAGTTCCTGCCGAGGCCACGGCCACGCCGGATCGGAGGCTGGAGGGCCGATCGTGCTGGCCGCGTCCGCCAACAGGGACGCGGCGGCGAGATGGCTCGGGTGACGACGGAGCACCTCGGCCGCGCCCAAGCCGGCGAAGGCCATCGTGTGCGGGGCCCTGGTCCGCCGGGTGGCACCCCGGCCGAAGGCGACCAGCGCCTCCTCCCGTACCCATGGGGCGGGGCTGCGGGCGACGGCCGTGCCCAGGCCCCACAGTGCCCGGCCCCACCAGTCGCCGAGCCCCGGTTCGTCAGCCCAATGCCGGTCGTGTCCGAGTCGGTTGTGGAAGGCGCCCCCGGCGTCCTGTGCGTGGGTCAGGAACGCGAGGTAACGCTCGGCGAGCCGGAGCAGTTCTTCGGTCGGCTCCGGTTCTCGGCTGATGACGACCAGGCCACGGGCCACGTCGTCGGTGCAGTAACCGTGCTCACGACGGGCGATGGCGTGCCGTGCGTGCTCGAACAGAGCGGTGTCGTCGCTCAGCCGCACCAAATGCCCGAAGGGCGGCTCGGGTGCCGTCACCCAGCGCCCACCTGTCGATGTCCAGGGACGGCCGGTGGTCGCCGTCATGCCGACACGGCACTGACGGCGGGCGAGCGCGCCGCGGTGAGCTGGTTGGCGAGGGTGCCGTAGCGGGCCGCCACCGCCGGCCAGAGCAGGTTCGGCGCCAGTGGGCGAACCCGGCCGGCCAGCCGGGCGGCCAGGCCCGGTTCGGTGAGGACCCGCCGGATCGCCTTGGCCAGCGCCGCCGGATTCTGATGGGGTACGACCAGACCCGGCCCACCGGTCAACAGCTCGACGGCATGTGGGAACGCCGTCGCCACGACCGGCACCCCGGCAGTCACCGCTTCGATGAGTACGCCGGACGTGACCTGCTCCTGGGAGTCGTAGGGCAGGACGACCACGTCGGCGGAGCGGATGAGCCGGCCCAGTGCTTCCTGGTCGAGGTAGACGTCCTGGTAGTCGACGGTGTGCGCAATGCCCAGCTGGGCGCCGAGCTGGTGCAGTCCGGCCCGGTACGTCTCACCGTTGTGCTCGATCACCTTCGGGTGGGTCCGCCCCGCCACCGTGTAGGTCGGCGTCGGTTCCAAATCCTGCAACCGCGCGAGGGCTCGCAGCGACCACTCGACACCCTTGCCGGGACCGATGAGCCCCCAGGTCAGCAGGTGCGGCCGGGTACGCCGGTCGACGGGTACGCCGGCCAGCTCGGCGGCGCCGTGCGGGATGACCGGCACCTTGCCTGGCGGCACGGCATACCCGACGAGCAGCCGGTCGCGGGCGGTGTCGCTCATCGTGACGACCGCCCCGGCGGTGGCCACGATCCGCTCCAACAGGGACTTCTGCCGGGCGGTGGGCTGGCGGAGCACGGTGTGCAACACCACGATGCTCGGCACGGTGAGCCGCCGCAGCAACGGCAGGACCTCCTCGCCGTCGGTTCCGGGGTAGATGCCGTACTCGTGCTGCACGATCGCCACGTCGTAGGCGTTCAGGGCGGCTGCGGCCTCTCGCCAGCCGGCCAGTGAGCTCATCGACCAGGTGTGCACGACCCCGGGCACCGGCCGCTGGTCGTCGCCCCGGTCGGTGACCCGGACAATCCCCCCGCGGGTGCCGTCGATGGTCAGCTCTGCGGCGAGCGCGGCGTTGAACGTGGCCAGTCCGCACCGGGTCGGTGGGTGGGTGCTGAGAAATCCGTAGCTGGGCATGAACGTCGGGCCTTCCGGTTGTCGGCCACCTCCGGGACACGGAAGTGAGCCTCACGCGAGGACGGCGCACGCCGGTCAGCGTGTGTGACCGGCGAAGCGGTGTGGTTCAGCCCTGGACGAGCTGGTCGTACACGGCGAGATAGCCGCTGACCATCCGGTCCGCGCTGAAGCGCTGCAGAGCCCGCGCCCGGCACTCGGCCCGATCGAGGCCGGCGACCCGGGTGACCGCGTCGACGGCCTGCCCGACGGTGGAGACGAGGAAGCCCGTCACTCCCTCGTCGACGACCTCCGGCATGGATCCCCGCCGGTAGGCGACGACCGGCGTGCCGCAGACCATCGATTCCACAACCGACAGCCCGAACGGCTCGGCGAAGGCGATCGGGTGCAGCAGTGCGGTGCTACCACCCAGCACCTCGGCGCGCCGTCGCGGGCCCACCGACCCGAGGAAGACCACCCGTTCGCCGTCGATGTGCGGGGCCACCTTTTCGGCGAAGTACCGCTCGTCCTGCACGATCCCGCAGATGGTCAGGGGCCGGCCGGCCCGGCGGGCGATCTCGATCGCGGTGTGCGTACCCTTGTCCGGGTGGATCCGGCCGAAGGCGGCCAGCCCGAGGCCGGCCTCGCTGCTGAATGGCAGCCCGCCGGCATCGACGCCGTGGTACACCGTGGCGACATAGTCGAGCTGCGGCGCCCGGTCGGCGTCGGAGATCGACACGTACGACGAGCGGGCCCGGCCGTATGCGGGCAGGATCCCCGGGCCGGAGAAGCCGTGCACAGTGGTCACCAGTGGAGCCCGGCAGTGCTCCGCGAACGCCAGCGGCAACCAGTCCAGGTGACTGTGTACCACGTCGAACTGCGCCGAACGGGCCAGCGCGTACGAGACGTGCATCGCCTCCCACACGCGACCGTCCAGGTCCGGGTCGTCCGCGTACCCCCGTGGGCAGACTCCGTCGAGCTGGGCCGAGGTGACGGAGTCCAGTGTCGCGAAGAGCGTCACATCGACGCCGCGGCTGGCCAGCCCCTCGGCAAGCAGGCCGGTCACCTGCTCCCACGGGCCGTAGTGGTGTGGGGGCGTACGCCAGGCGACCGGTCCGAGCAGGGCAACCCTCAAGGGGAGGATGCGTCGACGAGATCAGCTGGGTTGAGGTTCAGGGTGGCGAGCAACCCGGAGTGCTTGGCCGGGTCCACGCGCTCCGGCAGCTCGCGCTCGACCCAGTCGGCCCGGGCCTGCTGGCCCCGGTCGCGTAGTGCGGTGACGATCCGGTCCCTGGCGATCCTCATTCGGTACTCCTCTGGTTAGGCACTCAAACGACCATTCGCACGGACAGTGGTGTGGGCGCGCGCTCGCGTCCGGACCAACAACCGTTTCGACGGCGATGACGGGCGAATCCGACAACCGGGACGAGGTCGGTGATCGACCAACACGACCAGCACGTCGCGGCGATGGGAAGACGATCGGTAACGCCCCTGATGGGCTGGTGGCGACGGCGTCTGGCGGCCACCGGAATCCGGGCGACATGTCTACCGTACGCCCTCGCGGTGCGCGGCTGCATGCGCACCGGCAGCCGGGCCGGTCGGAACGTGCCGCATCAGCGGCCTGGATCTGGCACCGCAACCAGGCCGGGCCAGCGACTTTGCCCGAGTTGCAGCCGAATTCTCACTAGCATTGGGGGTCCAGAGCACGTAGGCGGGCGACCCTGCTGGAGCTCTTTTTCGACCTGGTGTTCGTCGCCGCGCTCGCCCTGACGTCGCGAACCCTGGCACAGCGTCTCGACTGGATCGGGGCCTTCGAGACCGTGGTGCTGTTGACCGCTATCTGGTGGGTCTGGGCAGCCACCGCACTGGCAACCGAACTCCAGTACCCCGGCCGATCCTCGGTCTTCGTCGTGACGCTCTGGGTCATGTTCGGGACAATCCTGATGGCGGGGGCGCTACCCGGAGCCTTCGCCGAGCACGGGCTGGTCTTCGCGGGCGCCTACGTGGCGATCCAGTTGGGACGCGGCACCTTCCTCGTCGCCGCGCTGGGCGGTCGGATGGGGCAGCAGTGCTCCGGTCGGTTCATGTTCTGGTTCGCGGTGTCCGCCGTACCGTGGCTCGCCGGCGCCTTCGTCAGCGGCACGCCGCGGGGCCTGCTGTGGACCGCCGCGCTCGCAGTCGACTACGCGGCTGCCTGGCTTCGTTACCCCACCCCGAGGGTCGGCCGTCTACCCACATCCCGCTACGCGGTTGCGGCCGATCATCTGGCGGAGCGCTACCAGCAGATCTTCACGCTCGCTCTCGGCGATCTCATCCTCGTCATCACCCTGACCTACGCCACCCACGACCTCACCATCGAGCGGACGGCGGCCCTCCTGGTCGGGTTCACCGCCACCGTGCTGCTGTGGCAGACCTACGTCCACCGCGCCGGGGCCCTGCTGAAAGCCGCCATCGAGGCGTCCCGGGACCCAGGTGGATTTGTGCGGTCAGTGCCCAACACCCATCTACTCATGGTGGCCGGCGTCGTGGCGGCTTCCGCCAGCTTCGAAGTCGTCATCACCGACCCCACCGAGGTGACGTCGCCATGGTTGGCCGGCGCCCTCCTCGGTGGGTTCGCGCTGTTTCTCCTTGGACGCGCTCGGTTCGAGTACGAGGTGTTCAGCCGCGTCTCGCCGTCTCGCCTGGTCGGGCTGCTCGTGCTGGCGGTCGTGGGACCCGTCCTGGTGCTCACGCCCGCGCTGCTGGCCGGCCTCACCGCGACTCTGGTGCTCGCCGCGGTTGCCGTCGCCGACAGCATCCGTGCCCACGGAAACCCGCCCGAGCCAACAATGCCCTCGACGTAGTCGATGATCAGGGCTCCAGCACCACCTTGCCGGCCCGGCTGCGGTTCTCGGCGAACACCAGCGCGGCGGAGACCTCGTTGAGGGGATAGCGGGCAGCGATCTGCGGCACGATCACTCCCTGCCGCAGCAGGTCCAGCACGGTGCCGAGGTCGGTACGCAGGCGACGGCGGAACGCGGCGCGTCGGGTGAGCCGACCGGCCCAGAAGTTGTAGAAACCGGCCCGATGGCCGTTCGGCAGCGCGTTCCAGGTGTAGAGGCGGCTGAGCAGCTTCACGAAGACCCACCCGACCGACTGGCCCGTGCCCACGGCAGCGGCGTTGCCGTAGACGACCAGCGTGCCGCCGGGTGCGAGCAGACCGTACGAGGTGCGTACGCCCGGGCCGGCGACCGGGTCGAAGACGGCATCGACGCCACCCGGCGACAGCTCGCGGACGCGCGCGGCCATCTCCGGGTCGCGATAGTCGAGCGGTTCGACGCCGAGTTCGCGCAGCCCGGCGTGGTGCCGTGCGGCTGCGGTGCCGATGACGCGCAGGCCGAAGTGTCGGCCGAGTTGGACCAGCACGGTCCCGACGCCGCCGTTCGCGCCGTGCACGAGGATGGTCTGCCCGGCCTTCAGGTCGGCGCCCCGCAGCATCTGCCAGGCGGTCACCCCGTTGACGACGACGGTCTCGGCCGCGGCGGGGTCCAGATCCACGGGTACGGGGGTCAGGGCGTCGATGTCGACGAGCGCGTGCGTGGCCCAGGCACCGGTCTTGGTGACGGCCGCGACCCGGGTGCCGACCAGCGCGTCGTCGCCACCGGGACCGACCGCGCGGACCGTGCCGACGAGGTCGTAGCCGGGCACGAACGGGAACTTCGGCTGGCCGGGGTAGAGGGCGCGGCGCATCTGCTGCTCGGCGAACGAGATTCCGGTGGCCTCGACCTGGACGAGCGCCTGCCCCGCGGCGGGGACGGGCATCGCGCGTCGGTGCAGCTTGAGTCCGTCGGGTTCCACCACGCCGGGCAGCACCACTTCGGTGATCATCGACTCCGTGCTCATGGGAATACTCCTTTGTTTGTAAGTGTGCACTCACACACTTGAGGGGCTCAAAGAATGGGCCGCCGAAGCGGCCCGACATCGGGGTCGGTCAGGGGTGGCGGATGCCGGCGGTCAGGGCGCGAGCCCATGGCTCCGGGACCTGCTCCAGGCCGGCGGTCACGATCAGGTGGCACAACTGGCCGTACGCGAAGAACTGCTGTACCTGCGCGTCGCTGGCCCCGGCCCGACCCTGCACGAAGGTCGCAACCCGCCGATAGCCGGCCCGCACCGCCTCGGCGATCTCCGGGATGTCCGTGACGGCCTGCGCCTGCACCTGAAAGAGCAGAAGATCGCGATCGGCGATCAACTCCGCGTAGGCACCGCCCATGGCGTCGAGGATCTCCTCCGGGCTGCCGCCGTGGGCACGCTCCGCGCCCGCCTCGATCGCGGCGGCGATCCGGTCGAAGCACGCGCCCGCCGCCGCCACGAACAACCCGAGCTTTCCGGAGAAGAGCCGGAAGACGTACGCCTCGGAGATGCCGGCGGCGGCGGCCACGGCGGTGACCGGGGTGGCATGGAAGCCGGCGCGCGCGAACACCGACACTGCGGCGTTCAGGACGGTGACCCGACGGGCCTCGGCGGTGGATCGCATGTTTGTAAGTGTGCACTCACAAACATGCTTCGTCAAGCCGAGCGGGCGTCAGGGCGCAATACGCAGCGCCCTGATCACGGTGTCGTCGTAGTCGCTGAAGCGGTACCGGAGGCCGGCGAACGGGCTGCCCGGAAAGTCGCCGGTGATCGTCGCGGTCACGACGGTGCCGGCGGGAGTGTCCTCGATGTCGGTGATCTCGTACGACACCAGTGGCACGGCGCGCCGCCACTGGCGGATGGCCTCGATGCCCCGGTACTCGGTCGACTCGTCCTCCACCACGGCATCCTCGGCGAAGAGAGCGAAGTAGTCCTCGGCGTCGGGCTGGCCGGCAAGCTCGAAGTAGCGGCGAATGATGGCCGGTGCGGCCTCGGTGGCGGTCATGGTTCGCGTCCCTCCCGGACGTGGCTCAGCACCCCGTCGTATAGTTACTTCTGAAATAGCACCTACTAACTTCGACACTAGCACCCACTCGGGAGAGGGCACGGTTGTGGCCGGGAAGATCCGCTTGGAGGACCGCGAATGCCCGCTGTCCAGCGCGCTGGGCCACGTGGGCGAGTGGTGGACGCTGTTGATCCTGCATGACGCCTTCGACGGCTACACCCGGTTCGAGCAGTTCCAGGCCAACCTGGGCGTCTCGTCCAGCATCCTGACCAGCCGGCTCAAGACCCTCACCGGTCAGGGGTTGCTCGAACGTCGCCGTTACCAGACCAGGCCGGACCGCTACGAGTACGTCCTCACCGACCTCGGTCGCAGCCTGCGGCCCGTCGTCGTCGCCCTCGCCGCCTGGGGAAACTCACACCTCGATCCGAGCGAACGCAGCATGATCCTGGTCGACCGGACCACCGGGGTGGAGGCCGACCCGGTGATCGTGGACCGCCGCACCGGTCGCCCGCTCGACGACGCCGACTTCGTGTTCGCCGCCGGTCCGGCCGCCAGCGAGACCATGCGCAAGCGCTACGAACACATCCCCACCGAGGCGAGCCCGCAGCGGCCCTGACGGTTACTCCAGCGGGTAGAGGCGGGCCGGATCGCCGGGCCGGAGACTGTCCGGGACATCGGCTGGATTGCTGGCCGCGATCGAGCCGAGCAGCGCCAACGAGCGGGCGGACTCCGTACCAGGCTCGGCGTGGTAGATCACCAGGAGCTGCCCGTCAGCGCCTGCCACCGCCAGCTTGTCGCAGTACAGGTCCAGGTCACCCACCTCGGGATGGCGCAGCCGGCTGACCACGCCCTCCCGTCGCCGTACCTCGTGGCGCGCCCACAGCTGGCGGAAGCAGTCGCTCTTGAGTGACAACTCGCCCACCAGCGCCGTCAACCGTGCGTCGTCGGTGGCCCCGCCCGAATCGGCACGCATCTGCCCCACCACGCTCTGCATCGCCTGCCGCCAGTCGCGGAACAGCTCCCGCTCGGCCGGATCCAGGAACACCGCGCGGAGTCGGTTGGCGCCGGGGGCGAGATTCGGCGACAGCGCTCTCGCCATCGGGTTCGAGGCCAGGATGTCGAGGTAGCGGTTCTGGACGAAGGCCGGCATGGCGAGCTGCCGGAGCAGGTGCAGGATGCTGGCCGGCACCCGCTCGGCGGCCGGTCGGGCCGCCCGACGCGACCGGGCACGGCTCAGCCCGATCATGTACGCGGTCGCCTCCGGGTCCAACCGCAGCACCCCGGCGAGCGCGTCGAGGACCTGCACCGAGGGGTGCCGCTCGCGGCCCTGCTCCAATCGGAGGTAGTAGTCGGCGCTGATGCCGGCCAGCATCGCCACCTCCTCGCGCCGCAGCCCCGGCACCCGGCGCAGGCCCACGCCCGGGCCAAGCCCGACATCCTCGGGCCGGGTCTGCTCCCGGCGGGCACGCAGGAAGTCGCCGAGCGGGTTCGTCGCGTCCATGCCACCGACGGTAGATCGCCGGGCCGCCCGGTGACTGGCTGTGTCACTACCAGGAACAGCTCGCCCTGCCGGCCGGGCGGATGCCGACGGACAGTCGTCGGAGGGCCGGTTCCTACGGCCGCAGCTCTTACGACGACAAGACAGAGGACGACATGAGCGAGAACCTTCCCGGCGGTGCCCTGACCCTGGCCGACGGCCTCACCCTGAGCCGGATGGGCTACGGGGCGATGCAGTTGGCCGGCCCCGGCGTCTTCGGCCCGCCCCGCGACCGCGAGCAGGCCCTGGCCGTACTCCGCGAAGCCGTCGACCTGGGCGTCCGGCACATCGACACCAGCGACTTCTACGGGCCCGTGGTGGTCAACGAGCTGATCCGCGAGGCGCTGCACCCGTACCCCGAGGACCTGCACCTGGTCACCAAGGTCGGCGCCCGACGCGGCGCCGACGGGTCCTGGATCATGTCGTTGGAGCCGAATGACCTCAAGGCCCAGGTCCGGGAAAACCTCGACCACCTCGGCCTGGACGTCCTCGACGTGGTCAACCTGCGGGTGGGCTCGGCGCACGGCCCCGAAGACGCACCCATCACCGAGCAGTTCGGTGCCCTGGCGGAACTGCGCGAGCAGGGCCTCATCCGGCACCTCGGGCTCAGCACCGTCACCTCCGCCCAGCTCACCGAAGCCCAGGCCATTGCGCCGGTGGTCACGGTGCAGAACCTCTACAACCTCGCCAACCGGCAGGACGACGACCTGGTCGACAGGTGCGCGGCGGAGAACATCGCGTTCGCCTCGTACTTCCCGCTCGGCGGGTTCACCCCGTTGCAGTCCGACACGCTCGACGCCGTTGCCGCCCGGCTGGGTGCCGCGCCGCAGCAGGTCGCCCTCGCCTGGCTGCTCCAGCGGTCCCCCACCACCGTGCTGATCCCGGGCACCTCGACGCTGGCGCACCTGCGGGAGAACATCGCGGCGGCCGACCTGAAGCTGCCGGCCGACGCGATCGAGGAGTTGAACGCGATTGCTTCCTAGTGCTTGAGCGGTGCTTCCTAGTGTTAGTGCGGGCGGTGCTTCCTTGTGTTTGTGTTCATGCGGGCGGCGCTTCCTTAGTGTTTGTGCGGCCGGTTGCGGATGAGGGTGAGTGCCAGCACGGCGGTGACCAGGAAGACGACGCCGGTGACCCGCAACCCGGCGTGGACACCGGAGGTCAGCGCCTCCGCGATCGCCGCCCGGACCGGGTCGGGCAGCGGTTGGTCGCCGTTGGCACCGGCGGCCACCGCCGCCTGCACGGCGGTACGGGTGGGTTCGCCGACCTGGTGCGCGGCAAGCCGGCCCGGCAGGTCGGCCACCATCGTGGTGGTCAGGAGCGTGCCGAGCAGGGACGAGCCGAGCACCGAGCCGACCTGGCGGGCGGCGTTGACCGCCCCGGAGGCCATGCCCGCCTGGGCAGGGGCGACGCTGGCCAGCGCCGCCGCCGTCGCCGGGGCCACCACCAGGGCACTGGCCGCACCGAACAACGCGAACAGCGCCCAGCGGTGACCGAACGACGCGGTGGGACCCTGGGTCGCCAGAGCGAAGCTCGCCACCGCGCCGAGGACCAGGCCGAGGGTGAGCGGCGCCTTGAAGCCGGTACGCCGGATCGCCCGCCCGGCACCGAAGGCGACCACCACGTAGGTGCCGAAGAGCACCAGCATCCGCCAGCCGGTGTCCAGCGGGTTGAGCGCCTGGGCGCGTTCGTGGAAGAGGACCAGCAGGATCGCCACGCCGGTGAAGCCGAACAGCGACACCGCGGCGACGACCATGACGGCGCTGAACGACGCCGACCGGAACAGCCGTACGTCGAGCATCGGCGCACTGGCCCGCAGCTCGACCAGCACGAATCCGACAAGCGCCAGAACCGCGACGAGCCAGGCGGCCGACACCACCGGGCTGGTGTAGCCGGCCTTGCCACCCTGGATCATCGCGTAGACGGCGGCGGCGATGGCGACGGTGCCGAGCAGCAGACCGGGCACGTCGAGTCGCGCCGCACTCGGCCGGGACTCGGCCACCCCGATGACGGCGACGACGAGGGTGACCACGCCCAGCACGATCGTCGACAGGTAGACGCTGTGCCACTGGTAGTGCCGCAGCAGGGTTCCCGCGATGAGCGGGCCGACCGCGAGCCCGATGCCGGAGGCCGCCGACCACGCGGTGATGACCTCGGTGCGGCGGTGCGGGTCGGTAAAGGTCGCGCCGAGGATCGCCAGGCTGTTCGGCAGGATCAGGGCGCCACCGAGACCGGCGACCAACTGCCCGACGATCACCCAGGCGACGGTCGGGGCGCTGGCGACGACGGCGGCACCAAGAATCATCGCGATGATCCCGGCAGCGAACGTGCGCTTACGTCCGTAGCGGTTGCCCAGCGTCGCGGCGGACAGCACGACGCTCGCCACCATCAGGGTGTAGGCGCTGGGGATCCAGACCAGGGTGGTCGGGTCTACCCGCAGGTCCCGCTGGATGGTGGTCAGCGCGGAGACCGTCGCGGTGATCTGCAGAAACGTGATCATCGCGCCCAGGCACATCGCGATCAGGGTCACCGGGCGGGAGCCGCGAAAGGACGAACGGGCGGCGGCGGGCTCGGATGCGGGCGCTCCGGGTGGGGTCGGTGTCGTGGTGCTGGTGGTCACTGGGCATCCTCAGGGCTGATGGTCTGACTTGCGTTTACTGAAGCCAGCAGCGCCCCAGTGAATCACCTGGCTAGCCTCAACGCAAGCCAGGTAGGATGGGCGGCATGGAGGACCTACGAGAAGACCGGGATTCCTGGTCGAGCGAGAACTGCTCGGTGGCCCGGGCGATGGACATCGTGGGCAGCAGGTCGACGGTCCTGGTCATGCGCGAGGCCCTGCTCGGCACGCGCCGTTTCGACGACTTCGTCCGCCGGGTCGGCGTCGGCGAGCCCGCCATGGCCGCCCGACTCAAGGAGATGGTCGCCGCCGGCCTACTCGAACGAATCCCCTACCGGGAGCCGGGGCAACGCACCCGCCACGAGTACCAGCTCACCCGCAAGGGCCGCGAACTCCTGCCCGTCATCACCGCGCTACGCAACTGGGGCGACACCTGGACCGCCACCGACACCGGCCCATCCGTCGTCGCCACCCACCACGACTGCGGCGAGCCGATCCGCGCAGTACTCCGGTGCGCCGCCGGCCATGACATAACGGACGGCGACATCGACATCACCGCCGGCCCGGGCCTCGTCAGACTCGACTGACAGCGGCGCAACCGAGCCCCGGCGCTGGCGCCACCCGCGTCCCCGCTGCGCCATTCGGCGCGACCTTCGCGGTGCCGTTCAGTCGCGCCGTGGCGCCGTGGCGTTCGTGACGCCGTGACGCCGTGACGCCGTGGCGTTTGTGGCGCCGTGCCGTTCAGTCGCGCCGTGGCGTTCGTGGCGCCGTGGCGTTCGTGGCGCCGTGGCGTTCGTGGCGCCGTCGCGCCGTGGCGTTCGTGGCGCCGTCGCGCCGTGGCGTTCGTGGCGCCGTGCCGTTCAGTCGCGCCGTCGCGCCGTCGGGCCGTGGCGCCGTGACGCCGTGGCGTTCGTGGCGCCGTGCCGTTCCGTCGCGCCGTGGCGCCGGAGCATCCGTGACGGTCGCCCACGCCGTGGCAGCCCTGACGCGCGTTCGTGGGTCCACGATGGTCGCGCCAACCCTTGGCGTTCGCCGTAACTCCCGCAACGATGCCGCTGGTTGCCCGTAGAGCAGTCCTGCCGACACAACGTCGACCGCTGCCGACCGAATCGATCATGATGCCTGGAATTGTCGTACGTCTGTTCTAATCTCGAGTCATGGTTGAGGAGTTGGCGCAGGCAGACGACGCGGTCGCTGTCTGCGTCGACGCCGCCGCCTGGGCACTGCCGGAGCATGAGCTGATCGCCGCGCTCGACGCCGCGCACCGCTTGGAACAGCGCCTCGCCGCTGTCACCCTCGCCCTGGTCCGCGAACTCGACGGTCGAGGCACCGCCCGCGCGCAGGGCGCCTCCAGCACCACGGCCTGGCTACGCGAACGACTGCGACTCGCCATCCCCGCCGCCCGCCGCCTCGTCGACCTCGCCACCGCCCTGGACACCGGCAATCCAGCGGTACGACAGGCGCTCGCCGACGGACACCTCAGCCTCGACCAAGCCCGGATCATCACCGACACCGTCACCACCGTGCAGGCCACCGCCGGGGCAGAGGTCGCCGACAAAGCCGTTGTTGTTCTCGTCGACTGGGCCGCCCAGTTCGACCCCACCCAACTACGCAAACTCGGCACCCGCATCCTCGACCACGTCGCCCCCGACATCGCCGATACCGCCGCCCAAGCCGCGCTGGAAGCCGAAGCCCGCCGCGCCGCCCGCGACCGCCACGTCACGGTTTCCGAGCTATCCGACGGCCGACTCCGCCTCACCGGCGTCCTCGACGCCGAAACCGCCGGCCTGCTCCGCGCCGCCATCGACCCACTGACCGCACCCGCCGGCTCCGACGATCAACGATCCCCCGGGCAACGCCGTCACGACGCCCTCACCGACATCTGCCGACTCGTTCTTCGCACGGGCGACCTGCCCGAGCACGGCGGCGATCCGGCCCAGATCATCATCACCACGAACTACGACGCGCTCGTCGGACAACTCACCGCCGGCACCCTCGACACCGGCCTGCACCTCACCCCAGCAACCGTGCGCCGACTTGCCTGCGACGCCGCGATCCTCCCCGCCGTCCTCAACGGCACCAGCCAACCACTCGACGTCGGCCGCCAACGCCGCCTCATCAGCGGTCCGCTGCGACGCGCCCTCATCCTGCGGGACCGCGGCTGCGCGTTCCCCGGCTGCGACCGACCACCCCGCTGGTGCCACGCCCACCACATCCAACACTGGGCCGACGGCGGCGCCACCAGCCTGGCCAACGCCGTCCTGCTCTGCGGCCACCACCACCGACACCTGCACGACAGCGACTGGACCATCCAACTCGGCAACGACGGCCATCCCGAATTCACCCCACCCGCCTGGCTCGACCCCGAACAACTCCCCCGCCGAAACCACTACCACCGACGAACGTGAGCACGACCAGCCGACGCCGACCGCAGCATCGCGCCGGCGACCAGATCCGCGTAGCCCCGGGGGCCGACCGTCCCCACGACGCCGAGCCCTGAAGGTGCCGCGCGCTGCGCCCGCGCCGCGCTGTCGACGTGTGCGACCCGCTCGGCGTCTGGGTGCCGCTGGCCGAAGTGCCCGACGTCTGGGCCGGCGTGTGGTCAGGATTTCGACGACCCGGTGCAACTCCGCTTGTGAGGCGTAGCCGGCACTTTGCCTGCCGCCACGCCTAGCCACTCGTCACCGCCACCATCGCCGGCCACCGCCACCGCCACGGCCGCCGCAGTCGCCGCCACGGTCGCCGCCACCGCCACGGTCGCCGCCACCGCCACCGCAGTCGCCGCCACGGTCGCCGCCACCGCCACCGCAGTCGCCGCCACCGCCACCGCCACCGCCACCGCCACGGTCGCCGTCGTCGTCGTCGTCAACACTCCTGGCGAGCAGCGCCGATCCCGGACGGCACGACATGCCTCGGTCCACTTTGGGGGAAGCGCCAGTGTCACGAGCCAAGAGTCAGGGGCAGCGCGTGCGGTGGTAGTAGCGCGTGGGGGAGGCAGGCGCTACTAGCCAACTGTCAGGCGTCAATCGCGAGCCAGCGCTGGCACGTCGGGGGTGCCAAGTGGCCGGCGTGGCCTGGGTGCTGCTGGCCGAGTTGACCGCCGGTGTGATGGCCGGGTCTCCGCACGACCCCGAAGGACAGGCATCCGCCGGCCTGGACGTCGAAGACGACGAGGGCCGACTCGACCGACGGCGCGGGCGACCGACCAACACGGCACGGATCCGCCAGGCCGGTGTCCCGAAATGACGCGCAAAGTACCCGTTGTGTTACGAGCTTGTTTCCAAGATGACGGCCAGGTTACGGGTGCTTCTCGATGATCGATCGCGATCCTAGGTTTCGGCCACCGTCATCAGTCGTGGCGGCCGGCACCGAATGTGGAGGCAACGACGTGCCACAACCGAACGTACATCGGACCGGACGGGCCAGGCGCGGGGTCAGCATGCTGGCCGCCGTGGCGCTGACCGCGGCCGGGCTGACCAGCCTGCCGGGCAGCGCAACCGCCGCGCCGGCCGGCACTGGACCGACCGCCCGCTACCTGGTCCAGCTCGACGAGGAGCCGCTGGCCACCTACACCGGCGGTGTTCCCGGGATCGCCGCGACCAAGCCGGCCGACGGGGCGAAGCTGAACCGCACGTCGGGGAACGCCAACGCGTACCGCGATCACCTGCGCCAGAAGCGCAAGTCGGTGCTGGACCGGGTCGGCGTGCCGGCCGACCGTACCCGCGTCACCATGGAGACCGCGTTCAACGGCTTCGCCGCCGACCTGACCGGGCCGCAGGCCGCCCGGCTGCGCGCCACCAGCGGTGTGCGAGCGGTGTACGAGAGCCAGCAGGTGCACGCCGCCACCTCGCACACTCCTGACTACCTGGGCCTGACCGGCAAGGGCGGGGTGTGGAACAAGGAGTTCGGCGGAGACCCGCACGCGGGCGAGGGTGTGATCATCGGGGTCATCGACAGTGGCTACTGGCCGGAGAGCGCGAGCTTCGCGCCGCTGCCCAGCCCCCGCCCCGATCAGGCCATCATCGACGCCAAGTGGAAGGGCACCTGCGACGTGGGTGTCGAGGCGCCGGTCACCTGCAACAACAAGGTGATCGGGGCGCGCTGGTACAACGACAGCGGCATCGCCGAAACCTTCCCGGACGACTACTCGTCGCCGCGCGACCGCAACGGCCACGGCACCCACACGGCCAGCACCGCCGCCGGCATCCACGGCGTGCGGGCGACGTCGGGCACCGAGGACCTGGGCATGATCTCCGGCATGGCGCCGGCCGCGCGGTTGGCGATCTACAAGGCGTTGTACGACGACGGTGCGGGCGGGGCGACCGGTACCGACATCGACATCGTGCACGCCATCGACGACGCGGTCGCGGACGGCGTCGACGTGATCAACTACTCGATCGGTGACGACACCGAGCGGTTCGGGGCGGTCGACGCGACGTTCTTCAACGCGGCTGCCGCCGGGGTGTTCGTCGCCGCCGCCGCCGGCAACTCCGGTCCGTTCGCCAACACCGTCGACAACTCGACGCCGTGGCTGACCACGGTGGCCGCGAGCACCACCGACCGGCAGAACACCCGGAAGCTCACCCTCGGCAACGGCACCACCATCGCCGGTGTGGGCATGGGTGAGACCGGCGTCGGACCGGCAGCCCTGGTCTTCGCGAAGGACAGCGCGATCGACCCGGACGGCGCCTACGGTGCCGGCCTCTGCGCGGACGACACGTTGGATCCGGCCAAGGTCAAGGGCGCGATCGTGCTCTGTCTGCGCGGCGAGATCCCGCGTACCGACAAGAGCATCGAGGTGGCGCGGGCCGGCGGGATCGGCATGGTGCTGTACAACGAGGAGCTGAACTCCCTCAACGCCGACGTGCAGACCGTGCCGACCGTGCACATCAACGAGGTCGACCTGGCCACGGTCACCGCGTACGTCGCCCAGGGCAACGCCACGGCGAGCATCTCGCCGAGCAAGCTGGAGACGGTCGAGGCTCCGGCGGTGGCCGCCTTCTCCTCGGCGGGCCCGTCGAACCTGAACGCCGGTGAGCTGCTCAAGCCGGACATCAGCGCGCCCGGCCAGGACATCATCGCCGCGTTCTCGCCGTCCATCGGCGGCAACGACTTCGCCCTGGAGTCGGGCACCTCGATGGCGGCGCCGCACATCGCCGGCATCGCCGCCCTGCTGCTGGCCAAGCACCCCGACTGGTCGCCGGCCGCGGTCCGCTCGGCGCTGATGACCAGCGCGGTGGACAAGACCGACAAGGGCAACCCGATCAAGATCGGCACGTACGACGCGACCCCGCTCAACTACGGTGCCGGCCAGGTCGAGCCGGGCAGCGCCTTCGACCCGGGTCTGGTCTACGACTCCAACCAGCAGGACTGGACCCAGTACCTGTGCGGGGTGTCCGCCGACCGTGGCGGCGACTACGGGCTCGGCGACCTGGACGGCTGCGACACGATCGGCGCGATCGACACGGCGCAGCTCAACTACCCGTCGATCTCGCTGGGCCGGATGGTGGGCAAGCAGACCGTGACCCGTACGGTCACCAACGTCAGCGACAAGACCAGCACGTACTCCTCGTCGGTGCAGGCCCCGCCGGGCTACAAGGTCAAGGTGACCCCGGCGAAGATGCAGATCCGTCCGGGCAAGAGCGCCCGCTTCACCGTCGAGGTCACCAACACCGGTGGCGCGTTCGACACCTGGGCCGACGGCTCGCTGACCTGGCGCGACCAGTTCAAGCACGAGGTACGCAGCCCGCTGGTCGTGCACAACTCCGGGCTGGTCGCCCCGGACGCCATCACCGGCGAGGGCACCTTCGGCAGCGTCCGGATCGCCGCCGAGGTGGGCTACAAGGGCCAGCTGATCTCCCAGCTCTCCGGCCTGACCTCGGGCACCAGCAACGTGGTCACCCTGAAGGGCGACGGCCCGAGCTGGGACTGGAGCACGTCGAACAACCTGCCGGTGCCGCTGCCCGCGTCGATCAGCCGGACCACCCTGCACGTACCGGCGGGCACTCGCAGTCCGGAGATCCACGTGACGTCGGCACGGCCCACCTGCTCCCACATCGACTGGGAGGACGAGGAGGGCGTGATGGAGTGCACCGAGTTCAGCCTCAACGTCTACGACAAGTCCGGGAAGTTCGTCACGGCCACGGCCAGCACCCGGATCGGCGCGAAGGTCACCCTGCCGGACGGCGCCGGTGACTACATCGTCGTGGTCGAGCAGGAGTTCACCGAGAACATCAAGGACGGCGCGAACGCGTACACCGTGACCAGCTACCTGCCGGGGGCGCCGGGCACCTCGACCGGCCGGTTCACCATCGACCCGAAGCAGCGCAGCGTGCAGCCGGGCGCCACGGCGAACCTGACCCTGCGCTGGTCCGGCCTCGCCCCGGGCCAGCGCTACCTCGGGGTGTTGGAGTTCCGCAACGGAGACGGCTCGCTGAAGACCGTGCCGGTCACCGTCCAGTCCTGAGCGAACGGGCCGACGGGCCGGCGTGTGACCCAGGTCACCGCCGGTCCGTCGGCCGACCGTCGCGGCGAGCAGAGGTGATCTGCTCGCCCCACGGTGATCGACGGCGGCGAGGACACGACACGGGGCGGCGGGAGCCCGACTCTCGTCCGCCCCGAACGTCTGCGCGGGCCCGTCGAGTTCGTCGGACGAGCGGCGGAGCTGGCCCAGCTACGCCGGCTCGTCGCAGCCCCGCCGTGCCTGATCCTGCTGGAGGGCGAGCCCGGGATCGGCAAGAGCCGACTGGTCGCCGAACTGCTCGCCGACCTTCCGGGGCGGCACCTGGTCGGCGAGTGCGACGACGTACCGGAGCCGTTCCCCCTCGGCGTCCTGCTGGACGCGATCCGGGGCAGCGCCGACCGACTCGGTCCGCTCAGCCCCGTGGCGGGCGCCCTCGCGCCGCTGTTGCCCGAACTGGCTGACGCGCTGCCGGACGCGCCACCCCCGCTGACCGACCCGGCGGCCGAGCGACATCGCCTGCTCCGCGCCGTAACCGCGGTGCTGGCCGCGCTGAGCCCCGCCACGCTGCTGCTCGAGGATCTGCACTGGGCCGACCCGGCGACCTGCGAACTCCTCGGATACCTCAGCACCCACCCGGTCAAGGGGCTGGCCGTGGTGCTGACCGCTCGGACGCCGACGCCGGGGGGCAGTACGCCAATCCACGACGCCCTGGCGCGTACTCCCCCGTGGAGCGTCACCCGCGTCCCGCTCGGCCCGCTGGACGCCGACGACGTACGCCGGTTGGCCGCCCGCACCCTGCGCCTCGACGATCCTCCGCAGCAGCTGACCGACACCCTGCTCGACCGCACCGCCGGCATCCCGTTCGTGGTCGAGGAGGTGCTGCGGACGCTGGCCGAGCGGGGCGGCGACCCGATGGCGGACGACAGTGTCCCGTTCATCCTCCGGGACGTGCTGCTCTGGCGGCTGCGCCCGCTCGACGAGGCCACCCGGGAGGTGCTCGGCGCCGCAGCCGTGCTGGGCATGGCGCCGGATCAGCGCATCCTCGCCTCGGTACTCAGCCTGGACCGGATCACGATCGGCGCGGCGCTGACCGCCGCCCATCGGGCGGGCCTGCTGCACGACGCCGGGGACGGCCTGCGGTTCCGCCACGACCTGGCCCGCCAGGTGGTGTACGACCTGGTGCCCCGGGAGAGCCGGGAGTGGCTGCACCTGCGTGTCGCGCGGGTGCTGGAACAGGAGTTGCCGAAGCCGGTAGCCCAGCTGGCGCACCACTACCGTCGGGCCGGCAGCGGAGCCGACTTCGTCCGCAACGCCGAGGCGGCCGCCGATCTGGCCACCGAGCGCGGCGACGACGCGACCGCCGCCAGCTTCCTCCTGCAGACGATGGACGTCGCCGAGCTGCCCCGACCGGTACGGGTTCGGCTCGCCGCCAAGCTGGGCCGGTCGGCGATCGACGGACTCAGCCAGGCCGAGGCGATCCCGGTGCTGGAACGGCTGCTCGCCGACCGACGGTTGCCGCCCGGCGCCCGTGGCGAGCTGGGTCTGGTGCTCGGGCGGATGCTGCGCCAGCAGGGCGAGGCACTGCGCGGGTACGCCGAGATCGAGCGTGCCGTGCCGTACCTGCGCGCGCCGCGCCGCAAGGCCCCGGCACTCGCGGTGCTGGCGGCCCCTGACACCGTCGTCGGCCGGCACGTCGACGACCACCTGGCCCGCTGCGCGGAGGCGGAGGCCGCCGCAGCGGCCAGCGGGGATCCGGCCGCGCACCTCGCGGTCCGCATCGCCCGCGCGTCGCTACTGCTGGAACTGGGCGACCCGGCCGCCTGGGCGATCATCAGGGAGCTGCGCGCGTCCGCCGAGTTGGCCGACCGGCCCCGCGAGCATGCGCGGGCCTGCCTGAACTGGGCGCAGGGCGCGTTGCACGCCGGGCACCCGGAGCAGGCCGAAGCGCTCCTGGCGGCCGGCCGGGCACTGGTCGAGGAGACCGGGTACGAGCGGCTGACGGCCCTGGTGGAGGTGACCGAGCTGTCGTTGGACCGGGCCGCCGGCCGGCTGGACGGGCTCGCCGAGCGGCTCAGCCGGCTGGTCGCCAACGCCGAGCGGATGCCGGTCATCCTGCAGGACGCGCGGGCCGAACTGGCGACCGTGCTGGCCCGGACCGCCGTCCGCGCAGGCGGCGGCAACACCGAGGGTCGTGCCGACACCGCACCCGGCGGCAGCACCGAGGAGAGCGCCGGCAGCGACGAAGGGTGCGACGAGGTGAAGGTGGCCGAACGGGCGCTGCGGGAGGTGGTGGCCGATGCTCGGCGGGTCGGTGCGATCTGGCCGCTGGTGCAGGCGCTCTCGGCGCTGGCCCGGCTGACCCTGCCCCGGCGTCCCGACGAGGCCGCCGGGCACGCGGCGGACGCGCTGTCGCTGGTACGCGGAAAGGGCATTCTGGCGTGGGCCGCCGAAGCCGTGTTGGTCTTGGCCGAGGCGGCGGCCGCGGCGGGTGACCCGGCGGGGGCGGCGGAGGCGGTGGCCGAACTGGAGGCCGGGATCGCGGGCCGAGACGCACCGCTGGCCCTGGCCGCCCTGCGCCGCTGCCGGGAAATCGTCCCAGCCTGAGCCGTCCTGGGTGGTGCGGGTGGCGGGCCGCCAGCCGACGGCCCGCCACCGTGGATCAGAGGACGACCTGGTGCACCCGGTCGTCCACGCCGCGTACGGCCAGCCAGGCGCTGCCGTTGGCGCCGGCGGCGGCCCCGGGCGCACCCCGGAACGCGTCGGTGGCGAACTCACCGCGCCGGAACCAGCCGCCCCAGGAACCGTCGGTCAGGTTGCGCTGCCAGAGCCGGTTGTCGGCGGCCAGCGCGAACAGGTAGACCCGACCGGAGGTGGCGAGCAGGGTCGGGCTGCCGCTGGTGGTGCCGCCCAGGTTGGTCCAGGCCGACCAGGTGGTGCCGGTCCGGCTGCTCCACCACACCTCGTCGGTGCGGCTACGGACCGCCACGTGCAGCACACCGGCGTCGTCGACGACGGCACTCGGCCGACCGTAGAACGGCCGGTTGTCGGGGGCCCCGACGCTGGTCCAGCCGGCGTTCGGCGTCCGCGACCAGAGCTTGCCGTCGGCACCGCGGGCGACGAGCGTCCACTGTGTCGGGCTGGTCCAGGCCACCGTGGGCGCGTCGGTCAGCGTGCCGCCGAGGCTGCGCCACGGCCCCCACGCACCGGCCACGTAACTGCGCTGCCAGGCGGCGTTGTCGGTGCCGCGGACGAAGACGTCGAGCCGCCCGCCCGCGGAGCCGTACGCGGCCGGCTGGCCGAGGATCCGGCCGCCCACCGGGCCGCCGAGCGAGGTCCAGCGGGTGCCCCACGTCGTACCGGAGCGGGTGTTGACCGCCAGCGCGCCCTGCGCGTCGCGGACGAAGGCGGTGGCGTGCGTGTCGTCCACCCGGACCAGCGCCGGGCTGGCGCTGGCGGTGCCGCCGAGGTCGGCGCCGGCGACCTGGTCGGTGCCGGTCAGGCGGAGCATGGCCACCCCGTGCGCCGGCACCTCGACGGTGTACGAGCCGGTGAACGGCTGCGTGCCGGCGGTGCCCGGCTGGGCGTCCACGGTGGAGCGGGTCCACAGGTCACGGACCTGGACCGACCCGCCGAGCGCGACGTCGGCGAAGTTCACCGTGATCCGCTGGGCGGTGTCGTGCCGGTTGAGCAGCGCGACGGCCCGCTTGCCGGAGCCGGCGAGTACCTTGCTCCAGACCTGCGCGTCGGTGCCGGTGTCGGCGACCTTGACGCCTTGACGGACCAGTGGGTCCTGGTCGACCGCGATGATCTCCGGGTTGGTCAGCGCCGAGATCATCTCCTGCGGAAGGCCGCGCGGGTCGGAGCCGATCACCAGCGGCGCGGCCATGATGGCCCACATGCCGAGCTGTGTCTTGGACTCCTCGAGGCTCAACTCGTACCCGCCGTCGGGCAGTGGGCGCATCGGCAGCAGGTAGTCCGGGTCGTTGTAGTGCCCCGGGCCGGTGGCCGCCGGGTGGTACGCGTTGACGTCCATGTTGCGCAGCACCCACGGGTACGCCCACTGCGGGGTCGGGTCGGTGAGCCCCACGTCGGTGTAGGTCCGCCAGGAGTCGGCGATGGTGGGCGCGTACGTGTAGCTCCAGGTGGAGAGCTGCTCCGGGGGGTACGGGCCGCCGCCCCAGTCGGAGCTGACCGGGTTGCAGATGTTGAGCAGCATCGGGCGTGGTGACTGGCGTACCGCCTCGGCCAGCTCCCGGAAGGTGGTCTCCGGGTCGAGGCCGGCGGCCCGGCCGCAGAGCCAGTCGGCCTTGAGCGCGTCGAAGCCCCAACCGGCGAACTGGGCGATGTCGGCCTGGTAGTGGCCGTTGCTGCCGAGCCCGCACTGCCCCGGCAGGTACGGTCCGGCGTCGGTGTAGATGCCGGCCTTCATCCCCTTGCTGTGGATGTAGGACGCCAGCGCGGCCATCCCGCCGGGGAAGCGGGCCGGGTCGGCGACGAGCTGGCCGGCCTCGTTGCGCGGGGTGGGCGCGGCCCAGTTGCCGTCGATCCAGACGTAGGTGTAGCCGGCGTCCCGGAGGCCACTGCGGACCATGTAGTCGGTGACCGACCGCACCTCGGCCTCGGTGGGATCGCCACCGAGACCGAAGTAGGTGTTCCAACCCTGGTAGGGCGTCGGGGCCAGTCCGCTGTTGAAGAAGGTCGGCGCGCCCTGGTCCTCCGCGCCGGTGGCGGCCGGGGCGGGACCGGGGCGGGCGGGCCCATGACCGGCCTGCGGTGGGTCGGCGTGGGGTGGGCCGGCCATCGCCGGCATCGGGCTGACCAGGCCCAGGCCGAGCACGGCCAGGGCGGCGGTCAGCTGTCGGTTCAGGCGCATGGAGGTACTCCTGTCCCTCGGGGGTGGGGGTGGTGGTGCTCCGGCCTCAGTCGCGGGTCAGCACGATGAGGTCGGCGTCGTGGGTCGCGCTCCACTGCACGGGCAGGCCGACGGCGGCGAGGTGGCTGCCGGAGTAGTGCCGATCGCCGTGCGAGTAGCGGGCCGCCGGGTCGAGGCCGCGCAGCGGCAACCGGACGGGACGGGACGGAAGCAGCCCGGCGCCGTCGAGCCGGCCGGTGTGCCAGGCCAGGACGACCACCCGGCTCTCGTCCGGCGCGGTGTACTGCACTGCACAGCGGGCCTGGTCGGGGCCGCCGATCAGGTGCACCTCGCCGTGCGTGACGACGTCCCGGATCTCCTTGTAGCGGGCGATCCAGTCGGCCGCCTCGGCCCGCTCGGCCGGGGTCCACGCCCGGATGTCCGCGCCGATGCCGAGCACCCCGGCCATCGCCAGGACGAACCGGAACGCCAGCGTTCGCGGCCGGGGGTCGAACAGGCCGGGCGCGTCGGTGACCCAGGAGCTGAGCAGGTGCGGGGCGTTGGCGTGCAGGAAGCCGTACTGGATGGCCAGCCGGTCCAGCGGGCCGGTGTTGTCGCTGGGCCAGAAGACGTCGGCTCGGGCGGCCATCGCCAGGTCGGTCCGGGCGCCCCCGCCGGCACACGCCTCGATCAGCACACCGGGATGGTCCCGGCGCAGCCGCTCGTAGATCCGGTGCAGGTTGGCGACGTGCGCGCCGTCCAGGTCGAGCGGGCCCACCCCACCGGGTCGGCCCGGCTCGGTACGCGGCCGGTTGAAGTCCCACTTCAGGTAGTCGATGTCGTACCGGCGCAGCAGACCATCGACGGTGGAGTGCACGAACTCGGCGACCTCCGGCCGACCCAGATCGAGCAGGTACTGGTTGCGGACCGGGGTGAGTGGCCGGCCGTCGACGGAGTAGACCCAGTCCGGGTGCTCGGCGTACAGCGACGACTTCGGGTTGACGCACTCCGGCTCCACCCAGAGCCCGAAGTTCAGCCCGAGCGCGCGGACGTCGGCGATGAACGCGTCGAACCCGGCCGGGAACTTCGCCGGATCGGGCGTCCAGTCGCCGAGACCGGCGGTGTCGTCGTTGCGACCGACGAACCAACCGTCGTCCACGACGAAGGTCTCCACGCCCAGCTCGGCGGCGATCCGGGCGAGCGCGAGCTGACTCTGCGCCTCGACGGCGAAGTAGGTCGCCTCCCAGGAGTTGTAGAGCACCGGGCGTCCGGTCAGCCGCTCCCCGGCCAGCTTCCGCTGGTGGGTGTGCCAGACCCGGGCCAGCCCGTCCAGGCCGTCCGGGCTGTACGCCCCGGTGACCACCGGCAGGGAGAGCCGCTCGCCCGCGGCCAGCTCCAGCGGGCCGTCGACCAGCTGACGGCCGATCCGTACCCGGGTCAGGCCGCCGGTGTCCCGCTCGGCGCTGATCTCCCACGAGCCGGTCCAGGCCAGCGCCATCGCCCACGCCGGGCCGGTCGGCTCGGCGGTGTCGCGGACGGCCAGCCAGGGCACGTGCAGGTGCCCGGGTACGCCCTGGGAGCTGCCGATGCTGAAGGCGCCGTGGCCCAGCTCGACGTGGGAGAGCTGGAACTCCTGCGCCCACTGGCCCCACTGGTGGCTGAGCAGCGCACCGTGCGGCGTCGGTACGCAGAACCCGCCCGATCCGGCCCGGATGACCCGCAACGCATTGGTGCCGTCGTTGGTCAGCTCGACCCAGCGCTGCACCACGTCGGTGCCGGCGGGCACCCGGTAGTGCACGGTGGCGCGCAGCCCGGTGACCGGGTCGGCGAAGTCGACGGCCAGCTCCCGCTGGTCGGCGTCGATCCGCGCCTCGGTGTGGACGAAACCCACCCGTCGCTGCCCGTTCGCGGTCTCGATCACCAGGTCCGCGCCGGTGAACGGACGGTCGGCGTCGGTGGCGTACTCGATGGGGGCGGCGTCCCCGGCGGTGAGGAACGGGACCGGGCCGTCGTAGCCGACCGGCGAGGGCCCGTCGGAGACACCGTGCGGCCCCCACGCGACGAGTTCCAGCCAGCGTCCGTGCGCGGGCACCCGCACGGTGTACTCGGTGTGCGTGCCGCGCAGCGTCCAGCGCTGCCCGGACTCGGCGGTCACTTGACCGCTCCGAGCGCCAGACCGGAGACGAAGTGCCGCTGGAAGCGCAGGAACACCGCGACGGTGGGGACGGCCGCGATGACCGTGCCGGCGGCGATGACGTTCCAGGACGAGACGAACTGGCCCTGGAGGGCGAGCAGCGCCGGGGTGACCGGCATGTTGTCGTCGGTACGCAGCACGGTGATCGCCCAGAGCAGGTCGTTGAAGATCCAGGTGAAGGAGAGTGCCCCGAGGGCGGCCAGCGCGGGTCGGGTCAGCGGCAGCATCACCCGGGTGAAGATCTGTGCCGTGCCGGCGCCGTCGATGGTGGCCGCCTCCTGGATCTCACCCGGCAGGTCCCGCATGAAGCCGTGCAGGACGAAGGTGTAGAAGCCGAGCCCGAAGCCGACCTGCACCGCGATCAACGCCCAGAGCGTGTCGTACAGGCCGGTCAGCTCGCTGAACTTGGCCACCGGGATGAGCAGGATCTGTGGTGGCAGCAGGTTGCCGGCGAGCATCAGCAGCAGGATGGTCCGCCGCCCGGGGATCCGGAAGCGGCTCAGTGCGAACGCCGCCATCGCGGCCAGGCCCAGGCTCAACACCACCGACGGAACGGTGACCAGCATGCTGTTGATCAGCGCGCGCAGCTCGCCGCCGTCGGTCCACGCCTGCCGGTAGGTGTCCAGGGTGAACGACCGGGGCAGGCTGCCCACGCCGTGCGCGGCGATGTCGTCGAACGACCGGGTGGACATCACCACCACCCAGAGCACCGGGCCCAGCCAGAGCAACGAGAGCAGGATCATGCCGGTGTGGAAGGCCCCGGTACGGAGCTTGTTCATGACGCTTCCTCCCGGAACGCGCGGACCAGGTAGCCGAGGATGACGGCCAGCGCGAGCACGAAGATCACGACCGCGATCGCCGAGGCGTAGCCCAGCCGCAGGCTCTGGAACGCGGTCGAGTACATGTAGGTGCTGAGCAGCTCCGACGAGTGGTACGGACCGCCCTTGGTCAGCGACCAGACGATGTCGAACGAGCGCAGCGAGTCGATCACGATGACCGACAGCACCACGGCGTTGACCCCGCGGAGCTGGGGGATGGTGACGTGCCGCAGCCGCTGCCAGGAGTTGGCACCGTCCATCCGGGCCGCTTCGTGCAGCGCCGGGTCGATCGCCTTCAGGCCGGCCAGGAACAGCACCATCACGTACCCGATCTGTCGCCACAGCGCCGGCAGGATCACCGCGTACAGGGCGGTCTGCGGGTCGGCGAGCCAGGGCCGGATCAGCTGCTCCAGACCGACCGCCCGCAACAGCGTGTCGGCGATGCCGTCGGGTTGGTAGAAGACCCGCCAGACCAGCGCGGTCACCACCAGCGAGAACACCACCGGCGTGAACAGCGCGGCCCGGTAGAAGCCGACACCGCGCCGCTCCTTCTGCAGGACGAGGGCCATCCCGAAGCCACCCAGCACGGAGAGGCCGCCGAAGAGCACCAGCCAGATCACCGTGTTGAGCAGCGCACCCCGGAAGGTGGCGTCGCCGGCCAGCTCGACGTAGTTGTCCGTGCCGACGAAGGTCGGGGGCGTCATCCCGTCCCAGCGGGTGAGGGAGAACCAGAAGCCCTGGATCGCCGGCCAGAACACCCAGACGCTCTCGACCACGAACGGCACCAGGACGAACGCCACCAGCAGCGGCGACAGTCGAGCCGACCGTCGCCGCCGGGTGGGGGTGACCGAAGTCGTGGAGATCGTTGCTGTCACGTCAGCCCTTGAAGACCTTCTCGGCGCCGGCCTGCCACTCCCGCAGGATCGCGTCGATCTGGTCCGGCTTGTCGATGAACTTGGTCAGCGCGGTGTCCGCGGTCGGCTGGAGCGCGTCGCTGGAGTCGCGGTTGAAGAACTGGGTCAGCTCCTTGGCCTCGCCCAGCATCGCCTTGCCCTTGGCCACCAGCGGCGAGTCCGATGCCTTGGCCTTGGGGTTGGCTGGCAGCACGATGCCCGAGCTGGCCTTGACGTACGCCTCCTGGGCCTCGACCCCGGCCAGGTAGCTGAGCAGTGCCTTGGTGCCGGTCGGGTTGGCGGTCTTCGCGCTGGCGAAGAAGCCGTCGGTCGGCGCCTCCTCGGCCAGCGGCACCGCCGGGTCGATGATCGGGAACCGGAAAAAGTCCAGGTCACCGAGCGCGTCCTTGGGTGCCGCGTCGGCGAAGAAGGTGCCGATCAGGAACATCCCGGTCTTGCCGGCCAGCAGCGCGGTGGTCGCCTCCTGGAACGGGTACGCCTTGCCCTTGGGGTCGAAGTAGGGCAGGGCCTCGCGCCAGCGGGTGAAGACCGCCTTGACCTTCGGATCGTCGAAGCGCTGCTTGCCGGCGAGCAACTCGCGGTGGAACGGCGCGCCGTTGATCCGGATGTTGAGGTAGTCGAACCAGGCCGAGGCCACCCACGGGGTGTCGCCGAGGCCGATGCCGATCGGCGGGATGCCCTTGCCCTTCAGCGTCTCGCAGAGCGCCAGGAACTCGGTCCAGGTCTTCGGCTCCTGCACGCCCCACTTGGCGAAGTTGGACTTGCGGTAGAAGAAGCCCCACCAGTAGTTGTTCATCGGCACGAAGATCTGCTTGCCGCTGGCGTCGGTGGAGAGGGTACGCAGCGACTCAGGGTAGTCACCCAGCGACTTCCAGACGTCGGAGACGTCCAGCAGCAGGTTCTTGCTGGCGTAGTCGTTGGCGACCGAGCCCGCGTACCAGGTGTAGAGGTCCGGCGGGTTGGCCGAGGTCAGGTAGGTCGGCAGCTGGGTCCGGAAGGTCTCCGAGGCGATCGTGTTGAGGCTCGCCGTGCCCTTGCCCTGCGCGTTGAAGGTCTCGATCAGCTTCTCCATCGCGACCTTGGCCTGCGGCGAGGAGAGGTTGGACTGGATGGTGACCGCGCCCGAGCCATTGCTCGTCGTCGGCCCGCTGGCGGAGCTGGCGCACGCGCTGAGGAACGAGCTGGCGCCGAGCGCGCCCAGGCCGGCGAGCCCGAGGTGGCCAAGGAATCGCCGGCGACCGGGGTCGAAGTCGCTCACGGAGGTATCCCTTCCTTTACGACACGCAGCGTCACCGCGCGATGTGTCGTCCATGTGAATGCTGTGACGAGAAGGTTGCATCGACCCTCGCCGGCTGTCAAGATATCTTCGTAATTAATGATTAGACGAGATCAAGGCGAGGGTCAGGTGGATCAGCCTATGCGCCGGCTTGAAGGCAAGAACGCGCTGGTCACCGGCGCAATGGGTGGGATCGGCGCGGCCACCGCCCGGCGGCTTGCCGCCGAGGGAGCAGCGGTAGCGCTGTTCGACGTGGCCGACCCGGCCCCGCTGGCCGCAGAGTTGACCGCGCGTGGCGACCGAGCACTGTCCGTAGTGGGCGATGTCAGCGACGAGGCCGACTGGACGGCCGCCGTGACCGCCGTACGGGATCGCCTCGGCCCGGTCGACATCCTGGTCAGCACCGCGTACGCCGTGCGGGTCGCCCCGGCGCACGAGACCAGCCGACAGTCCTGGGACCACCAGCTCGGCGTCAGCCTCACCGGCTCCTTCCTCGGCGTCCGCGCCTGCCTGGACGACCTGCGGGCGCGCTCCGGTGCGGTGGTGCTGATCTCCTCGGTGCACGCGTTGGTCGGGTTGCCCGGCCGCCCCGCGTACGCCGCGGCCAAGGGTGGCCTGGTCGCGCTCGGCCGTCAGCTCGCCGTGGAGTACGGCCCACAGGTTCGGGTCAACACCGTGCTGCCCGGGCCGATCCTCACCGCCGCCTGGGCCGAGGTGTCCGAAGAGGACCGACAGCGCAGCGTCGCGGAGACCGTCGCGAAGCGCTTCGGCACACCGGACGAGGTGGCCGCGACGGTCGCCTTCCTCGCCTCACCGGACGCCGCGTACATCACCGGCGCGAGCCTCGTGGTGGACGGTGGCTGGACAGCGGTGAAAGCCTCGGCCTGAGAGATCGATACCGACCAGCGAAAAGGCCAGGAGCATTGGCACAGTACGCACGCCGCGGCGTCCACGGGCAGACCGTCGAAGCGATCGCCCGGCGCATCCTCACCGGCGAGATCGCCGCTGGCGCGACCCTGAACATCGTCGCGTTGCAGGAGGAGTTCGACGTCAGCCTCACGGCGCTCCGCGAGGCGCTGAAGGTCCTCTCCGCCAAGGGCATCGTCGACGCCCGGCAGAAGCGCGGCACCTTCGTCCGGCCCCGCTCGGATTGGAACCTGCTCGACGGTGACGTGATCCGCTGGCAGTTCGCCGAGGGCACCGACCAGCGGTTGCTCGACCAACTGCACGAGGTGCGCGCCATCATCGAGCCGGCCGCCGCACGGTTGGCCGCCACCCGGGCCACCGAGGACGACCTGACCGCCCTCGACCGGGCACTGGCCGAGATGGCCCAGGCCAACGGCGATCCCACCGCCGCCATCGCCGCGGACCTCGCCTTCCACCGCGCCCTGCTCGCCGCCACCCACAACGAGTTGCTGGAGCGGATGGAGGTGGTGATGGAGACCGGGCTCGCCGAACGGGACCGTCTGGTGCACGGCGGCACCGCGCACGACGACCCGGTGCCCAGTCACCGCGCGGTGGTCGACGCGCTGCGCGAACGGGACGAGACAGCGGCCGAGACCGCGATGCGTGAGTTGCTGGACAAGGCCGTCCGCGACGTCGAGAAGGCACGGGGACGAAGGGGCAGTCAGTGAAGATCGAGCGGGTCGAGACCTTCCTGGTCGCGCCACGGTGGTTGTTCTGCCGGGTGGAGACCGACGACGGGCTGGTCGGGTGGGGTGAGCCCGTGGTCGAGGGCCGCGCCGAGGTGGTCCGCAGCGCGGTCGAGGTGCTCTCCGAATACCTGATCGGCGCGGATCCCCTGCGCATCGAGCAGCACTGGCAGGTGCTCACCAAGGGGGGCTTCTACCGGGGCGGGCCGATCCTCTCCAGCGCGGTCGCCGGCCTCGACCAGGCCCTCTGGGACATCGCCGGGCAGGCGTACGGTGCGCCGGTGCACGCGCTGCTCGGCGGGCCCGTCCGCGACCGGGTGCGGATCTACTCGTGGATCGGCGGAGACGAGCCCGACGAGGTGGCCGACGCCGCCGCCGCGCAGGTCGCCGCCGGCCTCACCGGCGTCAAGATGAACGCCTGCGGGCGGCTCTCACCCATCCCCACCTCGGCCGAGGTGGACGCGGTCGTCGGCCGGGTGGCCGCCGCCCGCGAGGTGCTGGGCCCCGACCGGGACATCGCGGTGGACTTCCACGGTCGCGCCGGAATGGCCGCGGTGCGCCGGATCCTGCCCGAGCTGGCCGCCCTGCGCCCGTTCTTCGTGGAGGAACCGGTCCTGCCCGACCAGGCCCACCACCTGGGCGACATCGTCGCCAGCACGCCGATCCCGGTGGCCACCGGCGAGCGGCTCTACGGTCGCTCCGAGTTCCTCGGCCCGTTGCAGGCCGGGGTCGCCGTGGTCCAACCGGACCTGTCGCACGCCGGTGGGATCTCCGAGGTCCGCCGGATCGCCGCGCTCGCCGAGACGTACGGCGCGCTGCTCGCCCCGCACTGCCCACTCGGCCCGATCTCCCTGGCGGCCAGCCTCCAGGTGGCCTTCGCGACGCCGAACTTCCTGATCCAGGAGCAGAGCATCGGCATCCACTACAACGCCGGCTCGGAGTTGCTGGACTACCTCATCGACCCGGAGCCGTTCCGGTTCGTGGACGGGCACATCGCCCGCTTCGACCGGCCCGGTCTGGGCATCACCGTCGACGAGGCGGCGGTGCGCAAGGCCGCCCAGACCCCGCACGCCTGGCGCAACCCGGTCTGGCAGCACACCGACGGGTCGTTCGCCGAGTGGTGACCGGCGCGAGGCCGGTGGCGCTGCGCGTGGCGTACGACGCGGCGCACGGCGGCCGGTGGACGAGCCTGCACGGCGGCGGCCGGGAATGGCTCTGGCGTGGCCCGGAACCCGGCCGGCACGAGGTACGCCCCGACGACGCGTTCGTCGACGCCGGTGGGCTGGAGGAGTGCCTGCCCACCGTGCGCGGCGAGCCCGACCACGGCGAGGTGTGGTCGCGGCCGTGGCGGCCCGCCGGCCCCGGCACCGTGGTCATCGAGCGGCCGACCTTCACCCTCACCCGCCGGATCAGCGACGAGGGCGGCGCGGTGGTGGCCGACTACCGGCTGGCCGCCGACCCCGGGTACCGGTTCGTCTGGGCCGCGCACGCCCTGCTCGATCTCTCCCCCGCAGCCCGCCTCGACGCGCCCACCGGCACCCCGACCCGATTGCACCCGGAGGCCGCCGCGCTGCTGCCACCGGGCGCCTGGCCCACCGGCGACCCGTGGCTGACCGGGCCGTGGCCGGCCCCGGCCGGGCTGGCACTGGACCGGTTCGGCCCGGACGACGGGACCGCGCTCGGCGCGGTGCTGCTCGACTGCGCCCGGGTCCAGGTGCTCGACGGGATCGACCTGCTGACCCTGGAGCTGGAGTGCGCGGACCAGCCCCGCAGCACCGCGCTCTGGCGCAACCTCGGCGGCTGGCCGGCCAGCGGCCCCTACCGCAGCGTCGGCGTCGAACCGATGCTCGGCCGCGCCTTCGACCTGGCCGACGCCGGCCCCGACGACGCGGCGGTCGTCCCGCCCGCCGGGGAGGTCACCTGGCGACTCACCATCTCCGCCCACCGCATCCACTGAGGACACCCGTGATGAACCTGCTCGACGAGCTGCGTACCCATCGACTGCTGGCCATCGTGCGCGGCCCGGACCCGGCCGCGGCGCTGACCGCGGTGCTCACCCTGGCCGAGAGCGGCGTCGCCCTGGTCGAGGTCTCGTTGACCAGCGCCGACGCGTTCGACATTCTTCGACGGGCCCGGGCCGCTCTCGGGCCGGACTTCGCCCTGGGCGCGGGCACCGTGCTCAGCGCCGAGGACGCCCGCGCGGCGGCCGACGCGGGCGCCGGTTTCCTGGTCACCCCGGCGATCGCAGCGAGCCTCGCCGAGGGCGGCCGACTCGGGCTGCCGGTGCTCGCCGGTGCGCTCACCCCCACCGAGGTGGTGCAGGCCACCGATGGCGGGGCAGCCGCGATCAAGCTCTTCCCGGCCTCCCTCGGCGGGCCCGACTACCTCGGCGCCCTGCGCGACCCGTTCCCCGGCACCGCGTTCGTGCCGGTCGGTGGGGTCGACGCGGACGGCGCCCACCGCTACCTCCAGCGGGGCGCGACGGCGGTCGGCGTCGGATCCCCGCTGCTCGGCGACGCCGTCCGCGGCGGCGACCTGGCGGCGCTGCGCCAGCGCGCCAGCGCCTTCCTCGCGGCGGTGCGGCAGTGACCGACCTGCTCACGCTCGGCGAGACGATGGCGGCCTTCCGCACCACCGGGCCACTGCGACTGGGCGGCACCGCCGGCATCTCCATCGCCGGGTCCGAGTCGAACGTGGCGATCGGCCTGGCCCGGCTCGGCCACCAGGTTGCCTGGATCGGCGTCACCGGCGCCGACGAGGCCGGCGAGCTGGTCCGCCGTACGCTACGCGCCGAGGGTGTCGACCTGACCTGGGCGCGGGTCGACCCGACCGCCCCGACCGGGCTGATCCTCTTCGAGAACCGGGTCGCCGACATCAACCGGGTCACCTACCACCGGGCCGGGTCGGCCGGCTCCCGGCTGGGCCCGGCCGACGTGACCCGCGCCTTCGACGCACCCGGGCCGCCACCCCGGCTGCTGCACGTCACCGGCATCACCTGCGCGCTCGGTGTCGAGCCTTACCAGGCGGTGGTGGCGGCCGTGCGGTGCGCCCGCGCGGCCGGCAGCACGGTCTGCCTGGACGTCAACCACCGCAACCGGCTCTGGTCGGTCGCCGAGGCCGCCGACGCGCTGCGTCCGCTGCTGCCCTCGATCGACCTGGTGGTCGCCTCCGACGACGAGCTGGCCGTGCTGACCGACGCGACCGATCCGGCCACGGCGCTACTCTCGGCCGGCGTCACCGAGGTCGTCGTCAAACACGGCGGCGACGGGGCGACCAGCCACAGCGCCACCGGCACGATCCACCGTCCAGCCCGGACGGTGCCGGTGGTGGACACCGTCGGCGCGGGGGACGCCTTCGTCGCCGGGCTGCTCTCCGGCTGGCTCGACGGCGCCGACGCGTCGGGCCGGCTGGACCGGGCCGTCACCACCGGCGCGTTCGCGGTCGCCACGCGGGGCGACTGGGAAGGTCTGCCCGATCGGGCCGAGCTGGCGCTGCTCGACCACGGCCCCGGCGGTACGGTCCGCTGACAATCCCCTTTGGAGGAACACCATGGAGCTGACCGAGCCGACCGTCTGGAGCACCGACCGGCTGGAGCTGGGCGAGGGCCTGCGCTGGGTCGACGACCGGCTGGTCCTCGTCGACCTGCTGGCCGGGCGACTGCTGGAGACCGACGGCGACGCCCCGACCCCGCTGCGGGAGCTGCGCCGCCTCGACGTACCGCTCGGCGCGGTCGCCCCGGTGGCCGACGGCGACTGGCTGGCCGCCGCCGGGACCGGCGTCACCCTGCTGTCCGCCACCGGCGACCCCCGACCGGTCGCCGACCTGGTCGGTGCCGCGCCCGAGCCGACCCGGATGAACGACGCGGTCGCCGACCCGCACGGCCGTTTCTGGGCCGGCAGCATGACGTACGCCGCGGTGCCCGGCGGAGGCACCCTGTTCCGCCTCGCCCCGGGCGCCGAGCCGGTCCCCGCCGTGACCGGGCTGACCATCCCGAACGGGCCGGCGTTCGACGCCACCGGCACCACCATGTACCTGGCCGACACGCCACGCGGCGAGATCGACCGGTTCAGCGTCGACCCCGCCACCGGGGCGCTGCACGGCCGGGAGCCGTTCGTGCGGTTGTCCCCGGCCGACGGGGGTCCGGACGGCATGACGCTCGACGCGGCCGGGCATCTGTGGATCGCGCTCTGGGGCGGCGCCGCGGTACGCCGGTACCGGCCCGACGGCACCCTCGACCGGGAGATCCGGCTGCCGGCCAAGCAGCCGGCCGGCATCTGCCTCGGCGGCCCCGACCTGCGCCGGCTCTTCATCGGCACGGCCCGGGTCGGGCTTGACACGGCAGGCCCGCAGGACGGCGCGCTGCTCGCGGTGGACGTCGAGGTCCCCGGCCTGCCCGCCGCGCGCGCCGCCGCCCCGGTGGGCTGACCGCTCCCAGGCGGACAGCTCCGGGCGGACAGCTCCGGGCGGACAGCTCAGGAGCCCGACGACGGCAAGGCATACCGGACGCCCAGGCGGGAACAACGGCCTTCAGGGCCACCCGCGGCCAGCGTGGGGTCGGGCCCACCGATTGGGGGCGGGACGATGAGCACCGTGGGACGGGCGGCATGAACGGGCCGGTCGGCGACGAACCGGTCGGCGAGCTGGAGTTGGTGCACACCTTCACCGGACCGATGCCGACCGGGGTGAGCGTCTCGCACCGGGGTCGGATCTTCGTCAACTTCCCGAAGTGGGGCGACGAGGTGCCGGCGACCGTCGTCGAGCTGCGCGACGGTCGGGAGGTGCCCTATCCCGACCAGGCGTGGAACGAGCCGTCCGGTGACAACGACGCGGGCGCCTTCGTGTCGGTGCAGAGCATCGTGGTGGACCCGGCCGACCGGCTCTGGGTGCTGGACACCGGCAGCCCGATGCTCCAGCCCACCAAGCCGGGTGGCCCGAAACTGGTCCGGATCGACCTGGACACCGACACGGTCGCCCAGGTGATCACCTTTCCGGCGGACGTGGCGCTGCCGACGACGTACCTCAACGACGTCCGCTTCGACCTGCGGCGGGGTGAGTCGGGGGTCGCCTACATCACCGACTCGGCGAACGCCGGGCCGAACGGGATCATCGTGGTGGACCTGGCCAGCGGGGCCTCCTGGCGGCGGCTGCACGACCACCCGTCCACCAAGCCGGAGCCGCTGACGTCGTTCCGCCCGATGGTCGAGGGCCGACCGTTCCTCGAACGACCGGCGGACGGACCGCCGCAGCCGCTGACCTTCGGCTCCGACGGCATCGCCATCTCCGCCGACGGCACCCGGCTCTACTACTGCCCGTTGGCGTCCCGGCGCCTGCACAGCGTCTCCACCGAAGCGCTGGCCGACCCGGGCGTCACCCAGGAGGCGGTCGCCGCGACAGTGGTCGACGAGGGCGACAAGGGCACCGCCTCGGACGGGTTGGAGAGCGACGACGCGGGGCGGCTCTACCTCACCTCGTACGAGCACAACGCGGTGCTCTGTCGACTGCCCGACGGCGAGTACGAAACCCTGGTCCACGACCCGCGACTGCTCTGGCCGGACACCATGTCGGTGGCCACCGACGGGTACCTCTACGTCACCGCCAACCAACTGCACCGGCAGCCGCAGTACCAGCGCGGCCAGGACAAACGGCGCAAGCCGTACGCCCTGTTCCGGACCCGCATCGACGCCGGCCCGGTGCTACTGCGCCGCTGACCGCGCCAGGGCCCGGCCCTCGCTCCGCGATCTTGCACTTTCTGTCCCGGCACAAGGGGCATTCACCCCCGAATCAACAACCGAAACTGCAAGATCGACGCAATCTTGGACTCAGGCCGTCAGGCCGTGGGCAGGGTGCGGTCCAGGAGGTCGAACAGGGCGACCCAGTGACGCTCGGTGGCCTGCTCGTCGTACGCCGGGGTGTCCGCCATGGTGTAGCCGTGGTGGGCGCCCTCGTACACCTCGGAGCGGTAGCGCACGCCGGCGGCGTCGAGTGCCTGCTCCAGCGTGGCGATCTGCTCGGGCGTCATCGACTGGTCGGCGTCGGCGTGGCCGAAGTACACCTCACCGGTGATCGAGCCGACGCCCCGGTGCGGGCTGTCCGGTGCGTCGGTGACGATCCGCCCGCCGTGGAAGCTGGCGACGGCCGCGATGCGGTCCGGGTGCGCCTCGATGGCCCGCAGGGCGTTCGTGCCGCCCATGCAGTAGCCGGTGATCGCGACCGGGCCCGGCCGCACGTCGTCCCGGGCGGCCAGGAAGTCCAGGTACGCGGCGCTGTCCCGGCTGATCACCTCGGGGGTCAACGCGCCGACCAGCGGCATGATCTTCTCGAAGAGCGCGGCGCGCTGGTCCGCGTCGCCGAGCCGGGACAGGTCGAACAGCGGTGCCCGGCCGGCCCGGTAGAACAGGTGGGGCGTCAGCACCAGGTAGCCCCGGGCGGCGATCCGCTCGGCCATCTCGACCAGGCGGGGGCGCGGCCCGATCGCGTCCATGAAGAGCAGCACCGCCGGGAACGGGCCGTCGCCGTCCGGCCGGGTCAGACTCGCGTCCGCCACGCCGTCGCTGGTCGGGATGTCCACCGTCGTCGTCAGCACCGCGCCTCCTCGTACATCGATCTTGGTTCGTTCCGCACGTTACTCGCCGTGTCGGCATGCCCGGCCGGCAGCGGCGTGAACGCGGCGTCAAAAAATGGCGGTGACCCGTCGAAACGGCGTATCGACGATCGCACCGCGTCGGCGACCACATGGCCGTCGGTATCCTCGGTGCGGATCAGCACGCTGCCGTCGGTGCCCGCCGGGTCAGGGGCGGTAGCGGTAGCCCATTCCCGGCTCGGTGATGAGGTGGCGGGGGCGCGCCGGATCGTCCTCCAGCTTGCGCCGCAGTTGGGCGAGGTACTGCCGCAGGTAGTTGGTTTCGTTCTGGTATTCCGGCCCCCACACGTCCTGCAGGAGCTGACGCTGACTGACCAGCTTGCCGGGGTGACGAAGCAGCTTCTCCAGCACGCTCCACTGGGTGGGGGTCAGCTTGACCTCGGTGCCGTCGTCGCGCAGCACGCTGTGGTCGGCCAGGTCGACGGTGTGCCGGCCGATCCGCAAGGCCGGCACCGCCTCGCTGGGCGCGCCGAGGCGGCGGGTCACCGCGCGGATGCGGGCCAGCAACTCCTCCACCCCGAACGGCTTGGTGACGTAGTCGTCCGCACCGGCGTCGAGCGCCGCGACCTTGTCCTCGCTGCCGGCGCGGCCGGAGAGCACGATGATCGGCACGGCGGTCCATCCGCGCAGGCCCCGGATCACCTCCACACCGTCGATGTCGGGCAGGCCGAGGTCCAGCACCACCAGGTCGGGTGGGTGGCTGGCGGCGGCCCTCAACGCGGCGGCCCCGGTGCCGGCGACGTCCACGTCGTACCGGCGGGCACGCAGGTTGATGCGCAGGGCACGCAGGATCTGCGGCTCGTCGTCGACGACCAGGATGCGCGTCATTCCTGCGGCCCTTCCGAGCTGGTCTGCGCGGCCGGCAGCCGCAGCACCATGGTGAGCCCACCACCGGGGGTGGTCTCCGGGGTGATGCTGCCACCCATCGCCTCGGCCAAACCCCGGGACAGGGCAAGACCGAGACCGACGCCGGTCTGGTTGTCCCGGTCGCCGAGGCGCTGGAACGGCAGGAAGACGTGCTCCCACTGGTCCTCCGGAATGCCCGGCCCTCGGTCGATCACCCGCAGCTCGACCTGGCCGGCGTGCGCGCTGGCGGTGATCGTCGGCGGCTGGTCCGGCGGGCTGTAGCGCAGCGCGTTGGCGACGATGTTCACCAGCACCCGTTCCAGCAGGCCCGGGTCGGCGGTGGCGGCCGGCAGGTCGGCCGGGATGTCCGTGCCGACAGTCGCGGCCGCCGGGCCGAGTTCGTCAAGCGCCAGGGGTACGGCGTCCTCCAGGCCGATCGCGGTCGCCGAGATGCCCAGCACGCCCGCCTGGAGCCGACTCATGTCCAGCAGGTTGGCGACCAGCCGGGCGAGTCGGTCCAGCGACTCCTCGGCGGTCTCCAGCAGCTCCTCGCGGTCGGACTGATCGAACTCGATGTCGTGGCTGCGCAGGCTGGTCACGGCCGCCTTCGCCGAGGCCAGCGGCGTACGCAGGTCGTGGCTGACCGCGGCGAGCAGCGCGGTGCGCATCCGGTCGGCGGCGGCGAGCGGCCGGGCGGTGGCGGCCTCCTCGGCGAGCCGTTCCTGGCGCAACGCCACGGCGGCCTGGGCGGCGAACGCCTCGACGATCCGCCGGTCCGCGGCCTCCAGCCGTCGGCCGCAGAGCACGACGGTGATCCGGTCGTCGACCGGTACCGTCGTCTCGCCGCCCTCGGGGGTGCAGGGCGGGCTCTCGCCGACGCTGGCCGCCACGTTCCAGGCGTGCTCCTCGCGGGCCCGTTCCGGGCGGCCACCGGCCTCCTCGGCCAGTTCCAGCACGCTCACCGCGCGCAGCCCGAACGTCTCCCGGAGCTGTTCGAGCAGCGCGGGCAGCGGGCGTTCACCGCGCAGCACGCCGCCGGCGATCGCGGCGAGGGTCTGCGCGTCGGCGGCGGCCCGCGCGGCCTCCCGGGTACGCCGGGCGGCCACGTCGACGATCCAGCTGACCGCCAGTGCCACACCCACGAAGACGGCCAGGGCGAGCAGATTGTCCGCCTCGGCGATGGTCAGCGTGCGGTAGGGCGGGGTGAAGAACCAGTTGAGCAGCAGCGACCCGCCGAGCGCGGCGACCAGGGCCGGCCACACCCCGCCGACCAGCGCGACCCCGACCACCCCGGCGAGGAACAGCAGGATGTCGTTGGTCAGCGTCAGGTCGGGCAGGGTCTTCAGCAGCAGGGTGAGCAGCGGCATGCCCAGCACGGCCAGGCCGAAGCCGAGCAGCCGACGGCGGCGGGACAGCGCCGCCGGCACGGCCGCCGCCCGGCGACCCTTACCGGCCTGCTTGTGGGTGACCAGGTGCACGTCGATCGCCCCGGAGAGCGCGGTGGTGGTCACCCCGACGCCTCGGGAGAAGAGCTGCGCGAGACGGCCCCGCCGGCTGGCGCCGAGCACCAGTTGGGTGGCGTTGACCCCCTGGGCGAAGTCCAGCAGCGCGGCCGGCACGTCGGTGCCGAGCACCTGGTGGTACGTGCCGCCCAGGCTCTCGACGAGGACCCGCTGGCGGGCCAGCTGGGCCGGGTCGGCGCCGGCCAGGCCGTCGCTGCGGGCCACGTGCACGGCGAGCAGGTCGGCGCCCTTGCTGCGGGCGGCGACCCGGGCCGCCCGGCGGATCAGCGTCTCGCCCTCCGGGCCGCCGGTCAGCGCCACCACGACCCGTTCCCGGGCCTCCCAGGTGGCGGCGATGCCCTGCTGGCTGCGGTACCGGTCGAGCTGCTCGTCGACCTTGTCGGCCAGCCAGAGCAGCGCCAGCTCGCGCAGCGCGGTGAGGTTGCCGACCCGGAAGTAGTTGCCCAACGCGGCGTCGATCTTGTCGGGACGGTAGATGTTGCCGTGCGCCATCCGCCGCCGCAGTGCCTCCGGGGTCATGTCGACCAGCTCGACCTGCTCGGCGGCGCGGACGATCTCGTCCGGCACGGTCTCCCGCTGGGTGGTGCCGGTGATCTGGGCGACGACGTCGTTGACCGACTCCAGGTGCTGCACGTTGACCGTGGAGAGCACGTCGATCCCCGCGTCCAGCAGCTCCTGGACGTCCTGCCAACGCTTGTCGTGCCGGGAGCCGGGCACATTGGTGTGCGCCAACTCGTCGACGACCGCGACCTCCGGTCGGCGGGCCAGCACCGCGTCCAGGTCCATCTCGGTGAACTCGACGCCCCGGTAGGTCATCGTGCGGCGAGGCACCTGCTCCAGGTCGCCGAGCATCGCGGCGGTGTGTTGCCGGCCGTGGGTCTCCACGAAGCCGATCACCACGTCGGTGCCGCGCGCGGCCCGCCGCTGGGCCTCCTCCAGCATGGCGTACGTCTTGCCGACGCCAGGTGCGGCCCCGAGATAGATGCGCAGTTCTCCGCGTGGCACGGGGTCCATCCTCCCTGGTCAGATCGGCGGGCGGGGCCGTGCCCGGTCGGCACGGCCCCGCCCGAAGTGTGCTCAGCGTGCGGCGAACTGCTTGTCGAGGGCGAGGTTGAGCTCCAACACGTTGACGCCGGGCTCACCCATGAACCCGAGCGCCCGCCCGCCGGTGTGCTCCTTGACCAGCTTGCGGACCGCCGCCGGGTCCGCGCCGCGCTCCCGCGCGACCCGGTTGACCTGCAACTCGGCGTACGCCGGGCTGATCTGCGGGTCGAGGCCGCTGGCGCTGGCGGTGACCGCGTCGGCGGGCACCGCCGGGTCGGCGGGCGCGTCGCCCCGGATCGGGGTGACCACGCCACCGGCGGCCACGTAGTCCTCGCCGGGCTGGGCCAACTCCACCGGGACGCCCTGGTACGAAGCGACGAACGGGGTGGCCGGGGCGGCCTGGTTGACGCTGACCACCCGGGTGACCGGGCCGGTCAGGCCGTCGGCGCGGAAGACCGCGAGCACGGCACCCACCCCGTCGTCGGTGCAGAAGGGGCGCCGGCCGTCCACGCCGTTCAGCTCGCCGACGGACTTGCTGCGCCCACACACCTGGGTGAGCAGGCTCTCGCTGGACTCCTCCGGATCGGGGGCGATGGTGTCGACCACGCTCTCCGGGCCCAGGTTGCTGGCCGAGGTGGAGGTCGGGTCGTAGCCGTCGCCGGCGGCGGAGGGGCGGGACTGGAAGTACCGGGCCACGGGGTTGCCGTCCGCGTCGGTGAAGGACTGGCCGATCAGCGCGCTGCCGACCGTCGTCCCACCCGAGGAGATCAGCGATCCGTCGGTCTTGTGGTCGAGGCCGGGCAGCTGACCAACCGCTACCAGGGCCAGCGGGTAGACCAGGCCGAGCAGCACCGTGAAGACGAGTACGGCGCGCAGCGCGGCGAGGTGTTGGGCGATCCAGGTGGGTAGGCGCATCACGAAATCCCCGGGATGAACTGGATGAGCAGGTCGATGAGCTTGATCCCGATGAACGGCACGATGATGCCGCCCAGGCCGTACACCAGCAGGTTGCGGCTGAGCAGCTTCGACGCGGCGGCTGGCCGGTACCGCACGCCGCGCAGGGCGAGCGGGATCAGCGCGATGATCACCAGGGCGTTGAAGATGACCGCGGACAGGATCGCCGACTCCGGGCTGGCGAGCCGCATGATGTTCAGCGCGTCCAGGCTCGGGTAGAGGCCGGCGAACATGGCCGGGATGATCGCGAAGTACTTCGCGATGTCGTTGGAGATGCTGAACGTGGTCAGCGCACCACGGGTGATCAGCAACTGCTTGCCGATCTCCACGATCTCGATCAGCTTGGTCGGGTCGGAGTCGAGGTCGACCATGTTGCCGGCCTCCTTGGCAGCCGACGTACCGGTGTTCATCGCCACCCCGACGTCGGCCTGGGCGAGCGCCGGCGCGTCGTTGGTGCCGTCACCGGTCATCGCGACCAGCCGGCCACCCTCCTGCTCCCGCTTGATCAGCGCGAGCTTGTCCTCCGGTGTCGCCTCGGCCAGGAAGTCGTCCACCCCGGCCTCGTCGGCGATCGCCTTCGCGGTCCGCGGGTTGTCACCGGTGATCATCACGGTCCGGATGCCCATCCGGCGCATCTCGTCGAAGCGCTCCCGCATGCCGGACTTGACCACGTCCTTGAGGTGGATGACGCCCAGCGTGCGGGCCGGTTCACCGTCGACGTGCTCGGCGACCACCAGCGGGGTGCCGCCGGTGCCACTGATCGCGTCCACGATCTCGCCGACCTGCTCGGTCGGGTGCCCCCCGTTCTCCCGTACCCACTTCATCACCGCGGCCGCGGCGCCCTTGCGGACCCGGCGGGCCGCGCCCACCGCGCCGCCGCCCACGCTGCCGTCCGGGGTCAGGTCGACGCCGCTCATCCGGGTCTGCGCGGTGAACGGGACGAACGTGGCGTGCGGCATGACCCCGGGCTCGCGCTCGCGCAGCCCGAACTCGTTCTTGGCCAGCACCACGACCGACCGACCCTCCGGGGTCTCGTCGGCCAGGCTAGACAGCTGCGCGGCGTCGGCGACCGCAGCCGGGTCCACGCCCTCGACCGGTACGAACTCGGCGGCCTGCCGGTTGCCCAGCGTGATGGTGCCGGTCTTGTCCAGCAGCAGGGTGTTGACGTCGCCGGCCGCCTCGACGGCCCGGCCGCTCATGGCCAGGACGTTGCGCTGGACGAGGCGGTCCATGCCGGCGATGCCGATGGCGGAGAGCAGCGCGCCGATGGTGGTGGGGATCAGGCAGACCAGCAGCGAGATCAGCACCACCCCGGTGACACCGGAGTCGGTGATCGCGCCACTGTTCGGCGCGGCCGCCTGGTACGCCTTGGAGAAGATGGCCAACGGTTGAAGGGTGACCACGGCCAGCAGGAAGATGATCGTGAGCGCGGCGAGCAGGATGTTCAGCGCGATCTCGTTCGGCGTCTTCTGCCGGTTGGCACCCTCGACCAGGGCGATCATCCGGTCGATGAAGCTCTCCCCCGGCTTCTGGGTGATCTTCACGACGATCCGGTCGGAGAGCACCTTGGTGCCGCCGGTGACCGCGCTGCGGTCACCGCCGGACTCCCGGATGACCGGGGCCGATTCGCCGGTGATGGCCGACTCGTCGACGCTGGCGATGCCCTCGACGATGTCGCCGTCGCCGGGGATGATGCCGCCCGCCTCGACGAGCACGACGTCGCCCTGACGCAGCTCCGGCGCGGGCACCGCCTCGTCGCGGTAGGTGTTGGCCCGCGCGCCCGGCTTCCAGTCGATCAACCGGGTGGCGATGGTGTCCTTCTTCGCCTGCCGCAGCGTCGCGGCCTGGGCCTTGCCCCGACCCTCGGCGACCGCCTCGGCCAGGTTGGCGAAGACCACTGTCAGCCAGAGCCAGATGGTGATCGCCCAGGCGAACACCGACGGGTCGGTCACCGCCAGGACGGTGGTGAAGGCCGCACCGACCTCCACAATCAGCATCACCGGGTTGCGCCACAGGGTGGTCGGGTTGAGCTTGCGTACCGCGTCTGGGAGGGACCGGATCAGCTGCTTGGGATCGAGCAGGCCCCCGCCGGTCCGGTTGCCCTGGGTGGCGGGCGTGCCCGGGAGTTGCTCCGTTGGGGCGGACGTGACGGACATGTCCTCGTTCCTCATGATGGTCAGAGCCCCTCTGCCAGCGGGCCGAGCGCGAGCGCGGGCAGGAAGGTCAGCGCGACGAGGACCACCGTGACGCCGACGACCATCCCGATGAACAGCGGTCGGTGGGTCGGCAGGGTGCCCTCGGACGCGGGGGTGGGTGCCTGGCGGGCCAGCGAGCCGGCCAACGCGAGCACGAAGATGATCGGCAGGAACCGGCCCAGCAGCATGCACAACCCGAGCGCGGTGTTCCACCAGGCCGTGTTGACCGTGATGCCGGCGAAGGCGGAGCCGTTGTTGTTGCTGGCCGAGGTGAACGCGTACAGCACCTCGGAGAGGCCGTGCGGGCCGACGTTGAGCGCGGTGGAGTTGTTGCCGGTGGCGAACGCCGCCGCCGTACCGACGAGCACCAGGATCGGCGTGATCAGGAAGTAGAGCGAGGCGAACTTGATCTCGCGCGACCCGATCTTCTTGCCCAGGTACTCGGGGGTACGGCCGACCATCAGCCCGGCCACGAAGACCGTGATCACCGCGAGGATGAGCAGGCCGTAGAGACCGGAACCGGTGCCGCCCGGCGCGACCTCGCCGAACATCATGTTGACCATGGCCATCATGCCGCCGAGCGAGGTGAACGAGTCGTGGAACGAGTTGACCGCACCGGTCGAGGTGAGCGTGGTGGCGGCGGCGAAGGTGGCCGAGTTCGAGACGTCGAACCGCACCTCCTTGCCCTCCATCGCCGCACCGACGGCCTGCGGCACCGTGCCGTGGCCGGCCAATTCGAAGGCGTTGGTGATCGCGATGCTGGCGAACGCGAGGATGCCCATCACCGCGGCGATGGCGTAGCCCTGCCGGTTCTGCCCGACCATCCGGCCGAAGACCCGGGGCAGGCTGAACGGGATCAGCAGGAGCAGGAAGATCTCCAGCCAGTTCGTCCAGGTGGTGGGGTTCTCGAACGGGTGCGCGCTGTTGACGTTGTAGAAGCCGCCACCGTTGGTGCCCAGCTCCTTGATCACTTCCTGGCTGGCGACCGGACCACCGGTGATGGTCTGGGTGCCGCCGGTCAGCGTGCTCACGTCGGTGCCGGCGGACAGGTTCTGCACCACCCCGCCGATCATCAGCACGACGGCGCCGAGCACCGCGATCGGCAGCAGGATGCGCAGCACGATCCGGGTCAGGTCGACCCAGAAGTTGCCGAGCTGCCCGGTGCGGCTGCGGGCGAAGCCGCGCACCAGCGCGACCGCCACCGCGATGCCGACCGCCGCCGAGGTGAAGTTCTGCACGGCCAGGCCGGCCATCTGCACCAGGTGGCCCATCGTCGACTCACCCGAGTACCACTGCCAGTTGGTGTTGGTCACGAACGACACGGCGGTGTTCCACGCACCGTGGGTCATCACCGGGTCCAGGCCGAGGGACAGCCACAGGTGGTTCTGCACCCGCTGGAACAGGTACAGGAACAGGATCGAGACCGCGGAGAACGCCAGCACGCTGCGGGCGTACACGCCCCAGGTCTGCTCGGCGGCCGGGTTGACCCCGACGAGTCGGTAGATGCCCCGCTCGACCCGCGACTGTCTGGTGCCGGACACCGCCCGGAACATGTAGTCGCCGAACGGCTTGTGGACCGCGACCAGGGCGGCCACCAGCGTCAGCACGAAGATGACGCCCGCTGTTGTCATGGTCATCAGAAGCGCTCCGGAAACAACAGGGCGAACACCAGGAACGCGCCCAGGACGATCGCGAGCACCAAACCGACGGCGTTGACCGCGTTCACAGCTTCTCCACCGCCCGGACCACCAGGGCGAGCACTGCGAACAGCGCCACCGTCAGGATCACGAACACCACGTCAGACACGCTGACTCCTCGTACCGGAAAGGTTCGTCGCGACCGCCTACCGGTCGCGCCGGGCAATCAAAGCCCCACCACCCGCCGGGCGGCAGGGGTCATAACGCGACCATGACGGAGGCGAACCGTTTCTTGACGTGGTTTTCACACCCGCACCCTGAACAGGTGAAATACGGCACAGGCCCGCGATCGGGGCGGTGGCGGGGCGGGGTGCGGCGGAGGTGCGCGGCCGGGTCAGGCCGGGCGGCGGGCCACCAGCACGTCCCGCATGATCGACTGGTCCACCCGGTGCCGCAGCGCGCGGTAGGGCTCGGAGTCGACCACGGTCAGGCCGGCGTCGGCCAACGCCGCCGCCGCGTCGTCCCGGCTGGCGACGTGGGTGTTCCAGGAGACACCGAGCGCACCGCCGGGACGCAACAACCGCGCCCAGACCGGCGCGGCGTCCGCGAGCAGCGCCAGCGGGTCGCGGGTCAACCCCTGCCCGGCGGTACGACTGCCGTGCTGCACGCCGTACGGGGCGTCGGCGACGACCAGGTCCACGGTCTCCGGGCGGAAGAACTCCGCCGAGCGGGCCGTGTCCGCGTTGACCACGTCCAGCAACTGCGTCTGGCCGGCCTTGTGCTCCTCGCGGGTCGGCGCCAACTCGATCCGTACCCGCCGGCCGACCACCTTGCGCTCCCGCCGCACCGGCCCCGACTCCAGCACCCGGTGCTTGACCCGCTTCTGCTTCAGCCAGGTGGTGATGAACGCCCGGTACGCCTCGACGTCCTTCTGGTCGCGCTCGATTCCGGCGGCGTCGAAGCCGTACATCAGCGCCTGGTTGAGGGTGGTGCCCCGACCACAGAGCGGGTCGAGCACCCGAAACCGGCGGCTGGTCATCTCGGTGGCCCAGTCCGAGGCGAGCAGGGTGACGTTGAGCAGCAACTTGGTGAACTGCTCATTGGTCTTGCCCGGGTACTTCTGGATGGTGAGCAGGTCGTCGTCGTAGCGGTCCAGTCGGCTCCACTCGATCGGCCGCAGCAGCTCACCCACGATCTCGAAGAGCGCGTACCCGGCGGAGAGGTTGCCCAGGACGGCCAGGTCCCGCTCGGTCAGCCCATCGCCACTGAAGGTGACGTAGGACGCTCCGCCAACGACCTCGGTGTCCAGCTCGCCGATCCGACCATCGAGCGCCGAGCGGCCGAAGATCTCCAGCTCGGCCCGGGTGAGGTCGACGGCGGCGCGGGCGTACACCCGGTTGGTTGCGGGCAGGATCAGCAGGCCGTAGCGCGTCATGGTCCGGCGAGTATTCCACAACCCGTCACGGTCGCCGGGAACCGGAGCGGCCGCCGGAGCGACTACCGGTACATGGGGTGTGAGCAGTGGCGGGAGGTCCTGTCCGCGCAGATGGACGGGGAGGAGACCGCCGCCGAACTGACGGCGGCGCAGGGGCACCTCGACGGATGTGCCGAATGCCGGGCCTGGTTCACGGCGGCGACCGCGGTGACCCGTCGGATCCGTACCCGATTGGTGGTTGACGTGCCCGACCGGACGGCGGCGATCCTGGCCGCCGCCAGCGCGGCCCCGGCCCGCCGGTCGCGGTGGCGGCTCCGGACCGGACGTGGCCCGCTCGTCGCCGGCCTGCGGAAGGCGCGCGGACGCGGCCCGCTGGTCACCGGCCTGCGATCGGCGCTCGGGCTGCTCGGCGCGGTGCAACTGGTGCTCGGCCTGGCCCAGGTGGGCAGAGGCGCGACCGCCGACCACCTGCACCCCACCGGTCAGCACCTGTGGCACGAGTCGGCCGCGTGGAACGTGGCCGTCGGCGCCGGCTTCCTCTTCGTGGCGGTGCGCCGCAGTCCGCCCGCCGGGCTGCTGCCGATGCTCAGCGCGTTCGTCGGTACGTTGCTGCTGCTCTCGGTCAATGACCTGGCCACCGGCTCGGTGGGCGGGGAACGGCTGATCAGCCATGGCTTCCTGGTGGTCGGCTACCTGATCACGGTGCTGCTGTCCCGGCCTGGTCTACGCCCCGGTGGGCCCGCACCGCAGCGGCAGCCGACATCGTCCCGCTGGCGGTTCGGCGCCGACGAGGTGGAGGGGCCACTGCGGGTGGTGCGCGCCGAGTCCTATCCAGCGCAGGCCGCCGACGGGTTCGCCGCCCCGGCAGCGCAGACCGGTCGGTCCACCCGCAGCGGCCAGGCCGACGAACGCCGGGCCGCCTGATCAGCCAGGCCCCGGGTCAGTCCGCCTGCCGCTGGCGGGCGCGGTGGGCGCGCAGGTTGGTCGGGTGCCCGCAGACGCGTACGGAGTGCCAGACCCCACTGTTGTTGCGCGAGCGGTCGTAGAACGCCACCCGGCAGCGGGGGTTGCGGCAGGTCTTGATCCGCCGTGCGACGTCGGCGAGTTGCGCCTCGAACAGCGCGGCGAGGACGAGCGACACCAGCAGTTCGGCCCCGGCTCCGGCGGGTTCGAGCTGGACGGACCCGTCTTCATCGAGCCGAAGCGTGGCACCGGCGGTACGAGATCCGGTCAGAGCCTGGGTCGCCGTACCCGTGGCGGGTTGTCCGGATTCAGGCGTGGCGTGCAGCCTGGCCTCGATCTCGTCCAGCAACTCGTCGCGAAAGATCCGTAGTTCCCGGAGCCCCGCAGGGTCGAGCGTGACGTCGGGTGCTGGCCGCCCAGTGGCCGCCGACCACTGGGCGACGGCCTGCTGTGCCCACTCCGCGGCGCTGTCCAGATCGTTCAGGAGGTCCGGCTGCCGTGGCACGCCGGCCGAGATCGTATTGAGCAGATCCTGAACGAGCCCGAGGCCGCCTGGGGCCGGGTCGAGGTGGTATCTCGCGGTGGCGAGCCAGGGCGACATCGCCACGGCTGCCGCGTGGTCGGGGATCGAGGGCGTCATCGGGTCACTTCCCGAGTAGGGCGAGGGCCCCGTACCACGCCGGTCCCGGATTCACCCAGTCTGGGTAGAGCCTGATCATCTCGTCGAAGAACTCGCGGGCGGTCGGCTTCTCGGTCAGCAGCCGCTCGACGTTCAGCAGGTACTTCCGGGTCTGGTCGATGCTTGCCGGGTCGTCGGGAAGGTCCCGATTCTTGTGGCCGGCGACGACTGCGCGGGGAGCGAGCGCCTCGACACGGTCGAGGGCGTCGATCCACTGCCGCAGGCCCCCGTTGACCGTTTCCACGATGTACTGGTGAACCCCGTTGTAGACGACGTCACCGGCGACCACCAGGCCGATCGACGGGACGTGCAGAACAGTGGTCTGGTCGGTGTCGGTGTGCCCGGTCTCGACGGGCTGGATGAGATTGCCCTCGAGCAGGAACCCTTCGGCCGGCACGGGCACGGCGTCGACCGACGTTTCCGGGATCAGGCCGGGGAAGATTCGGTCGAACAACTCGCTGCGGCCGACGGTGGCCTGCTGGTGCATGACCTCGATGGTGCCGGGCGTCGCGTAGGTGACGGCGCCGGGGAAGCGCTTGACCAGCTCGGCGGCGCCGAACCAGTGGTCGCCGTGCCCGTGGGTGGCGTAGATGTACGTCAGCCGCTTACCCGACTGGGCGATCCAGTCGCCCACCTTCGCGATCTGCTCGTGGGTGAACGGCGGATCCACGAGGAGGGCCTCCTCGGCCCCGAAGATCAACGTGGACGAGATCGGGTTCCAGTGGATCCGTGAGCCGTCCGGCATGCGCTGATCCCCCGCCCGCACCGGACCGTCCGAGACGAAGACCTCGTAAGACAGGGCGGATGTGGTCATGTGGCCTCCTCAGCGACGCGATCGTCCGCTTGCCACGGGTGGGCACCCGCCGACCGCTGAAATAACCATAACCGCTACGCCTATTTCAGCGATGCCGTTTGCCCGTGGCCTGTGTCACCCGCCCGTGCCACGCCCCAGCCGGCAGGCGCGGCCGGGTGGGCGGGCCGGGTCATCAGCGGCGATGACCTGGGGGATGACCTGTTCGACGATGGTCAACAGGGTCGTGGTGAGCAGCAGGTGCACCTGGGCGCGGGTCAACGCGCCGCGCTGGAGCCATTCGCGGGCGGTCGAGGTGGCCAGCCCGCCGTACGCACGAACCATCCCGCGCAACTCCTCGCGACCCTCGGCCTCGTCCGCCAGCCCGACGGCGACCAGCATCCGGTCCGCGGCGACCTCCTCGGCCTCGGCGAGCACCCGCTCCACGTCGGCGTCGCCACCCATCCCCCGTGCGGTGACCGCCGCCAGCCACGAGGTGCTGTGCCGGGACACCACGTCGAGGAACCAGGTGACACTGGCGTCGACCCGGGTCCGCAGATCACCCTTGGGCAGCCGCTCCAGGGCGACCTCGGGGATGGTCACCATCACCCGGACGACCTCCAGGTAGAGGTCCTTCTTCGCACCGAAGTAGTGGTTGACCAGCCCCCGGGCGACGCCCGCCGCACGGGCGACGTCGGTGGTCGACACCTCCGCATATGGACGTTCGCCGAACAGCCGGACCGCGCAGGCCAGGATCTGCCCACGCCGGGCGTCCGGCTCCAACCGGCGGCGGCGCGGAGCCGTCTCGACACTCATCTGCCCGACCCTATCGGCAGCTCACCGCGCCAGGCTTAGCGTCAACCACCGCCCCACCTTGATCAAGTGATGAGAAGGAGGTGCCAGAGCCGTTTCTGACCTACTTCTCATCACTTGATCACCGCAGGCCCTGACGTCGCCGGAGCACGTGGCGGCCCAGGTTGCGCGCCCGACCGACGGCGACGAGGCCGAGTAGCCCTTCGGCTCGGCCATCACTCAGCGGCGAGGCTGTTCAAGACAGCCGGACGCTATGCCTCCCGGCCCCCGTGGCCGCCTGCCGCCATCGACATGAACGTCACGTCCCAGAATTCGACCTCCGCCTGGGCGACAGCGTCCATCTCCGTTGGATGCCAGGTGTCTGTCACGACTTCCCAGTCGTTGGTGCAGTAGAAGAGGTAGAACTCTGTGGCGGCCTCGTCGTAGCGGGCTATCGCGAGATGGGCGACAGCCTCTGCGAAGTTGCCGACGGAGTGGCGCGTCGCGCCGGTCGGCAACTGCCCTGGCACCAGGTTGGCGAACATCGTGACCCGGGCTCCGTCGAGCAGGGCCGGAGGCGCGGTTCTCATGGCACGATCCTCGCTCAGTCGCGCCGCACTCAGCCCAGACCCCTGGCGCGGCTTGATCGACTCGACTCTCCTGAAGTCGGGGTATCCATCGTTCACGGATAGCCCGCGTTCAAGAAACCGGAGTCGATCAACGCGGAATGTCCGCGCCCCACCATTGGGGCAGCTCTACAGGGAGCAGGCGCACACAAGGACCCCGCAGCGCCGCTCAGCCATCCTCACGCCTGACCTCCACAGACGCCCCGACGGCCGCGGCCTCGCATCTCATCACGGCTTATTGACATGCCGCCAACAGGGCGCGAGGGTGGTGCTCATGCCGACGCCTCCGCCCGACGGTTCCCCCTCGCCCTGGCGCGAGCCGGAGCACGACGACCTCGCCGACCTGGCCCGCACCTTCTTCACCAAGGAGGTGTTGCCACACGCCGAGCGCCTGTCGGCACAGGGCCATCCGGACCGCGAGCACTACCGGCGCGCCGGTGAGCTGGGGCTGCTCGGCCTGTCGGTCCCGCAGGAGTACGGCGGTGGCGGCGGTGGGTTCACCCACGAGGCGGTGCTGCTGCACGAGCAGGCGTCCACCGGGGAGAGCAGTCTCGGGCTGGCCGTGCACAGTGGCATCGTCACCGGCTACCTGGTGGCCTACGGCAGCGAGGAGCAGAAACGGCGCTGGCTGCCCGGCCTGTGCAGCGGTGAGCTGGTCGGCGCCATCGCGATGACCGAGCCGGACGGCGGTTCCGATCTTCAGGCGATGCGTACCCGGGCGGTCCGCGACGGGGACGACTATCTGGTCAGCGGCGCGAAGACGTTCATCACCAACGGCGGCCTGGCCGATCTGATCATCGTGGCGGTGAAGACCGACCCCGAGCAGCGGGCAGCCGGTGTCTCGCTGCTGGTCTGCGAGGTGGGTGGCGAGCCGGAGGGCTTCCGCCGGGGCCGACTGCTGTCCAAGATCGGCCTGCACGCCAACGACACGGCGGAGCTGTTCTTCGACGAGTTCCGGGTCCCGGCGGCCAACCTGCTCGGCGGGGCCGAAGGGCTGGGCTTCATCCAACTGATGCAGCAGTTGCCGCAGGAACGGCTGGTCATCGGCGTCGGCGCGGTCGCGGCCATGGAACGGGCGGTCGCGCTGACCGTCGCGTACGCCAAGGAGCGCACCGCCTTCGGTAAGACCCTGATGGGTCACCAGAACACCCGGATGGTGCTCGCCGAGTGCGCAACCCGCACCCGGGTCAGCCGGGTCTTCCTGGACGACTGCATCGTCCGGCACACGCGCGGCGACCTGGACGTGACCACCGCGGCGATGGCGAAGTCCTGGCTCACCGACGGGCAGTGCGAGGTCGTCGACCGGTGCCTTCAACTCTTCGGCGGCTACGGCTACACGACGGAGTACCCGATCGCCCGGATGTACGCCGACGCCCGCGTTCAGAAGATCTACGGCGGCACCAACGAGATCATGAAGGAGTTGATCGCCCGTGCCCTCTGAGGCGTACGTCTACGACGCGGTCCGCACCCCGCGCGGACGCGGCCGGGCCACCGGCGCGCTGCACGGGGTCAAGCCGATCTCCCTGGTCGTCGGTCTGATCGACGCGTTGCGTGGCTTCGCCACCCGTCCCACCGACCCGGTCGGCGTCGCGTGACGGCGGCGCGCGGCGGACCGCTCGCCGGGGTACGGGTGGTCGAACTGGCCAGCCTCGCCCCGGCACCGTTCGGCTGCATGGTGCTCGCCGACCTCGGCGCGGACGTGGTGCGGGTGGACCGGCCGGGCGCCCCGGGTGCGGGCCGGTTGGCCGCGCCGACCAGCGGCCCGTTGCAGCGCGGCCGGCGGGTCACCGCGCTGGACTTGAAGTCTCCGGCCGGGATGGCGGACCTGCTGCGCCTCGTCGAGCGCGCGGACGTGCTGGTCGAGGCGTACCGGCCCGGGGTGGCCGAACGGCTCGGCTTCGGACCGGAGGTGTGCCAGGCCCGCAACCCCCGACTGGTGTACGCGCGGATGACCGGCTGGGGTCAGGACGGGCCGCTGGCGGCCCGCGCCGGGCACGACATCGACTACATCGCGGTGGCCGGGGCGTTGGAGCCACTGGGCCGGGCCGGCGAACGCCCGTACGCGCCGATGAACCTGCTCGGCGACTTCGGTGGCGGCGGCATGCTGCTCGCCGTCGGTGTGCTGGCCGCGCTGCTGGAACGGGAGCGCTCCGGTCTCGGCCAGGTGGTCGACGCGGCGATGGTGGACGGCTCGGCGCTGCTCACCTCGTTCCTGCACGGGCTGCTCGGCGCCGGCCTGTGGGCCGCGCCGCGTGGGCGCAACATGTTCGATGGCGGGGCGCCGTTCTACGACACGTACGTCACCGCCGACGGTGGGTTCATGGCCGTCGGCGCGATGGAACCGGCCTTCTACGCCGTCCTGCTCACCGGCCTCGACCTGGCCGACGACCCGGACCTGCCCGCCCAGTACGACCCGAGTGGCTGGGACGAGTTGCGCCGCCGGTTCACCGAGCGGTTCGCCGAACGGACCCGGGACGAGTGGACGGCGGTCTTCGCCGACCTGGACGCCTGTGTCGCGCCGGTGCTCGCCCCGGGCGAGGCGCATCAGCACCCGCACAACGCTGCCCGGGGCACGTTCGTCGAGGTGGGCGGCGAGATCCAACCGGCTCCCGCGCCCCGCTTCGGCCGCACGCCGGTCGATCGGCCGACCCCGGCACCAGACCCGGAGCGGGACGTCCTAGCGGTAGCGGAGATCCTCACCGACTGGCCCCACCGCCCCTAGGCCGTGTTTCGTAGGGCGCGAAGCCATTGGTTGATGGCGGCGATGGTGAGGGTGGCTTCGTAGCGAACGGCGAGTTTGTCGTAGCGGGTGGCCATGGCGCGGTGTTGTTTGAGCTGGTTGATGCCGCACTCCACGGCGTGACGCAGGCGGTAGAGCTCGGGGTCGAAGGCGGGCGGACGCCCGCCTTTTGACCCCTTGGCCTTGCGGTGCGCGTCTTGATCACTCTTGCTGGGGATACACGCTCGGATGCCGCGGTATCGCAGGTGGGCTCGGTTGGCCTTGGACGTGTACGCCTTATCGGCCAGCACCGTGTCCGGACGGGTCCGTGGTCGGCCACCACCGGCTCGGGTA